>DATHNC010000030.1:0-31855 GCA_035486415.1 Saccharimonadales bacterium (SeqCode)
AACTTCGCGATTTGAACGAAGAAGACCCGCTCGAAGTCGAAGCCTCCACCTACAAACTGAATTACATCAAGCTGGACGGAAACGTTGGCTGCATGGTGAACGGCGCGGGCCTCGCGATGAGCACTATGGACATCATCAAGCTGTCGGGCGGCTCGCCGGCAAACTTCCTGGACGTAGGCGGAGGCGCATCGGCCGAGCAGGTAAAGAACGCTTTCAAAATTCTGATCAGCGACAAGAGTGTGAAGGGTGTGTTCATCAATATTTTTGGCGGAATTTTGCGGTGTGACGTGCTCGCGAACGGCGTTGTCGCCGCGGCAAAGGAATTGAATCTTAAGCTGCCAGTGGTCATCCGAATGGAAGGAACCAACGTGGAAAAAGGCCAGGAAATTTTGCGGGACTCAGGTTGCAATTTCACAATCGCAACTGACATGAAAGACGGAGCGGATAAAATCGTCGCGCTGGCAGGGGGTGCGCGATGAGCGTATTGATCAACGAAAAAACACGCGTTGTCGTGCAGGGCCTTACGGGACGCGAAGGCAGCTTTCATGCAGGGCAAATGCTTGAGTATGGCAGCAAGGTGGTTGCAGGTGTTACGCCGGGCAAAGGCGGCACGAAGCATGAAAATGTGCCGATGTTCAACACGGTTTCGGATGCGGTGCGCGAAACCGGCGCGGATGCGTCCATCATTTTTGTTCCGCCGCCGTATGCAGCCGACGCGGTTCTTGAGGCCATCGATGCCGGAATTCCGCTTGTTGTGTGCATCACGGAAGGAATTCCTACGCTCGATATGGTCCGCGTTGCGGCCGCACTAAAAAGTTCCAAGACGCGGCTGATTGGACCGAATTGCCCGGGAATAATTTCGCCTGGAAAATGCAAGATGGGAATCATGCCGGGGCGTATTCACAAGCAGGGAAACATTGGCGTTGTAAGCCGCAGCGGAACATTGACCTACGAAGCCGTGCATCAATTGACGCAGCTCGGCATCGGACAGTCCACGTGCATTGGTATCGGCGGCGATCCAATTATCGGCACGACGCACATCGACGCCATCAAGCTTTTTAACGAAGATCCCGAGACGCATGCCATCGTGATGATCGGCGAAATCGGCGGCGACGCGGAAGAAAAAGCCGCAGCCTACATTAAAGACAACGTAAAAAAGCCCGTCGTGGGATTGATCGCCGGACAGACAGCCCCTCCAGGCCGACGCATGGGCCACGCAGGCGCGATCATCAGCGGCGGAGCAGGCACGGCCGCGGAAAAATATAAAGCCATGGCCGCGGCGGGCATCCTGACGATTCAAAGTCCTGCGGATATCGGTGTTACTTTGGCGCGAGCCATCAAGAAGTAGGGAAGCGGTCCAGTAGCACAGGCTTCAGCCTGTGGCTTTTGACGTCTGCACAAGGTAAACCCACAGGCTGAAGCCTGTGCTACAAAATTCGATCATGGAGAAACTTGGAATGGCAATCGAACGCACACTAGCAATCGTCAAGCCCGACGCTTTCGGGCGCGGGCTGACCGGCGAAATTGTCGGACGCATCAATAAGGCTGGATTTCAAATCGTGGCGATCAAATCCATGCGGCTAACGAAAAAAGAGGCCGAAGGATTTTATGCGGTTCATTCCGCGCGCCCTTTTTTCGGAGAGCTTACGGAATTCATGAGTTCCGGCAAGGTCGTTGTGTTGGCTCTCGAAGCGGATGGCGCAATCTTGAAGTGGCGCGACACGATGGGCGCCACCGATCCCGCCAAGGCCGCGCCGGGCACCATTCGCCGCGACCTGGGGACAAGCATCGGAAACAATTGCACGCATGGTTCCGACGCTCCGGAAACGGCCGCGTTTGAATTGGGCTATTTTTTTGCCGGGCATGAATTGATTTAGGTTTTGCGAATCCGTACGGAAAACGTGCCTGACTGACAGAAAAACCCCGGGTCTGAAGACCCGGGCTACAGCAGTTTTTGTAGCCCGCCTCTTTAGCGACGGGGTTTTTCTTGCTGCACGGCATCGATCGCGCCAAAATTAATCACATTAACTTACGGCACCCACGCTCTGATTTCATACTGAAGTTAAATGTTCCTGTTTCCCAGCTTTCAAATTTCCCGTGGCGATCACTACTTGATCCTTTCCGCTCCGCTTTGCCACGTACAAAGCCTGGTCCGCAGCTTTTAAAACTTCGCTTGCTCCATCGCCATTTTCCGGAAATATCGCCACCCCCGCCGAGATCGTAACTCCCTCCATAGCGTGGCCAAGTCCAAGCGTGTCTTTGAGCCGCAAATTTTGAAAACCTCTGCGCGCTTTTTCCGCCCTTTCCCGAGCAATTTCTCGAGCGGCTCCCGGAATAACCAACGTAAATTCTTCACCGCCGTACCGGCAGGGGATATCCTCCGGCCGCACCAGCGCTTTCAAATAATTTCCCAGAGCACGCAATAGCTGGTCACCAAGGGGGTGGCCATAGGTGTCATTGAAATGCTTGAAATTGTCGATGTCGAACATGATAAATCCGACGGAAGCTCCGGAGCGTCGCGCGCGCGAAATCTCACGATGCAGCGAATCTTCCAGATAGCGGCGGTTGTAGAGTCCCGTAAGGGGATCGTGAATGGTTTGATCTTTGAGCGCTTCGCGCAGCCTTACATTTGAAATCGCCAGCGCAATGATATCGGCCACCCCGGTTGCGAGACTTTGCCGGTTCTCGGTCCGAAACAACGACACGCCAGGATCGATCTCAGGCCAAGCCAAGTGGAAGACCCCTACCGATTGACCCTGTCCCAACATGGGCGCGCATATCGAATTGACTGTTCTGATGTCTTTCAAGTGGGGGCATCTTATTGCAGCGCCGTCATTACTGAAAAAATGTGGGCGCCCTCGCCGCAGGGCCCAGCATTCATGCGGTTCAAAGCTTTCGGCCAGCGGCAGATTCGCATTGTTCCAGCTGGCGAATGATTCCAGTGAGCCCCCCAGTTGAGTAGTCAAATAGATGGTTCCAGCTTCGACCGGGAAAAATTTCGTCAACGCTTTTTCCGCAACTTGGCGTGCTTCCTCCGAGCTAGCACAGGATTGCAAAAGATCGCTCATCTCGGCTAGCCGCCGCATTTGCGTTGCTGTCTGTTCCATTTCGGCTGACCTTGCTATTAATTCCTGGTGGGATTGTAGAAGCGCATTCTCCGCCGCCTGCCGTTGCGTGATTTGTTCTCGCAGGTCGTTATTGCTGGATTCGAGTTCAATCGTCATGCGAATTTCTTCCGAAATATCCTTAGAAATCAGCAAAATTCCGGCAGGTTTGCCTGAGGAGTCCATTCGAGGTGTGGCTACCACTCTGGCCAGGAATTCTTCTCTATTTTTGCGGATTCGCCGCAACAATCCTTCCCATTTTCCGTTTCGGAGGGCTCCTTCAATAATTTCACGCGCTTTCCCGTTTTGGACTTCCTCCGGAGCATGCAGGGAAGATCCGTTCATGATTCCCACAACTTCCTCGGCTTCGTATCCATAAAGGCGGCGAGCGCCCTCGTTCCAAAGTAGAATAGTTCCATCCATTGCTTGGGCAATAATTGAATATTCGGTGGAAGATTCGAGGATATTGCTGATGAATTCCACTGCTTCGCCGGCGTTAGCTAACATGGAGGTATCAAAAAGGCGTGATCTCAAGGTTGGGACCTCTCATACTCAATCGGCTAGACTTGATCGGACCTTTAGGCAAACACTCCTAATCGTATTTCAGAAAGCATTTCAATGACCAAGGGCAACGAGCACCAACTTTTTCCTCTTCCAGATATATCAGCAAAAACTTATGTAGAATTGAACCCGGTGGAACCCATGCGGGAACTTGGAAGGCTAATGATCGTCGCCGGGGCGGCCTTAGCGGCGCTGGGCGCGCTCGTGTGGCTCGCTGCGCGGCCGGGAGGATTGCCGCTGCGGCTTGGACGATTGCCGGGCGACATCGCGTACCAGGGGAAACATGGGTCGTTTTATTTTCCGGTGGTGACGTGTATCCTCCTTAGCTTGGCGCTTACTCTGATCCTGTGGCTGGTGCAATGGCTGAAAAGGTAAAACAATTCGAATTGAATCTTGCGCCGGAGCGAAAAATCTGGGGCGTGGGCGAGCTGACGTCGCGCATCAGCGGCGTGCTCTCGTCGCAATTCACAAATTTGTGGGTGGAGGGCGAAGTCTCCAATTGCCGCCCCGCGCAATCCGGACATATTTATTTCACGCTTAAGGACGCGAAAGCACAGGTGAAGTGCGTGTGCTTTCGCACGCAGGCGATGCGCTTGAAGTGCCGGCCCGAGGATGGATTGAAACTGATCGTACGCGGTTCCATCAGCGTATACGAACCGCGCGGCGAATATCAGATTTATGTGGAGCATATCGAGCCGTCTGGAATTGGCGCGCTTCAGCTTGCCTTTGAGCAGCTCAAAAAGCGCCTGGCTGCTGAAGGGCTGTTCGATGCGGCGCGGAAGAAACCGCTCCCCTTGTTGCCTGCGCGCGTGGGCGTCATAACTTCGCCCACGGGAGCAGCGGTGCGCGACATTATTCGCATCCTGCGGCGGCGCTTTCCGAATCTGCGCTTGATTCTTTATCCCGTGCGCGTGCAGGGCGACGGCGCGGCGGAAGAAATCGCGAGCGCGCTGAATTATTTCAACCGCAAGCAAATGGTGGATGTGATTCTGCTCGGGCGTGGCGGCGGGTCGATCGAAGATCTCTGGGCATTTAACGAAGAAGTGTTGGCGCGCGCGATGGACGCCTGCACGATTCCGATCATCAGCGGCGTAGGGCATGAAACGGACACGACGATCGCGGACTTTGTGGCCGATGTGCGAGCCTCAACCCCCTCAGCCGCCGCGGAAATTGTTGTTAAGTCACGGCAGGAATTTCAGCGGCATCTCGGCGAACTGGAAAATAAAATTTCGCAGCGCATCCGATATATTTTGCTCGACTACCGGCATCACCTCAAAGAGTTGACAACGCACATGGGCTTCCGCCGCCTGGAAGATTTGCTGCGCCAGCACCGGCAGCAGACGGATGAACTCACCATGCGCCTCGCAGACGCCCTGCAAGGTCGTCTGGAAGTGCTGCGTCACCGCCATACGATTGCCGCAACGCGCATCGCTTCCTTTGATTTGCGCGCGCGGATTCGCACGCTCGGCCTGCGACTCATGCAGCGTTCAGCCGAACTTGGCGTGCGCCTCGAACGATTGCTCGGAGCCAAGATTCAATCGCTGGAACGGTTGCGCGTGCAGCTCGATGAACGCGGTCCGCTGCGCGTCCTGCAGCGCGGTTACGCCATCTGTACGGACTCAGCAGGGAATGTGGTGAGCTCCGCCGAGCAGTTGTCCATCGGCGCCGAAATCAAAGTGCAACTGGCGCACGGCCGCGTGGGCGCCGAAGTGCGAACTCGCGAAATCCCGAAGGCGTAACTTTGGGAGGTTCAGCCTGACTCAATTGGAGGCAATCCGACGCTTATGCGGACATTCGCAAAAATCCTGAACGCCATTGGCATGATCGCCGGATGCGTAGCCGTGTTCTTCGGGATCACGTTTCTGCTTCACCACCAATACGCAATCTATTCTGCGCGAAGACAACATTGGATTCCGACGATAGTTGTCGTACTTATCGGGCTGTGGCTGTTCTTTGTTGGTCTGTTCGGTTTCATCCGCAGTAAGGGGCGGGCGTAAGGGTTGCCGGCTCGAAGGAAGGCCTGAAATTGTGCGCGCGCGATGATCGCGGCGGCAGTGAAAAGTATGACCTATTCGTCTGACGTGCTCGCAACTTTAAGCACGGCAAGAAACGCTTCTTGCGGAATATCCACGCGGCCCACACGCTTCATGCGCTTTTTTCCTTCTTTTTGTTTCTCCAGCAATTTACGTTTGCGCGAAATGTCTCCGCCGTAGCACTTGGCGATCACGTTTTTGCGAATAGCAGAGACGGTTTCGCGCGCGATCACGCGGCTGCCAATGGCTGCCTGAATGGGCACCTCAAACATCTGGCGAGGAATCAGTTTGCGCAAGCGTGAAACCAGATCGCGCCCGCGGTCATACGAAAATTCCCGGTGGCAGACCAGCGCAAGCGCGTCGACTGGTTCGCCGCCGATCAGCACGTCGAGTTTCACAAGGTCGGCTTCCTTGTATCCCGCAAGGTGATAGTCGAGCGACGCGTAGCCACGTGAAGCGCTCTTCAGCCGGTCGTAGAAATCGAGCACGATTTCGTTCAGCGGCAACTCATATGTGAGCATCACGCGCTGCGGAGAGAGATACTCGAAATTTTTCTGCACGCCGCGCTTTTCCTCGCAGAGTTGCAAAATTGGCCCGACGGAATCTTCCGCCGTAATGATCATCGCGGTGATTACCGGCTCTTCGATCTTGGCCATATCATTGGGTGGCGGAAATTTTGTGGGACTGTCCACTTCCACCACATCGCCGGCCGTGGTTGTAATCCGGTAGCGCACGCTTGGCGCGGTAGTGATGAGGTTGATGTTGAATTCGCGCTCGAGGCGTTCCTGCGCGATCTCCATGTGCAGCAAGCCGAGAAACCCGCAGCGAAAGCCGAAGCCGAGCGCCACGGAATTTTCCGGCTCGTAGAAAAATGCCGCATCATTCAGCTGCAATTTACCGAGCGCGTCGCGCAAATTTTCGTAATCGGTAGCCAAGACAGGAAAAAGGCCCGCGAACACCATCGGCTTGGTCGCTTCAAATCCGGGAAGCGGCGGCGCGGGTCGCGAGGCTTCCGTAATCGTATCGCCCATGCGCGCATCGGCCACTTGCTTAATGTTGGCGACGACGAAACCCACGTCGCCCGCGGCCAGTTCATCGAGCACCACAGGTTTTGGCGTGAGCGCTCCGAGAGCCTCAACCTCGTACACCTGATCGTTGAAGCACAGTCGAATCTTCATGCGGTTCGTAATTCGCCCGTTCATCACGCGCACCAAAACGACAGCGCCGCGAAACGGATCGAACCACGAATCGAAGATCAATGCCTGCAGCGGGGCCTCCGAGGTGCCCGTAGGCGGAGGAATGCGCTCTACAACTGCTTCCAGCACGGACTCTACGCCGAGACCGCTTTTTGCGCTGATCAAGAGCGCGTCGGAAGCGGGAATCGCCAGCACATTTTCAATCTGGTCTTTGGCCTGATCGGGTTGCGCTGCCGGCAGATCGATCTTGTTGATGACGGGGATGATCGTGAGATTGTGTTGGGCCGCGAGAAACGTGTTGGCCACAGTCTGCGCTTCCACGCCCTGGCTCGCATCCACCACCAGGAGCGCGCCCTCACATGCCGAAAGCGCGCGCGAAACCTCATATGAAAAATCAACGTGGCCGGGCGTGTCAATCAAGTTGAGCTGGTATTCGTTTCCATCCTTCGCCAAATAATGCAGGCGAATGCTTTTGGCCTTGATCGTGATGCCACGCTCCCGCTCCAGATCCATGGAGTCGAGCACCTGCGCGCTCATTTCTCGACGTGTGAGCGCGCCCGTGAGTTCCAGCAGGCGATCGGCCAGCGTGGACTTGCCATGATCAATATGCGCGATGATGCAAAAATTGCGGATGAAACGTGGGTCCATCAGTTAGCCTGCCGGCGCACAGCTTCCTGCACCGGTAAAATTCTCCTATTCGAAGCTTTTTTCGGACACAAGTTTAACAGGTCGTTGACCAAAAGGATTGTCGAACCGCGACGCAACGATTCAGTGTGCCACAAGTCGACGCATGCGGGAAATGGGACGCGGGCCTGGCTCGCCAGATTCTAAGTCTTGAATGGGTGGCGGCGATTCCGATCAGCCAAATGCGAAGAAATGTCTGGCTCGAGTGATTTCACTTGATTGAGGGAAAGACAGAATTCTATCTATGTCCAGGGAAACAAGAAAATGGCCTTGTTGAAGTTTTTTGAATCAGAACTGTTGCCCAAAAAAAAGAGGAGAAGGGTTTAGCCCCTCTCCTCCGTATAGATTTGTCCGATCACTATTATCCAATCGGGGTGCTGGATGCAGTTGCAGCTGTACCGTTCGTGGTCTGGCGAATCACACCGCTCTGGTCTGTGAAGAAATATCGCTGACCAGTCGAAGAGGATTGGGGCTGCGCTGTGATCGAGTATTGCGAGATGACGCCGCTGGAGACTGCTCCCGCTTTGTAAGTGAACGTGTACCCGCTCTTGGACGGAGTCGCGGAGCCGAGCAAGTTGTCAACCAGGTCAGCCGCTGTCGAAGACGGCGTGGTTGCCGGCCCAAGTTGCGACATATCCGTGCCTGGGTCTGTGCCGTAAGTCGTCGAATAGGAAACAATAGCTGTGTTATACGTGCGCAACGTAGCAACGGCAGACGCTTCGTTGGCAGCCATCTTCGAACGCAGCAGGTTCGGGATGGCAATCGCCGCGATGATCAAAATGATCGCGACGACGATCAGTAATTCGATAAGCGAGAAACCCTTCTGATGTTTTTGCCGGCTCACTTGGTCCGCTCCTTTTCTCTCCGATAATAAAATTTCCTTACTTCAGTTACACCCTTACAGTGCATCCGGGATGCCAATCAAGGTCTTGAGAATTCCTGGTTGTGCGAATCGGGTAATCCGATGAATCGATATGGCTTAAGTCTTGTGGCAACAATCACAACGGGCTCATCGAAGAGTTTTGTGGCAATGTCTATTATTGAATTACGACAATAAGTGTCGTTCACTGCGCCAAAAGTTGGCGTTGGCTCTGAGGTCAGTGAGCAACGTGCTTGGTTAATTGTTCGTTTAATTTAATTCAATGTTCCGCAAAAAGCTTGACCCACCAGGCTGGAATGTTTTGCGCCAGATCAGGTATTGGGAGCTAGGAGCAATTGGGAAAGCAGTCACAAAAATTCGAGCTCTTCTCATAGTTGGTCGAATCCGTGGAGAATATTAATCTTTTTCAAATTGAAGAGTGTTCGCTGGTTTCAAAAACAAGGAATGTAAAGCGTTGACAATGCGGGCTTTAGGGTGTTGCTAAAAAAACCTGAGATTCGATCTAGGCACATTGCCCTCGCGAACCGACACTACAAGATTTCCAGTAATAAATCGCAAATGCAATTCCAATGGGAAAGAAAATCAGCAGAATTAAAGCGAGGGTAAAAAGGTAAGCGTTCCCCTCCGAACTGCCGCTTCCAGTAAAGATCTCGATGAAGAGCAGGACGCTATAGATTCCGCAAAATAGTGCAAAAATTGTTAATAGAAAAGCAATCGCTCCCCGAATGAATCGGGAATCCAGAAAGTGCCGCACATGTCCTCCGACAACAAATCGTTGGAGGGATTATAAGGGAAAAAAGGTTTATCAATAATAAAAATATAAAAGATAGACCACAAAGGATTGATATCTATTTGGTATTACGCAAAATTGAGGAAATCATTGGATTTTTGGCAGTTATTGGCCAGCCTGGATTTTTCATCGAAAATACCAATCCACACAAACAATTGCCGCGGGCCGGCCAATAATGGAACAACGGGATCCGAATGAGGAATCAGCTCTATCTGGTTACTTCTTCGGCTGTTTTGCGATTACCAGCTTGGAAATTTTGTCGTAAGTAGCCTGGGGAATGATCTTCTTCTGTACAAGCTCAGTCTTCGCCCTGTAAGGACGTCCATCAATAATTTTCTGGGAGTAAACTGCCCCGATTCCCGGTAGCTCTGCCAGTTGGTCTTTTGTGGCGCTATTCAGGTCAAGCAGCGCGGCGGGAGCGGCCGCTTTCGCTGGCGCTTGAGTCGAGGCCGCCGGCGCTTTGCTGGCCGGGGCTGTCTGCCCGAAAGTCAGGGAGGTTGTGCACAAAAAGAGCAAGCTGAGCAGCGTTGCAGCAGAAAGAATTCGTTTCCTGGTCATCGATCTCCTCCTCAATTGTTTGCTATTCCTGATTGATTGGTGCGATTGTCGGAAAGGGGATTGCTTTATCTTCCATATCCTAGGTTGCGCGCAAACTCATGTCAACGGCCTTGCCTGGCTCTCGAAATGTCAATTCACAGAAATCCGGCGCGTTTCCGTTCATTTTCAAACGTGAAAAGAAAGGAATTGCCACATTGAACAGCCGGTTTGCGATCGGTTTGTCGCGCTAAGGCACAGCAGTATATAGTGTTTACGCGGGATCGTGTGTCAACCCGCGAATTTGCAATCACATTTTCCATCAATCAAGGGACCCGCCCGAGCTTTCATGAGTGTGGATATCGTAAAACAATTAGATCGAGCCAAGCGCTTGGTCGAAAAGCGAAGCATTGATGAGGCCATTGAGGCCTATCAAACCGTGCTGGCCGATTTCCCCAACCATCTTGAATCCATGCAATCGTTGGGCGATTTGTACACCATGCAGAACCGGCCCGATCGAGCCGCCGTTTATTACGGGATGCTTTTTGACCGCTTCATTGCCCCGCGCGAAGAGCCAAAGGCTCTGGCCTTATACACACGATTTCTAAAGTCGCAGCAACAACCACCTCAACGCGTTGCACGATACGCTTTACTTCTGCAAAAACAGAATCGAGCGGAAGAAGCCCTTGAGCAATTTATGTCCGCCGCCCTCGCGTTTGAATTAAGCGATAAGGGCGAAGATGCGCTCGCCTGCTTCGTGAGGATTGCGCAGCTCGATTCTGAAAATCGAGACCGGCACGTCACCGTGGCGAATCTGGCAGAGCGCATTGGGAATCTTATGGCGGCTGCGCGGGGGTACTTACGAGCAGGGCAGCTGACCACCGACAATAACGAAGAGGCCTTGGAATTTTTCGCAAAAGCCCACGTGCTGATTCCCGAGGATCGCAGCGGGGCGCTGTATTATGCGCAGGCGTTACTTCGCAAAGGTGACGCGGAAGCCGCAGCTACAATTCTTGAGCCGCTCAGCAAAACGGAAAGAGACGCGACTTATCTGGATACCTATGCCGATGCGCTGATCCGTTCCAGCCAGCTCGATACCGCTCGAACTCTGCTGGAAAGCATGCAAAGCCAGGGAATAGGTTCGGCGGAAAAATTTTTCCTGCTGACCACGGAATTTCTGAAAGCAGGCCAGGAAGAAAAAGCCGTCGAACTACTTGTCGCCACGAAAAAAAGCATGATTGCCGCCAGGAATGAATCCGAATTTGCCGCTGCCGCCGATAAGCTCGTGGAGGCATTTCCAAAGTCAACGCAACTGGCCAAATTCTGGGCGGATTTGTATAGCGAGCTGAATCGCGAGACGAAGTTTTTTGAAGCGGAAGTTCACCTGTTCGATTTGCATTTCGAAAATAACGAAATCCACGAGGCTTGCGAAGCCTTTGAGAAGCTTGTCGAAATCGATCCCTATGACTCCCGGAACCAGCAGCGCTATGACCTGCTCAATGGGCGCGCCGAAGTTGATTTCCTCAAGCGCGTAAGGTCACGCCTGTCCAACGCGGCCACTCATAATACGGAAACGCCGTCCACGCAACAGCCGCGCAAGGACTCTGATGCGCCCTCGCCAGCCCTTCTGGAGGCGGTTCAATCGAGGCAGTCGCTTGAAGACTTGCTCGTTCAGGCCGAAATTTTCATTCAATACTCTCTGCAGTCCAAGGCGGTCGAGCGTTTGCAACGCATCGCGGAACTCTTCCCGGGCGAAGACGAAAATAATGAACGCCTGCAAAGCCTGTATGACGCCGCGCGATGGTGGCCGGAAAAAAGTGCAATCCCGGCTATACCTGCGGAGATGCCGCAAGCAAGCATCGACGCTCCGATAATTCGAAACGCGACCTCTCCTTATGCGCCGGAAACTCTGCGCGATCTTTCAAAAATTTCGGAAATCAATCAAAACGTTTTTCGCCAGCCGTCTCCCCGCGCCATGCTTTCAGTCGCGGTAAACGAAGTGGGCAATTATCTGCGCGTCACAAGATGCATTGGTGCGATCGGCCCGCCGGGGCAGCCTCCACAAATGGCCTCGGAGTTTTGTTCCACGGGAATTCAACCGTCCTCTTCAAACCAGATTGTCCGTTTGATGAGCCAGCTGTCAGCCGCCACGCCGGATTCTTTAGGAGGCTTGTCTTTTGAAGCCAGCTCTGCGCCTATCCTTGCGGAAATGGGTTTGGAAACGGCGCTGGGCGTACATCTGACGGATCCCGAGACGCAATCGCCCGCCGGCATGATAATTCTTGGTTTCGTTGGACCGCACGCCTGGAAACCAAACGAATCTTATTTTCTGCAGTCGGTGGGCGATCAAATGCTCATGTGCGTCCACCATACTCGCCTGCGCACACTCGTTCGGACGCTTGCTGTTGCAGATGAAAAAACAGGTTTGCTGGCGCGCAGCTCTTATATCGATTGCCTGCTGCACGAATCTCAACGTGCGCGCACCCAGGGTTTGCCGCTCGCGCTGGCTCTGCTGCAAGTGGACGGCGGGCCGGAGTTGCTTCGTCAGCAGGGAGAAGGTCCGTTTGATCGTTACATGGAGCAATTGGGCGAGTCGGTCAATGCAATCGTTCGCCAAACCGACCTCGCAATCAAGTACACTTCTTGGGCACTCGCGATTGTCTTGCCGGACACGCCGCTTTCAGGCGCGCAGAAATTCGCGGAAAAACTGAAAGCGGCCGTAAGTGGGCTGCGGCCTTCATGGGACGCGGAAAAATTGACCATGAGCGTAGCGATCGCCGAGGCCATTGCCAGCAAAGATTACGATAACGAAGATATCGTGACGGATTTGATTAACCGCGTGGAATCAGGCTTGGAAGAGGCCCGGAAGCGCGGCGGCAACGAAATTATTGCGCTGGAATTGGCAAAGAATTGAGGAATGCACATGGCTTACGAAAACCTGCTCTATGAAAAGCGGGATCGTATCGGGTTCATCACGTTCAACCGTCCCAAAGTATTGAACGCGCTGAATCACAAAACCATGAAAGAGCTTCGCGATGTTTTGATTTCCGCGCGTGAAGATCAGGATGTGCGCGTTTTAATTCTTACGGGCGCCGGTGAAAAATCTTTTGTGGCTGGCGCGGACATCGCCGAACTCGCCGTGCAAACTCCGGTTAGCGGCAAGGAGACCGCCGCGTTTGGGCAGAGCGTTTTGAATCTGCTGGAGACGCTGGGAAAACCTTCCATCGCGGCCATCAATGGTTTCGCGCTGGGCGGTGGTTGCGAAGTCGCTCTCGCGTGCTCCATGCGTTTGGCCGGCAAGGCCGCTAAGATGGGCCAGCCGGAAGTGAAGCTTGGCATCATGCCGGGGTACGGCGGATCGCAGCGCCTGACACGCCTGTGCGGCAAGGGCGTTGCCTACGAACTCTGCCTTACGGGAGAAATGATTTCCGCGGATGAGGCGTTGCGGATCGGCCTGGTGAATCATGTGTATGAGCCGGCGAATCTTTTGCCCGCGGCGGAAGCGCTCGCGAAAAAAATTATCGCTAATGCGCCTCTTTCGATAAAGTTTACGATGGAGGCTATTGAACGCGGCACGCAAATGCCTCTGGCCGAGGGCCAATATCTGGAGACGGCGTTGTTTGGCCTGTGTGCGGCTACGGAAGACATGCGGGAAGGTACGCGCGCGTTTCTGGAAAAGCGCGCGGCCCAATTTCAAGGAAAGTAACGAGAGCGCAAGAAAAAATACTCAATCACATGGAAAAAAACTTTCACGGAAAAGAAATTCGCGGAGCTTCAACCGCCGCAGGCTTGCGTTTCGCGCTGGTCGTCAGTCGCTTCAATAGCTTTATTACTGATCGCCTGCTGGCCGGAGCCGTCGACGCGCTTGAAGCCGCGGGAGCCGAAACGGAAAATATTCTAGCCGTGCATGTTCCCGGGTCGTTTGAAATTCCGCTGACCGCGAAAAAACTGGCTGCCGCGGGACGCGTGGACGCCGTGATTGCCATCGGCTGCATTTTGCGCGGCGAGACAGCGCACTTTGATTACGTGGCAAGCGAAGTGGCGCGCGGCGTGCAACTCGCGCAACTCGATACGGGCATCCCAGTAATTTTTTGCGTTCTCACCTGTGACACGCTTGAGCAGGCCATTGACCGTGCCGGACTCAAGAGCGGAAACAAAGGCCATGAGGCGGGGCTCGCGGCAATCGAAATGGCTAATCTTTCCAGGCAGCTACGCCCTGCGGAAGTTCCCGGCAAGACGAAAGCAACTTCGCGCGGGAAGCGTCGATAAATGTCACTGCGCAGAAAGTCTCGCGAATACGCACTCCAGATGCTTTTTCAATGGGACATGGGCAAGCAGGAACCCTCAAAAATAGAACACGGTTTTTGGAAAAATGCGAAGGCCCAGACATCTACCCGGGAATTTGCCAACCAACTTTTTGAAAGCGCCGCGGCCCGCACCGAGGAAATTGATCCAATTATTTCGCAGCACGCTCAAAACTGGCGCATTGAACGCATGTCAGCCATTGACCGCGCCATCCTTCGCCTGGCGCTGTGTGAAATCCGCACGACAAGCACGCCGACGAAAGTAGTGATCAACGAAGCACTGGAACTGGCCAAGAAGTTTTCAACAGAAGAAGCATCGCCGTTCATCAACGGTATCCTCGATGCCGCCGCAAAATCGCAAACCGAAAAACCGCCGTCTGCCGCTCCAGCGAAAAATTAATCTTGAATGCAACGCTGTTGACGGTCCGCTGTAGCGCGACAATCCTCTATCCTCACGACGAATCATGGCCGTGAAATGTGAAGGAGGACACGGGCCACAAGAATCCCGTTCTTCGTGGCGCCGGCGAGACGCCGGCGCCACGAATAGGGTCGGAATCTCTCGTGAAATATTCGCGTTCCCTGCAGGCGAGGTCTTTGTGAGAAATGCAGGTTAAGCAACCCGCCCCTACAATCCACGAACCACGGCACAAGCATGTTCCAAAACTTTCTGCGTGTCCTTCGCCCTTTGCGTCTCCGAATAGACCCGCAACATCGGCTCCGTTCCAGACGCGCGCAACATCACCCACCCTGTCCCCTCAAGATACAACTTGATCCCGTCCAAATTTTCGCGCCGCGCGACTTCCCAATCGAGCACACGCTTCACTTTCGCTCCACTAAAATGCTCAATCGCGCGCTCTTTCTGTCCGGCCCTGAGTTCCAGGTCCACGCGCCCGTAATAATGTTCGCCAAATTCTTCATGAAGTTGCGCAACTAGCTCGCCAAGAGTTTTCTTGTGCCAGGCCATGACTTCCACGAGCAACAAAGCCATCACGGTTGCATCCCGCTCGGGCAAATAAAGTTTGGTCCCGATGCCCCCCGATTCTTCTCCGCCCAGCAGGATGTCGCGCTCCAGCATCAGTTCGCAAATGTATTTGAAGCCAATGGGCGTCTCAAATATTTTGCGGCCGTATTTCTCCGCGATCTTGTCCAGCATTTTCGTGGAGGAAAAAGTTTTCGCCACGTCGCCGGGAATTCCCCGCGTGCCCGCAAGATGCCACAGCAAAATGGAAAAAATCTGATGCGGCGTAATAAATGTGCCGTCACGATCCATCGCTCCGATGCGGTCCCCGTCGCCATCGGCGCAGAGTCCCGCATCATATTTTCCCGCAAGCACGGCCCGCCGCAGCGCCTCGACGTGCGGCTCAATCGGCTCGGGATTCACGCCGCCAAATAGCGGATCGCGCGTGCCGCGAATTTCATCGCACGCCACGCCGTGGCGAGTCATCACCTCGCGCAAGAGCCCGCGCGCAGCGCCGTGCATCGGGTCGACCACAAACCGAAAATTTGCGTCGCGAATCCGGTCCCAATCCACAATTTTTTCGATGGCTTCCAGATACGGAGAAAGTATGTCAAGCGATCGAATGTGATCTGTTTGCGGGGGCAAAGGAGGCACGCCATTTGCCAGGACGATGGCCAGCTCTTTTTCCACCTGCTCGACAATTGACGGCAGCGCCGAACTACCGTAGCTCGCCTTGAATTTCACGCCGTTCCACTTGTACGGATTGTGGCTCGCGGTAATCATGATTCCGCCAGCCGCTCCCCGTTGCCTCACGAGCAATGAAAGCGCAGGCGAAGGGCACGCCTTCTCCGCGATCCATACAGTCATCCCGGCCATGGAAACCACTTCGGCCGCCGCGTGTGCAAACCGTTCTGAGCCATAGCGCGTGTCATAGCCGATAAGCATGCCGGCTCCAGGCTTTTCCGCGCGCACCACGTATCGTGCAATCGCGCACGCCACCTTGCGCACATTTGCAAATGTGAAATCGTCGGCGATTACACCGCGCCACCCATCCGTCCCAAATTTGATCGTGCTCATAGCTCAAAAGTATATGCGAAGCACGCGGGTCCAGGAAGTGGCACAGGTTGAAGCCTATGCCACTTAAAGGATCTCCATAATGTGATTTGGAATAGTCAGCGCCACTATAAGCCAATCTGTATTTGCCGGGAAATAGAGAACGATATGCATTACAACAAGCCCGAAAGTTTTTCCGCTTCCAGCCACTTCACGATTTTGCCGACATCCTGCGCCCGGTCGCGGGGGCAAAGCAGCAGCGCGTCTTCGGTTTCCACGACGATCAGATCGCGAATCCCGATGGCCGCGACCAGTTTCTTCGGGCTCCAGAAAAAATTTCCTCGTGCATCGAGCGCAATAAATTTTCCGGCGGAAACATTTTCTCCAGCTTTACGCGCGTGCAATTCATGGACGGCGGCCCAGGAGCCGATATCGCTCCATCCCACTTCCGCGGGCAAAACGAATACGCTGGGCGCAGCGGCGCGGCGCGTGACTTGCTCCAGAATGGCGTAGTCTACGGAAATATTTTCAAGCTGCGGATAAATGCGCGCCAGCGTGCGCTCATAGCGCGGCGTGCCAATTTCGCTGGCCAGGCGCATCAGCGCGTCATGCGTCTTGGGCAAAAATTTCTCGAGATTGCCGAGAAACGTCGAGACGCGCCAGAAAAACATTCCTGCGTTCCAGTAATAGCACCCGGAAGCCACATATTTCTTTGCGCGAGGCAATTCCGGTTTCTCGGTGAATCGCCGAACCGTAAAAACAGGAACTCCATTCGCATCGACTGCTTTAGCACGCGAACGTTCGATGTACCCGTATCCGGTTTCAGGCCGCGAGGGTGGAATGCCCAGCACGACCAGCGATCCGGCCGAGCGCGCAACATGCAGTGCGGCGCGCACGATTTTTAAATAGGCCGCAGGTTTTGCGATGTAATGATCGGCGGGAAGCACGGCCATCAGCGCGTCGTTTTCCTTGCCCATGCCGTTGTGCAGCAAGTGCGCGGCGGCCAGCCCGATGGCGGCGGCCGTGTTTCGCCCCACAGGTTCGGCGAGGATGTGCGAAGAGGGAACGCGCGGCATTTGTTTGCGCACAGCTGCGGCCTGCTCGGAATTCGTCACCACCCACTGACGCGACGGCGGAAATAAAGGTGTGAGCCGTGAAACAGTCTGCTCCAGCATCGTGTCGCTGCCAACAATGTTGAGCAGTTGCTTGGGTGTGCGCGTGCGGCTGCGCGGCCAGAAGCGAGTCCCACGCCCTCCTGCAAGGATAATGGCATGCGCGGCAAGCCTTTCGTCGTTGCGTTCTCTTTTCATGGATGCACCACGCGTGTCCATTTTTCTTCCGGGATACGTTCTTCGCTGAATCGCTGCATCAATTTGTTTAAATCGGGAGCATACGCCCGCAATAGCATGGTCTGAGAATCTGGCGCAAGGTGATAGCCGCCGATCGCTGCGGGCAGCAGCCAGACTTGCGCGGGCCCAAAAGATTCCGCGCCGCCCGCAAATTCGATGCGCCCTGCTCCCGCAAGAAAAATGAGCAGATCGAAATGTTCCGCTGAAGTGGCGGCTGCGATGCGCTCGCGAAATTCCCAGCGCTCTGTTGCGAAGTAACGGCACGCCGCATAAAAAGTTTCAGTCACTGCGCGGCGCGTCACGCTTATGGGAGCGCACAATCCTCCCCGCTGCTTTCCAAATCGCATCACGTTCAGCGCCTGCTGCAAGTGCAGCTCACGCGGCTTTCCATCCGCACCAACGCGGTTGTAATCGAACACGCGATACGTGACGTCCGAGTGCTGCTGAATTTCGCACAACACCACACCGGGACAAATTGTGTGCGCAGTCCCAGCCGGAACAAAAACAGCGTCACCCTGATGGACGGCGACGCTTCCCAGACAATCCTCCGCGGTGCCGCGTGCTACCGCATCGTGAAAAGATTCTCGCGTCTCTTGGGAATCAAGCCCCACGCGCACCGCTGCTCCAGGGCGTGCGCTCACCACATACCACATTTCCGTTTTCCCCACGCCGCCCGCAGCCGCTTCATGCTCCTGCGCATACGTATCATCCGGATGTACCTGCACCGAAAGTTTTTCTTCCGGAAAAATAAATTTCACGAGCAAGGGGATTCGAGGCAAGCCTTGCAGACGAGTCCCCGTCCATTCGGCAGGAAGAGATGGCCAAACTTCGCCAAGAGTGCGCCCCGCATATTCGCCGGAAGCGAACTTGCATTCATTGCCGGTCAGCCACACTTCGCCGATTGGTTCAACTTCTTTTGAATGTTCGGGAAAAAGCGGAGAGAGGTCATGCGCGCCCCAGATGCGAGGCACAAAAATTGGGGCGAGCCGCGCAGGCGCTCGCCCCAATGGTTTTGGTTCCGAGTTCACCTGGCCGCTTCCGCCATGGCAAAGAATTTTTCCAGGCGCCGCAACCCTTCATCGATGCGATCGATGGAAGTGGCATACGAAAGCCGGATGTAGCCCGGCGTGCCAAATGCATCTCCAGGAACGCAGACCAGATGCTGCTTTTCGAGGAGCACTTTCGCGAGCGCGGTCGAGTCCGCAATGCCATTGCCCAGGTGCGCGGCGATGCTCGGGTAGGCGTAGAACGCGCCTCCCGGTTCCACGCAGGTGACGCCGGGAATCGCGCGCAGCCCCGAAACAATGCGATCGCGGCGGCGAGAATATTCCGCAAGCATTGCGGTTACCGTGTCCATCGGCCCGGTCAACGCTTCGAGCGCGGCATACTGCGCAATCGAAGTGGTGTTTGAGGTCGACTGGCTTTGCAACTTGATCATGGCCGAGACCAGTTCTGCGGGCGCCAGTGTGTAGCCCACGCGCCAGCCGGTCATGGCAAATGTTTTTGAAAGCGATCCCGTAACGATGATGTTCGGTTTGCTGCCCGGCACACTCGCCAGCGAGTACGGTTTTCCTTCTCCGTACACAAAGTGTGAGTAGCACTCGTCGGTCATCACCCAGACGTTCTTCGCGCGGCAAACTTCATAAATTTTCTCGAACTCGTCATTCGGAACTACCGCGCCGCTCGGATTACTTGGCGAATTCACAATCAGCAACTTTGTGCGCGGGGTGATCGCGCGCGCCACGTCTTCAGCGCGCAGCCGAAAGCCGTCGGACGCATCGGTCATGATCGGCACCGGGGTCGCGCCCGTAAACAGGACGATATCCGGGTAAGTCACCCAGTACGGCGCGGGAATCAAAACTTCGTCGCCCTTTTCGAGCAGTGCGCAGAACGCATTGAAAATCGCGTGCTTTCCGCCAGAGGTCACGATGCATTCCGGCACCGTGTAGGACGAACCGAATTGTGCCGCGTGCCATTTGCAAACGGCTTCGCGCAGAGGTCCAATGCCGGCCGTGGGAGTGTATTTCGTGCGCCCTTCCTTCAACGCGCGAATCGCTGCCTGCTGAATATGTTCCGGAGTCGGGAAGTCCGGCTCGCCCGGCCCGAAGTCGGCGAGGTCCACGCCCTGGGCGCGAAGTTTTTCTGCCGCTGCAAGCACGGCAGCGGTCGGCGAGATGGAAATACGGTTAACGCGGGCAGCGAGTTGCACGGATGATTCTCCTTAACCCTTAAAAAGGTAACTTCGTAAGATTACAAAATTTTAGCGCGCAGGCGCTCTTCCACCACCGTAGGCACGAGGTCGGTGATCGACCCGCCCAATTGCGCAATTTCCCGCACCAGCCGGGAACTCAGATAGCTATATTTGACCGAGGGCATCATAAAAACCGTTTCGACCTGCGGATTCAGTTTACGATTCATCAACGCCATCTGCAATTCGTACTCGTAATCGGATACCGCACGAATGCCTCGCAAAATTACGTTCGCCTGGCGCAACCGCGCATATTCCACCAGCAATCCGCTGAAAATATCCACTTCAACGTTGGGCCACGGGAGAGTCACTTCGCGCAACATCTCCACGCGCTCTTCCACCGTAAACAGCGGTTCCTTCTCGAAGTTGCGCAGGATGCTGACCACCAGCCGGTCAAATATCTTTGCGCCACGCTCGATCAGGTCAAGGTGCCCGTTCGTCACCGGGTCAAACGACCCAGGATAAATGGCCAGGACATTTTTCATGGTTTCGCCCGCGTGCAAACTTTTGGTTCCGTGCTATTGTAGCGAAAATTTCCAAAGATTACGCAAAGGAATTCACAAAGGGACACTTGGGAGCCTCATTGAATTGAGGTCAGGAATAAAAGTCGAGAATTTACCTAAGGCGTTGGCTTACCTGATAAAACTGGCGGGAATTTCTGTATATGATCGGCAGAAGCTTGGGGGGAACCCTTGGTTCCCCCCAAGCGATCAAGCTAGTGGTGATCATCGTGATTGCCACCATGGCCAGCCTGATACCCAGCCTCATAGGCATTGCGATCATCATCCTTCTTGAAATTATGTTTCTTGTAGTGATCGCGGTTGTGCTTCTGGTCATCCCGGCCGTCCCGCAACCCCATCTGATAATTCTTGTTCTTCGAGTAATCCTCGTCGTGGTGTTCCTGTGGAGTGGGAGACGCCACCAGCCGAGTTGCGCCTCCGGTGATCCCAATTCCCATTGCAATGACTGCCACCCATGCGCACTTTTTTAAATTCCTATTCAATTTCATTAGGCCCCCATTCCTTTTCATTACCGATTGACTGCTTGTGATTTTCAATGGAAGTGTTTCCGCATTCGAAAATCACATCGATGGTAGCCTTCTGCAATTCTAAGGCGCAATCCAGCTTCCACCCGATTATGCTTTAAGGCACAATCCCTGACTTTCGCTATCCGCGAAAAGATATTCACGCGTTCGAGATCTGTTTTTATTCATCCTCGAAGTGAGTCGGGCAAAGCTCGTGATAGGATTAAAGAACACTTGCTGAATGGATGTGAGGCGTGATGAAAACCATTTACATGAGCTGGGTTGCAGCCATTGTTCTGTTCACTCTGCCTGCTGCGTTTGCCCAGACGACTCCGCAGGCTCACACAAAAAAGGCTTCTGAAAGTGCATCGTCCTTTGCCTTTGAGCCGCTCGACAATTGGAAGGCTGCTGTCCTCGCTGGCAATAAAGCGGCCCTCATGAATTTTTATTCCACCAATCCGCCGGCGCGCTCCAAAACGCCTCAAGGCGAAACGCTGGATCCCGCCGAGGAGCCCAACTTCTGGGCCTCGCTCAAGCCTGAGGGACTCGATAAGCTCACGGTCCTGGTTTTGGAAGCAAAAACGGTGCAGCCCGGAGTTATGGCGCTTGTGGTGCGAATGGAGGCGGATTTTAAAACAAGCGCGGGAGAAAAATCGGCCATTATTTCGGGCGCGCAAGTGTGGATGCAGCGACTCGGAGATTGGAAAATTGTTTCGACGCAGCGCGGCGATCCCGGAGAAAAGAGAGCGCGCACGCTGCCCGAGCCTGCAAGGCCGAACACGCAGCTTTACCCCCCGCCTGAAGAAGCTCAATCGGAGATTTCCACGGCCCTTGCCGCAGCCGCCAAGCAGCATAAGCGCGTGATTCTCGTATTCGGCGGCAATTGGTGCTACGACTGCCACGTTCTGGACACCACGTTCCGTTCCAAAACTTTTGCGCCCATCGTCAACGAGAATTACATCGTCATTCACATCAATGTCGGGAATTACGACGCGAATCTCGACCTCGCCAAAAAATATGAGATCCCCCTTGAAAAAGGAGTTCCCAGCCTCGCCATCCTCGATCCGGACGGAAAGCTCCTCGTCAGCCAGAAAAATGGAGAATTTGAGTCGACCGTGCGAATAGGCCCGGAAGACGTCCTCGAATTCCTGAAAAAGTGGAGGCCCGATCACAAGAGCTAATCCTGATTTGTGGCGCCGGCGTCCCGCCGGCGGGTTTCCGCAAATGCAAGTAAACTTGAAAACTGACCAGCAATTCCAAGACAGCCGGCAGGATACCGTCGCAACAAAATCCCCAAAAATTCCTGAATTAGCAGCAGTCCGGAAATAAATAAACGCCAATCCGGGTTTCGTAGCGCCGGCGTCTCGCCGGCAGTTTTTATTCCCACTCAAGCAAGATTGAAAATCCAAATCCAATTACAAAACCCCGCCGGCAAGATGCCGGCGCCACAATATCCTCGAAAATCGTGACTGCGCATCAGGCGATTTGGCGTATACTCCGCGTTAAGCCAGCACCAATTATGCGCCGCTCGTTTGGGTTCGTGCGGCAAGCATTATGGCCCCTCCGCATTCATGCTTCACGAAATAAATTCGAGGAGATCGGAAATGAAATTCAACGGAACCCGCTCAAGGCTCGCGATCATTTTTGCGTCTGCCCTCTTGTTCTTCAGCGGCCACTCAGCGCGCGCTGCGGAAAATAACTCCACCATCGAAGGCGTCGTGCAGGATGCAGCCGGGAAGCCGGTCACAGGCGCATTTGTGAAGCTGAAAAATAACGAGCGCCATCTCGAATTTTTGTACATCAGCCAGGCCCAAGGGAAATACACGGCGAGCAATCTGCCCGCAGGGAAATACACTGTGCAAGGCGTCGGCGAAGGTTTCCAAAGCGATCTTTCTGCGCCCGTGGAAGTAGCAGAAGGAAAAACCGCAAAACACGATTTGTCACTGACCTCGAAGCGAGGCCCCATATTGCCGCGCGCATGGCCCATGAAGACTCCCGAAGCGCTGATGGTCACCGTCTCGAAAGAATTGCCGGAAGGCGACGGCAAAAAGCTGATCGCCGCGCGCTGCACCACATGCCACAACACTGAGCGTTTCGTTGGCTTCCACATGCCTCGCGAAGATTGGCAATTTACTGTCCGAAGGATGCGCGCACGCATTCGCACTGCAAAAATTCGTGACCTCACTGAAGACGAAGCTAAATTGGCAGTCGATTACCTCACCGCGAATTTCGGCACTACGCGCAAAGTAGACTTGAACGATCGGCTGCCCCAAACACTTATGGAAGGGAAGGCGCTCCGTTACCGCGCCGTTCAATACGACATCAGCGACAGTAGCATCGGTTCCGAGCCGCATGATGTTGCCGTCGATCCGCAGGGAAATGGATGGGTCAGCCAGCGATCGGGCAAACTCGGCAAGCTGAACTCCAGGACACTGGAATACTCGGAGGTTTCGCTTCCGGACGGTGCCGCCGCTCCGGACGGCCAGTTGCTTGGCAATTTGCAGATCGATGCCAAAGGTCAGTTGTGGGTTCCCGACGGCTCGAACTTCCGCTGGCTCGAGTACGATACCATCTCCGGAAAATTCACTTCCTACGATTGGCCGAAAGATGTCCGCGCCGATGCGGGCGGCAATTCCATGCTCATCCATCCCAACGGCTCCATTTGGGAAACGAGCGGCAATCAGGTTCGCATGCTGAATACCGCGAGCAGGGAGTTTAAATTTTTCGATCCTCCTTCCTACATTGCCACGCAAAATCCTACCGGGGCTTATGGAATCACGGTTGCTGGCGATGGCTCCGTCTGGTGGGCCGAGGATATTGGCGATCGCATGTCGCGAATCGATCCAGCGACGGGCAAGGTCGAAGAATTTAAGATTCCGTATGACGGTTACGCATACCCTCGTCGCATGAGCCATGACGCGCGCGGCGATATCTGGGTGGGCCTGTGGAACGCAGGGTTGCTGATGAAGGTCGATTACGAAACGAAGCAGATGACTTTCTTTGCTCCGCCTACCGAAACCAACGGAGCATATTCCGTGACAGTCGATCGCAAGAATAATTTAGTTTGGGTTAGCGAACAGCAGGCGGACAAGATTGCGCGCTTCAATCCCAAGACCGGCGAGTGGGTTGAATTCCCGCTTCCCGATTCCGAGTCCGATCCCCGAAGGTTGGAAATCGATCCCACGAATCCAAACCGCGTCTGGTGGAGCGGCAATCTTTCCGGCCGGATAGGATTCGTCGAAGTCTTGTCCGGTAATTAATAAGTTGCAGGGGCGCGGCATCGTAGGGGCACGGCATGCCGTGCCCCTGCACGTTCAACCATTCAGCCCGTTCGACCCCCTCAACCATTTAGCCCCAATAAAGCTCCAGTCAACCCTCAAAATAGTCATTTCGTTGAACCAAATTTGACTAAGCCGACCAATTTGGTCGTAATGTAAGCTTATGTTCAGCTTGGAGTTGTTTAGATTAGAACAGCTTGACAGGGGAGAGGGACACGTATTAGAATTCATTTGCGACTGATTTGGTCGCATATCGCAATGTTGAAGCTCTCGAAAAAAGCGGACTACGCATTGATCGCCGTCAGGCATCTGGCCGCGCATCGCGGCGAGGTTTCGTTGAGTGCTTCCGACATCGCGGAAGCTTACGGAATTTCGGCGCCGCTCTTGGCAAAAGTTTTGCAGCGCCTGGCGAAAAACGGGCTGGTAACGGCGCGGCACGGTTCGACCGGCGGTTATCAGTTGGCGCGGCATCCGAAGGATATTTCAGCGCTGGATGTAATCAACGCGGTGGATGGCCCGGTCGTGATCACGTCCTGCGTGACGAGCCATGGGAATTGCGATCAAAGCTCGACGTGCACAATTCGCGAACCGCTGCGGCGCGTGAATGACAGCATTGCGAAAGTGCTACGTTCCGTCACGATTTCGCAAATGACGGAAGACACGCCCGACGGGGAACTGGTCGGGTTGTCGATTTAAGTTTTTAAATGCGCGGATAATCGCGAAAAATTTAAGATTTTTTAGAGATATTTTGTCAGGGGATCGTAAGAAATCGAAACGGGAGACACACGAATGGCCATTAAACTGCCAATTTATATGGATTACCACGCTACCACTCCGGTGGACTTGCGCGTGGTCGATGCGATGCTGCCGTACTTCCACGAGAAGTTCGGTAACGCCGCAAGCCGCAATCACTCTTTCGGCTGGACTGCGGAAGAAGCGGTGGAAAATGCGCGCGCGCAGATCGCTCGCTTGATCAACGCGACGCCCAAGGAAATCGTCTTCACCAGCGGCGCCACCGAGTCGAACAACCTGGCGCTCAAGGGCGCGGCGGAAATGTACCGCGAAAAGGGCAACCACATCATTACGCAGGTCACCGAGCACAAAGCGGTTCTCGATACCTGCAAGCGCCTCGAAAAATATGGCTATGAGGTGACCTATCTCCCCGTGGCCAAGGACGGCCGCATCGATCTCGACGATCTGCGCCGCGCCATCACCAACAAAACAATTTTGATCTCCATCATGTACGCCAACAACGAAATCGGCGTGATTCAGCCAATTCAGGAAATCGGCAAGATTGCCAAGGAAAAGGGCATTCTGTTCCATTCCGATGGCGTGCAGGCCGCCGGCAAAATCCCGGTGGACGTGCAGCGAGACAATCTGGACATGATCTCCCTGACCGCGCACAAGCTTTATGGCCCCAAGGGCTGCGGCGCGCTCTACGTGCGCCGGCGCAATCCGCGCGTGCAGCTTTCCGCTCAGATTGACGGCGGCGGCCACGAGCGCGGCATGCGCTCCGGTACTTTGAACGTGCCAGGCATCGTCGGCTTCGGTAAGGCGGCTGAGCTTTGCCAGAACGAAATGGTGGAAGAGAGCACGCGCCTGCGCGGGCTGCGGGATCGTCTGAAGGACACGATCTTCGCCAAGCTCGACGAAGTTTATATTAACGGCTCGATGGAGCATCGCTTGCCCCACAATATCAACATCAGCTTCGCGTTCGTCGAAGGCGAATCGCTCCTGATGGGAATCAATGACGTCGCGGTTTCGAGCGGCTCGGCCTGCACCTCGGCCACTCTCGAACCGAGCTACGTACTCAAAGCATTGGGCGTTGGCGAGGATCTTGCGCACACGTCGATCCGCTTCGGCCTGGGGCGGTTCAACACTGCGGAAGAAGTGGATTACGTCACCAACCGCGTGATTGAAGTTGTGCAGCGGCTGCGTGAATTGTCGCCCCTGTACGAAATGGCCAAGGAAGGAATCGACATCAGCAAAATGAATTGGGGAGCATCGGCAGGGCACTAATGGCCATCTGATAAGAGGCCATCGCAGAAGGATCGATGCGGGTAATCTTTGTGGGTCGCGGCTTCAGCAGCGACATTCAGAGGGTTGAAAGGCAAAGGCTTTAGCCCCTGAAGTGTTATCGAGGAAATTTAGAACTAAATTTTTTCGTACAAATATCGAAGGGAGTGTGAAATGGCTTATTCCGATAAGGTAGTCGATCATTACGAGCACCCGCGAAACGTGGGCAGCTTGCCCAAGGAAGATCCGAACGTGGGCACAGGTCTGGTTGGCGCGCCGGAATGCGGCGATGTCATGCGCTTGCAGATGAAGATCAATCCCGAGACAAATGTCATCGAGGAAGCAAAGTTCAAGACGTTCGGCTGCGGATCGGCCATCGCCAGTTCTTCGCTTGCCACCGAATGGGTCAAGGGCAAGACGGTTGAGGAAGCGCTGGCCATCTCGAACACGGACATCGTGCGCGAGCTGAGCCTGCCTCCGGTAAAGATTCACTGCTCCGTGCTCGCCGAAGACGCGATCAAGGCCGCCATCGCAGACTGGAAGAAGAAGAAAGAAACTTCCGCCCCAGCTGCAAATGCGACCGCAACATCCGTCGGCAATTAGTATTAGTGACTGGAAGCCGGCAAGCAGATTAGTTCGGCATTGGGTATGTGTTGTTTAGGACGAGCGATCTGCACCGAGTTTTTGAGTCGGGCTTCGAAACAGGCTTTGTGGGTCGCGGCTAAAGCCGCGACATTCAGGCCGGAAGGATACTGGGCTTTAGCCCCTGAAGGCTGGGCTACAGCTCATGGAAACGAGTGGAACCAGGACCAACTATGATTCACGTTACTGAAAAAGCGGCATCAAAAATTCAGGAGCTCCTCGCCAAAGAAGGCGTGGCTGCCGAAACCGGCGGGCTGCGCGTAGGCGTTCAGGGCGGCGGCTGCTCCGGGCTGACGTACGCCATGCGCTTGGAAACGCAGGCGCGGGATCGCGATAAGGTCGTCGAAGAAAACGGCGCGCGAATTTTCGTGGACCCTAAGAGTTTTCTTTATCTGAATGAGACCACTCTGGATTACCAGGAAGATCTGATGCGTCGCGGCTTCGTTTTTCAGAATCCGCAAGCGACGCGCAGTTGTGGATGCGGCACTTCTTTCACAGCGTAGTCCTTTCGGTTCACGATCAGGGAATGCAGCAGACTCTCTCGCGGTGTTAGAGAATCGCGTGGTTGGCCGGGATGGGGACCCCGCCAGCCATTTTTTTTGCCCTGGCTTTAAGTAGCACAGGCTTCAGCCTGTGGAATTTAGTCCTCCCAAAAACCAAACCCACAGGCTGAAGCCTGTGCTACTGGAAAAAGAATTCAATAGAAAATGAACGCACCCTCTCCCATCGTGACGGCCTCGACCCCTTGCTGGAATTGCTCCGCAGCAACCGCCGGCGCTCCATTCTGCCCGACATGCGGAAAAATTCAGCCGCTCGCGCAAGGCGCGGATTTCTTTTCCTTCTTTGGCCTGCCGCACAAGCTGTCGCTGAATTTGGATACGCTGGAGCAGCGCTTTCATTCGCTTTCCTGGAAGCTGCATCCTGATCATTTTGCGCGCGCCACGGAAAGCGAGCGCCAGCATTCGCTCGATCAGTCATCGCAATTGAATGACGCCTATCGCACGCTGCGCGACCCGGTGGGCCGCGTGGAATATCTCCTCAGCCTCAATGGAATGCGCAAGGAAGGCCAGAAAAAGCAGCAAGCGCCTCCTGAATTGCTGGAAGAAGTTTTTGAGTTGAACGAATCGCTGGACGAGTTGCGCGAAGCGCGCGCTTCCGGCGAAAGCGCGCAAATGCCGCAACTGCGCGCCAAGCTCGAATTGGCGCAGCACAAATTTGAATCGTCGCTAGCGGATGTAGATGAGGAACTGGCAAAGGTTTCGTCCGACTGGGACGCCGCTCTGGATGCAGGCGCCGACGAAGCCGCAATGAAAAAACTAATGGAGCGGATGAACGAGATCTTGAACCGCCGCTCGTATATCAGGAATTTGGTGAATGGAGTGCGGCAAGAACTAGCCGCGTAATTCGTGATTTGTGATTTGTAACTCGTGAAAACCCGGCGTATGCACGCGATTGTTTTTCACGAATCACGATTCACGAATCACAAATCACGCCCGCAAAGGGGAATCACCTAGCACATGCCTCGAACCGTCGGTATCGATCTCGGCACCACCTACAGTCTGATCGCGTATCAGGATAAGCGCGAGGGCCGGCCGAAGTGTATTCCGGGGCCGTATGGCACGCCGCTGTGTCCTTCGGTGGTCAGCGTGGATGCGGATGGGTCGATTGTTGTAGGCCAGGCCGCGCAACGCCGCTTGCTGACACAAGCCGATCGCACGATTTATTCCGTGAAGCGCCTCATGGGCCGCGGTCCTGCGGACGTGCAGGACGAACTGAAACTGTTTCCATTCCGTATCGATCCTGTCAGCAAGAATGTGATTCGCGTGCGGCTCGGCGATCGCGTGTTCACGCCGCCGGAAATTTCCGCATTTATTTTGCGCGAGCTCAAAATATGGGCCGAAGAATTTTTTCAGGATTCGGTGGAGCGCGCGGTGATCACCGTGCCCGCATATTTTAATGACGCGCAACGCCAGGCTACGCGCGATGCCGGACGCCTCGCCGGCCTCGAAGTCCTGCGCTTGGTGAATGAGCCTACCGCGGCGGCGCTCGCCTATGGCTTGCACGAGCAGAAGCGCGGCAAAGTGGCTGTCTACGATTTCGGCGGCGGCACATTCGACATTTCAATCCTGAAATTAATTTCAACGACTGACGGCGATATCTATCAAGTGCTCTCGACCAACGGCGACACGCATCTCGGCGGCGACGATATCGACAACGCTTTGCAAGCCATGGCTCGCGAAGAAATTCTCGCACAAGGCGTGGACATCGCATCGCATCCGGAAATTATTCAGGAATTGCGCAAAGCTTTAATCGCCGCCAAGCACGAACTTTCGACCGCGGATAAAACGACGGTTAAATTTCCTTTGCCCAATGGCGGCGTTTATTTTCGCGAAATTTCGCGCGCGGAATACGATCGCCTGATTCGCCTCATTGTTGACCGCACGATGGGCCCTGTGCGCCAGGCGCTCACCGACGCCAAACTTTCCCCATCGGAAATCGAGGAAGTTGTGCTCGTTGGCGGATCGACGCGTGTCCCTCTCGTCCGGCAGACTGTGGAACAATTTTTCGGGCGCAAGCCGCACTCCGAACTAAATCCCGACGAAGTCGTCGCGCTGGGAGCGGCCGTGCAAGCGGACATTCTCGAAGGCGGCGTGAATGACATGCTGCTGCTCGACGTCACGCCTCTGTCTCTCGGCATTGAAACGATGGGCGGCGTCGTCGCGAAAATTATTCCGAGAAATTCCACCGTTCCCGCCAGCGCACAGGAATTGTTTACTACGGGAGTCGAGAATCAGACTGGCATCGACATCCACGTGCTGCAAGGCGAACGCGAATTGGCCAAAGATTGCCGCTCGCTCTCCCGGTTTCAATTAAAAGTTCCGCCGGGCCCCGCGGGCCTCGCGCGCATCGAAGTGAAATTTCTGATCGACGCCAGCGGCATTCTGCAAGTTTCGGCAAAAGATTTGCGCGCTGGCACTGAGCACTCGGTCGAAGTACAGCCCACCTACGGTCTCGACGACGCTGAGGTCGAGCGCATGCTCGAAGAATCAATCGAATTCGCTGAGCAGGATTTTTCGCAGCGCCAGTTGATCGAGGCGCGTAACGAAGCCGAAAGCACTCTTCTCCTTACGGAGAAAGCGCTGGCCCGCGAGATTTCTGAAGCTCCCGGTGAATTGCCCGAGGCCGAGCGCATCCAAATCCAGAGCGCGATCTCCACGCTGCGCGAAGCGCTCCAAGGCACGGATTACAAGAGCATCCGCGCATTTGGCGACGTGCTGAACCAGGCTTCCACGCCGCTTGCTGAACGCATGATGAATCGCGCCCTCGGAGAAGCCCTGGAAGGCAAAAAACTGGGCGATGTTTAGTAGCACAGGCTTCAGCCTGTGGGTTTAGAGTAAAAAAAGCGCGGCGATTTTAAAAAAAGAGCAACAAGTTAAGCAGTAACTGAGAAGGAGAACACCATGGGCGGCAGTAATCCCTACATCGAGAAAACCAAGTACACGCCCGCGCAAAAGAAATTCAAGGTGACATTTGTCCGCGAGGGCAAGACGGTCGAAGTCGATCCGGAAAAAGTCCCCTACGCGCGCGAAGGCCTGCCGGGAAGCTTGTTGGATATCGCCACCGGATTTCACATGGGCCTTGACCACGCATGCGGCGGCGTCTGCGCCTGCTCCACATGCCACGTGATCGTGCATGAAGGCCTCGAGTCGTGCAACGAAGCAACCGACGATGAACTCGATCAGCTGGACGAAGCGGCCGGCGTGACCGCAAAATCGCGCCTCGGATGTCAGTGTGTACCCGATGGCACGCGTGATCTGGTCGTCGAAATTCCAGAGTGGAATAAGAATTTCGCAAAGGAAGCTGAACACTAGAACGAACCGCACCTGCTGTAGCCCGCTTCTTCAGAGGCGGGAGTTTAGACGATGCCCTCCTAAACGCTTGAAATAGAGGGATCGAATGTTGCGCGGCAGACTATCACCCCAAGCACGCGCGCTGAACAGGATATTTTGGATCACACTTTCATCTAAACCCTCGCCTCTGAAGAGGCGAGCTACTATGCCAGGCACTCAAAAAACGGAGACTTTAAACATGCCCGCAACATTTGATTGGGATGATGCCGAAGAAATCGGAATCCAACTCGCCGATAAATACCCCGACGCAGACCCGCTCAACGTCCGTTACACGGATCTGCACAAATGGATCACCAGCCTCGACGGTTTTACAGGCGATCCCAAGCAGTCGAACGAAGGCAAGCTCGAAGCGATTCAAATGGCATGGCTTGAAGAGCATAACGATCGAAAGGCGTGAATAATTCGTGACCGGTGACTATTGATTGGTGACCGGTGAAATCCATTTCCGAACTTTCAATCCTGATTTTCACGAAATATAAATATCTACGGCAGCTTTCTAAACATAAAACTTCGTTTCATGCACTGATGCAAATCGTTTGAATGTGTTACAATTACCAAGCGCTTGGCTCGCCTCGCGTAACCTCTTGTGGCCTGGTAGAGTAATGGTTAACTCGTCGCCCTTTCAAGGCGAAGATTACGGGTTCGACCCCCGTCCGGGCTACCAAATTTTTTCATCAGCTAACTCCATGATTTGCTCCAAAGAATGTTAGCCTTTCGTGTTTCAATTACTATTCCATTTTCAAAAAAGCACCCCGCTCAAAAAACGAGCGGCCTCTACAAAAGCAACGGCAAACCGGTTTCGTAGAGGCCTCTCCGTCCGTGTTTTTCGGGACGGTTCACCGAGAACGCTCACCGTAAACGAAGAGGGCGACTTCCTCCCCAATGCCCCCATCCCAATTGCCCGGTAGTGGGTCAGTTTGAGGCTGATAGTTCACTCCAATTCCAATTCTCGCAATAGAGTGGTACCCCAGGCTGTAGCCCTCGCCAACTTGACCTCGAGGTCCCCAAGGTCGCTGACGAGCGCGAGGTCGCGGACCTGGTCGTACACAAGAGGAGGCAGATCGCGATCAAGGTAGCGCACCCCGAAATCCCATCGCGCGGGACAGTAGCGCATGCGCAAGAGATCAGCGAGCGGCTTCAACGTATATGCCCAGAATGCACCGACGGCCTCGACGTGCTGGCCGCGCAAAATGGCCTTGCGGACAAAGACCTGGCTCATAGGGAACCACGTCTGCAGTTCCCGGTAGCGCCGGTTCCGCTGCACCGCCAACGCTCGCTCGTCCAAAGGCC
>DATHNC010000031.1:0-42273 GCA_035486415.1 Saccharimonadales bacterium (SeqCode)
TTTTGTTAACGCCGATGCCTATCGCAATTCGTTAACGGAGCGCCCGGAATTTTCCTGAAATCTGGGCTATTTGGATATGAAACATGATTTAGTGGCTTACCTTGACTGCCGAAATTGACCGAAAATCAGGGTGTCAAACCACTGCGAGGCATTTCCGTTGAAAATTCCATTCATGAATCAAGGGAATAGCGGGCCCGAAATTCAATCCAATGGCGATCATCCATCGCGAAGGAAAATTCTTGGCGTGATGTCAGCCATAGGTGCGGGGATGGCGATAGGTCCGCGTTCGTTCGCCCAGAATATTGGGGCTGGTCCGAGGATTGTAGACACCCACCACCATATTTTTCCTCCCGCGTTTACGGCCAGGAATTTGAAGCGGATGACGGATGATTCACCGACGTTTCCAGGTTCTTTTTATACGAATTGGACGCCGCGTTATTCGCTCGAGCAGATGGATCAAAATGGAGTCGCTACGGCCATCGGATCGATGACCAGTCCTGGTGTCTGGTTCGGAAACAATGAGGAAGGCCGCAGAAATGCCCGCGATTGCAACGAATACGGCGCCAAGCTTGTCCAGGATTTTCCGGGACGCTTTGGGATGTGGGGCGCGATTCCCTTGCCCGATATCGAAGGAAGCCTCCGCGAAATTGAATACATTTACGATCACCTGAAACTCGATGGCATCGGCCTCATGACGAGCTATGACGAGGGAAAATTACTTGGGCATCCGAACTTCGCGCCCGTGCTTGAGGAACTCAATCACCGCAAGGCCGTCATCTTCGTGCACCCCACGATTTCCTGCTGCGCGATGCCCATCCGCCACCTGAACCGCGTGCAGATTGATTTTCCGACGGACACGACGCGCACGATTACGGACCTGATTTTCAGCGGCTCGCTGATCCGCTTCCCTGACATACGCTGGATTTTTTCGCACGGGGGAGGAACGATGCTGATGTTGACGCCCCGCCTGGCAGGCGGCAACCTGACGCCGGAAGAACGCGCGGTCACTATTCCAAATGGTTTCGAGCACGAATTGCAAAAGCTGTATTACGACATTGCTAGCGTCGCGCTCAGCCCAATATCCATGGCCGCCGTGCTCAAGGGCATTCCCAAAGAACATCTTTTATTCGGCTCGGACATTCCATTCTTTACGATTGAACGGATCGCGACGGCGGTGAACAAATTTGAGGTGCCGCCTGCGGATCTGCGGCTCATTCAGCGTGAGAATGCACTGCAGCTTCTTCCGCGATTGAAGGGCTGAAGTTCGACAGGCTTCAGGTCATTTGTGGGAAATGATAAATTGGACCTTCAGCGGCTAAAGCCGCAGTCATTTTGCACAATCTATGTCGTGGCTAAAGCCACGATCCACGATGCTTCTGTACTTGTCTCGCAGACACTTCTGCATATCCCACTGAAACACACTTCGATTACTGAGACTGCTCGTAAACCCGCGCAACTTCGCCGGCAACATTGTTTGGATTCGGCCAGTCGGGATTTTTCACCTTCAATTCGGTTGTAATTGTTTTCCCCGCATCATCGACCGAAACACCTTGCTTCTTCAGTTCCAGCGCACGCGACTGCAACGCCATTAGGTATGCTCGCTCCGTTGCGATCTGCGAAGCATCCACAATGGCCGGGCCGTGATCGGGGACGATGAATTTCGGATGAAGGGCTTCCACGTTATCCAGAATCGAGAGCCAGCCCTTCACGCTCGCATCCGGGTTCGGCATGATCGGGAAAATATCTTTTTGAACGATGTCTCCGGGAATCAGGACGCTGTCTTCTTCCACAAATATCAACTCGTCGCCTTTGGTGTGCGCAGGCCCAAGCCAGAACAGGCGGGCCGTCACGCCGCCCAGATCGACTTTCGACTCGCGATCGAAAACGACATCTGGCGCTCGAAATTTTACATCTTGAAGCAAATCAAGATTTTGCGCTGACATTTTTTTGAACACTTCGATGTGGCCGGCCACACCTTTATTCATTTCGTCCTGCTGCGCGCTGTTGCGGATGATAATCGTGCTTGCGGGAAATGCCTGTTCGCCTGAAGTATGCTCTGAGTGAAAGTGAGTTGTCGTGAGATACAGAATCGAGCCCTTGGCCAACTTTTGTTCCGCGCGCATGACGGTTGCGCCGTTCTTCTGGCCTAATCCGGTATCGACAACCATCGTTGCGCGGCTGCCGATGATAATCGCAACGTTGGGAAAACCTTCGATTACATAAACGTGATCGGACACGCGCTTCAGATTATCTTCGGACAAAAGCGGCTGCTTCAGTTGGGCGAGCGCGAAGGAGGGCGTGAGGAGAGCTACTCCAAATATTGCGAAAAGAATTGTTCGAGCGGCTTGCCACTTTTTTTCAATCGACATCAAAGGTCTCCCTTTTTTTTTGCAACTGCCGGCGAGTCGCCGGCACTACGAAAAGTGATTGCGTTTCAACTCAAGCCGGAAGATGCGGAACCACTAGCTGGAACAGTTTTAACGGGGTCGTGCCGGCATGTTTGATCGTTACCGCATCGGAAGGACCTACGTAAACACCCGCGCCCTTGTTTACGCCGTGGTCATTGGAATCCATTGTGATGGTGGCTTCGCCCTCCATCAGGTAGACCAACTGGTGCGTGTCTTTATCGGATCGGACTTCGAGTTTTTCTCCGGCGTTCAGCCAGCGCAAGGAGCCAACGACATTTTTGGCGCCGCAGAGTTGATTGTTCAAAATTTCGGCAATTTCTCCCGAGCCAGAAACCTTGGTGTGTGGAATTTTATTTGTGTCGATAAAAGTCAGTGACATCGCGGATTATTCCTTTCGATTTCCTGAAATTTCAAATTCGCAATCTTGCAACCATTTCAAAGGTGCTGATTTCGTCTCAAAGCATAGGCTGATCGCTCGATTAACTCTGCATCCAGATGCCGCCGTCCACGCGATCCCACTTCAAATCGTCCGGCGTGCCTTCGAGAATCGTGGTCTGGAAGCGATTGGGCGCCTGGAATTCAAAATAAAAAAGAGGCTCCACGGCGCGCAGGCGATGTTTTTCCTCTGCCGGGATAAATACCATCATGCCGGGACCGATCTCGCGTGTTCCTTCCTCGGACTGCACGGTGGCCTTGCCATCCATGATGAAATAAAAATGTTCGCAATTTTTGTGCATGTGATACGGAGACGAAGCGCCCTGCTTGTAGTACATGATGCCCGCCAGCATGTCATCAATCTTGGTGAGTTCTTTGTTGACGAAGAAAACGCGCTCGCGGCCATTCGATAACAGCCTCGGCAATTGATCTTGATTGAAAATATACGCCATGAATTGGCCTCCCCTAGAGATCGGCAATCGTGTGGCCTGACGCTGCGCAGCGGAATAAATAACTTTGTGAACGTGACTGATTCGCTATGCAGCGATTGAATATGCACATGCTAGCAGTTTTTGCGCGGCACTTCCAGAATCGGAGAGATCTAGGGGAATGGAGCTGCTAAAAACACCAAGCTCAAGGTCAAAAGCCGCCCGCCCAAAAACGGCCGGCCGCTACAAAAACAAATTCGGCGGTGCGCGATTTTCGTAGAGGCCTCTTCGTTCCGTGCATTTCGGAACGAAGAGGGCAGCTTTTTTGCTTGGGGCCGATATCCTGGGCGATTCCTACTTTTTTGGAAGGCCGAAAATGGTTATCGTCGGATTTCCGCCCTTGATTTCAGGAAAGCTCTTGTTGCCGATCACGTTGCCGTCTCCGGAAGTGACGGCAACGTATTGCGTGTCGTGCGCGGAGTAGGTAACTACGCCGCCTTGAATCGAATCGCCCAAATCGTAATGGAGAAGAACTTTTCCGGTCTGCGCATCGACGGCGTCAAAAAATCCGCCGGTTTCACCGGTAAAAATCAGGTCGGAAGCGGTGATAGCAACTCCGGCAACCAGCGGCGTGGGCGATTCATAACGCCAACGCTCTTTTCCCGTGGCCGCGTCGAAGCCCGTCAAGCGCCCGCGCGAACTGCTGAACGCGCCATGGTCGATCGGCCCGCCGAAGTAGCTCTTCTCTCCCGTGTTCGCTTTTGCCACGCTCGGCGGCTCCTTATCCTTCTGGTTCATCGAGCACCACTGGTCATTCGCCGGCACTACGAGCAAACCGAGCTTGGGGCTGAAGCCTCCGCTGTACCACTCATTCCCTCCCAAAATTCCGGGGCAGACTTTGAGCGCTGTATAGGTCAGCGGCACTTCGTTATTCAGCTGCGTGGCAAACGGAGAGCTGTAGACCACCTTGTGCGTATCGCCATCCACCACGCGCAAAACTCCGTCTTTTCCGGTGGACGCAATCATGGTGTGAGAATTTACTTTGAAAATCGGGTTGACGTGCGTGATGTCATAGTCATCCACATCGTGCGGAATAAACTGATTGTACCAGAGCATATGGCCAGTCTTCCCATCCAACGCAATCATTGAATTTGTATATAAGTTTGTGCCGGGCCTAGCGTCATCGTAAAAATCGGGAGCTGGATTTCCGCCCGCAATATAGAGGATATCTTTTTCGGTGTCGTACGATTGAGCGGTCCAGAGCGCGCCACCTGCGTGTTTCCGCGCTTCCGGATTGGGTCCCCACGTGTCCGCTCCGGGTTCGCCATCCTGCGGAATGATGTTGAATTTCCAAACCTGCTGCCCATCGCTCAGTTTGAATGCGCCGATCCATCCAGTGCCCGCTCTTTCAGAGCCCGCCGGGCCAATATAAATCAGATCACCATGAATGAGCGGAGGCATGGCAATGAAATGGCCCTCGTCAGGATTGGCAATTTGCTTGGCCCAGAGAAGCTTCCCGGTTTCGGCGTCCAGCGAAATCAGGAAATCGTCACCCGTGCCGCGAATAATTTTCCCGTTGGCAATGGCCGCCCCGCGATGGGGATGCACGCGATCGGTCGCGCGCGGCACCCACTGATAGGACCACAACACGTGGCAATCAGCGGCATCGAGCGCGACAGTGTAGTGATCACTCGTCGCGTAAATGACCCCTGCCGAAACGATGGGTTCCGATTCCGATGGGACTTTTTCTGGAATTGTGTAGGAGCAGACTTTTGCGAGCTGCTTCACGTTGCCCGCGGTGATCTGCTTCAGCGGACTGTATCTCGTTCCATTCAGGTCATGATCTGCGTAGGTCCAGTCGGTATCATCCGCAGCGGCAGGGCTCGCGGCCAGAGACCGCCCGCCAAATCGTTGGACGGTCCCGAGTGAAATTGTCAGCGCGATAAGGAAAATGAAAATCACCGCGACCGAACACAACGCAGAAACTCTGACGCGCAAAGTGCTCATGCTCATTTTATTTTACCTCTGTCTGAAATCGGGAACATGGATGGATCCGCAAAGGCAACTTTGTTTCCATTGCATCGGTTTGTCAAGCATTGCGGCGATCGAATTGCACTTTGTAGCGCCGGCGGGACGCCGGCAAGTTTGCGGGCAACGCGATAACAATCTAAACCTGCCGGCGGGACGCCGGCGCTACGACGCCAATTTGAAATTTGGGAAGCGGCGCATATAATGCCTCAGGACTTTTCACACTCGGCAAACCTCTATTCAGAAATAGCGGACTTGAAAGGGTGAAATTCATGACTGAACCGAAGGAACCAACGAATCTGGACTCCAAAACGCTGGTGGACCGGCGCGATTTTCTGGGAGGTGCGACTATGTTAGCAGGATCTTCGTTAATCGGATTGGCAACAGCAGGGCGCGCGGAAGCCGCTGAAGGCGTCGCGGACCGCATGCCTCCGATCCCTCCCGAAAAGTGGACGGAAGCGCAAAAGAAAGCCGCTGAAGAAATTACTTCCGGCCCGCGCAAAGATCTGGTTGGCCCCTTTATTCCCCTGCTGCGAAGCCCGGAATACATGAGCCGCCTGCAAAGAGTGGGAGAATATCTTCGCTACAAAACTAATCTCGGATCGGGCATCAGCGAATTCATTATTTTGCTGATCGCGCGCCGCTGGACGCAGCAATTCGAATGGTACTCGCACGAAGCGCTGGCCGCGAAGGCCGGCATTAAAACCGAAACGATGAAGGCCATTGCCGACGGGCATAGGCCAACGACCATGACGCCGGATGAGGAGATGGTTTACGAATTCGTGGCGGAGCTGCTGGCAAACCAAAGCGTAAGCGATCCGACCTACGCGAAAGTTTTGGCTCGGTTTGGCGATCAGGGCGTGATCGACATTACCGGATTGTGCGGCTATTACACTTCTCTTGGCATGCTGATGAACGTGGCGAGGACGCCCGTGCCGCCCGGAGTGACGCCTCCTCTGGCACAGTTCCCGCGATAAAGCTTTGGTAGAACAGGCCTCAGCCTGTTGGGTTTGCGTTTGCGCTGACAGGCAAAAAATCCACAGGCTGAAGCCTGTGCTACTTAGACCGGCAAACAAACTCATGCGGCTCATCACGTTTCGTCATCTGGGCCTGGAAGAAATCGGCGCCCTCACGAATGCGGACTCGAAAGTGATCCGCCTGCAGGCCGCCGAACAACTTCGCGCCGGTGAATCCAATTTCAATTTTCAGTCGATGCTCGCGTTCCTTCAGTGCGGGAGCGCCGCGCGCGAAGCGGCACAACAAACTATTGAGTTCGCTCTTTCGCAAAACCCGGAGGGGGTGACACTCGACCGCGCGAAGATCGAACTTCTTTCTCCTGTTCCGCGCCCTGAATCGATTCGCGAATTCATGGTGTTTGAACAGCACGTCATTAATTGCACGCGGCGTTTCGAGATGCCTGGTTGGAGAGCATCTATTGATCGTTCCGTTGAGAAAATGTTTGGACGCAAAGCCACGCTCGCATACCGCAAGGCTCGGCCGTGGTACGAAAGACCTGTCTACTACAAGGGCAACCGCATGAATGTGATCGGCGATGGCGCCGAGGTGACGATTCCCCGTTACACGCAAGCGTTTGACTGGGAACTTGAATTCGGGATCTTCCTTTGCAAAAAAGGACGCGACATTCCCAAAGAAAAGGCTCGCGAATTTATCGGCGGCTACACGATCTTCAATGATTTTTCGGCGCGCGATATTCAAAAAAGAGAAATGGGCGGACGGCTCGGCCCTGCAAAGGGAAAAGATTTTGACGGAGGCAACTCGATCGGCCCAGTGCTCGTCACGCCCGATGAAATCCCCGATCCCTATAATCTGACCATGAGTGCTCGCATCAATGGAGAAGATGTTTCGTACGGGCACACCAAAGGCATGCACTGGAAGTTTGAAGATTTGATTGCTTATGTTTCGCAGGATGAGACTCTTTATCCGGGCGAATTCTTCGGCTCCGGCACGGGGACCGTCCCTGAATCCGGCACGAATCGGTGCTGCTGCGGCCTCGAAATGGGGCGCTTTCTGAAAGCAGGAGATACGATCGAGCTCGAAGTTGAAAAAATCGGCAAATTGACGAACCTCGTGGCGGGACAAAAATAGTAAATCGTTTTTGTCACAGGCGCGTGTTAAAGGTTTTACAGTTTCCGGAAAAAATATTTCATTCTGTCATTCCGAGCGGAGCGAGGAATCTTTCTTCGATTTATGTACAAGGAAACATAGAAAGAGAGATTCCTCGCTCCGCTCGGAATGACAGATAGGGTGCGTTTTCCCGCAGCCTGTTTAGCCTATAGAAGGGATTTGCATGAATTTTAAAAACATTTTAATTGCGCTTTTTCTGATTACATTCTCTTTCACCATAAAGGCATTCGCGCAGGCCCCGGACCCAGCACTCATGGCGGAGATTCGCAAAATTCACGCCATCGACAATCACTCGCACCCTCCGCGCGTAGTGGGCAAGGGAGAAACTGATGACGAATTCGATGCGCTGCCTTGCGATCCTCTAGAGCCGACGGAACCCAACACGATGACGCGACCGGAAAATCCTCAATATCTCGCCGCATGGAAAGCGCTATGGGGATACGAATATACAGACCGCAGCGACGCCCACGTAAAGGAACTGATTGCCAAGAAAAATAATATTCGTCAGGAGAAAGGCGATAACTACCCGGCCTGGGTGCTCGATCAGTTGGGGATCGACACGGAATTTGCGAACCGCGTGGCGATGGGACGAGGCCTTGACGCGCAGCATTTCCGCTGGGTGCCATTTGACGACGCGCTGCTATTTCCGCTCAATAATGATGCGCTGGCGGCGGAAACGCCGGATCGCAAATTTTTCTTTGGCCGTGAAAATATGCTGCTGGCGCGCTACCGCCGCGAACTGGGCGTCGCATCCATGCCGCCCACGCTCGCCGAATATTCTTCGCGCGTCGTCGCTCCGGAACTGGAGCGGCAAAAAAATACCGGTGCAGTGGCCATCAAATTTGAAGCAGCTTATTTGCGTTCGCTTGATTTCGAGCCCGCATCCGAGCGCGATGCAGCAGCCATTTACGCCAAATCCCTGCACGGCGGCGCGCCCGCAAAGGACGAGTACACGCGCTTGCAAGACTATTTATTTCGTTACATTGCGGCGGAAGCAGGCCGGCTAGGTTTGCCGGTGCACATCCACACGGGCGCGGGCTGCGGCGGATATTTTTTCCTGAGCGGATCGCACCCCCTCTTGCTCGAATCTGTTCTGAACGACGCGCGCCTCCGGCAGACAACTTTCGTTCTCCTGCACGGCGGTGCAGGCCCATTCACAGACGAAATCGCTCCGCTGCTGATGAAGCCGAATGTATATACAGATTTATCCGAGCAAACGTGGATGGAATCGCCGCACAAGCTTGCGGAAGTCCTGCGCGAATGGATCGAGTGGTATCCGGAGAAAATATTGTTTGGGACTGACTTATACCCGGGAAGCGGCGCATACGACTGGGAAGAAATCGGCTGGCAAACGTCGCAAACAGGGCGGCAGGCATTGGGAATTGCGCTCACGGATATGGTTCAAAGCGGCGAGATCACTGTGCTGCGCGCGAACGAAATTGCCCGCATGGTTCTTCGCGAAAATGCCATAAAGCTCTATCACCTGCAGGACAAACAGTAGATTAATCAGAACTGCAAACCAAAAACGCTCGTTACGCTCCGAAAAGTACGGAACGGAACGAGCGTCTCAAAACTATTTCATCAGCAGAAGACCCCGAAAATCCTTACATTCCGGAAGAAAATTCGATCGTCTTGGTCTTGCCGGAAACCTGAATTTCAGTCAGTTTGTCGTGGTCAATCACAAAAGTAGTCTGATTGATCTTGGTGGTGGAATCCTTCAAAGTGCAAGGGACTTCGGCAACCACTTTATTCCCCTGCTGAAACTTAGCCTTGCTGCCGTCTGCAATCACTTTGTATTCGCCCGCTGGAATCTGCGTCGTACCGACAGCGGTGGGAGTGTTGAACTTTATATTTGCAGTAATGGTGTCGCCCGCGTCATTTTTGGCCCAGACCGTTACGCCCATGGTGGTGAGTGCCATAATTGCCAGTACAACTGGTAGCAAACGTCGAGACATATCTAAAAATTCTCCTTTTTCTATTTTGGAAGTGTATTGATTTAAATTACTTTTCAAATCAATTAAAGGGACCTGAAGAACTGACCATGCCTGAGGCAATTGTCTCTACTAAGTGCCCTCATCACTTTAGATGCATGCCGCTAATATGCGGTTACAAATTTAATGGAACTTTTCCTGCAACGCACATTGCCAGAATCGACCAACTCACCCGAGCATCATCTCATTTCCAATCGCCCAGGAGTTTCCTGACTGTAACGAACTGTCCTAAATGGTACGAGTTATGATCCGCAACAAGCAAAGCTTCGCGCAGGAGCGTCTGCCCGCTCCCGTGAGGAATTTTCGCAAAGAGATCCGTTTTGCGATTCGCCACCAATTTCTTCATGGCTTCCAGATCCCGCTCGAACGCTTTTAAACTTTTGTCCCAGGAAGTGGCGTGGGGGGGTCAGGAGACGCCGGCCAATATCCAGCGGGCCACTCGGGAGAAACGTGCTCCGCGTCGCGCGAAAATTCCAGAATATCCCATTGCGCGATCCTCATATGCTCAAGCAATTCCCAGAGCGAGTGCGAGAATCCGCTTGGCCTGATGCCTCTCAATTTCGCAGGAATGCCCCGGAACGACACATTCCAATCGGCGTGAGCCCCACGCCCGGATAAAAGTTCCAGGAGATGCTTGCGCAGATGTTCTTCTTCCACAATTCCACCTCATATCTAGACATGTTCAATTCGCTGATTGATTTCCTTGTGCAGAAGGAAGCGGCTTTGTACCTCCACACACAATTTCTGAAATTCCAGTTTCCCATGCGCCCAATAATTTTTGGCCCTGATCGTTAATCTCTTCGATGGTTCGCGGCCTGCCTTCTCCTGAGCCAGGAAAGACTAAATACAAAACGCCTCTCCATGTGCCGCCATTTCGCGCATCGGAGCGAATTCCCAAATTCTCCGCGAGCGCCACAGACCCTTCGCCGATTCGGTCGTATGGGCCGACGTCACCGAAGATCGCGTAAGAACTTTTGCCGTTACGCTCGTTGAACACAATGGCGAAATCTCCTACTCGCGCTCCCAACTGACGCGCCAACCCTCCAGGCAGAACTACGAATGGGATCTTCGACGCATCCACATATCTCGTCGGATCATTGACGGGTTTCGAGCGATCCGCGAGAGCCGTTTCCGAAACGTAATAACCAGGAAATGGATCGTTGGGTCCCTGAATGAAAGGTTCCCCCTGCGCATCTTTGGCCAAACCTTCCCAGTGTCCGGGGGCGCCGGCATTTTCAAGATCGTCGATGCCCGAGTTGTCCGGATGATAAGCGTTCGGCGCGCCATCGGCATCAATAGTCATTCCCGATTCGTAAAAAAATGCAGAAGTGCCAGGAAGATGTCCTATCGGGATGTCGCGTTCCACTTCTCCGTTATGCCTCATTTCAAAATTCAACAAAAGCAATTCAGAGCAATCTCCTTGTGCCCTTTCCGGAGATTCTTGAGCTTCGGCAGAGAGAATACATTGAGCCAGCTCCGTCCGCTTTTGTTGCAGGAGCACCAAATCCAGATCGACATGGAGAGAAGGCGGGGGTGATGGCTCATTTTCGGGCGAGCTTGAATCACTGTGCGGATTGGCAGGAAGTTGGCTCAGATCGGAACCTGCGCTTCCCGCTGCAACTTTTTTGAGTTGAACTGGGCAATCACGATTGATATTTGAAAGGGCAGGATTTTCCGCAGAGGGAACCTGAGTGCTTTTAGCTACACCGACCATGCATAGAACTAAGCCTGCCGCAAATACGAATGACCTGAACCGCATATCCCTATACCTCTGATGAACTTTCCTCACGCGTTGCAAGGACTTCCATGAGAACCCCCTCATCGCGAGTAATACGAAATAATTTTCCCGCTAGTATTGTAGACGTCTAAACGAGCCCAATTGTTGCATGCATATTAAAGACTCAAGATTTTTCAATTATTGGATTAATTTAATTATTTTTTATATTTACCGATCCTGACCTTACTCGGATAATAGAACAGTTACAATAGCCGTACTTTACCTGTCCTCTCGACCAGCTTCTTGGGGACCGTTCTACTGGTAGCCTGATACCAGCACAAGGCCTTTTGTTGATTTTATTGCTTATAGCGGTAGCGCGAGATGTGAATTTCCTCGAGGGATACCGGTGTCCATTTTCCTTCTCAAAATTATGCGCCGCCGTGAACTGGATATTGCCGCTTCTTGTCCGCTATTCAGCTTGCTCGCGGTTGCCATAATTTTGATCTTTGCAACCGGCGCGCGCGCCCAAATTTCCCCAGGACCGCTTTCCAAAGCGCACGAATCGTTGAACGGCTCAACTCAATGCAACACTTGCCATCAATTCGGGACCAGCACTCCCACATTCAAGTGCCTGGAATGCCATAAAGAAATTTCAGACAAGTTGACCGCGCACAAGGGTTATCACGCGCAACTGGGCATGAAAAATCCAAATGGCAAGGACTGCGTGCGCTGCCATCTGGAACATAATGGAGAAGATTTTTCACTGGTCCACTGGGACCCGCCGCAAAAACAATTCGACCATCGCCTGGCCGGATATCCCCTCGTAGAAAAACACGCAGCCGTAGCTTGCGAAAAGTGCCATACGCCTGCGCACATGGCTCCGGCTTTGCGCGCATTGGTGAAGAAGAAAAATCTGTCAGCCTCGTACATGGGCCTGTCACAGGACTGCGCGAGTTGCCATGAGGACGTGCACAAGGGGCAGCTCGGCGCCGATTGCCAGCGCTGCCATAACATTACGGACTGGAAGCAGGCTAAGCAGTTCGATCATTCGAAAACCAAATACCCGCTTACGGGAATGCATGCCCAGGTCGTGTGCGAAAAGTGCCATTTCCCTTCCGGCCCTGATAAAGCAGTGAAATATAGCGGCATCAAATTTGAGGCGTGCATCGATTGCCACACGGATCCACACAAAGGAAGTTTCAAAGGAACTTGTGAATCCTGTCACACGACGGCCAGCTGGAAAAAGATCAGTTCTTCCATGCAATTTGACCATTCGAAAACAAAATATCCGCTGACAGGCGGCCACTTAAAAGTCGGCTGCATCGATTGCCACGCAGGCGGAGATTTCAAGAAGCAATTGGCCTTTGCAAAGTGCATGGATTGCCACACGGTTGACCCGCACAAGGGGCAATTCCAGGCACGCGTGAGCAAAGGAGAATGCTCGGAGTGCCATACCGTTGACGCGTGGAAACCCTCTTTATTCGGAGTGAAAGAGCATGCGACATCGAAGTATCCGCTCGACGGCAAACATGCCGCTGTTGCTTGTGACAAATGCCACACGCCAGCCGGAAAAGATACGCAATACATCGTGAAGTTTGCGGCGTGCACGGATTGCCATAAGGATGAACACGATAAACAGTTTGCCGCCGCTCCCTACCTAAATCGTTGTGAGGATTGCCACACGGTAAAGGATTTCCACCGCTCGACCTTTACCATCGCCAAGCACCAGAAGACTCATTTCGTGCTGACCGGAGCGCACGTGGCTGTCGCCTGCGCGGAATGCCACAAGGCAGGTCTGGGCGGAAGAACAGACAAAATTCTACCGTTCCATTTTCCGGATAGCACATGCACCGCGTGCCACACCGATCCTCACAAGGGTGAATTTAAAGATCGCATGGCGGCGAAAAAAGCGAATGGAACTCCTCTGGGTTGCGAAGCGTGCCACGGCACACGCTCCTGGATCGATATTACGGGATTCGACCATTCGAAGACAAAATTTGCGCTTGCTGGGGCACACCGGATCGTTGTGTGCGGCGAGTGCCACAAACCATTGCCTGCAACCCACGAAATCCAGTTCAAAGGAACTCCAAAGAATTGCGAAGCATGCCACACAGACCCGCACGGCAGCCAGTTTGCGGCCAAGGACGGCGTAACAAAATGCGCGGATTGTCATATCGACCAGCGATGGACACCATCAACGTTCGATCACGATAAACGCACTCAATTTGCATTGACCGGCGGGCACGCTAACGTGACCTGCGAAAAATGCCACACGTCACTGCGCGAAATTCAAGGAAAGCTCGTTTTGTTCTATAAGCCGACACCGATTAAGTGCGCGGATTGCCATGGGGCGGATGTTCGGCCTCTATAAGCGCGACCGCATTTTTTGCAACTTCACGTCAGGGTTTAATTGAGAGGCACGTTTCACATTGCAGCTCGCCTCTTCAACGACAAGGGTTTAGGTGAGAGCATGCCGCCAAGATTTGCTGGCCAAGGCAATTGCTTCGTGGCCGGCGCCCAAAGTCGAGCGCTGCGCGAAATTGGGTGCAAATAGTCCAGGTTTGAGTTTGGGGTCGCCACCCCCTTTGAAGAGGAGGACTTCAGAATGCGCCGCAATGTTTACGAACTAGGCGATAAACGCTCCGAAGTACAGGTCCATTTTCTGACCCTAGGCCCAGTAGCTTGATGTCCGTCAAAGACTTATCTTTAGGCCAGCTTTAACATGCCGTGTTAGTAAGTATTCGCTAAACCCTTTGGGGGCAGTCATTTACAGAGTCTTTCATGCTGGTCGTTATCTCGTCCTCGTTTTGCTGATCTTTCTGGTCGCCGGAATTGTGTCCGCGCAAAAGCAGCCCAAACGGAGTCCGCACGGCACCCTGAATATTCCCTGTGAGAATTGCCACACCAACTCAAGCTGGGCCCCGATTCGCGCGATCCCCGAATTCAATCACGACTCCACAAAATATCCACTTCGCGGAATGCACGCGAAAGTATCTTGCACGGGTTGCCATACGAAGCCTGTATTTACGGACGTCGGTAAAGACTGCGCCAATTGCCATGCGGACATTCACCGCGCGCAGATGGGAACCAACTGCGCCCAATGTCACACGGTTCTCGGCTGGCAGGTTTCCAATCAAGCGATTCAGAACCACTTCAACCGGTTTCCACTGCTCGGCGCGCATGCGGTTGTGCAGTGCGAAGAGTGCCATACTAATGCTGCAGTTGGAAATTATGTGGGCCTGTCGACCGCATGCGAGTCCTGCCACTTGAAAGATTGGCAAGGGACCACGAATCCGGCGCACCAGTCCCTCGGATCCGCGTTTGCAGCTTCGAACTGCAGTAATTGTCATTCCTTTGACAATTGGTTGAACGCCAAGTTCGACCATAGCACCACGGGGTTCCCGTTGACCAATGGCCATGCCAACGTAGCCTGCGCAGTTTGTCATGTGAATAATAACTATAACTTGACGACCGGCCCGACCGACTGCGGCAACTCCGGGTGCCACTTAACCACCTGGCAGCAGACCAATAATCCCGTGCATCCGTCGGCGGGCCCTGCCTTTGCAGCTGCTCAATGTTACAGCTGTCACCAATCGACGGTCAGTTGGACGATTGTTAGTTTTAACCACAATACCTCTACCACCTTTCCGCTAACTGGAATGCACATTTCACCAACGCCGACGCCTTGTGCCTCCTGCCATGTGAACAACAATTATTCAGGTACTTTGCCGACGACGTGCGGCGCCTCTGGTTGCCACTTGACGACCTGGCAGCAGACTAACAATCCGGTTCATTCCACATCCGGAAGCGCTTTCGCTGCGGCGAATTGCTCTACTTGCCACAACACGACCAGTTGGACGACGGCCGCTTTTGACCACAGCACGACGGGATTTACCTTGACCGGGACGCACATGTCGCCGACGCCAACGCCCTGCACGTCCTGCCATGTGAGCAACAACTACACGCTGAATTCGACCGATTGTTATGGATGCCACTCGGCCGCTTTCCAGAGCACGACGACGATTGGCGGCAACGTTCCGAATCACGTCACGGCAGGATTCCCAACCACGGCATCGGCCTGCGCCACTTGCCACCCGATTACGACCTGGGCGGCCGGAGTGTTCGACCACAGCACCACTGGATTTCCGCTGACCAATGGTCATGCGGGCGTGCAGTGCGCCCTGTGTCACATCAACAACAACTATGCGCTGGCGATTGCACCGACCGATTGCGGAAATTCCGGCTGCCATTTAACCACTTGGCAGGGGACGAATAATCCGGTGCACTCCACTTCCGGGGCTGCCTTTGCCGCAGCCAATTGTTCCACGTGCCACACCACAGTAGGATGGGACGCCGCGTCTTTCGATCACAGCGTTACAGGATTTACTTTGACCGGCACGCACATGTCTCCGACGCCGACTCCCTGCGCGTCCTGCCACATCAGCAACAATTACACGCTGAATTCAACCGATTGTTATGGATGCCACTCGGCTGCTTTCCAGAGCACGACGACGATTGGCGGCAACGTTCCGAATCACATCACGGCAGGATTCCCAACCACGGCATCGGCCTGCGCCACTTGCCACCCGATCACGACCTGGGCGGCTGGAGTTTTCGACCACAACGCCACGGGATTTCCGCTGACGAACGGGCACGCTGGCGTGCAGTGCGCCCTGTGCCACATCAACAACAACTATGCGCTGGCGATTGCACCGACCGATTGCGGAAATTCCGGCTGCCATTTAACCACTTGGCAGGGGACGAATAATCCGGTGCACTCCACTTCCGGGGCTGCCTTTGCTGCAGCCAATTGTTCCACGTGCCACACCACAGTAGGATGGGATGCAGCGTCTTTTGACCATAGCGTGACAGGTTTTGCCTTGACCGGGACGCACATGTCGCCTACACCAACGCCGTGCGCGTCTTGCCATGTGAACAACAACTACACGCTTAACTCAACCGATTGCTATGGATGTCACTCCGCAGCGTTCCAGAGCACGACGACGATTGGCGGCGCTGTTCCTAATCACGTTACCGCAGGATTCCCGACCACGGCCGCACAGTGTGCTTCCTGCCACCCCATTACGACCTGGGCCGCCGGCGTATTCGATCATTCCACTACCGGGTTCCCCCTGACCAACAGCCATGCAACGGTTGCGTGTGCCCTGTGCCACATCAGCGGGAATTATGCGCTGAGCATTGCACCGACCGACTGCGGAAATTCCGGCTGTCACTTGAGCACCAACTATGGCGGTGGCTGGCAGGGAACAAACGCGCCTCCGCACTCCGCTGCCGGGCCGGCGTTCGCCGTCGCCAACTGCTCCACTTGCCACACGACGGTAAGCTTTCTGACTGCAACATTCGACCACAGCACGACAGGATTTGCTTTGACCGGGACGCACGTGTCACCGACTCCGACACCGTGCGCGTCTTGCCATATCAGCAACAATTATTCGCTGAGTTCGACGGATTGTTACGGATGCCACTCGGCGGCGTTCCAAAGCACCACAACGATTGGCGGCAGCGTTCCCAACCACATTACCGCCGGCTTCCCGACCACCGCCGCGCAGTGTGCTACCTGCCACCCGATCACGACTTGGTCTGCGGGAGTTTTTAACCACGCCAGCACGGGCTTCCCGCTGACGAATAGTCACGCGACGGTTGCCTGCGCTCTGTGCCATATCAACGGCAACTATGCATTGAGCATCGCACCGACCGACTGCGGCAATTCCGGCTGCCACTTGAACACCAATTATGGCGGAGGCTGGCAAGGGACGAATGCTCCGCCGCACTCCGCTGCCGGACCGTTATTCGCTGTGGCCAACTGCACGAATTGCCACACAACCGTGAGCTTCACGACGGCGACTTTCGACCACAGCACCACTGGATTTGCGTTGACGGGCATGCACATTTCGCCGTCGCCCACGCCCTGCGCGTCTTGCCACGTGGGCAACAACTACTCACTCAGCTCAACAGCCTGCTACGGCTGCCACACAACGGATTGGAACAGCACGGCGACGCTTGGCGGAACAGTCCCGAATCACATCACATCGGGCTTCCCAACGGATTGCTCCATTTGCCATTCGACTGCGAACTGGACGACTTCCACGTTCAATCACAGCACGACTACCTTTCCGCTGACGGGAGCGCACACAACCGTGGCCTGCGCATTGTGCCACGTGAACAGCAATTACAGCGGCACGCTGCCCACCGATTGCTACAGTTGCCACACGACGGACTGGCAGAGCACGACGACCCTCGGGGGGTCCGTGCCGAATCACATCAGCTCCGGTTACCCGACCACTTGCGCGTCATGCCACACGACGACTTCCTGGTTGGGCGCGACATTCAATCACAGCACAACCGGTTTTCCGTTGACCGGCGCACATGTCACAGTCGCCTGCAACCTTTGCCATACCAGTTCGGCCGTGCCGCCAACCGATTGCTACAGCTGCCACACAGCGGACTGGCAGAGCACCGCGACACTAGGCGGATCAGTGCCGGATCACACTGGAAACGGGTTCCCCGCTGCGAGCACATGCTCGACATGCCATACGACTACCGCGTGGACTGGCGCGACATTTACACATTCGTGGTGGAGAATTCCGCACAACTCTGCAACTTGCCAAACGTGCCATCGAACTCCGGGCGCGGCCACAAACTTCGCCACGTTTAATTGCACGAATGGGTGCCACACGCCTGAATCGAGTTGGCAGCAGGATTCCGGGCGACACAACGCAGGCAATTACGGACCAATGACTTGCACGGCTTCTGGGTGCCACCCCAATGGTTAATCGAGAAACAAAAATGTGGCGCCTGCAAATTGTGGGCTGCGTCCTGGCACTCGGGATTTCGTTTTGCCCTGCACATGCAGCGCAGGATGCACAAAATCAGCCTGTTCAGAACCAGGCTGCTCCCGCCGCTCCGCCTTCGGCTTCGCCGAGCACTGAGCCTGCTTACGAGCCTTCTACGTCATGGCCCGCCGCGCAAACTACTGGGTCATCACCCGCAACAGCACCGGCGCCAGTTAAAACTATTTTCCACGTGAAATATATTTCTGAGGGCGCGATTTATCTGGATGCGGGACGTAACGAGGGGCTTGAGGAAGGGATGCTTCTACACCTTGTGCATGCCGACCCAAGCGGCGGTACGACTGAGGCCGTGAGATTCCAGGGAATCCCACCGATCGCTGATGTGCGCGTGTTTTCCGTCGCCGATACTTCCAGTGCCGCGGAAATCATTAAGACGCGGGAAGATTTGATTATCGGCGATATCGCTTATCTCGATAATGAAAGTGTTCGCGTGCGAGAAGATAAAATCAACGCCGCCGAATCTGAAAATTATCCCGTCGTCGTGACATTTTCCTACGGTGATCCACTCGATGAGGAAATCCGCGCGAATGCTTCTCCTGTGAGTAAGACCAGGATTGAAAACCAGGTGCGTGGAAGAATCGGATTCGATACCGGGCTTCTTTCCGAACCCGGGGGAATTAGTTCGCGGCAGTTCGGCCTGATGATCGATGCGGACATCAGCCGAATCGGCGGCACGCATTGGAATTTTACGGGCTATTGGCGTGGCAATCTGAACACACAGAACACGGGAAACAATGCCGGAGTTACTCCGGTCACGCTGAATGATTTGGTGAACCGCACTTACCACCTGGGCCTCTATTACCAGAATCCTGACTCCATTATTGCGATGGGCGTGGGCCGTTTATATCTGCCGTATGCGCCCAGCCTGAGCACGATTGACGGCGGATATTTTGGCTACCGCATCACCAGCCATGTGACTACTGGATTTTTTGGCGGCTCGACGCCCGATCCGACTTCCTGGAGTTACGCGCCGAATCAGAATATTGCGGGCACTTTCGTGAATTATGAAAAGGGCGATTTCGACCACATGCGATTCAGCGATACTTTTGGTTTGGCGGCTACCAGCATTGCCTGGCACATTGCCCGCGAATTCGCCTTTGCAGAAAATAATATTTCAGTCGGACACATTTTCTCTGTTTTCAATTCGCTGCAATTGGATAAAGGACGGACTGCACTTGGCGGCGTCGTGTATAACGCGGGCCTGACACAGAGTTTTTCAAGCGTCCGGTTCCAGCCCATCAAGTTTTTAGCATTCAATTTGAATCACAATTATCTGCGCAACCTGCCTACATTCGATCCGGCGCTAATCAGCCTGGGATTGCTGGACCAATATCTGTTCCAGGGATTGAGCGGCGGCGTTCATGTCGATCTTCCTTTCCGAATTGGAATTTCCACGGACATAGGCCGCAGCAAGAACAATACGGACACGGCGTCTTCCTGGAACCAGATGTACGGATTGACGTTCGGTGAGATCCCCAAGACCGGGATGCAAATGGATATCCGCTACACGAAATTCAACAGTTCCTTCGGGCAAGGCAGTTATCAGTTTATTTCCCTGTCGCGAGCAGTCGCAGAGCGATTTCACGTACAATTGCAAGGGGGAGTGCAGCACCTCACTTCCAGCTTCAGCACGAACTCTTCTTCAAAGTTCGTGGCCAGCACCGTGGATTGGACGATTGGACCCCGCTACTTTTTTGAAGGCCTGTTCAGCTGGAACATGGGCACGACCATGAATTACCAGCAGACGAACTTTACATTCGGCTACCGGTTCGGAGGTTCGCTGCGCAAATGATCCGGAAATTACGAAACTCGAAAAATGAGAGTGTCACACCCGTCAGGCCGAGTGCGTGGCTCGCCATTGTGGTCGCCGTCGCCCTGGCTGCAATGGGCGCAACTTGCCACGCGCAAGCCGCGCCCGGCGAAATCGTGGCTGCCAATTCTCCCTCGCAGGATACGCTGGCGCTGGCAAGAAAATATGTGCAGGCATATTTCGATAAATTTTCCGACCTGACCTGCAAAGAATCGGTAACGCAATTTGTTCTGAACAATAGCGGCCACACGATTTATCGCGAAAACTCGGCCTTCGATTATCAATTCCAGGCAACCAGCGCGAGCGGAAATCTAAAATTTAACGAAATTCGCGAAACGCGCAATCCGGCATATCGCGATCCGGCGCGCACGCTCCTGGTCACCACCGGCTTCGCCAGCCTGCTGCTCGTGGCGCATCCCATGTATGAAACCAGCTACGTCTTCGAACCGGCTGGTGCCGAAGCGCTCGATGGCGTCACGTACGCCAAGCTTCATTTCTCGCCGGTTGCAGGCGGAACTTCACCTGCAACTTTGCGCTTGCGCGGAAAAAATTATCCGCTGCCCATGTCCGGCACACTTTGGGTTGATCCGCAAACCGGCGTGATCGTAAAACTCGAAGCCATTGTGGATAACGGCCTGAGCGACCTGGGATTGGCGGGCATGCGCAGCGAAGTGCGCTACGTGCCGCATAGTTTTCGCGATCCGGCGGAATCCATCTGGGTTGCCGAATCCGCCGTGATCGAAGTGGAAACGCCGCGCCAGCACTGGCGCAACCTGCACCGCTTTTCGGATTACAAAAGATTTAACGTCGACATTCATGAGGAGATGGGAAAACTGCCATGAGCCAAACTGCGAGTCAATCTACAGCCGTTCAGAGCATGACGTATAGCAAGGAAGCGTCCGAAAAAAGGCATCGGATGCGGCTGCTCGTCGGATGGATTATTTCCATGACGTTCGTGGGCTCGTTCCTGGTCTACGGCTTCGATTACTATACGACGAGCTGGAAAGACCGGCCTTTTTCACCGAAACATATGATCTTGCGACCCAGCGGCACGATCGGCGTGAACATGGGCATGCTCGGCGTGCTCATGTTTTTTATTATTTTTCTTTACCCGCTTCGCAAGCGGTGGGGATGGCTCGGCAAGCAGGGGAATTCGCGCCACTGGCTTGATTTCCACGTCATTTTGGGGACCGCGGCGCCGCTGGTGATCGCACTGCACTCCTCCTTTAAATTCGGCGGAATTGCCGGCATGGCCTTCTGGATCATGACCGCGGTAACACTGAGCGGATTTATCGGCCGGTATTTGTATTCGCAAATTCCCAGATCGCTGAATGCCGCCGAACTGACCATCAAGGAAATTCAGGAAGCGGAAGTGCAGCTTCGGTGGAACGCTGAAGAAAAGCATGACAAGATCGGCACAACTCTCATCGATCTTTTTGCGTTGCCGTCTTCGGAGCAGGTTGCGCGCACACCAATCGTTGCGGCCCTCTGCTGGATGATTTACCTGGATGTTAAACGACCTTTCCAGGTTTCATGGCTGCGGTTGCGCGCTGCGGGATTTGGCGCATGGTTGGTTTCATTGTTTGGAATTCTTCGAACGGGTAATCCCGAACTCGAATATGCGATTCAAACCGCGCGCAGGCAGGCTTCCCTTTCCAAGCGCATTTTATTTTTGTCCCGCACCAAGCAGGTTTTTAATCTCTGGCATGTCATTCATCGCCCGTTTAGTTATTCCTTCGCAATTCTCGCCATCCTGCACATTGTTGTGGCGCTCGGGATGGGTTATAGGTAGGAAAAGGAGACTTGCATGAAGCACAGAGCATATTTTCTAACGATGGTCGGACTGCTGGTTCTCTTCGCTGGCTGTAAGAAGCAGGAAAGCGATGCGGATGGCGTGCGCGCCGGCATCAATCAACATCTCGTTTCCTTGAAGACGATCAATCTGGGCGCGATGGATATGAACGTGATTAATGTGTCCGTTCAAGGGAATGAGGCGCAGGCACAGGTGGAATTCAAGCCCAAGTCCGGAGGCCCTCCGGGCGCGGGAATGCAGGTCTCCTACTCTCTGCAGAAACAAAACGGCCAATGGGTCGTGCAAAACACGGCGGCTGCCGGCGGATCGATCCAGCATCCTGCTCCCGGCGAGAATCCCAATGCGAATTCAGCATCGCCATCGACCGGCTCCATGCCAAATTTTCGTGACTTGGTTCCCGGAGGCGCAGGAGCGGCTGGAAATTCAGCTACGCTTCCGCCAGGCCATCCTCCGGTAAATAGCCCGGCAAACGGCCACATCCAGTAAACAGTAGGACAGGCTTCAGCCTGTCTTCTTTTGATTTTTTAAATCAACTACAACAAGTGAAATAGCGGAACAGCACTATGAATATATTCATTTTCTGTCATTCCGAGCGAAGCGAGGAATCTCTCTTTGTTTTTTTTCTAATTATCGAACCGAAGAGGGATTCCTCGCTTCGCTCGGAATGACAGAATAAATTATATTGTCGTCAGGCTGTAGTGTTTCCTACTCTGGTTTAAATACGAACGAGCGCGGATTGCTTGGCTTCCTTGCTTCCCTCAGCTGTCGTATCGCGCAGTCCCACTTGCACACCTATTTTCTTCAGGAACGCAGTTGGCGGTTCTCCGCCCGCAAAGATCCACGCAAAATCATTGGACAATTCTTGCATTTTACCGTTCACCTCGATCGTGACAGCGTTCTGTTTAAATTCCACTGGCATCGAATTAAAAATTACGGTGAGCTTGCCCTTCTGAATGTGCTCCTGAATTCTCTTTTCATTCCTATCTTTGAGTCGCGTGAAACATTCTTTGCGGTACGATAGCGTCACTTTGTTGCCCACTTGATTGGCAAGGCCCATCGCCGCCTCGATTGCGCTATCTCCTCCGCCCACAACCAGAATGTTCTTGTTCACATAATGATCGGCCTCAATCAGGCGATACATTACCTTTGGCAATTCCTCGCCCTTGACGCCCAGCTTGCGCGGGATGCCGCCTTTGCCGAGCGCGAGAACCACGGCAAGCGCGCGATGTTCGCTCTTCGTGGTTTTAACCGTAAAGACGCCGTCTTCGCCTTTCTTCACATCCTCCACTTTTTCGCCGGTGCGAAACTTAAATTCCACTTTGTGCAGGATTTCATTCCAGATGGCCAGCAGGTCCTCTTTGGATAATTCGGTCTTTTTAAATTTTCCGTAAATTGGAAGCTCCACTGGACTCGTCAGCACTAATTTCTGACGCGGATATTTCGACACGGTCCCGCCCACTTCACCTTCGTCAACGGTCAAATATTTCAGCTTCTTTTCGATGGCCCGCAGAGAAGCACTGATGCCGCCCGGCCCCGCGCCCACGATCAGTAAATCGAGGACATCCGGATTCCCTGTCGCTCTCCGTATTCCCGAAACTCGGCCGGCTATTTTGTCCACGCAATCTCGGCCCTGATTAATTGCATTTTTGATCAGTGCGAGCCCGCCAAGTTCGCCGACGATAAAAAGGTTTGAAACGCTGGTTTCAAATTCAGGGGTTAATTGAGGCAAATCGCCGCCCACGCTGGGACTGGCCATAACCATCGTAATCGCGCCAACCGGGCAGGCCTCGGCACACAAGCTGTGGCCGATACATTTGTACCCGTTAACGATCACCGCTTGCCCACCGAACATGGCAAGCACGTCGCCCTCCGGGCAAACCGTGGTACAGGTGGCGCACCCGATACAGTATTGCGTGTCAATATGCGGATGCTGGGATTGCGGACCATCGGAACGCAGCGTCCCCTTTTTCGCAGCTTCCTTAGCGCGAGCGTGTTGCGCCTCCTGCTCCTTGAGGTAACGGCGCACGAAAAATACGGTGACGATCGCAGCGATCAGGAGGCCAACAAGGTTGTTCATTCCCTCATTTTCTCACAGGGGAGAGGTGTGGCTCGGATGATCGCTCAAGTATGTGACCAGACTGGTACGTGTTTTTTGGCATATGGTAAAGCTCAGGCTTGGAGAGAATTCAGAATTGAAGAATCTGTGCATGAAAGTCGGCAATTTCACGAAAGCTGTTTCGCACTCATCTTCGCGTTATACGGAATCGGGATCTTCGCCTGGACCGTCATACCGCTTCCATTCGATTCAATGTTCAAAGTACCGTGCATCAACCGCATTCTTTCGCGCATGCCGCCAATTCCCACGCTTTTTCCAGAAGATTGAATTTCCGCCAATCTTTTGGGGGAAATACCTTTGCCGCGATCCTTTACCTGAACGAAGATGTTCCCGTTCGTACTCGAAATGTCGATTTCGGCATGCTTGCTTCCTGAATGCCGGTGAATGTTGGTCAAGCATTCCTGAACAACGCGGAAGATCGCCAGCTCTACGGCGCTCGGAAGCCTTCCCAATTCCCTGGAAATTTTCAATGAAATCTCGAGCCCGCTTCGTTCCTTCAGTCCTTGCGTATACCAATCCAAGGCTAGGATAAGGCCACATTCATCCAAAAGCGGAGGATGTAACAAGTAGGAAGCCGTGCGAATTTCCTGGCTCAATCGTTGCAGCAGATTGTGCACATCATCCGCATCCTTGACAATTTGAGGAGCCGATTGCCGGGCGATATCGATCAATCTCGAAACATGAATTCCCATCACCGTCAAAGTCTGGCCAGCGCTGTCATGCAATTCGCGCGCAATATGCCTCCTCTCTTCATCCTGAGCCTGGAGCAACCGGTCCGATAGCTCTTGAACCCGTCCTGTTTGTTCGATCGCTTCGAAATTCCGCGCGTGCAACTCCTGAGTTCTTTTTTCCACTTCACTTTCCAGGCTGCTGGTGAGCATGCGGAGGCGCTCCTCGTTTTCGCGCAAGGTCCGCTCAAACTGCTTTTTTTCCGAAATATCCCTGGCAACTTTGGATGCTCCGATGATGTGGCCGGCGCGATTCTTCATCGGCGAAATAGTCAGAGAGATATCGAGTCTTGTGCCTTCCTTGCGCAATCGCACAGTTTCGTAATGGTCGATTCGCTCGCCTCTTTTGAGACGCTCCAGAATCCCTTTTTCTTCGTCCCAACGCTCCGGTGGAATAATCAAAGTGATGGACTTTCCGATGGCTTCCTGGGCGGTGAAGCCAAAGATGCGCTCGGCTCCCTGGTTCCAGCTGGTAATAATTCCATCGAGATTTTTGCTGATGATCGCGTCGTCCGAGGAATCGACAATCGCGGCCAGCAATCCTGTCACTCGCTCCACTTCCATGCGATCCGTAATTTCGATGTTTACGCCAATCAGTCGCTCGGGTTCGTTCGCCGCGTCTTTGAGAACAGAGGCACGGCATAGAATCCAGTGCACCGAACCGTCCGGCCAAATGGCGCGCCATGTTTTTTCGAGGTCGCCCACGGACATCGCACTCCTGATCTCATTCATGGATGTTTCGCGGTCTTCCGGATGAATCAGATGTTCCCATGCCAGCAGAGTCCCGGGAAATGTTCCAGGCTGCAGGCCGTAGATGGCTTCCATTTCAGGCGTCCAATGATTTACATCGGTTCTCATGTTCCACTCAAATGTGCCAACCCGCATCACCATTCGAGCCAGGCGCAAACGCTCTTCATTGTCCTGAAGAGCTTTTTCTAGCGCCGCGCTTCGGCTTAGAATTTCATGAGCATCGTGATTCACATTCGTAAGCGCCCCTCTTACGAAGGTGTGATCCGTGCTTACGCTGGCGATTGCGGATAATAGGTCTGAGGAAATCGCGGATTTCATGACGTACCCGCGAGCACCAGCTTTAAACGCTTGGCGGACCATTTCGGCGGAATCATGCTGGCTAACGATGATAATCTCTGTCTGAGGAAGAATACCCTTTATCTCGCGCGCTGCGTCCAATCCATTCATGTTCGGCATGCTGATGTCCATGACGACGATGTCGGGACGTTCCGCCCTGGCTTTCCGCACAGCGTCCCGGCCGTCCACGGCCTCCGCGCAAACGGTAAGCGCGGAATTGGTGGCGAGAATCGAGCAAATTCCTCTTCTCACAAGGTCATGATCATCGACAACCAGAATTCTCGTCATAGTTCCTTCCACACTCAATTCCAGATGACGCAGCAATCGCAGATTTTGCCGCGCAGAACTTCATCCCATTACATTCACAAACGAACGGTCGCGCAAGAAAACCTTGCAATGCAAGGCATCAATCCAACGAGAGCCGCACAATTTTGAAGTGTAGTTCGAGATCATATTTCGTCGGCCATGGTCAATCGAAGGATCAAACAATTTTTCCATGGAATGCAGTTTCCCCTCTTAGTTTTGGTTGGCGGAGCTTCGCTAAAATTGTTATTCCCTTCCCGTCGCTCCTTACCTCCAGGTTGCCTCCCAATTTATGCAATCGTTGTTTCATGCCCGCAAGTCCCACTCCCACACCCGCCCCTGTTTTGTTGAATTTTTCTATTTTTTCAGGTGGGATTCCCTGGCCGAAATCACGGATGGAGAGAATTACCGATTCGCCTTCGGAATAGATTCGGACTTCCGTACTCGGGCTGCCTGAGTGGCGGTGAACATTTGTCAAGCTTTCCTGCAAAACGCGGAACAGGGCCAGCTCCTCGTCCTTGGTAAGGTCAGGCAAGTCTCCAAAATCAATGCTGGCGTTAATTCCGGATCGTTTTGCAAATCCTTCGAGATACCATCGCGCCGCGGAACTGAATCCTACCTCGTCCAGCATGGGAGGGTGAAGCAGATGGGAAGTGGTCCGCACTTCCTGAATGGCGCTGTCGGCCAGCATATTCAAATCCTCAAGAAGCGCCTTGCCTCTTGGAATATTTTCCACGAGCCGCTCAAGGAGCGAAAGACTCATTTTCAGTGCGCTGAGTGTTTGCCCGGTGCTGTCATGAAGTTCACGCGCAATTCGGCGGCGTTCCTCGTCCTGCAAGCGAAGCAGCCGCCCGGAAAGTTCACGCAACTGCTCTTCGGTTTCTTTGCGGACTTTAATCTCGGAACCAACAGCAGCCAAACTTAAGGTAAGCTCAAGAGTACGTTCCGAAACTTTTTCTTCGAGTTCATGCTGATATTTGCGGAGCTCAGCTACGACGCGTTTTAGCTCCGAGAGATCGATGATGAAGCACAAATATTCTTCAGGCGATTGGCTGAGAATGGTCATGCCAATAAAAATGGGGACGTGAACTCCGTCTTTGCGAATGTATTCCTTCTCATAAGGCGGGGCGAATAGACAATTTTTGAGCTGCTCCATGGATTGTGAATCTTTTAATTTGTATGCGGGAGGAGTTAATTTGACCCAATCAATTCTTCCGGCTGCGAGTTCCTCTCGTGTGTAACCCACCAATTCGAGGAAAGCATCATTCGCTTCATTAATCAGATGATCGTTACAGCAAATGATGGGAATAATGTTCGATTCGATTAATGTCCGGAATCGATATTCACTGCGCTGAAGCGCTTCTTCTCCCTTTTTCCGCTCGGTAATATCGATGGCGGCGCAGGTCACTCCGGTAATTTTTCCATTGGAATCCTTCAGCGGATCAACCAGCAAGTCATAGTAGCGGTTCACATAGCGGTGGCGAATTACAACTTCCTGACGGCGGCTGAGGCCGGTGCGAATCACATCCAATTTGATTGTTTCCGTGACTTCGGCATCTTCCAACCGCTCAAAAATGTCCGTGTCGCGTTTGCCGATGAATTCCCAGGCCTTATATCCGAAATCAGGATTGTAAATCCAGGTATAACGCAAATCGAGATCCTGATTGAACACGACAATGGACGAATCCCTCAACGCCAATTCGAAACGTTCCGTCGTCAGCCGAAGCTCGTTTTCCACGGCTTTGCGTTCCGTGATGTCCGTGCTGATCCCAGCCACAAGCTGCGCGTTGCCGTGTTTGTCCCGTATAACCTGTCCCACTGCTTCAAGCCATCGCAACTGCCCATCCATGCGCGTGATGCGGAATTCCATGCGCAGATCATCGGATTCTTTGTATATAGCTGGAAGGTAGCGCTCAATTTTCGTCAGATCTTCCGGGTGGACCATCTTCCGCCATGCATCCATATTCCCGGCAAATGTTCCGGACGGGAGCCCATATAGAAGTTCAATTTCCGGGGACCAAACCACTTGTCCCGTGTCGAGATGCCATTCCCATGCGCCGGAGCGAGCCGCTTTGTGAGCACGGCGCAATTTATTTTCATTGATCCGAATGGCTTCTTCCACCTGCTTGCGCTGGGTAATGTCTTCATCGGTGCCAAGCATCTGCGTGGGATTACCCTCTGGGTCATAGAGGAACCGCCCCAGTGCACGAATCCAATGAACACTCTTATCGGGCCACACGATGCGAAACTCGCTCGCATGGGCCGTCCAATTTTCACGGGATTCCTGAATCTGGGCGTTAACGCGATCGGCATCTTCCGGATGCAGGCGATACGTGAAATCCGAATATTTTCGCCGGTGAGTGCCTGGCTCATAGCCATACATGATTTCTTGCCGTCTATCCCACAATAGTTCCCCGGTTTTCAAATCCCAATGCCAAATCCCCAGTTGTGACGCTTCCAAAGTCACACGCAACCGCTCTTCGCTTTTGCGTAGCGCGGCTTCCGCCTCTTTGCGAGCCGTAATGTCTTCGCTCGTGCCGAGGATTTGTGTGGGATTGCCGTTATCGTCATACAGAAATCGTCCAAACGCGCGAATCCAATGAACACTTTTATCAGGCCAAATGATTCGAAATTGATGTATCAGGTCCGACCGATTCGCTTCGGATTCTCGAATTCTAGATTCCACGCGTTCCAGATCATCAGGATGCAAGCGGTTAGTAAAGTCAGCATATGTGCCGCTCAGCGTTCCCGGCTCATAGCCAAAAATAACTTCATGGCGTGGACTCCACCAGACTTCCCTTGTGATTAAATTCCGGTGCCAGAAACCCAATTGAGATGCGTCAAATGCAAGGAGCAACCGCTGCTCGCTTTCGCGCAATTTAGCTTCGGCGTGCTTGCGTGCGGCAAGATCGAGCTCGGCTAAATCCCGGGCCTTTTTGCGCTCTTCTTCGAACGCCCGGGCGTTCCCTACCGCAGTGGCAATCTGGGTTGCGACCATCTCCAGGAAATTCCTGTATTGATCATTAAACGCCAGACGCGGACTTATCCCGATAACCAACGCTCCAAGAAAGTCATGCGCCCTGTTCGAATGGATGGGGAGAACTGCGACTTTATTTGGTGGGTCAGACCGGTGTCCCACGGGTATTTGGTTGAAAAGTTTGTCGAAGTTTTCAACGACGACCATCGTCTCCGTACGCAAAACTTCATGCAATGGCCAATCAGAATCTTTGTTCGACGGCCCCTCCAGATCTATAACTTTTGGGCAGATGGCTTCGCCGATTCTCGCGCCTGCCACGCCCTCCAGGCGGGCCTTCTTGCCGCCACGGTCAAGCAGATACAAAAGCGCAAAAGGCACATCCTTGGGATTGTCATCCAGGCTTTTTGCAGCAAAGGCGCACGCTTGCTCCGGCGACTTTGCCTCCACCGCACCCGCGCTCACTTTAGGCAATATGGCTAAGCGGCGCGCGTTGACCACTTGTCCGGTGATCTCGTGCACCGTTGCCAGAACCCCGCCGATGCCGCCAGGCACTGTGTCGTCCGGGACCGGGCTGAAAGCAATCGTAAAGTGAGTTTCCTCAGTGAAGTTATACCTTCGAATTTCGAGCTCGAGATCTTCGATCCACTTTGCGGCCCCCTCTTGAAATGGCTCGTCCACCATTGGCTTAAGAACCGGCCAGATTTCCTTCCAGCAATCGCAGCCACACTGGCCTAGCGCCATTGGATGGTTCTCACCCAGAACGGAAATGAATGCATCATTATAAAATTGGACGCAATCTGGCCCCCACCAAAGCATCGCTGGAAAACGGTTTGACAGGAGAATCTTAATTGTCATCCGCAGGGCGGGCGACCATTTCTCCGGTAGACCAAGGGAAGTGTCAGTCCAGCCTTTAGCCGTGATAAGAACGGCCATTTCGCCGGACGAGGCGAGCCAATTAAAACCGGCCATGGTTACGGTATAGCCTTTCGCAACGATTTTGGGGATCCTTGCAAGTGAATGTAATTTGGAAGCGTTGCATAAATCACAACTCGTATTCGATTTCCAAGCTCGGGATTCAGAATTTGTGTCGATTCCTGAGCATTCGCTGATTGGCCTTTAAAGCTGTTTTCACCAAGAATTACGGAAAACTTTATGCAGACATCAGGTATCCAGAATTAAGTCTTTTGTTTTCTGCACGAACAAATAATTGCCGATCGACAATTCATTACGAAAACCCGCCAAAAACGAGCCTGATTTAAAATCTATCAGCGCCTATATATCAGCGCTGTTAATATTGGAACGCACGTTGCCAGCATACCGGTCATTCCGCAATACAGCGTTTTCTGTAGGTCCTTTGACTAAAGTTTAAATTTCTGCGATTTACTCTGACTCTGGTAGTGCCTCTCCTGCAATGGTTTCTTATAACCGCGGGCGAGATGATAGTTCGTCCACAATTTATGGAGGAAATTACTCTCCACAAACTGGCGTCCGGAGATCAATCCTCAGCGGTTTGTTTGTATGACCGATACAGCAGGATTGCCTATTCCGTCGCATTGCGAATTACAGGGGACGTTCACACCGCAGAGGCTGTAGTGGTGGAGGCTTTCATAGAATTGGCGCGCAACGCCATGAATCTGGCCGCTAAACGCGCCTCCACCATTTTATTCCTTATCATGAAAACGCGCAGGCTTGCGCTTCGGCGTATCAAAAATCGCAACCGCGAATATTGTGACTTCCTTGAAATCGAAACTGCCGACTATCCGGAATGCATCATCAGCATGGCAACACGAAATGCGTGCAGCATCCTTTCCAATGCATTTGCAGGCTTGACCGAAATTCAGCGGCTACTTTTGAATCTGGCATTTTTCGACGGATTGAGCTGCCCGGAAATTGCCAATTATATTGGCGCGACAGAAGAAACCGTAGAGCGGGGAATACGCAGCGCACTGATGGGCATCAGCCTGAATTTCGTCTCATACGCAAAATAATTTACCAAATGATTACGATCACGATGTGGGATTCTGGACTGGGCGAACATTCTGCCTCGGCACATCCATTGGAGGAACGTGGCCGCGATGGTCGCTTGAGTGCAGGCGCGCCATGGAAACGTTTCAAGGCCGGACAGATTCGCGGGGCAAAAAAAGGAAATATGAGACGCCTCTTCCGGACCGACAATTCGGTGGTCGGCATCGTCCTGAAATGTCACTCAACCCATCTTCAAACGACGGTATCCGTGACAGGCAGCACCACGCGAATCGACTTCCAGGAACCGTCCGCGCGCGTAAAACGGAATGCGTTGACGAAAGTACTGCGTGGCCCATGAATTCACGGCGTGGCAGAGTCGAATGGCGCGATTCGGTTTCCTGGAATATCGATGCGATTCATAACTCCTCAAAGGAACTCCAAATAGTTGGAGTGGGACATAAATGATCATCTTCCTTTTCGGGGCCGTCACATAAAAAGCCATACTTCAAGGCGTAATCACATAACGGCCGCCGTTTGTCGTAATAATTACCAGATTCATCAGCACAAAAAATCAGATCCAGGTACCAGTCAAAACTGCATTGTAGTTTGTCAAAATTGTGAAAGATCATTCTCGCTCGCATTTTTTCAGTTCAGCGCGACGATGCGGAAGCCGCTTTTTTGCGAGAATGCGATTGCGCTTTCGGTTTCAGAACAACTTTTGTCCAGCCGTTTTTTCTGGTGTCGAAATTCTTATACGCTTCAGGAGCCTCATCCAGGCCCAGTTCGTGCGAAATAATGACAGAGGGCTTTGCCTTTCCCGCAGCAATCAGGTCACGAAGTTTTCGGTTATAGTTTTTCACATTGGCCTGGCCCGTCCCAATCTTCTGTCCCTTGAACCAGAACGTTCCGAAGTCGAAAGCGATTTCACCTTTCTTGGCCAGTTTGTCTTCCGCTCCCGGATCTTCGGGAATGAAAACACCGACCACGCCAATTCCCCCCGTCGCTTTGACGGACTTAACGAGATTATTCATCGTCAAGTTAGGCACTTCGTGACCGTGATAGTCATGGGCCTGATAGCCGACGGCTTCGCAACCGCAATCGGCGCCCAAACCTTTTGTTAATTCCAGAATTTGTGCGACGGGATCTCCCTTCGATTGATCCACAGGAATCGCGCCCAACTCCTTGGCCAGTTTCAGGCGATCAGGATGCTGATCGACGACGAAAATTTTGCTTGCGCCTTGGATGGAGGCGGAGAGGGCCGCCATCAGTCCTACGGGACCCGCGCCGTAAATAACCACTGAATCGCCCGGCTTGAGGCCCGCCAATCGGGTCGAATGCCAACCGGTGGGGAAAATATCCGAGACCATTACATAATCGTTTTGTTTTTCTTCCGCGTCTTCCGGAAGTTTCAGGCAATTGAAATCGCCATACGGAACGCGCAGAAATTCGGCCTGACCGCCGTTATATGGCCCCATGCTCGCAAAGCCGTAGGCCGCGCCTGCGCTGGGCGGATTGGTTGTGAGGCAGAATCCGGTCAATCCCCGTTCACAGTTTTCGCAGAACCCGCACCCAATATTGAAAGGAAGACAAACGTAGTCACCAACCTTTATCGTATCGACCGCGCCGCCCACCTCGATTACTTTTCCCAGATTTTCGTGTCCGAGAACTTTTCCTTTCTCCACATCCGTTCGGCCCTCATACATGTGCAAATCCGAACCGCAAATATTCGTGGTGGTGATTTCCACCAGAACATCGGTGGGTTTTTCGAGCTTCGCGTCCGATACGTTCTCTATGGCAACATCCTTCGGTCCTTTATAAACAAGAGCTTTCATATCTGCCTCCTAAATCAACTTCTATAAATTGAATAAAACCAACGAAAGATGATGCTGGGAGTTTTCCATCCACAATAAAATCAGGTCCATGAAGTAAAAGTCCTGCGGTGAATACTGTAGACGTATTGATTTTCTTGGCTCCGTCCGGGATCGGGGCACCGCAGGCATGGTTCCAGGTGCGTTCACTCGGAATTTAATATAGGGTTGGACGAGCGCCATTTATGCAAATTCCAAATTACACAAAGCCGGAAAGCGACGACGATGAGACCTACGAGAGGACAAATAATTAATCACAATCGAAAGAACCTGTCACCAGAGCGAAGTGAAGAACTACTCAGAGAATTGAAAGCCCGTTTTGAGAAAAACATGAACCGCCACAAAAGCCTTGAATGGACAAAGGTACGGGCAAAGCTGGAAGTTAATGCTGAAAATCTGTGGTCACTCCATGAAATGGAAAGAACTGGCGGCGAGCCGGACGTAGTCGGCCAAGACAAAATAACCGGCGAATATATTTTCTATGATTGCTCAGCCGAAAGTCCGAAAGGCCGCAGAAGTCTCTGCTACGACCGTGAAGCGCTTGATTCAAGGAAAGAACACAAACCAAAAGATAACGCTGTGGGACTGGCGGCTGCCATGGAGATTGAGCTTTTAACGGAAGAACAATATAGAGAATTGCAGAGACTTGGAAATTTCGACACGAAAACATCAAGTTGGGTGAAAACACCTCCTGGAATCAGAAAGCTCGGCGGCGCTCTCTTTTGCGATCGCCGCTTTGACGCCGTTTTTGTGTATCACAACGGCGCGGAATCTTACTATGCCGGTAGAGGATTCCGGGGGGCACGAAGAGTCTAAATTTTGCATGCGCGGGCGTAGCGGGCTGGGATTCTACGCCCTGCGTATAGTGGCTCACTTCAAAATTCGGAACTACATGGTGAGTACGGCGCGGAATCGGGCTTTGCCTTCCACGACGCGTTGATAGGCCTTTGGAGCCTCGGCCAACGTGTACGTCTCAACTATCGTTTTAACTTTTCCCTGAGCTACGAAATCAAGTGCTTCGTAGAGATACTCGGGACCGTTTTGCTGGCTGCCAATGATACGAATGCGCTTCAGGAGAAGGTCAAACAACGAAATCGTAAGCGGCTCCGCGTCGACTCCCATGGCAATGAGCCTCCCGTCTGGCCGCAAGCCTTGAATGCTGTCCACCATCGATTTGGTCGAATTGGAAGTACTGAGGATCACGTCTGCGCCACCTGCTGAGGCAAGGCTCTTTCCGTCGCGGACAATTTCATCCGCCCCCAGTTCGCGAATCATCTTGTCTTTATCGGGAGAGTGCGAAATCGCGATCGTGTGGAAGCCAGCAGCTTTCGCATATTGAACCGCCAAGTGCCCTAGCCCTCCAATCCCGAGCACAGCCACGCGTTCATGCGGCTGGGGATCGGCCCAGCGGAGTCCGCTATAGACGGTGTAACCGGCGCAGAAGATCGGGGCCGCCTGTTCATAGGAAACTTTGTCTGGAATCAGGTAGGATGCATCAGCATTCATCAACATATACTCTGCATGACCACCCGGCACATTGAGCCCCGTGCCCTTCATATAGGGACAGAACATCCTGCGTCCGCGTAAGCACCATTCGCAGCGCCCACACGTGGATTGAATCCAAGCCGTGCCCACACGATCGCCTACCTTTCGCGTTGTGACGTCGGGAGCCACGGCGACGATCTCGCCGACCGGTTCGTGGCCTAGAATTCGGGGAAATTGTCCTGGGATGTGTCCAAGGGTTTCATGTACGTCTGTATAGCAGATGCCGCTCGCGTGCATCTTTACAAGAACTTGATTGGGTCCGGGTTGCGGTTGGGGTACATCTTTAACCTGCCACGAACTGCTCACAGCGGGTACGACTGCAGCTAGCATAGTGACTACCTCCATTCCTGATTCGATGCCCACACCTCCGGCCTGGGCTCAGGATTTTCGTTCGATTGAATTCCCTGGCGGGTCAGCGCGGCTTCGAAGGCGGCGCGAGAGCGACGGCGGATTCGGATGTGAGATAGAGGAAGGTGAAAGTTTCCTGCAAGTACAGACGAACGTGCGTGTCGGTGTGGCTCAAATAGCCAATGGAAGTGTCTTGGCCAATATGAAAATCGAGGTCGCCGCCGCGGGTAGTGACCACGAAAGCTCCTTCAATGGCGGGCGCCCAAATGATCCTGTTCTCGACGAGGCGCTTGACATGTTCGATTACTGGATAGCCGTTATCGCTGGTTTCAGCAAGCTTAGTGTAAGCGTCGGCGCTGAGCAGAATTGAATAGGGGCCATTGACGCCCACCATGCGCAACTGGCTTAGAGCCTCTGCAAAAGCTTCCGGGTATTTGCGGACATCGGCAGGGAGAGATTTTTGCGGATTGCTAGTGCCCTGGCGGACGCCCACGATTCCAGCGGCATCGTAGCCTTCAAAAATCGCACGGTCTTCGGCGAAGGCGAGCTTGCGCGCGGCGTCTTTGGCGGGCTGCCAGTCGGAATCGTTGGCGCCGCGTTCCACGTCGTCAACCATATGGCGCTCAAGATCGAATGGGACACGCAGTTCGACGAGTGCTTTGGCTTCCCGCTGGCGGGAGATCACACCTTCTCCGGGAGTTGCGATCGAGCGCAGGTGGCCGGTGCCGACGGCGGAGAGAGCGGCACCTGCCGGTCCCTGAACGTCCACAACACGGCGGCCGGCGAGATAGCGCTTGAACGTCCGCGTTGTTTCTTCCTCAATTTGACCCCACGCGGCATCGGAAATCGGAGCCAGCTCGCGGTGCAGGTTATTCATGGGAATTTTCTCCTTTTAAGGAACCAATGCCGAGCGAACCATCTTTGGACGGCTCGATAGAGTTAGATGATTTAAGCGGAGCTGAAGCCGTCTCGGGCGTTTGCGCGAGGGCGGACACGGGCTGGTCAGGATTTACACTGTCGAGGAACGAGCCCGTGGGGATGAAAAATAAATTCCCAGTAACGGCAGTGCTGAAGTCGAGGATGCGATCGTAATTGCCGGGAGGCCGTCCGATGAACATGTTTTCAAGCATCAGCTCAATTGTGCGAGGTGAACGGCTGTAGCCGATAAAGTAAGTGCCGAACTCGCCGTGGCCGGGACGGCCGAAGGGCATGTTGTCCCGAAGAATTTTAATTTCTTTGCCGTTCTCTTCGATCACCGTGAGCGCGTTGTGCGCGGAGGTAGGCTTAACGGAATCGTCTAGTTCGATGTCGGCGCCCTTCGTGCGGCCAATGATTTTTTCCTGGACTTCGGTCGGCAGTTTATTCCAACCGTCGAGATTGTGAAGATATTTTTGGACGATGACGTAGCTGCCTCCCGCAAATCCGGAATCTTCTTCGCCGATGAAGACGGCGTCAGCTGCCGCGCTGCCTGTGGGATTTTCAGTGCCATCCACAAAACCGAGGAGATCGCGATTGTCGATGTAGCGGAACCCGTGGACCTCGTCGACCGTGGTGACGGCGTTCCCGAGACGCGCCATGATTTGCGTGGCGAGTTCGAAGCAGAAATCCATACGCTTGGATCGAATGTGGAAGAGCAGGTCTCCGGGAGTGGAAACCGCGTGGCGCGCGCCCGAGCGAATTTCGCGGAAGGGATGCAACTCCGCCGGACGTGGTGAGCCGAAGAGTCGATCCCACGCGCTGGAGCTGAAGCCCATGATGCAGGAGAGAGCGGAGTCGAGGTCACGAAAACCGACAGAGCGCAAAAGCGCAGAGAGATCGGCGCAGAGACCAAGAACAGCGGAACGATTTTCGTCGGAAGGATTGATGGTCACCACGAGAAAAATTGCGGCACGAGTGAGTGGCAAAGAAACAGCCTGTGACGCGACGTCGGCGGCGGCCGCTGGCTGAGGTCTGATTGGATCGGATGCCATCGCGTCAACATTCCTACCGGAACTGAAGAACCTCGCTCTTGCAACCCACCGCATGACTCAGGAGTGAATCAGCGGAGCAACAGTTTACCACCCTCTCCAGAGAAACGTCCAAGCGGCGGGGATTGGCCTGAGGAGACCGTTTATTTTCGATCGAGCAGCGGCTGTGCGTAACGAATCGGAACGCCGAAGTTGGATCCACCGAAACCTTTGACCACCGCGAAGGTAACTCCGATCACTTCTCCGTCCCGGTTGATCAGCGGCCCTCCGGATCCCCCCGACGTCGTCTGCGCGTCGTAAACAATCTTGTCAGCGAGCACGTCGCCGATGTGTCCTTGCGTTACCAGCGGCCGGATCAGTTTGCGGCGCAAAAGCTCGCCAGTTATTTTTGTTGGATCGCCGCCCGACACTTTCACGATGTCATCCACGACATCATCTCCCGCACGCGCCAGAATGGCGCTAATTCCAGTGGCGTAGCCGAGGGAAATCACCGGCTGCCCGCTTACCGCGGCTTCCTTACGGCTGTCGATTTTCAGAATCGGGCGTTTCAGACTGGAAAGATCACCCTGAAGGACCGAAAGATCTGCCTCCTCGGAAATTTGCCCAACCGCCACCGTCACGCCGGAAGGCGCATCCGGAAAGTACGCCGTCATCTCCGCGATTACCGGCTCCAGCCCCTGCTGAATTGCCGAATTTAAATCGTCATTCTTCCACCAGGGTTGTGCCACGTGATGATTCGTTAAAATCTTCCCTTCGCCAACCAGAAATCCGGTGCCGAAGAAATCCGCGCGCACTTCCGGCGTCCGGCCGTCCAAGGTAAGGACCGGATTGCCTTCGCTGTCTTTCAGCGGCCCGCCATCTGGATTAATCCCCGCGTAGCGCAGGCGCCGTCCTGAATTCGCTTCCTTAAACGCCACGGACACATGCAGCAGACAAACGCTCGGCGCGTAAGATCGAATCACCCCTTCCGCGGCATCCGACTCGCTCACCACGCGTTTCAAGCGCCCGGTCGTTTCTTCCAGTTGCTTTTTCAATGCGGAGACGTCCGTGGTTTCCCCGCTCGAAATCTTCTGCTGCAGCTCTTGCGTCTGCTTCTGGAGCTGCTCCTTCTGCAGGGCCGCGTCCGTTTGCTGCAAATCCGCGCGCATCTTTCGCGTTTCCGCGACTAATTCTTCTTGACGATTAACGCCGTGTTCGAGTTGCGCGATCACCGAATAGGCGAGCTTTGTCTCCTTATTCGCCCGCCGCGAATACAGAATGAAAATCCCCGCAATGATTACAGCCACGGAAATAAGCGAAGCGACCCCGATTTTCAGCGCGCGATCCAGCGTGATGGCGTCACGTGTCATCTTTTCGGTTACGGCCAGCGCTTGAAACGCCGTGTTCGTGATCTCCTGCCCTTCGGACGCGAGGCGCGTTTTTTCCAACAGGGCGTCGTACGCGCGTTTGTCGCGGAGTTGCACGCGTATGCGCGCCAGCAATTCCGCGGGTTCCCATTGCGGGGAAAGAACATCGTCGGCGCCCAGATCGAGCCCCCGAGCGCGCGCCACTCCCTCGCCGCGCGTCAGCAGGATCACGCGTGTGCTGGCGGTCGCTGCCATCCCTTTGATTTCCGCCAGGGCGTTACAGCATCGCAAATCTGAAAGATCGGCTGAAAGAATAAACAAGTCCACACCGCCGTTTTGCACGATCGTGAAGCCGTCCTCCTGAGTTGAGGCCGGCGAAACGTCATAGCCCGCTGAACGCAACAGTTCGAGCAACTGTTGCCGCGACTTCTCATCCGGCTCAACAATTAAAATGTTTTCGCGTTTTGTAGGCAAAGTGTTCGTACTCATGGATTCACCATGAATATCATGACACAGAGCGTGGCGATTGTGGGACAGACGAGTGCCGGCATAAGCTCAGCGAGGAAAACACGATTTCAGAAAATCAGAATCAAACTCAGCTGACTCAGTGATAGGATTCCAATAGTACCGCAGCGCGCCCGTAGCTCAGTCGGATAGAGCGTCTGCCTTCTAAGCAGAGGGTCGGGGGTTCGATTCCCTCCGGGCGCGCCATTTTCCCTTTAAAAACGATGGTTTTCAGAGTACGGCTGGAGAGCTAGGGTAAGGATTTTCCCTAGATTTTCCCTTTCGGCTTAGAGTCTCGTTACTCCAGCCATTTTCCAAGTAAAGACAGGGTTTTTCAGAGACGACCGGGGGTGAGGAGTTCCCAATTAGTTGGCAGGAAAGGCAAAAAACGTACCCTATTATGGGTCGCCGCGCGCGGCTGCTTGATCCGGCCCTGCTTGCGCCGCTGGGAATATCGATATAACGGTGAGCAAGCGACTTCTATGAATCGGACTTTGCACTTTTTCTGAGGTAATGAATTCCTCTGCTCCAGCCGAAACTGCACAAACGATGTGTAACGCGTCGATGCCGCTCATCCCAGTTCGGACAGCTTCCTCCATCGCAGATTCAACGAGACCAGGACTTGGGGCGACACAAAGAATATTTGCTCGAAAGAACGCCTCGTAGAATTCAGCCTCGACTGCCCTATTGTGATAGGTGGCCTTGGGTAGAACCTCCAGTCGCACGTAGTCGCTGGTAACATATTCCCGGGTAGGGTCCGTAAGGAAAGGAAGCGCTAAGTCCGACACCGGCGCGACGCCGCGCGCAGCAAAAATAAGGACTCCGGAATCAATATAGGTACGGGTCAACAGAGTATTCTGGAAGGATCATCTAAGTTTGCGATCTCTCATCCTACCGATCTCGTCCTCAAGGGCATCTTCGCTCGCAAGCGGAACCTGTGAATCGACGATCTTGCGACGCAGATCCAGAAGATTTTGCTTTGTTTCTGCCGTAAATAAAGAAACGTTGAAGATGGTCCCGGACACGACTAACGGCTCCTGCTCGATTTCAGCGGGACTAGTTAGGGTAATGTGCGATGAGGTCACTACGTACGGCGGAGCCGTATATTGCAAGAGTTCGTCAATTTTTTGCTGACTGATCGACAATGACATGGGTTGGCTCCTGGTTCACTTCATGATTGTAGTAGTGCTTGCGACTTACCCACTTAAAGCCTTCGTGTTTCGTAATCACGGCAATTTCGATAGCTCCGCCAACCATTTGAGGTCCCGGAGTAAATCGACTATACATTATGGCGGAGTGCACCAAGAATCTTGCCAAATCAATGGCATCTTGAATCGGCATAGGGGCGAAAATCACCGGTGCCTGAAGTCGCGCTAGGAGGAGCGGTGTCAGGCTTTGGCTGATTGCTTGAGCGTTCTGTTTGGGAGCGCTCACTTCAGCGAGAACGTTGAAGAGACTTTGACTAAATCCTAGGACGATCCGCTGTACGACTTCGGTCATCCCGCCCCAACTAATACCTGGATCCTCATCCTTTCTCAGCTTGGTGGGCGGTTTTGGCTTGCCTTGGTTTATTTCTATCGACCAAGACTCTCCGAGAGAGCCAGCACTTGAATATCCTCCCACCAGTAATCCCAAAGTTGTGTTTTGCGAGGCAACCGGGTTCAACTTCTCGCATTCTTCACCCATAAACTCAGCAAGCAATTCGGCAACGCGCTGCATAGTGTACTTCTCAGGGTCAAAACCTAGTTCCTTGGCCGTGAGTTTCTTCCTAAAATCTTTTATCAGCGTCCCGACAGAGGCGTTGCCAATACTGCCAGACCCGAACGTGACGCAACCCAACGACTTTCCTTTGACAAGGTTGAAAATCTTGTTTGCGTTGTCGTACACATTTGCGACTAAGGTTCCTCCTGGCATGGCAACGCCAGGAGGTGGCTGCTGCTGCAATGTAAGGGTTGAGGCGCTATCTGCTGCAAGCACCAAACCGTCGTGAACACCTATCAGAATCGCTATACTCATTGGGTCCTAGAATACCGGGGAATTTATTTTCCGGCATTCATATTAATTATGTATTTTTAGCAGGTTAAGTATATATGTAAATACTGTGTCGTTTCTACTGTTTATACCGTTGGTTCCGCTCAATTCATAAACTCCACCTTCTCTACCCCTCGGGCGGGTGGCAAAGCCTTTAAGGGGGATTTGATTTTTCGGGTGGCCGCTCCTTCGTGGGTTTTCGAAGGGGCGGAGAGCTTAATTTTCTTTCTTGGCTGGCGATCTGAATTTATTTCGTCATCCCGCACCAACTCGCATGTTCCCATCGAATTCCTAATCAATACTACAAGCTTAACCCATCGAAATGTTCCAATTGTGGCGAACCTGCTACGAAATCTATGAGAAAAGTTCTAAAATCGTCACTTCCGATCACTCCATTTTTTCACGGTTCATTCACGATGGGAAATTGTCCTTCGAAATTTTATTTTCCTGATACCTGGATTTTTCTTCGATGATGTCATATCTTGTGCCACGCGCAGACTGAGAGTAAGATCACGTTCAAACTATGAAACATACACGGCGTAAATTTATCAAGGCAGGGGTCGCTGCGGGCGCAGCGGCCGGCATTTCTCGAATTTCAATTTTGACGGAGCGCGCGGTTGCGGGAGAATCGCCTCGCATGGAAACTCTTACGCAATGGTTGCAGGCGGATCGCGAAGCGCGGAAGCGGGGCGTGGCAGCTTGCGTGAAGCGCATACAGGAACTGGACCCGACGATTCATGCCTGGGTGCAGGTGCGGCCGGAAGAGCCGACTGGCGACGGTCCGCTTTCGGGCATTCCATTTGGCGCGAAAGACATTATCGAATCAAAAGGAATGGCGACGGAGTACGGCTCGCCGCTTTACAAAGGGCGCGTGGGCACTGAAGACGCCGCCATCATTCGCGACCTTCGCGGCCGCGGCGCTGTGCTGCTTGGAAAAACGGTGACGACGGCGTTTGCGTATCGCACGGCCGGGCCAACAAAAAATCCGAGAAATCTTGCACACACGCCGGGCGGGAGCTCGAGCGGCTCGGCGGCGGCGATTGCGGCAGGCATGGTTCCCTTCACGGTCGGCGAGCAAACGAGAGGATCGATCGTTCGCCCCGCTTCGTATTGCGGCGTGACAGGATTCAAACCAACATTCGATCTTCTTCCAACCGAGGGAATGCTTCCTGTTTCCAAGAGTTTGGACACGCTCGGATTTTTCACGCACACGCCGGCGGACATGATCGCGTTGTGGAAAGCGGTGGGACATTCCGCAGGCGGCGAAGAAAAGTTTTCGTTTGGCGCGCCTGAACCGATGGTGGATTGCGAGCCGGAAATGGCAAGCACCTTCGCGCAGACGCTGAAATTTTTGCGCCAGGCGGGCCTGAGCATTCAGCCAGTGGATATTTCCGCGATGCTCAAAAAACTGGACGAAGCGAACGACGTGGAAATGTTTTACGAGGGCGCCCGATACCACGAGCCGCGACTCAAAGAATTTGGCGACCGGCTCGACCAGCCTCTGGCCAATTTGGTTCGCGACGGGCTGAAGATTCCAACGCAGCGCTATGACGAGGCCAGGCAATACATCGCGGAAAGCAGGAAGCGCCTCGCGGAAATTTTTAAATCAACTCCGGTGATCTTGACTCCCGCGGCTACCGGGCCCGCGCCGTTGGGATTAACAACGACTGGCGATCCGAGAATGAATGCTCCCTGGACGGCGCTCGGCACTCCGGCAATTTCTATCCCCATGCAGGTCGGGAGCGCGCTGCCTCTCGGACTTCAGCTGACTGCTGACCTCGGCCAGGATGCTCGAGTCCTGCAAGCGGCGCTCTTGCTGCGACGGCACTTGAATGCCGGGCC
>DATHNC010000032.1:0-7791 GCA_035486415.1 Saccharimonadales bacterium (SeqCode)
CGAACCTGCGACCTCATCCATGCCATGGATGCGCTCTCCCAGCTGAGCTACACGCCCGTCACAAAACAAAAACAATCTGCTGATGGTTTGGCGGACCTCAAGCATCTTAACGAATCTGCCGCCGAAATTCCACTGCGATACTTCTGCGCTGTAATGGTTGTTATGAATCTGGAATGCCCATACTTTTTTTCTCTGATTATTCTCTGGTTATTTCTCTGGCAATGCCCTCCGGTTTTGGTGGCCGCAAAATGAAATCTTCCATTAGAATGGCAGCCCTATGCCTAAACTCACTTTTCTTGGCGCGGCTGGTACCGTCACGGGCTCTAAATATCTGGTGGAAGCAGAAGGAAAACGGCTATTGGTGGATTGCGGATTATTCCAGGGATTAAAGGAATTGCGGCTGCGGAACTGGAATCCGCTGCCTGAAAAGCCCGCAACTTTTGATTGGTGTTTATTGACGCACGCGCACCTGGATCACACGGGCTACCTGCCGCGCCTTGTGCGTGACGGATTCCACGGCCCGATTTACGCGGATGCGGCGACGATCGAGCTGTGTACCATCCTGCTTGCCGATTCCGCGCACCTGCAGGAGGAAGACGCGGACAAAGCGGAACGCGGCGGCTACAGCAAGCACGCAAAACCGCTGCCGCTCTATACACGAGAAGATGTCGCTCCGGTGCTGAAAGCGATGCGCGAAATCCCGCGGGCCGCTCCCTTTACGATTTCGCCGCAATTTTCGGTGAAGCCGCACGATGCAGGGCACATTGTGGGCTCCTCAAGCCTGGAGCTGACCATCACCGAAAACGGAAAGAGAACCGTGGTTCTGTTTTCGGGCGACGTGGGCCGCTATAACCAATCCATATTGAAAGATCCGGAAGCGCCGCCTGCTTGCGATGTGTTGCTGTGCGAATCCACGTATGGAGACCGCGAGCATCCCGGAGGACTGCCCGAAGATGCATTGGCGGAAGTCGTTAACCGCGTGGCGAAACGCGGCGGGCAAATTGTGATTCCCGCGTTTGCCGTGGACCGCACGCAGACGCTTCTGTACATCATTCGCAAGCTGGAGACCACGAATCGCATTCCCCACTTGCCCGTGTACATGGACAGCCCGATGGCGATCAGTGTGACCGATATTTATTTGCGCCATCATGAAGATCACGACGCGAGATTTACCGCCGACGAAAAAAATGGGAATCCACTTGACGCGCATAATGTGAACTACATGCGCACGGTAGATGATTCCAAAAAAATCAATAACGTGAAAACGCCAGCCATCATTGTTTCCGCAAGCGGAATGGCCACGGGCGGACGCGTGCTCCACCATATCGCGCGCCTCGCGCCAGACCGCAAGAATGCGATTCTGCTGGCGGGATTTCAGGCCGAAGGCACGCGCGGCCGTGCGCTCGAGGAGGGAACAAAGACGCTGCGCATTCACGGAGCAGACGTGCCCATCCTCGCGGAAGTCGTCAATCTACGGCAGTTTTCCGCGCACGCTGGACAGAGCGAACTGATGCGCTGGCTCAGCGCAATACCGAGCGCGCCGAGGCAAACGTATTTGACGCATGGAGAGCCCGAGGCATCCGCAGCCCTGAAGGCGAAGATTGAGGCGACCTGCAAGTGGAAAGTGGCGCTGCCGCGATACTTGCAGACTGTGGATTTGAGCGCGTGAGGAGTTAAGTGAATGGATTGATTTGAATTGCGCGCGGAAAAAAGCCGCCCGCCCATAAAACGAGCGGCCGCTACGAAACCGAATGCGAAGCGTGCTAAAATATCCACTATTCCCCCGCCCACCGGAGGAAATATGGTTTTTCGCCGGCTACCGGTTCTTTTCTTTCTCAGCTTACTAATTGCTCTGCCCGGAAATGCTCAGTCCAGGCGGGAGATTTTCAGCATCGGCGGAAGCGTACGCGATGCCGTCGATCATCACGCCATGGATAACACGCAGTTGACGCTCAGATCTCCCCGGGGGGAGACCGTGAAAGACGCATTTACGCGCGGGGACGGCAATTTTCAATTCGATGGTCTGCGGAATGGCGAATATATACTTGAGATAAATGTGAAGGACTACGATTTATACACTGAGAGAATATCCATCTCTGGCGCCAGCCACATGGGATTGTCCATCAGCCTCAATAGAGTCGGAAAAGCCGCCAGCGCTACTTCGCAAATGTCCATCTCGGCGCATCAGCTCAGCGTCCCGCACAAGGCCTATGAGGAATTTGAAAAAGGACTGTCACTGGTTTATCTGAAATCGGATTACCGTGGAGCCATTAACCAGTTCCAATTGGCTATAAGAGATTTCCCAACTTACTACGAGGCTTACGCGGAAGAGGGCGCTGCCTACCAGGCATTGCAGGAAATGGGTCCGGCGGAAGAAGCGTTGCGAAAATCCGTTGAGCTCAGTTCAGGGCAGTATGCGGAGGCCTTATTCAATCTCGCTGCACTGCTGACAGATACCAAGCGTTATCCCGAAGCGGAAACCGTGGCGCGCAAAGCAATCCTGGACGACAAATCTTCCTGGCGCGGCCAATTTGAATTAGCCCGCGCATTGATCGCGTTAAAACAACCGGACGAAGCCGAAAAAAACGCGCAAGAAGCGCGGGATATAATGCCGGACAATTCGCCTGTATACCTGTTGCTGGCGAATATTCATATTCAGAAAAAAGATTACCCGGCACTCATAAGAGATCTGGACGAATTTCTGCGACTCGCGCCGAATAGTCCCGAAGCCGAGCAGGCGCGCAAAACGCGGGAGCGTGTACAGGGTTTTCTGAATGCGCCAAAGACCGAAACAGGGGACGGCGCGGATGAAAAATCGCAGGACGATGAGGACGAAGAAAACACGGACACGGAAAAAAGTTCGGCCCCCGATACCAGGGATGCACCCGGTCTTCCTTCATTGCCGCCGCCCACCAAGTGAGCTTTCGGGCTTGAGTTACTGGATGGCGTAATCACGCTGCCAGCAATTTTAAGGAATTATTGATGTAACCTGCGGAGCAGCTAATCCGTCTGTTGAACAAGACCACTCGGGGGGCAGGAGGTCTGAAGTCACCGATAATCACTTCCTGCCCTTTAAACAAACCCTTTCATAAAGCACAATTCGCCACATCATAGTCGCAATTCCCAACAAAAGGGATGTTTATGTAGTGACGCTCGCCTGACTTTGCGGCGCGAGGACAGGCATGGCGGGAATTTCCGCGAGGTGCAATCCGAGGACGAACATGGGCAGGGGAGCTACGCGGCCCCACCGGTTTAGTTCCCAGCCCGCGCGGATGAAATTAACTTCCGGCACGAAGCTCAACTCCAATACGGCCCGCGTTTCTCCCTTGTAAAACTGTTGTGGCAACCTGAGAAGCGGGTGCGTGCCCCAATTTTCTCCGTCCGCCGAACCCCATACGGAGACGTCGACCGATTCCTGCTCGATCTGCTCGCGGATCACCATTGTGCAATAAAATGTGCGCGTCGAGCTCTGGCGGATATCGACCGATTCGCCGTGCCCGTTTTCCTGAAGCAGCGTGCCCTGCGGAATGAGATCGAATTCCATAGCCATTCGGATTCTCCTGGGAGTTCGCGGCGGATTCTAGCACAGGAGGCTCATGGGAGGCCACGGAAGGCATTTCACGGTGTTACCCGTATTTGAAAGTTTCTTGAATTTAGGAGGGCCGAGTTTCAACTCGGCCATTTGGGTTGCGTTGAGTTGCGGGCTTCAGCCGCTGAAGCTTCAGGGGTTAAAACCCCTTTCAAACCCAGCTCCTCGTCGGGACTGAAGTCCCGACCTCCTAAGAAACCGTTCCAGGTGATTATTTTAATTTAGGATGGCACCCATTCGATGGGAGTGAATTAGTTCCCAGAGAGAAAGGTGGCCCGAATGAACGAAAATGATTGCAAGCAGAAATGCCCGATGCGGCGAGTCCACACAGCCCTTTTGTCTTACGTTTATTTTTCCTTCTTCGAACCTTTTAATAAATTATCCAGATCAGTTCCTATTTGTGAGTTTTGTTTGCCGATCTCGATACCGCCCTTAAAGTAGGCGCCTTCCTCGATCAAAATTTTGGTGGTGCTCAGATCGCCGATGATGGATGCGGTTTTGGTCACTTCAATGCGGTCAAACGCGCTGATATCGCCGTGGACTTCGCCGGCAATGATCGCCTCGCGGGCGACGATGTCGCCATTCAAATGCGCAGTAGGTCCCAGGGTAAGCCGAAAGCCGCCGATGGAGACGAGCCCGTCAACGTTACTGTCCAGCTTAAGGTCTTCGTTGCCTGAAATTTCGCCTTTAATCCGCAGTCCTGCGCTCAGGTACGAGGAAGAGCGTCCCATCGAATTGGAAACACCGGGGACTTGCGACGAACCGCGTTGGGGATCATTGCTTGATTGCATGGCGCCCTCCAAAAACTTATTTAAGAATGACTTGCCATTATCAGTGCCTGCTTAGCTTATGCATGTGTATGGAGGGAGGCAAGAAAGTGTTTCACTTTGGTTGCAGGGTCATAACTAGCGGAAAGACGGATTCTGGCGGATGCAATTGGGTGAATAACAGCAAGACGAGCTAATCGTCTCATCATTCAGAATCTGTTGAGGTGGACTGGGCAAGCCGAAATACAGCGTAAATAAACTTTACGTGAAAGTAGATCATTCATTACTATACGGGGGAGGAAAAATTAACGCCAAGTGAATAAATCTAGATGTATGCTGAGTGCGGGGCGTTCGAGTTTCCTGCAAATCCGGAAAATATAATTGATTGGGTGGCGCAACTTTTCGGCAAAACTTGTGTTTTAGCGGGTTGTGCATACCCTGCGGCTCAAATTCGATCCGGCTCGTGAGCGAAAATATGTATTGGCGGTTTGCGATATCCGGGATCGGACTCTATGTAATCCATTGCTGGTTTCACGATAAAATCTGAGGAGCATCGTCCTGAACGCCAGGATTAGCTCACATGGCTGAATGAAATAGAAATCACTCGCTTCATAAGCTTTTTGGAGCATTCAGATGTCGTCCAAGCAGAAGTCAAAGATAGCCTTTGTGCTCGCTTTGCTCCTGCTATGCCTCAGCGGGATCGCGGCAGGCTATGTAATTTTTCGGCTCTATGACGCGCAAGAAATGGTCCAGCACACGTATGAGGTGGAAGTTGCCGTCGGCGATGTGGAATCCTCCTTGACCGAAGTTGGCCGCGCCCGCGTAAACTACGTCGAATCCGCTACAGCCGAAGCTCTTAAAGATTTTTTTGATACCGTCAGCCGCGTGGCTCCCGCCCTGGCAAAACTTCGTGTAATGACCAGCGATAACAAGGAGCAGCAAGGCCTTTGCGACCGCCTGGAAGAAAATGTGAAGCAGCGCATTGATCCCTCCCAACAGTCTGTTGAATTCAGGCGGCAAAACCTGACCACTCCCGCGCTGGAATTGAAACTCACCTCTCAAGTTGCCAGGGCAGCTTTTGATACTGCGCGGATCGCCAAACAAATGAAGCAGAATGAAGAAACCCTTCTGAGCCGGAGGTCGCGCCTTTCCAAAGTTCTGTTTACTTCCGTCCTGGCGGTTCTTGCAGGCTCCTTCCTGCTCTCCGCTTTTATGTTCTGGCTTCACTATTATTTGTTGAATTCCGAAGTGACAGAACGCAGCGAAGCGGAAAATCAATTGCGCAAACTGAGCATGCAACTCATGCGCGTGCAGGATGAGGAGCGCAGAAGATTTGCGCGGGAATTGCATGATGGGGTTGGCCAGACGCTGGCCGCCGCCAAGTTGCTTGCAACGGAACCTTCGCGAGGCGTGCCTACGGAAGCGCAAGCCGCTGATCTTGCCGCACTGCTCGATGAAGCCATATCCCAGACGCGCACAATTTCTTATTTATTTCATCCTCCCCTGTTGGACGAAATCGGATTTTCATCCGCCGCCAAATGGTTGATTGATGGATTCGCGCAACGAACCGGGTTGGTCGTATCCGCGGACATTCAGCAACCTGAAAACAGGCTGCCGCGAAACCTGGAAATCACGCTGTACCGGGTCCTACAGGAAGCGCTGAACAATATTCACCGGCATTCGAGGAGCAGATCGGTGGAGGTGCATGTCTGGTTCGACTCGAAAACCGTGACCTTGCGCGTGAAGGACGATGGCAAAGGAATCCCAAGCGAACTGCTAACGGCCCTTCATACAAATCAGGCGCAGGCCGGAGTGGGCCTGCTGAGCATGAAAGAAAGAGTGAGAGAGCAATCGGGCGAATTGAAAATCGGATCGCATCGTGAGGGAACGGAAATCATCGTTAGCATTCCGTACAGCCTTGAAGGCGACGATCCCGCAAATTCGGCTGCCGCAAGTTCAGCCTTTTAGAGACGACTACTGGAATCCGGATATTTTTTCGCTGGAAAAAATAAATAGAATGAAGTTCGTGCTAGGTGGCGCGCAATTTCGCCAACTTTTCCGCGCAGGCTGCAAGGGTCGATTCTTTTTTGCAAAATGTAAATCGGACCTGGCGCACGCCCATCTTCGGATCATCGTAAAAACTGGAGCCGGGAACAACGGCAATTCCAATTTTCTCCACCAGATATCTCGAGAACGCCAAATCGTCCGGAAAACCAAAACTCGAAATATCGGTCATGATGTAATACGCGCCATAAGGCTTGAAGCAGCGGAAGCCGGCATCGGCCAGAATAGCCAGCATGCGTTCGCGCTTTACGCGATACATTTCCGCAAGCTTCTCGTAATAACTGTTCGGCAACTCCAGGGCGACGGCGCCCGCCTGTTGCAAGGGAGCGGCTGCGCCCACCGTCAAAAAGTCATGCACTTTGCGGATCGGAACGGACGCTTCCGGCGGCGCAATCGCCCAGCCAACACGCCATCCTGTCACGCTATACGTTTTTGACATTCCATTTATGGTGATGGTGCGGTCGCGCATGCCATCGAGCGAGGCCATGGAAATGTGCTTCGTGCCGTCGTAAATAATATGTTCGTAAATTTCATCAGTGACGGCGTAAGTATTCCACTGCAGGCAAAGGTCTCGAATGAATTCCAGTTCCTCGCGCGTAAACACTTTTCCCGTGGGATTGTTCGGCGTGTTCAGGATAATCGCTTTTGTTTTTGGACCGAAAGCACGCTTCAGTTCGTCGCGGTCAAAATTCCAATCGGGCGGCTGCAATTGCACAAAGCGCGGCGTGGCTCCGGAGAGAATCGCATCGGGGCCGTAATTTTCGTAGTGCGGCTCGAAAATCACCACTTCGTCGCCCGGATTGATGATGCCCATCATCGTGGCCATCATGGCTTCGGTCGAACCGCAGGTCACGGTGATTTCGCGTTCAGGGTCGACGGTGATGCCTTGGGTGCGCTCAAATTTTCGCGCAATCGCGTCGCGCAATTCCTTCGCGCCCCAGGTGATCGCATATTGATTGATATCGTCGGTAATGGCCTGGCGGGCCGCTTCCTTCACTTCCTCGGAAGCGGGGAAATCCGGAAATCCCTGCGCCATGTTGACGGCATCGTGCTGGAAGGCGAGCCGCGTCATTTCCCGAATTACGGATTCGGTAAAGCGCTCTGCTTTGGCGGAAAGTGTTTTCTGAACGATCGAGGCCATGCCCGCGCGTGTGCCCGTTTGTGTGGATGAAGCTTCGCTCGCGCTCATCGTGTTTCACCCGCCGCTGCGGGTTGCGCATCCGTGTTTGACCCGGGATGAACTGACACGGTTTTCATGTTGTCTTTGGGCGAGAGACTTGTCTGCTCGCGATCACCCGAAGAAACGGGGCCGTAAATGGAACGGTAAGCATCCGAATTGCGAATCACGATTTGCACATACTCCCTTGTCTC
>DATHNC010000033.1:0-111679 GCA_035486415.1 Saccharimonadales bacterium (SeqCode)
GCTCGCTGAGAAAAAGATTGCACGGCCTCGCGCAGGGATTCCGCCAGAGGCTGAAGAGCATCATTGGAAGACGCCAAAAACTCTTCTGGCAATGGCAGAATTCCAGCGACCGCCGCCAAACGATTTTCCAGAATTCGCTCGGGCGAAAAATTTTCGAGTTGCAAATCATGACCCTCTGATAGCTCAAGCGCCTTGCGCGGGATTAAGCCAATAATTTCGCTTCCCATCACCGAGCAACCGCGCCGTTGTGCCTGTTCCTTGACCGCATCGAAGACATGGTGCAGAGGCGTCTGTTCATAATTCGTGAGATTGATCGAAACTTGGGCGAGATTTCGGACTTTCATCTCCACGCCTATGGCTTTCACGTTGGGTAAGCCGCCGTTGGAAAAGCGGATCACGCGGGCGATTTCCCGTGCGACTGATACGTTGTTCGTATTCAGATAGATGTTGTAGGCGATTAAAACTTTTCGCGCGCCCACCGCGGTGATTCCCGCGGTGGGATGCAAGCGCGGCTCGCCAATGTCCGGCGAGCGATCTGGATTGCGCATTGTGCCCTGCAATAGTCCCTCGAATTGACCCTTGCGAACATTTTCAAGATTCACGCGCTCAGGCCGGGTTGCGGCGGCCTCATAAAAATAAACCGGAATGCGGTAACGTTCCCAAAGTTCTTGCCCAGCGCGGCGGGCCAATGCGACGCACTCGTCCATGGAAATATTTTCCAGGGGAACAAAGGGAACCACATCGGTCGCACCAATCCTTGGATGAACCCCCTTATGGGTAGTCATGTCGATGAGTTCCGCAGCTTTTCCAGCGCCGCGAATCGCCGCTTCGGCTACGGCCTCAGGCGCCCCTGCCAGGGTCACGACGGAGCGATTGTGATCGGCATCGCTCGTGCGGTCGAGGATCCAAGCGCCATCCACACCGCTCATGGCGCGAACAATCTCATCTACCTTGCTAAGGTCGCGGCCTTCTGAAAAATTTGGCACACATTCGATCAAACGATTCATAAGGGTCTGTGGATTTGCGCAGGATCAAATTCTGGGGCAGAGGGTCTAACCTTGCGCGGTCCCGTCTCCAAGCTGATTAAAGCATCTGAGTTGCACATCTCGATTGCCTACCCATGATACGAGATATTCAGCCGGCTCCTCAAATCGAAGATACGGAACCCAACCAACTTGCCAACTGGACGTTTGGGCAGTTAATTTCATTGCGCCCGACTTGGAAATAGGGTGAAGATTCATTGCGCACATCGAGAATCGTGCGGTAATGTTCTGGTTCAATATGGACTACGCGACACTTAACGAAAAGCTGCTGAGGGCTGTGGATCGAATGCCGCAGAGCCGTGCATTATCGCTCCGTGTAAACGGGCAATGGGAGCCCCTGTCTTCCACCGAATTTTTGGCGCGTATTGCCGGGCTTTCCAGCGCGCTCGAGCAATTAGGAGTGAAAGCGGGCGACCGCGTTGGCCTTTTCGCCCCGAATCGTCCCGAATGGCACATTGCGGATTTCGCTATTCTCGGGCTGGGTGCTGCGGATGTCCCCATCTATTTCAACGAATCGCCTGATCGGCTCGTTTACATCCTGAATCATTCCGGCGCAGAGGTTGTAATCGCTGCGGGAGAAATGCAGTCGCGCCGCTTGCTGGAGTGCCGTGACCGGCTGACAACGGTGCGGCATATTATCTGCGCTGCCGCGCCGACGGTCTTAGATGACGACATACTGCGCTTCGAAACTTTAGTGACCGCAACCGGGGAAGCCCTGGTGGCGGAATATCGTCTGCGCGCTGCGCGCGTCACCTCGGATCAGGTTGCGACGATCATCTACACCTCTGGCACGACGGGTGAGCCAAAGGGCGTGATGCTCACGCACAATAATCTCAGTTCGAACGAGGAAACCTCCGTCGCGCCATATGAAATGAGTCCCGCGGATGCGGCGGTTAGCTTCTTGCCGCTGTCGCATGTGTATGAGCGAGTGACCGCGTATGCATACATTTTTCACGGAGTGCAGGTCTCTTACGTGGAGCGCATGGAGGATTTGCCGCAAGCGCTTCTGGAGGTCCATCCCACGCTGGCCGCTGCGGTCCCGCGCGTTTTTGAAAAGCTGTATGCCAATGTCATCCAAAAAGGTCATGAAGCCACGGGATTGAAACGCAAAATTTTCGACTGGGCGATATGCGTTGCTCATGATGCTGTGCCATGGAAGGCGTACGGCGAAGATGCTTCCTACATGATGAATATTCGCTGGAATCTGGCGGATCGCATAGTCTTCTCGAAAATTCGCGAAGGAATTGGCGGCCAGTTTCGCGCGTTTATTTCCGGGGGAGGGCCGCTTTCCAAGGAGATCGCCGAATTTTTCTGGGCTGTGGGTGTGCCCGTATTTCAGGGCTATGGCCTAACGGAGACTTCGCCGGTCGTTAGCGCAAACTATCCAGGCACAAACAAGGTGGGGACGGTAGGGAAGCCGATTACGAACGTGCACGTGCGCATCGCGGAAGACGGCGAAATTTTGGTCCAGGGGCCCTGCGTGATGAAAGGTTATTACGAAAGGCCTGATGCCACGAAGGCCGTGATTTCGGACGATGGCTGGCTTTCTACGGGTGACATTGGGCGACTCGACGATCAGGGCTATCTGTATGTCACCGATCGCAAGAAGGACTTGTTCAAAACGGCGGCGGGAAAATTTGTTGCGCCGCAGCCCATTGAAAATCTGCTGAAGGCAAGCCCGCTGATCTCGAACGCCGTGCTGGTGGGAGACGCGCGCAGATTCATCGCGGCGTTGATCGTGCCGAATTTTGCGAATGTTGAATCCGCGGCCCGCGCGGAAGGCCGCACGTTTGGCTCGCATGAGGAAATCGCTGCTGATCCTTGGGTGCATGGATTGATCGAAAAAGAAGTGGCGCAGATGAATTCCAAACTTGCGCAATACGAAACAATTAAGAAATTCGCGCTGCTCGATCACGATTTTACGTTCGACGGCGGGCAACTCACATACACCCTGAAGCTGAAACGCCGAGTGATCGCCGAGCGCTATAACCAGATCATTGAAAGCCTTTACGCCGATGCGCCGCGGGTTTTGTAGCGCCCGCCTTCAAGCGCGCCCCGTGGATTCAATCAAGATGCCCGCCTGAAGGCGGGCGCTAGATAGATCAAATATGCACGAATTGCGCGGCGAGTTACAATATCCGTGGGAATAATCAGGAGAAGCACATGAGCGATGAACTGGTCATAGCAGGGCGCGCATTCCGTTCGCGCCTGATTGTGGGTACTGGAAAATACCGCAGCCATCAGGAAATGGGGCGCGCGCACACCGCGTCCGGTGCGGACATGGTTACGGTCGCGGTCCGCCGGGTGAACCTGACGGATAAGACAAAGGAATCGCTGCTGGATTATATTGACCGCGAAAAGATTTTCATTTTGCCTAACACAGCAGGATGCTACAACGCCGACGAAGCCGTGCGCACGGCGCGACTCGGACGCGAAGTGGGCCTATCCAATTGGGTGAAGCTCGAAGTGATCGGCGACCAGCAGACATTATTTCCGGACACTGAAGAACTCGTGCGGGCGACGGCGATCCTGGTGAAGGAAGGGTTCGTGGTGCTTCCGTACACGAACGATGATCTCGTAGTGGCGCGCAAACTGATCGACGCCGGCGCGGCCGCCGTGATGCCGCTTGGCGCGCCCATCGGTTCCGGCATGGGAATTCAGAACCATGCCAACCTGCGCATTCTGCGCGAGCGCATCACCGAAGTGCCAATGATTGTAGATGCGGGAGTTGGCACCGCATCGGATGCCGCCGTAGCCATGGAAATCGGCGCGGACGGAGTGCTGATGAACACGGCGATCGCCGAAGCTCAGGATGCCGTGATGATGGCGGAAGCGATGCGAGAGGCTGTATCCGCTGGACGCAAAGCGTTTCTGGCAGGTCGCATGCCGAAAAAACTATACGCTTCGGCTTCGAGCCCGCTTTCTGGCGTAGTCCGCTAAAAACGCGATTTGGATATTAGTGGCGCGGGCTTCAGCCTGCGGATTTTAGGCCTTGCAAGCCCCAAACCCCGCAGGCTGAAGCCCGCGCCACTTAAACCCGCTACAGCGTACGAAATGCCAGGTGCCAGATGGTATCGACGAGCGCGTGCACGATGGCTGCGGTAAAAATGCTGTTTGTTTTGCGCCACGTTCTGCCATAAAAAATTCCAGCAATCGCGGCGAGCAGCGCGTAGCGCCAATTCGGAAAGACGCCGTTGTTGGTGATGTGCGCGAGGCCGAAAATGGCGGACGCCGTGAACCATCCGAGCGTCTCATTGGAAAACGTGCGGGACAACGAATTCTGCAGGAGTCCGCGAAATAATAATTCTTCCGGCCATGCCGTCAGCAGAAAAATAGAAATCGCATCCAGGGGGAGAGATTTCCAGTGCGCCTGCGCAATGTCAAATTGAATAAAATCCAGGAAAATCCCTAGCGGAATCACAAACAAGGCGATGAGCCCGAAATTTTGCAAAATGGAAAGCGCGGCCTCTTGTCCCCAAACGATGGTATATCCCACCCTATCGAATTGGCGCACAAAGAGAAATGTGCCCAGCGCAACGCTAATGGCGAGAAGCATCGTGGCGATGTAGCTGATGGGGGGACCGGGATAAGGCCAGAGGGAATTTAGAAAATGCATTTTTAAGGGCAGGAATATCGTGAGCATCGCGGCGTAGTCCTGCCATGCGCCCGCCTTTGCCGCGCGCGCGAAAATCGAAAGGAGGACAGGAGTCAGGGTATATGCGGCCGCAAGCAACGCGCGATGCCAGGTGAAATTATTTGTTCCCGTTAGATAGATCAGGTAAGCAAGAAAAGGCACAATAGCTACGAGGACGCCGCCGTGCGTTCCCGTGCGGCGCGCAAACCGCTCGCCGAAATCACCCGCGGCAAATAAAAGTTGGATCGCCAGAAAAAATGCCAGGACGCATAATGTGACGACGTACGTGCGGCCTCTGTAGCCGTGCCACGCGCCATACACGCTGGCGTTCGCGACGGCCGTGGCCCACAGGCCAAGCGCGGTCCAAATGGAAAGTTGGCGATCACCAGACATGGCACGATAGTGTATCGCACTGGAGAAATGCAGGGGACGCAAGGAGCCCGCTCTCGTAAAAAAAATATTCATGGCCGACACGACCACAAAAAGAATTGCCTACATCGACTGGCTCCGGGGGTTCGCATGCCTCGTGATGTTTCAAACTCACTGCTACGATTCGTGGCTGGGCGGTGCGGCTCGCGACAGCGGATTCTTCAAAATGTCGCAGCTTGGCGGGACGCTACCGGCGCCGATGTTTTTATTTCTTGCCGGCACATCCTTTGCGCTGGTGACGGAAAAATTGCGCCAAAAAGGCACGTCAGCCGATGAAGTGGCCCTCACGACGATCCTTCGCGGCGGCGAGATATTTATACTCGGATTACTTTTTCGTTTACAGGAATTTTTGCTTGGGCAGCCGTGGGCATCCTGGACAGATCTTTTGCGCGTCGATGTGCTGAACGTGATTGGCATCTCGCTCATGATGTTGGGTGTAGCCTGCCGTATTGCTGCCACTGGAGGCACGACCGACACAACGCAGCTAAGGCGAAAAACAATTCTGACGGCAGTGGTTTGCGCAGTAGTTATCGCCATGCTTACACCACCTTTGTGGACCACTTGGCGTCCGCGCTCGCTCGTCTGGTGGCTCCAGTCCTACATCAACGGAGTCCACACTTTTGACAAACCGCAACCATGGCTGTTTCCGATTTTCCCGTGGGCCGCATTCGCTTTCGTTGGTTTGGCCGTCGGCTCATTTTTGCTGTTCGATTGGGCGCGAAAAGACGAATCGCGCGCGTTGATCATCACTGGAGTAAGCGGCGTCACGCTTATCGAACTGGGCTTGTGGCTAGATGCGCGGCCTGTGCGGCTCTACGGCACGTACGATTTCTGGCATACGAGCCCGAATTTTTTTCTGGCTCGCGCGGGAATTGTGCTGGTCATTTTATTCTTGGGCTATGCGTGGTGCAGGTGGGGAGCAGGCGAGTGGGGCTTTAGTCCATTAATTGAAATGGGCAAGTGCTCGCTGCTGGTGTACTGGGTGCACTTCGAATTTGTGTACGGAGGACTTTCCATCGCGCCCAAGCGCGCCTCCAGCATTGCGACGGCGACGCGAGGCTTCCTCATCATTTTCGTGGCGATGACGCTGCTCGCGGTTGCGCGCAACCGTTTTCCCAAATGGAAGCCGCAAATGCTCGCCCTGTTTCGCAGCGTGGAGAATGGCTGAATTTAATTAGCACAGACAGACGTGCTGTATTACACCTCAACTTCTGTCATTCCTCGCTTCGCTCGGAATGACAGCCTTAATGGTTTTTTTGAAGGTTGAGAAGCCTTTGCTACTTCGCGGGCGTTTTAGGAGAGTCGGGAATTTTAAATATCATCTCGCCGGGCCGCGCCAGTCCCATTTCTTCGCGCGCAATTCGTTCGATGGATTTCGGATCGGACTTCAATGACGAGACCTGATCGGTCAGCTCTTTGTTCTGGTCGTTCATTTTGACGATCTGCTCGCGGATCTGATCGATTTCCATCTGCGTGCGGCGCATGGCGATGAACCCGTGCGGTCCGAAAACGTCGTGCACAAACAGAGCGAACAGTGCGAGCGCCAGAATCTGCCGCGTGTTCTTCCGCGCGTATGCTGCAACTTCACTTAGATTAATTTCTCGAATTTTCTTTAGCGTTATCATGCCGCTTCTTCCTTCGAGGAGTCGTTCACCCAGGCTTCCGTCTCGCTCGCAATTTGCAGAGATTCTTTCAGGGTCGCGGCTTCCGTGTAAACGCGCATCAGCGGCTCCGTGCCGGAAAGCCGCAAGAGCACCCACGATCCATCTTCAAATTCCATTTTTAGACCGTCGGTGCGGTCCAAACTTTTGACGCGCCGCCCAATGAATGATTTAAAGTCGCTCTTCAGCCTGGCGACGGTTCGGAGTTTTACGTCAACCGGCAAATGCAGATTGGCACGCTGCGGCCAGAATTCGCTTCCGACGCGCTTAAACAATGCCCTCAGCTGTTCGGACAGGGGAGCGCGCCGCACGGCGATCATTTCCGCGACGAGAAGACAGGCGAGAATGCCGTCCTTTTCCGGGATGTGGCCGCGAATGGTCAATCCCGCGCTTTCTTCTCCGCCCATGGCAATTTTGTCTGCTTGAATCAGTTCGCCAATGTACTTGAAACCAACGGGGGTTTGAATTACGGTGGTTCCGTGCAGGCGAGCAACCGCGTCCATCAAGTGCGAAGTTGCGACGCTGCGCGCCGCGGGCATTTTCCATCCGCGCGTTTCCACCAGATAGTCATAAACCAATCCGAGAATGTGGTTCGGTTGCACCCAGGCGCCGTCGCAATCAAGAATGCCGAAACGATCGGCGTCGCCATCCGTCGCGAGGCCCACGGCGGTTTTATTCGCCAGCAGCGCCGCGCGCGTCTTCTGCATATTTTCTTCGGACACATCCGGTCCGGAGCCATCGAACAGAACATCGCGAGCAGTTCGCAGCGCCGTGACTTTCACGCCGTGCGACGAAAGCGCTTCATCCAGATAGCCCGCTCCGCATCCGTGCAACGCATCCGTGACCACGCTTAATTTCGCAGCGCCCAGCGATTTGAAATTCACCAGTTGAGCAAGCCGCTCCAGATAGGCGCCGCGCGGATCAACTTTTTCAAAGGGATTGTCATTCGGCTTGGCCGGTGCGCGCTCTCCCAGTTTCACGGCGCGCGCTTCAATATCGTGCGTTACCTCCGGCAATGCGGGTCCGCCGTCGGGGCCTGAAAATTTCAAGCCCTGATATTCGGCGGGATTGTGGCTCGCCGTAAAATTGATGGCTCCATCTACTTTGCTGCGAATAATTTCGTGGGCGATCACCGGCGTGGGCGTTGGATCGTCGCATAGCAGCGCGCGAACGCCATGCTCGCGAAGTATTTCCGCTGCCGTGTGCGTAAATTCCTCGGCGAAAAATCGCGTGTCATGCCCGACAATCAAAGTTGCTTTGGGATTGCGGCTGCGAACATGTTCCACAATGGCGGCTGTGGCAAGGCGAACGTTCGCGAAAGTAAAATCATCCGCAATGATTGCGCGCCATCCCGATGTCCCGAATTTAATTGTCGCGGTCATTTATTTTAAAAAAATATTTTCACCTTCGGTCGGGTATTGTAGCCCTTCATGCAAGGTTGAGAAAGATGCAAATCACATTTGCGAGAAAGAGTAACGGCCTGGGAGGGAATCTTGACGGATAAATTTGTGATCTTGGTCACATGCGGGAGCACGGCGGAAGCGAAACGCATCGCGCGCGCTGTAGTCGAAGAACGGCTCGCTGCCTGCGTGAACATTCTGCCCGGCGCGGTCACATCGATTTACCGATGGAAAGGGAAAATAGAATCCGCGCACGAGCGTTTGCTGCTCATCAAGACTTCGCGAAAGCACCTCGCGAGGCTGCAAGCAACCATCGAGCGGCTCCACTCTTACGACGTTCCGGAATTTATTGCGCTGCCTGTTACCGCAGGGTCACGCAAATACCTTGCCTGGATGGATGAAGTCTGAGTAGAAAAGGCTTCACAGGTTGCGGAAAAACTCGCACTATGTCATTCCGAAGGGCGGTGTTTGCCCGAGGAATCTGCTGTTTCTTGGAAGCCGAGAAGAAAAGCATATCTCTCGCTTCGCTCGGGATGACAAAAGTACTTTTTCCGCAGCCTGTTCTACCTAAATCTTGCACAGCGCCTGATCGAGATCATTGATCAAATCTTCCACATCTTCGATTCCCACTGAGATGCGGATCAAGCCATCGGTAATGCCAATACGCTTACGCACTTCGGCAGGGACTGAAGAATGGGTCATGGTCGCCGGGTGTGAGATGAGGGTTTCCACGCCGCCCAAACTTTCTGCGAGCGAGCAGATCCTTAAACTGTTAAGCAGTTTGCGCGCATTTTCCATTGACACGACGTCAAACGAGATCATGGCCCCAAACCCGCGCTGCTGCCGGAGTGCTACTTCGTGCTGCGGGTGAGTCGGCAAGCCGGGGTATAGCACGCACTTCACGCGAGGATGGTCTTCGAGGTAGCGGGCAATCGTTCGGCCATTGGCGTCGTGTTGCTTCATGCGCACGGCCAGTGTCTTGATTCCGCGTGAGACGAGAAAACAATCCATCGGCGCGAGGCCTGCGCCCGTCGAGCGCTGCAGGAAATAAATTTTCTCCGCGTCTTCCGCGCGCGTCAGGGTGACGGAGCCGCCGACGGCATCGCTGTGACCGTTCAAATATTTGGTCATCGAATGGACCACAATGTGCGCGCCCAGCGCCAACGGCGATTGCAGGTAAGGACTGAGAAAAGTATTGTCCACCACCATGGTAGCGTTATGAGCAGATGCGATTTTAGCGATGGCCGCAATATCCGTGACGCACATCGTCGGGTTCGTGGGCGTCTCCACGTAAATCATTTTGGTGTTGGGTTTTATCGCGCGCTCCACGAGCTCGGGTGAAGACGTGTCGACGAAGCTGAACTCGAGCCCCCATTGGATCAGGAATTGCGTGGTGAGACGAATGACGCCGCCGTAGACGGCCTCGGAAATAATCGCGTGGTCGCCGGGGCGCATTAAGCGAAACACGGAGTCAATGGCGGCCATTCCGGATGTAAAGACGTATGCTGCGCTGCCGCCTTCCAGCTTCGCCATGGTCCGTTCCAGCGCCTTGCGGTTCGGATGATTCGTCCGCGCGTAGTCGTAGCCCTTCGTTTTTCCCAGTTCTTCCTGAATGTAGGTCGAAGTCTGGTAAATCGGGGCGACGATCGCGCCGGTTGTCGGGTCCGGTTCCTGCCCCACATGAATAGCGTCGGTTGCAAATCCCATGAAAAAATCTCCTTGGTGTTTTTCGCAAATCGAAAGTAGCCCATGACCGGGATTGAGTCAATCCGATGCGCGGAAGGGGAGCGGGCGGGAAGCCCAGGTCGCCGTCTCCATCCCGAAATACGCGGGACGGAGATGCACCTACGAAAACCGAAGCGCCTTGAAGTTGCCATTGTAGAGGCCGCTCGATTTATGAGCGGGCGGCTTTTCTTACTGCATGATTCAAAGCGAACCTGAAGGCCTCCACCGGGCGACTTGCGTAATCCCGAAAAAAAGAGAAAAATGGGGAAATCCATGATTCCTTTGAAAGAAAAAGTCGGGTGTCGGATATGAGCTTCGGAAAGAATTATTGGAAACCTTCGCTGCGATTTTTTTTATTCGTGTTCCTAATTGGTTTGGTTGCAGCAAGCGCCCAGGAGAAGTCTGGGGACACAAGCGGAAAGTCGGACGCCGGAGCGAAGGACTCGCGTCTGACCATCGTAGTGACCGGTGGTGAAGACAAGAAGCCAGTCGACAGCGCCAGCGTCTATGTTCGCTATGTTGAGGGGCGTAAAATCGGCAAGGACAAGAAAATTGAAATGAATTTGAAGACCAATCAATCAGGCGTTTGCCATGTGCCCGTCATCCCACCTGGAAAATTTCTGGTGCAGGTGATTGCCGAAGGTTGGAAGACTTACGGGGAATATTACGACATCAGTGAAACAGAACAAACAATCAACATCGCTCTGGTGCGCCCGCCGAAATGGTATTGAGGTAAAATCTCCGATGAAAAATAATTTTTGGTAAAAATTGTGCTTCATCTTTGTGCAATTCGCATCAAGGTCATTGTTTATCGTGTGCTACGTGAATCCAGCACCCCTTTTCCACAAAGTTTTCAACACAACTGTTGAAAACTTTCTGCGCCCACTGTTCAGGTTGCTTTGACCACAGGGAATCGTGATGTTAGATTACTGGCCGGGGAAATTGTCGCGGAACTATCGGATGCCTGAACGGATGCCTGAAAAACCATATAAAGGATTTGTGATCTGGGATTTGCTGTGGAGCAATCTGGGTGTGCACCCGCTGCGCTCTGCGCTGAGTGTGTTTGCCCTCGCGCTGCAAGTTTTCCTCGTCCTGCTGATCGTTGGGCTCACATCGGGAGCGCTCACCGACTGGCGCACTCGCGCCGAGGGAGTGGGCGCCGACATTATTGTGCAGCCGCCCAACTCATCTATTTTTTTTGCATTTTCAAGCGCTGTGATCCCCGAATCGCTGGGCGCACAAATGAGCGCGCTGCCCGGGGTCCGAACCGTGGCGCCTGTAGTGATCGCCGTGGACCAAAAAAATCTTGGAGTGCTCTACGGTATTGATTACCAGCAGTTTGCCAGCCTGAGTGATGGCTTCAAGTTTCTCTCTGGTGGACCTTTTCAGCGACCAGACGAGGCTATCGCCGATGATCTCGCTGCGGGATCGCGCAAGTTGCGCGTGGGACAAAAAGTGACATTGGTCGGGCACGAATTCACAATTTCCGGCATCGTTGAGCATGGCAAGGGCGCGCGTTATTTTATTCCGATCAAAACGGCACAGGATATTGTCGGAGTGGATGGCCGCGTCTCCATGTTTTTTGTGCGTAGCACTGGCAACACGGACGGCACGAAAAACGAGATCGTAAAACTTCTTCCGACTTTCAAGGTTCGATCCATGGCGGAATTCAGCACGTTGATGACCTCTTCCAACCTGCCGGAGCTAAAGCCTTTTATTCGCTCCTTCGTCATTCTTGGCGTGGTGATCAGTTTTCTTGTTGTTTTGCTTACGATGCACACGCTGGTTTTTGAGCGCACGCGCGACATTGGCGTCCTCCGTGCGCTCGGCTCTTCTCGACTGGAAGTTTGCGGATTGATCCTCGGAGAAACGTTGGTGATGGTTGCCCTTGGCTCAATTTTTGGTTTGATTTGCACCTACGGCATCGTTGCGATTTTGCATAAAACTTCTCCCACACTTCAGATCGTCATTGAAAACGGCTGGATTCTTCGCGCCATTCTCCTGACAATCGGCGGAGCGATCGCGGGCGCGGCATACCCGGCGCTGCGGGCCGCGCAAAGTGATCCTGTAGACGCCCTCGCCTACGAATGACCAACCAGTTCCACTTTTGTACAGTGTGCTAAATTCCCCACATTTGAAATCCGAACTAGAATCATAATTTTATTTGCTCCTGGCGGGCCAGTTCTGATACAAGATTGGCGTACCCTCAGAGCAGGAACAGCCAAAAACTAAAATTCATCCCTGGCAGGAATCCAGACAGCTATTTTTCGTGAGAAAAACGAATCATGGAAAGGGGTAAAGCAAAATGACATTAAAACAATTGGCGATGACCTTGTTCGCGACGTTTACGATGGTGTTTCCCCTCGCAGCGCAAATGGGAATGGGTATGGGAGGCAGGGTGCCCACGCTAAGCGGAGTCTGGCACCCCGTGGTTGGGACTGGGGCGAATTACGAAGTTACGAAAGCCGATGGGACTAAAACGCAATTGGAAATTACAATAGTGGGCAAGGAGGATGTCGACGGCAAGACTGCCTACTGGATGGAAATGTCGTTTGTGGAACCTCGGTCATCCGGTCCTGTATACGCGAAATCTTTGACGACTGTGAGCGAAAATAACGTGGTGTCCTCTCGCATGATCATGCAAATGCCGGGAATGGACCCCATGGAAATGGATACTAGTTCGGCCCAGATGGGCCGCCGAATGCAACAATCGTCCCCAAGCGATATCAATGACAAGGCTGAGGCTCTGGGCAGCGAAACGGTCACGGTCCCCGCTGGAACCTTCACATGCCAGCACTATCGCATGAAGGACGGCAGCGGCGAGGCGTGGATTTCAGACAAAGTCGGCCCCTGGGGTTTGGTAAAGTCAGTAGATAAAGGCCAAACGGTTCTATTAACTAAATCCATTACCGACGCCAAGGATCACATCACTGGTACGCCGAAGAAATTCGATCCTATGCAAATGATGCGCAACCGCCAGCAAGGACAGTAGAGAGCTTTTTTTTGGAAATGTGTAGATATAACTGGTTTTGATTCAGGGAAAGTTGTCTATAATTTACTTTTCATTCTTAACATATCGCTGTGGGAGTTTGGATGCCTGAGCCCGGAAGTAAATTCTATTCCGCACGCATATTGGAACGTCGAGATATTTCACCAGACCTCTGGGCCATTCGAGTGGACCCCGGAGGGGAATTCCCGTATCGATCCGGGCAGTACGCCACACTAGGCGTAGTCACTCCGGAAAAACATCACGAGCGGCCCTATTCGATCGTCTCCGCACCGCACGAAAAAACTTTGGAATTTTTTTTTGAGCTGGTTCCTCACGGCCAGGTGACGCCGCGCCTCCATGCTTTTCGCGTGGGTGATGAAATTACCCTGCGAAAATCAGGCAAAGGGAATTTCACGCTGGACGTTTCCGGACAACGCACGAATCATTTTCTGGTTGCCACCGTCACTGGTGTCGCTCCGTATGTGAGTTACATTCGCACCCTCTATTGCGAGTGGAAATCCGCCAAATTTGCAGGCGAACATCGATTATTTATTCTCGATGGGGCTAGCCGCTCCTGGGAGTTGGGATACAGCGCGGAAATTCAAAGTGTTGCTGCCGAAGTCCCTTGGTTAACTTACGTTCCAACTGTGAGCCGTCCGTGGGAAGACCACAATTGGCACGGCGAAACTGGCCGCGTGGATGATCTGATTCGGAAATATTCCGATCAGTGGAATTTGAAGCCTGAGGATACGAAAATCTATCTGTGCGGCCACCCGGAAATGGTCGAAAACGTTCGAGGAATCGTGAGACGCCGAGGTTGGCTGGAAACCGCTATCCAGGCCGAAGCCTATTTTGTTCCGCCGCGACGCGATTACTCCGCTGACGCTGATGAGTAATGTAGCGCCCGCCTTCAGGCGGGCATCCTAAGCCTTTCGACAAAAATTCTAATAAAAATCGAGCCCATGGAAATTGGGTTCTGTCCTGATTTGAAAAGAATTCGTGGCGCGAGGTTTTAGGAGGTCGGGACTTCAGTCCCGACGAGCAGCTAGCTTTGATAGGGCTTTAGCCCCTGAAGCTTCAGGGGCTAAAGCCCGCGACTTGATGCAAGTTGAATGGCCGAGCTGAAGCTCGGCCCTCCTGAATCCGTAATCATTTCAAATTAGGAAAGCCGGAAATTGCATCTCTTTGACCTGATTTCATAGGAATAAAATCAGGTCCTACCAGCGCTGAATCTTGAAATAAATGACCGCAAGCGCAGGCATGCGGATGTGAATGGAATATGGATGATTGTTCCAGGGGACTGCCTCAGCGTGCACGCCGCCTAAATTGCCCATGTTCGTTCCGGCATATTTTTCGGCGTCCGTGTTCATGATTTCGCGGAAAAAGCCGGGTTCTGGCACGCCCACTCGATAGGTTTCTCGCGACACTGGCGTAAAGTTCGCAACAACAACCATAAAATCCGCCGGATCTTTTGCGCGTCGAATGAATGTCAGCACGCTGGAATCCGCATCGTTGCAATCGATCCATTCAAATCCGTGCCAGTCGAAATCCACTTCGTGCAGGGAATGCTCGTTGCGGTAGATGCCATTCAGGTCCGCTGTTAGAGCCTGAAGGCCGCGGTGCGTGTCGTACTCCAGTAAATTCCATTCCAGGCTCGTGTCCGGACTCCATTCACTTCTTTGCCCAAATTCACTCCCCATAAACATAAGCTTCTTGCCGGGATGCGCGATCATGTAAGCAAAGAAGAGGCGCATGTTCGCCACTTGCTGCCATAGATCGCCGGGCATCTTATTGATCAATGACGATTTCCCATGAACCACTTCATCGTGCGAAATGGGCAGAACAAAATTTTCCGTGAAGGCGTACAGCATCGAGAACGTCATCCGGCTGTGGTGATATTTGCGGTAGATTGGGTCCACGGCAAAGTAACTCAGCGTATCGTTCATCCAGCCCATATTCCATTTCAAGCTGAATCCCAAGCCGCCGAGATACGTGGGCCGCGAAACCATCGGCCATGATGTGGACTCTTCCGCGACGGTTAGAACGCCCGGATGCCGCGCGTAAATCACCTCATTTAATCTCTTGATGAAGGCAATGGCCGGCAGGTTTTCGCGCCCGCCAAATTCATTGGGCACCCACTCGCCTTCCTTGCGCGAATAATCCAGATAGAGCATGGAAGCAACGGCATCCACGCGCAGCCCGTCAATGTGATATTTGTCGATCCAGAAAAGCGCGTTGGAAATCAGATAATTTTGAACTTCATTGCGTCCGTAATTGAAAACCAGAGTTCCCCAGTCAGGATGGCGCCCCTGCCGCGGGTCCGCATGCTCGTATAAATGCGTGCCGTCAAATTCGCCGAGGCCATGGCCATCGCTGGGGAAGTGCGCGGGCGTCCAGTCCAGCAAAACGCCAATCCCCGCTTGATGAAATCTGTCGACGAAAGCCATGAAATCTTCCGGCGTGCCGTAGCGGCTGGTTGCCGCAAAATATCCCAGTGTCTGGTATCCCCATGATCCGTCGAAGGGATGCTCCATAACCGGCATCAATTCCACGTGCGTGTAGTTCATCTGCTTTAAATAAGGAATCAGCTGATCGGCAAGTTCGCCGTATGTCAGCCAGCGCCATCCGTCGTGCGTGTTGCGACGCCACGATCCAAGGTGTATTTCGTATATCGAAATGGGCGAAGACAGCCAATCATTCCTGGCCCGCCATTCCATCCAGCCCGCATCGTTCCAATTGTGATGGTCCAGGCGCGTAACGATCGAGCCTGTGTTCGGCCTGAGTTCCGCGCGGAACCCATAAGGGTCGCTCTTCAGTAGTGGATGGCCGCCAGACAAGGGCCGAATTTCATATTTGTAAACGGCGCCTTCCGCGAGCTCGGGAATAAACAACTCCCACACTCCGGACGGTCCACGATTCCTCATCGGGCTGATGCGCCCGTCCCACTGATTGAAATCTCCGACGACGCTGACGCGCATTGCATTTGGGGCCCACACGCCGAATTGCACGCCCGCAACACCATCGACAGTCACGGGGTGCGCGCCCATTTTTTCGTACTTCTGGTAATGCGTTCCTTCGCCCATCAAGTACAAATCAAAATCTGAAAGCAGGGGAGGGAAGGCATAGGTATCGTAGATTTCTCGCGCCAGCCGGCCGTCTTTCGCCAATCTCCACACGTAACTGTTCGGTGGGATGGGCAGTTGTGAGCCCAGCGGCAGGGTAGCTTCGAACAGCCCATCCGTATGCAAGCGCTTTGCGTGGATCTCTTCGGAACGGTCTTTCAATAAGATCGAGGCGTGGGTGACATGAGGAAAAAAGCCACGCACTACAAGGCGTTGCTCTTCGTTCTCTTCCACGGTGTGCGGCCCGAGCAACCGGAATGGATCGCGATTTTCTGCCCGCAGTAGAAGGGCAATATCTCGGTCGAGTTCGCTTACCGGTTCGGCTTCTGCTGGAAGCCTCTCGGGTGATGGGTCTAGAATGCTCAACTCAACCTCTATCCATATATGCCGGCTTGCCTGTTCGTTCCAGCATTCTATCAGGGCCCCGCTAGCTCAGACGAATATAGATGATGGGGGCTCAAAAGACACGGGTTAAGACAAATTTCGTCACTGGAGCGAGAGAAAAATGCTTCCGTTCATGAGCATAAAGAGAAACAGTTATTCACATGATTTATACACCTCAGCAGACACTGGCAGCTAAACCCTGCATAATCAGCGTTTTGTTTGATAACTTTTATGGCACATCGCTTGCATTGTTTTAATCTGAAAGCGCACTGAATTGCTTGACGCGGCCTTTGGGCCGCCAACGCTCTGGGCCAAAGGTTTCCATATGAATATCTCTTCTACAGCGATGAATAGCTTGGCTAAAGTCATCACAATTGGCGTTTTGGCTTTGGCCGTGAACAGCACTCCGGTACATGCGCAGGCTTCGCTCTCCGGGACTTACAACTGCATGACCGTGGAGGTGAACGGGAAAACGCATCGCTGCAAAGCCCCGTCCCTGGAAATGAATTCCGATGGCAGCTACCAAATCCTGGCCGAACGCGGCACGTATGAAATATTGAAAGGCCACTGGTTGGTTCTTTCCGCGTCCAAGAATCACGGCAAGGCGCGCCTCGACGGCAGTAAAGAAATTATTTTTGAATTTGTATCGGGCGGCCAAAAAAGCAGGATCATCTATCGCCGCAAATATCAGCGCCCTCCGGCATGGGTTTCCAGTTAAGAATTTTTTCAAGGCATAGTCACGCGCTCGACACGAATCTCAAATCTGCGCCGCTCTGATTGCCGCGAAACTTTGTGACAGCTTGAAACAGGCGCTGCGCGAATGTATGGAATTGAAACTGTTGAAGGATATTCCCGTGCGCTCCTCATAATCAGTCCTTTCTAAGTGCCTTTGTTACAGAAGAATACAGACGGTAATATTTCCCTGTCGACCGTCGATTGGAATCCCAGTTGCCTTTACGAGTGTGCATGCATTCGATGCAAACGTTTTTCCGCCAGGAAAAACGAAACGACTGGGGGGATTTGACAATGAGCATTTTTGAGCAAGGGGACGTCGAAGAAGTACCGGAGCAGAGATTGTGGCGCGCTGTAATTGCCAGCACGGTTCAGGAGTGGGTCAGCGGGCCCCTTCGTGTAAAACGGGAAGCGGAAACTTTTTTGTTTGGCAACAGCAAGGATTACCGGACAGTATGCTTTTCAGCAGGCATCAATCCGGACCATCTCCGCGTCCGCCTGCAAAAATATAAATAGTCCCAATCTGTAATTTCAAATTGGCAGTGGGAATGCAGATTGCAGCGGACATAAATTTTAATAGTGCCCGATCAGGCGACGCAGGTCGCCTTCACCATGCAAAAAATTGCGATATAGAATAATTTCACCCAGTCGCAATGTTTTGCCCTTGTTTTCGGAGTTGCCGCGCGTTTTTCAGGACGGGCAGCTTTTCGCCGCGATTGATTAATTCACCCGCTCCCCAAATGCGCGCGCTCCGAAATCCATCGCCACAAATCCACCGTGTTTGACGAACCAGCACGCATCCGCTATCATGCAGTCGCGGGGTGGAGCAGCCTGGTAGCTCGTCGGGCTCATAACCCGAAGGTCGTTGGTTCAAATCCAACCCCCGCAACCATCCGAAGACTCCAGTCATCACGCTGACGTCTTTGGTCCAAACCCCAATCTCTTCCAAGCAAATCCCAATTTCCCTCGGCGACATAGAACCGATATTCGACAGCGGGGTTAGGAGTCATTCTAATTTCCCCTGAATGCTTGAGAAGTTCCGTCCTCGGTAGGGCTGTGTCCTTTTACGGAGTAGGTCACGCTGGTTTTCAATCCCGCCCATGATCAGGTTTCGTATTTCACTGATTCGAGCTTCGATGCAACAAGAAACCGTTCGGTCTCATCAAATGACCAGTCCTGTATAGTGAAGGACCTTATGGTTGCTGAATCGTTTCACTGGGAGGACCAAGATGCGTAAAGGCGAGCAGACTCGACTGGAAATCATTCGTAAGGCGGCTCCCATCTTCAACCAAAAGGGATATGACGGCGCCGCCCTCTCTGATCTCATGCAAGCGACGGGCCTGGAGAAAGGTGGAATTTACCGGCATTTTGAGAGCAAGCAGGAGCTTGCAGGGGAAGCTTTCGACCACGCTTGGAAGTTAGCAATGGACGCGCGTTTCGCAGGCACCCACGAGATTCCAAATACCGTCGATCGGTTGAAGCAAATCATCCTGAATTTTCGGGGAAAGCGTACCGGCGTGGTGCCGGGAGGATGCCCGCTGCTGAATACGGCTATCGATTGCGACGATGGCAATCCTCAACTGCGAGCGAAAGCGAGACAGGCACTCAGTTCGTGGCTTCGCCGTCTCGAAGCGATCATTGAGGAAGGGAAACGGCGAGGCGAGGTCCGCTCCGCCATCGATTCCGCCGAATTGGCCATGCTGATTGTAAGCACGCTGGAAGGGAGCGTCATGATCCGTCGTCTGCAGAAGAAGGATGGCCCTCTCGATCTTGCATGCGATCATCTCGTCGAGCACCTCGAGACAAAAGTTCGCGCCCGCCAATCGAAGGTCGGGACCAGGAAGTCATGAGCACTAGTCCGCGGCTTGAATTGAGGGAACGGACACACTAGTACCGTTTGGCATTTCATGATTCGTGTACGCTCCCCGCTTCCTCGCGGATTTGATTACGAGTTGACGCTGACGGTCATATGGCGCCTCAGCTAGCACCCCACCCTTCGTTGGATCCATGCGGTCCCAAACTCATAACCAACTCGTAAAATAATGCGACCGAATGGTCTCATCAGCATCGAAAGAGTTAGCGGGCTGGCTGGAAATCAGGAGATGCCAGTGAATTGCAACGCGGAAGGTATGAGGATCGCGGCGTTGCTGAACCATAAGGAGTAGAAATGTCCAATGAACTTAGCATAGTTCCCATTCACAGCTTAGAACACGGCCTCTACGCACGTTCGCAGGCACAGGAACGCTCTCTGAATACTGCCATACTTCAGGCCAATATCAGCGAAAACTACGAAAGGTACCTTGAGATTTTCGATGAGTTTTACGCCGATGAAGTCGAGGTCGCCAGCGAAACCGAAGAAAAACCAATTCGCGGGAAAGCGCGGGTTCGCTCGATTATCGCCACGTTCATGGTCCCGCTTCACATCATGGCCGAAATCGGTGGTGTGTTGGTATCCGTCCGGCAGACAGCGATTCCCGGGGATGCCGCAGACGAGACGCATTCCGCTTGGACGCTCGAACTTGTCGGCATATCCGGAAGAACGTGCACGGTGAGTTGGCGCGTCCTGCGGAAATGGAATGCATCGCGGATCGTATACGAATACCACTACGACCATCAGCAAAGCGGCGGGCCCCTGACGTCCAATGATTTGAGTTTTTATCCTGCGACGTCCATTCAGACAGATCAACGACCCTCATGATACCCGGTTCCAATCCTTGCTCGTTGTTGGGTTCAGGCTGCAAAGCCAAAATTCGATTCGGCCAAAGTGAACAACGGCACAACGGTCGGTGGAGGAAGGAGCAACTATTATGCGTGCAATGAGAGCAGAAAGATTCACCGGTTACAAGGATTTGAAACTAGTGGACATTCCAAAACCGGAGGTCTCGGATGGCCGCGTACTCGTAAGGATTAATGCGGCTGGAGTCACTCCACTTGACCACACTATTTTGTCGGGCGGATACCTCCGGGCGAAAGCGCCGCTGGTCTTGGGAGTAGAGGGAGCGGGGGTAGTGGAGGAAGGAGGGGGAAAGACCTTTCCTGTCGGTTCTCGTGTGATTTTTACCGGGTCGTATGGTGTTTCAGAGAATGGTACCTACAGTGAGTGGCTTGTAGTCCGAAAGGAGAATCTTTGTTTGATTCCCGACAACATCGGGTATGTTTCTGCCGCAGGCATTCCCGTCGCTTATCTCACCGCTCAAATGACGCTGAGTCTCGCCGGTTTCGCGAAGGGCAAGACGGTGCTTTCGCCCGCAATTGGAGGGTCAGTCGGAAACGCGGTCACTCAGTTGGCACGCGCGCAAGGGGCGAAACATGCGATATCAACGACGACCAATCATGCAAAGGCGGAACAAGCGCGCTCTCTAGGCTTCGACGAGGTGATCGACCTTTCTGTGGAAAAGCTGAGCGACGGCGTTTGTCGGATCACGGAAGGTTATGGCGCCGACATCGTGATTGACGCAATTGGTGGAGAAATTTTGAGCGAGGCTCTCGGCACGCTCGCGATGGGGGGCAGCCTCACAACATTGGGCTACTCTGCGGGCCGCAAGGCAACCATCGACGTCACGGATCTGATCTGGAAACGCGCGAGTATGAAAAGCTTCTCCTTGTTCGCACAGCCTGCGCCTGCATGGAGCGCGGCATGGAGCGTCATTATTCCATTGCTTCAATCCGGAGCGGTCAAGCCCATCGTGGCAAAGACGTTCCCGCTGCCTGAAGCGGCAGATGCGTTGCGTTACTTGGTTGAATCCCGCCCCTTCGGCAGGGTCGTCCTCACAATCTGACGGTCTCTTAGGTGACCCGACATGAACGCTGGGTCCATACAGAACCTCGCAATTTCGAGCGGGTCAGTTAGAAAGCTCGCGGAAATACAAGAACAAGGGCGCGCCGGTTGCAAACGGAGCGGATCGGTAAACTTAAAAAAGGGGGAAACGAAAATGAACGGCTCTAATAACAAGGCGGCTGGAATATCGGATGGCGGGTATGTGATTTTGGGGGCGACCGGGAACACCGGCTCGATCATCGCCGATTTTCTGCTATCGGAGGGCAAGAAGGTGCGCGTCGTGGGGCGCGACGTGGGGCGACTGCAGCGCTTTGTGCGCCAAGGCGCGGAAGCGTTCACGGCCAACGTGAGCGACGCAGCTGCGCTCACCAAAGCTTTCAGCGGTGCGCGCGCGGCATACTTGATGTTGCCGCCGGCGAAATCCCGGGAGGACCAGGAGCGAGATAGCGATGCGATTGCGAAGGCATTGAAGGAGTCCGGCCTGCGATATGCAGTGTTTTTGAGCAGCTACGGCGCGCAAGTTCCGGAAGGCACCGGGCCAGTTGCGGGGCTGCATTCTTCGGAGCAGAAACTGAACGCGATCAGCGATCTTAATGTTTTGCACCTGCGCGCCGCGTATTTCATGGAGAACAATCTGGCGGCGATCGGCATGATTCAGGGGATGGGAATCTTCGGAAACGCGCTGCTGCCCGACCTGAAGCTGCCCATGATCGCTACGGCCGACGTTAGCAACTACGCCGCGAAGCGCCTCCTGCACCTGGATTTTTCCGGTAAACAAACCCGCGAGCTGCTTGGCGAGCGCGACCTGTCGATGAAGGAAGCTACCGAGGTGATTGCGCGCGGCATTGGCAAACCGGATCTGCGTTACGAGCAGTTTCCTTATGACCAGGTGCTGCAGGTGTTGATGCAAATGGGTGTTCCGCCGAAGGGAGCCGCGTTGTACATCGAGATGTACAAGGCGATCAACGCTGGAATCCTCATTCCTCAGGAGCCGCGTTCGCCGGAGAACACCACACCGACTTCGTTTGAACAATTTGTGCAGGGTGTATTTGAGCCTGCGTATCACGGCAAGGCCGATTTCGCGCGCTGATAGGAACGTTTTTGGTTTTGCCGACCCACCACATTCATCACGTGCCTGTTCTGGGCCGTCGACGACCGTAAAACTGCGCAATAACCTTCTACCGTTGGACACCCATTCGAGATCTGAGAATTGAAATGTACCAGCGCATTCGTCCGTTGACGAAAAAGTTCTTGCATCTAGAGACCGTTCGGTCTCATCTCATCTCCTTAGATCGTGAGGCCACTTCGCGATTTGAGCGAGAGGAGTTTCATTCATGTGGATCGTTCGAGTAGCTCTAAATCGGCCATATACGTTCATCGTCCTGGCGGTACTCATTTTGGTTCTTAGCCCGGTTATGATCTTGCGCACACCGACCGATATTTTCCCGAATATCGACATCCCAGTGATCGCTGTAGCATGGCAGTACACCGGCATGAACCCGGAAGAATTAGAAGGTCGGCTCACGAACACGTTTGAACGACTGCTAACAATCGTCGTCGACAACATCGAACACATCGAATCAACAACAGTAAATGGTCAAGCTATCGTCAAGATTTACCTGCAACACGGGGCAAGTTTGGATACTGCGAATGCACAAGTGACGTCGGGATCCCAAACCATTCTGCGTTTCTTGCCGCCGGGAACCTTGCCTCCGTTGATCATTAACTACAGCGCTTCGACAGTGCCGATTCTGCAGCTGGGCCTTTCTGGAGAAGGACTCTCCGAGCAGCAGTTGAACGACCTCGGACAAAATTTTCTGAGACCGCAACTGGTGACGGTCCCTGGTGCCGTCATTCCTTTCCTTTATGGCGGGAAGCAACGTCAAGTCATGATTGATTTGAATCCCGGCTTGATGCAGTCGAAAGGTCTGGCGCCACAGGATGTTCTCAATGCCGTGCAGGCGCAAAATCTTATCTTGCCATCGGGGACCGCGAAAATGGGGCCATTCGAATATGACGTTCGACTGAACACCAGCACGAGGAGCGTCCCGGAATTAAACGACCTTCCTGTTAAGGTCGTTGGAAATTCCACGATTTATCTTCGTGATGTAGCGAATGTGCGTGACGCTTTCGCACCGCAGACCAACATCGTGCGGCAGGATGGCCGCCGCGGCGCTCTCGTCACCGTACTCAAGGCCGGCAACGGTTCAACGATTGACGTGGTGAAAGGCATTCGCGACCTGCTTCCTCGTGTCGCGCAGACCCTTCCCCCGGAATTCAAAATTGTGCCCTTGGCCGACCAGTCCATCTTCGTCCGAGGCGCCGTGAACGGCGTCATCCGCGAGACCGTCATCGCCGGGTGCCTCACAGGATTGATGATCCTGCTCTTTCTTGGAAGTTGGCGCAGCACGTTGATCATCGCCATCTCCATTCCGCTATCCATCTTGACGTCCGTCATGATCCTGAGCTTTCTCGGGGAAACGATTAACATCATGACCTTGGGAGGCTTGGCGCTTGCGGTCGGCATGCTCGTCGATGACGCCACTGTCGAAATCGAAAACATCAATCGCAACTTGGCCATGGGCAAGGAGACCGTTCAAGCCATTCTGGATGGTGCGCAACAGATTGCTGTGCCTGCCCTGGTCTCGACGCTCTGTATCTGCATCGTGTTTTTGCCGATGTTCTTTTTGGGCGGCGTAGCGCGATATCTGTTTGTGCCTCTTGCGGAAGCTGTGGTGTTCGCGATGCTCGCATCGTACTTATTTTCCCGAACGCTGGTTCCCACGCTTGCGAAATATCTGCTCAGGCCGGAACAGCAGGAATCTGCCGGTTCACGGAATCCTCTCGTGCGGTTTCAGCTGGCGTTCGAGCGGCGATTCGAAAGTCTTCGGAGTGCATATCACGTCCTACTCGCATCGCTTGTGCGCAGGCGGGCCTTCTTCGTTCCCACATTTCTTCTGATCTGCGGCGCGGCGTTTCTCCTGGTGCCATGGCTCGGGCAGGACTTCTTTCCGAATACCGACAGTGGTCAATTCATCCTCCATCTACGCGCGAAGGGCGGCACGCGAATTGAAGAGACCGCGAAGCTGTGCGATCAGGTTGAAGGCACAATCCGCCAGGAGATTCCCGGGAGCGAAGTGGACAACATCCTGGACAACATTGGTTTGCCTTACAGCACGGTAAATTTCATGCACAGCACTTCGGGCCTGATAGGGGCCGGCGACGCTGATGTCCTGGTCTCTCTAAAGAAGCATCACCACCCGACGGAAGAGTATGTGGAGCGCTTGCGAGAAACGCTTCCACGTGAATACCCAGGGACGACGTTCTACTTTGTACCCTCGGACATCGTCACTCAGGTTTTGAATTTTGGTTTGCCGGCGCCCGTCGATATCCAAATCGAAGGAGCCGATATTGAAGGCAATCGCGAAGTCGCGGCAGGGATGTTGCACGAGATCGAGCGGATTCCGGGCATCGCGGATGCGCGCATTCAGCAATCGTTTGACTACCCTGAGTTCGATGTAGCCGTGGATCGTACGAAGGCGGCCCAGGGCGGCTATACGGAACGCGACGTTGCGAACAGTATGCTGAATTCACTCAGCGGCAGCTTTCAAATTACGCCGATGTTTTTCTTGAATTACAAAAACGGAGTCAGCTACAACCTGGTGACCCAGACTCCGCAATATTCGATCCAATCCCTGGAAGACCTCCTGAACACTCCGTTGAATGCGTCGACCGCCGCTCGCCCTGAAATTCTCGCAGACGTCGCTTCCATCAAGCGGGCGAACGAGATGGAAGTAATTAACCACTACAACATTCGGCGCGTGGTCGATATTTACGCCGCCGTGCAAGGCCGCGACTTGGGAGCGGTGGGCCGCCAAGTCACGCGCATTGTGGATGCCAACCGAAAATCGCTGCCTCGCGGCAGCTTCATCACCGTTCGAGGCCAGTTGCAAACCATGCGCACTTCCTATCTCGGGTTACTCGGCGGACTCGTCTTTTCCGTCGTTCTTGTCTATCTACTGATCGTGGTGAATTTTCAGTCGTGGCTCGATCCGTTCATCATCATCACTGCGCTTCCTGCCGCGCTTGCCGGCATTATCGGATTCCTGTTTGTCACGCATACAACGCTCAGCGTCCCGGCGTTAATGGGCGCCATTATGTGCATGGGTGTAGGAACAGCCAACAGCATTCTCGTGGTGTCTTTTGCGAAAGAACGGCTGCAGTTGCACGGAGATCCGATCGAAGCCGCCATAGAAGCCGGTTTCACACGGTTTCGACCCGTGCTTATGACAGCACTTGCCATGGTCGTCGGAATGATTCCCATGGCCCTCGGGCTGGGCGAGGGCGGCGAGCAGAATGCGCCGCTCGGGCGCGCCGTCATTGGCGGCCTGTTGTGCGCCACTGTGGCCACTCTGTTTTTCGTCCCGGCAGTATTCAGTTTGTTACAGGGACGGCGCGAATCTTCGCCAATTCGAGAACAGTCCACCGGCGAGCCTGGACCAATGCAAGCTTGAGCCAAGAGGAAAACAATGACATCGAACGAAAAAAATGCAATGACCGTACCCGAACCAGAAATCATCGGAGCGGAGACCATGGTGCCGAGGCGAGATGGAATCGAACGCCGGCAGGGAAGCCGTCGTGGAACACCAGTCCTTCTCTCGGCGGCTGCCTTCGCTGCGCTCGCTCTCGTCATTTACTCGGGTATCCATGCGCGAGCAGCCGCCGAATCGCGGCTCAAACAACGAACTGAAGATGCCGCCATTCCCTCTGTCTCTGTAGTTTTTCCGCAACTAGGGGCCCCTACACAGGAAATTGTCCTGCCCGGAAATACGCAGGCATTTAGTGACGCTCCGATCTATGCCCGTACCAGTGGCTATCTCAGTCGCTGGCATTTCGATATCGGCGCACATGTCCAGAAAGGCCAGTTGCTCGCGGAAATTGAAACCCCCGAAATCGACCAGCAGCTACAGCAAGCTCAAGCGGAACTCGACACCGCGCAAGCAAATCTTAAAATCGCCAAAATCACCGCCGCCCGTTGGCAGGATCTGGTGAGCACGGGCTCGGTTTCGCAACAGGAAACCGACCAGGCGGTCAGCAATCTCAGCGCGGTAAAAGCTACGGCCGAATCCAGCGCCGCCAACATGCGGCGTCTCGAACAACTGCAATCTTTCGAAAAGATCTATGCACCGTTTGACGGCATCATCACCGCCCGCAATACCGACATCGGAGCACTCATCGATGCAGGGGCCAACGCGCAACCGAGAGAACTTTTTCACATCACTGCCATTCGCACACTTCGCGTATACGTCTCGGTTCCAGAGGTGTACTCGCGTGCCGCACGCCCCGGAGCGACCGCCACTCTCACCCTCGATGAATTCCCGGGCCAAACGTTTCATGGCACTCTTGTTCGCAACGCCAATTCTATTGACATCGCTTCGCGAACGCTGCTTGTCGAAGTCGATGTCGACAACCCCACCGGCCAACTTCTGCCCGGCGCTTACGTCTTTGTGCACCTCAAGCTGCCTGACCAGACTCGGTCGGTAACCATTCCATCGAATACGTTGATCTTTCGTAAGGAAGGCTTGCAGGTTGGACTGGTTCGCAACGGCAAAGCCGAGTTGGTTCCAGTTAAAATTGGGCGCGATTACGGAAACGCCGTGGAAATCGTTTCGGGACTGCAGGCAACGGACGCCGTCATCGTCGATCCATCGGACTCTCTAGTCGCAGGCTTGCCAGTCCGTCAGAGCAACAAAGCAACAGGTGGGGCAGTGCGATGAAGTACTTCTCTGGAGTCACGCGTTTTATCTCCAACGGGATGCACATTCTGTCTCTGGTGCTCCTGCTCGTGGGTTGCACGGTCGGCCCTAGATACATTAAGCCCGCCGTCCCAATGACGCAGATGTACAAAGAAGAAGTTCCAAGTTCGTTCAAGGAGTCAGACCAGTGGCAGCCCGCGCATCCTGCTGATAAGACGAGTCGCGGAAATTGGTGGGAGCTTTTTGGCGATCCGGAACTCAATAACTTGGAAGAACAGATTGCCGGCTCCAACCAGAACCTGAAAGTAGCGGAAGCGCGCTTCCGTGAAGCTCGCGCGGCGATTCGTTTTAATCGAGCCTCCCAGTTTCCTTCCATCTCCACCGGGCCAAGCGCCAGTTATGTCAAGGCCCCCGACGTTTCACCGAACTTTCCGTCGAAGGTCCCAGAGTCCAGCACGGGCGATTTCGTGCTGCCCTTTGACCTCTCCTATGAGTTGGATCTATGGGGCCGCGTGCGACGCAGCGTCGCTGCCGCGCGAGAGGAAGCGCAGGCGACCGCTGCTGATTACGAGACCGCGAAGCTCAGTCTGGAGGCGGAACTCGCCCTGGACTATTTCGAATTGCGCAGCGCTGACGCTCAGGAACAGCTTCTGCACGATACGGTGCGAGCCTATAGCGACAACGTGCAGCTCACGCTCAATCGCTTCAATCGAGGGGTCGCCCCGAAGGCCGATCTGGCGCAAGCACAAACCCAGTTGGACACGACTCGCGTACAAGAGACCGATGTCACCGTGCAGCGTGCGCAATTCGAACACGCCATTGCGATCCTGATCGGAAAGCCGCCCGCGGAATTTAGCCTCGCAGCTGCGTCGCTTAACTACCAACCTCCGAGCACTCCGATTGGCCTCCCATCTGAACTATTGCAACGTCGCCCAGACATCGCTGCGGCGGAGCGCCGAGTGGAGGAAGCCAACCAGCAGATTGGAATCGCGAGTGCGGCTTACTTTCCTACTGTCTCTCTGGGTGCAACCGCCGGGTTTGAAAGCACGCACATCGCAAACTTGCTCGATGGGCCAAACGCGTTCTGGGCTGTGGGTCCAGCCCTCGCGGAGACACTGTTTGACGCGGGGCGTCGTCGCGCGACTTCCGAATCGGCACGTGCGAACTATGACGCCGCCGTTGCAACGTATCGTCAGACCTCGCTGACGGCGTTTCAGGAAGTCGAAGACAATGTTGCCGCCTTGCGCATTCTCGAAAACGAAACACAGCAACAACAACAGGCTGTCGCATCATCGCAGGAATCTCTTCAACTTTTTACGAATCGTTACAAGGGTGGGGTCGACACCTACTTGCAGGTCATTACCGCGCAGACGATCGAGCTTGCCAATGAACGAAACGCCATTGATATCCTGCGGCGGCGGTTGGATGCCAGCGTTCTCCTGGTTAAAGCATTGGGTGGAGGATGGGATGTCTCGAATTTGCCTCAGCTTTAGAGGATGGATTTCGATCCAACTTTTGATGTCGAGGAACTCCAATGACCGATGAGCTGAGCTTGATCTCCAACGATTACGTTGGTCGCAATCTACCGGTGTGCAGCTCGGGACCGGTTCTGAAAAATTGATATTTCTGATAGGTTGATAAAAAGATTTAAATGAACCTGGATGTCCTATTGAACTTGGACGTTGTTTTGATTACCGGCCTTACAGCCGAGCTCGCGGATCAAATAAGAACGCAAAAGGAGACCGTCATGACGAACGACGAATTGTACGTAGCGGTTGCGCTGAACGGATGGAACGGAAACATCGAACGAGCTGACAAAATGTTTTCCGGCCTTAGCGACGAAGAAGTCCTGAAAGAAATCGCGCCGGGGAAAAACCGGCTGATTTATATCTGGGGACATCTAACGGCCGTTCACGACGCAATGCTCCCTCTCTTGGGTATTGGGCGGCGGCTCCATCCTGAGTTTGATGTCGCGTTCATTTCCAATCCCGATAAGACGCAGGGCGAAATTCCGTCGGTCGAGTCGGTTCGGAAAGCCTGGAGAGAAGTGAACGGAAAATTGTCCGAGGGTTTTGCAGGTTTCTCGTCATCTGACTGGCTAAAGAAGCACGCTGCCGTATCTGAAGAAGATTTTCTGAAAGAACCGTTGCGCAACCGTTTTGCCATTCTGCTGAGTCGCACCAATCATTTGGCCTATCACTTTGGGCAGACGGCTCTGAGACCGAAATAGTTGGAGTGAGGGGGTGATGTCGGGTGCAATCGGCTCTGCCGCGCCAGCATGAATTGGATGGACAGATGTTCCTTGCTGAAGGCCTGTCCAAGCTTATGCAACGACTGCCACGGCCTTTCAGCGCCTCCACATGCTATTCCGGCGCTGCTCAGAAAGCTTTGCCCGTCGCATAAGTCTCATAAATGCCGCCTTTAGAGAAAAGATTTATACCAAATGGAGTTGCATCGACCGGTTGAGCTGACAGGTCTGATCGGAATGAGGCTCGAACCGCCCCAGGGAGAGCATCCATCCTCATTAGTTAACTGACTCGCCAAAAGCCAAATTCGGTGTATATTCGGTCGCAGTTTCAAGTCTGAAATGTACGTCTTTCGCTTAATCGAGGAGGCATGTCATGCGACGATTTTGCTTGCCCGTTGTCCTTGCTGCAGGGATCGCTATATTGGCGTCCCTGGGATTGGCCCAACAGGCCCCAACCGCAGGCCCCTATTCGGTGCTGAAAACAGTCAAAGTCGGCGGCGATGGAGGTTTTGATTATGTTTTCGCCGACGCTGCGGGCCGCAGGTTGTACGTTCCGCGCAGCGGCCCGACGGCCCGAATCACCGTCTTCAACCTAGATACCTTGGAACCGGCCGGCGAAATCCCCAATGTCAACGGACATGGAGCTGTTGTCGACCCCAAGAACAATCACGGCTTTTTAACCAGCAAACCCGTCGTGATGTTCGATTCAAAAACTCTTGCGGTCATCAAGAGCATCGATGTCCAAGGCAACCCCGACGGCATTCTGTTCGACCCGTTTAACGAGCGGGTTTACGATCTCAGCCATTCCGCGCCGAACGCAACCGTGATCGATGCAAAAGATGGTTCGATCATTGGTACGATCGATCTGGGCGGGGCTCCCGAACAGGCCGTCACTGACGGCAAAGGTCACCTATATGTTGATATCGAAGATAAAGGAAATATCGCGGTAGTCGACGTACAGACACTGACCGTGACTGCTCATTACGATGTTTCCGGCAAGGGTGGCACGTGTGCCGGGCTGGCCATCGACGCCAAAAATCGCGTCCTTTTTGCCGCATGCCGCGATCCGCATGTAATGGTCATCCTCAACGCCGACGACGGCAACATCATCACGACACTGCCGCTCGGCGGCGTCACGGACGGCGCAGTCTTCAACCCTGCCACGATGGAAGCGTTCAGTTCGCACGCCGAAGGCACGCTCACCGTGATTAAGGAAAACAGCCCCACGAGCTTCGCCGTGGAACAAAATCTGATTACGATGCCGAGCGCTAAAACGCTCACGCTTGACAGCAAGACAAACCACATCATGCTGATCGCCGCTGTGTTTGATCCTCCTCCCGCTGGGACTCCGCCACCCTCAAATGGACGAGTTGCTCGCGGCCCTATGGTAAAGGATTCATTCTCCATTCTGTCGGTGGGCAAGTAGATGGCCTACGGGGAAATTTGGCGTTAGGGCCAATAGCCCGGGCTTTGAATTAAAACTTGGAGTGCCCCGTCCTACGAATTTTGTAGGGCTGGGTTTTCGTCTTGACTCCCATGTGGGCTAGTTGAAACAAAATCTCCACCCTTGAAGTAGCGTCAAGGATGGGGCACCTGAAGTGCAAAATCTTAACCCCGAGTGTAGGTACAGAAATAGTATTTGACCGCGCTGCGAAACTCTTCTTGGGAATGCGAACGGTCGGGCCACCCGTCCTGCGTTTGACCCTCAAGACATTGCATAGCATTGCCAAGTCAAGATATGTCGACTTCTCGGAATGTGGCCGTGAAACCCCATTGATGAAGATCTATGTTCGATGGGTTCGGCGCACCTTAATGAATTGTGAGGGAATTCCGGTCGAATTCAGTGGGGTCCGTTATCGAATTCGCCTGAATATACGGCATCTTGAAAGGTGAGGTTGGGAAGGTAAGTGGTGGCGTGTACAGGACGCTGAAGGGCGTCTGGCTGCTCAGAGTCCCGCAAGCGCCCGTGCAATTCGTGGTTGGCGTAGTAATGGACCAATACACCCCCGCATTTCTCGGATCATTTGTCACTGTCGCATTCAGCGTTACTGATTGGCCGCCTGAATTGATCGTTGAAATTTTATTGGTGATCGTCGTCGCCAAACCGGGAATCGTCACGCTGAACACCTCAGTATCACCGTTGAAGGTATCGCTGGCCGAACTGGCGAACAAAGTATTCTGGTTGATGGGAAAAGGCGGCATCGTTGGTGCGTTATAAGTTACTGAAAACGGGGATAAGTTGGTGAGTGTTCTCTCTTCGTTCCCAGATATCAGGCTCCACGTGACACCTTTGTTCAAGGGATCACCAGAAACGGTGGCGTTGAAAACCAACAAGGTTCCCTGCGGAATGCCACTCGGTTTATTCGTGATCGTAACTACTAAGTCTGGATTGACGCCAACTCCGACGCGTCCGCCACCAACGCCACATGAGGAAATACATCACAGGGCAAGGGTTGAGACCAATAAGAAGATAGCAACTCGCATGTGTTCTCCTTATGTACTGTATCGATAGCCGGATAATCAACTGACAATTTCCGATTTGTTTCGATGGTTCGCGGACCGTATGATTTTCTGGATCTAAACGCAACGAATTTGCCGGAAGAGCAGACCCAAGGAGGAAGCAGGGCCCCGATGGCTCTTTGCGGGTAAGCGACGCGCCTTTTGTCAGTTTAATTACGAATTGTAATATTTGGGAACCAACTCTCCCCACACCGCCCCATGACTATTAATAAATTGTCATTCTGCGTTTACCTTCCGGAATTATCACTGCCGTACAGTCTCAAGTCACTCGCCGCATAAGTGAAACCTGTCACTTGAGCGAGGTTCGTCAGAATAGCTGGTTTTTGAAGCGAACCGAATGTTTCTCTGCGGGGTGGATGCCGCTAAATGCAGGAAATTTCTAACCGGACCGCACTTTCAGAGGCCTTTGCCACCGCTTCCATAATTCGAGAAGTGGAAAATCGCCTTTTGCGGTTGTTTGCGGAAGGCAAATTGTTTGGCACCGTTCATACGTGCATCGGGCAGGAGATGATTGGCGTAGCCGTAGCTCGCGCGCTCGAGGCTGGAGATATTTTATTCAGCAACCATCGGTGCCACGGGCACTTTCTGGCTCGAACGGGTAACGTTGAAGGGCTTATCGCCGAGGTGATGGGCAAAGCAAGCGGCGTATGCGGTGGGCGCGGGGGAAGTCAGCATCTTTGCGACACTCGAAACGGGTTTTTCAGCAATGGTGTGCAGGGTGGAATCGCTCCAGTTGCAGCGGGACTTGCCATGTCCTTGCAACTCCGAGGGCAGGGCAATATTGCCGTTGTTTTCCTGGGTGACGGAACCCTTGGCGAGGGCGTTGTTTACGAAACTTTTAACCTGACGAGTAAATGGGATTTGCCGGTTCTGTTTGTGCTGGAAAATAATTTTTATTCACAAAGCACGCCGCAGACACAAAATCTTGCCGGAAATATTCTTGCGCGTGCAGCTGCCTTCGATATTCCCGTGAGATGCAGTTCCACATGGGAACCGGAACAGCTATTGGAAGTAACGGCGGAATGTATTGCTAAAGTTCGAAATGAACGGCGCCCATTTTTTCTCCAAGTGGATACCTACCGGCTCATGCCCCACTCCAAAGGGGACGACGACCGTGATCCGGAGGAGATAGCTTCGCATTGGGCGCGCGATCCGCTTCGAATGTTTTATGAAAATTGTCCTGAAGAGGACAGCAGCGCTTTGGAAAAAGCCAAAGGCTATGTGGACGTTGCTGTCGCCGTCGCGGAGGCCAGTCCATACGCGCAATCTTATTCGGAAGACGGGGGAAATTCTTTTCCAGACAAGATTTCCTGGAAGAACTTAACCGAAGCGGAAAGCGGAACACTTTTTGTTGCCAGTCTGCGCGAGAGTTTACGCCGCAACTTGAAACGCGACCCGCGCCTCATATTCGTGGGTGAAGATATTGAATCTCCTTACGGTGGCGCCTTTAAGGTGACAAAGGGATTGAGCGCCGAATTTCCTGAACGTGTGCGCAACACGCCCATCAGCGAAGCTGCGATTGTCGGTCTCGGAAACGGTTTGGCTCTGGGGGGCTACATTGCAGTTTGCGAAATCATGTTCGGCGACTTTCTTACACTGATCGCGGATCAGTGGATTAACCACGCTTCGAAATTCCGCTATATGTATAACAATCAGGTAAGCGTGCCGCTGATTGTCCGCACCCCGATGGGAGGGCGCCGAGGCTACGGCCCAACGCATAGTCAGTCCCTTGAAAAACATTTCCTGGGCACGCCGCATACGCAAGTTGTGGCGCTTAATTCGAGAGTTAATCCCGGAAAAATTTACGATGAACTGTTTTTGACCGTGGATCGACCCACTCTGGTCATTGAAAATAAATTGCTATACACTTCGCGCCTCGGCTCGCCAGTTCCCAATGGATTTGTTCTTGAGCTTAGCGACGAACACTTTCCCACCTGCCGATTGCGGCCGTTGGCCAACCCTGAAATTACTGTTTTCTGCTACGGGGGAATGCTCGCTTACGTGGAAGAGGCGGCAGCTCGCGCGTTCGATGAGCTTGAAATAGTGGCGGAAGTTATTTGTCCATCGCGGATCTACCCGCTTGATCCCCGGCCCATCATTGAGTCGCTCAAGCGAACCAGAAAATTGTTGATCGCGGAAGAAGGGCAATCATTTGCCGCTCTTGGGTCTGAATTGATTGCACAGATATCCGAATTCTCGCCGGGACTTCTGCGCGCCTGCAAGAGACTCTCTCCGCCCGAGCATCCCATTCCTGCCTGCGGCCCCCTGGAAAAGGAAATATTGCCTGCCACCGAATCGATCGTTTCCCAAATGAGGGAACTCAGCCGCCATGTCTAAAGTCACTGCGGTTGAAATTCCGTTCATCAATATCAATGACGAAAACGTGAAATTGATCGCCTGGGTTGTGGGCGAAGGGGATGTAGTTCACGAAGGCCAGAACATTGCTGAGATCGAAACGTCCAAAGCGATGGTCGAATTGTTATCGCCCGCCACGGGGACAATTCATTTGAAGGTGCAGGCCGGCGAAGAAATTCGGGTCAGCTCCGTTGTAGCGTATATCGGCGATCAAAATTCTCCGGATCTTGATACGAGTTCGCGAGAATTTCTACTTGTCAGCAGGTCCGTGGTCACAGTTCCTGAGGCGATCGGCCCATCCGGGACCCGATTCAGCAACAAAGCGCTTGAATTGATTCAGAGCAGGCAGATCCCGCTGAGCGCTTTCGCGGGAACTTCCATGATTCGCGAGCAGGATGTGCTGGATTACATCAAGTCGCCGTCGGGTGATTTTAACGCACAGAATCTATTGCATTCCGCGCTAAATGGAATTTCAACGAGCGGAGTAACATTTCCGGCAAATTTTTCCAACTTTTTAAATAAAGACTCAGGCTGTATGGAACAGGCATTTCTAGATCGATTGCGGAACGACGCGGAACGCATCGGGAATATGGAATCGGTCGATAAATGCAATCTGTATCGCGCGCACGGCGCAGATATCGGCGAAGGCACTTTCATCGGCAAAGGGACCGTCATCGTTGCGCCGCGAATTCAAATCGGGGACCGCGTTCAAATCGGCCAAAACGGCAGCATTATTCTGCGCGAGCGTTTCGCTGCCGGCGCGCTTTCCAGTTTTCGTGAAGGGCTCAACGTTCGAGGCGCCACAGCGATATTTGGCCAGAACATTTTTGCTGGCAGCCGCATTCAGATTGGCGGAGGAGGGCATGCCGATCCCTGGGCTCTGCTCGTGGTAGGCGACAATGTCTATCTTGGCAACGATCTGTTTATAAACATTTGCCGTCCCGTACTCATAGGGAAAGAAGTCTTCCTGACGCAACGCGCCATTTTGGTCACGCACAACATTGGCCACTCCGTCCTCGAAGGAAATGAAAATACTTTCGCGCCCATCGTGCTAGAAGATTTTTCACAGGTAGGGATGAACTCCACAATTTACGCGGGCGCGAGAATCGGACAATCCTCGATCTTGGGATCCAATTCCTATCTTATCTCCGCGATTCCGAATGGGAAGTTGGCCATGGGAGTTCCCGCGCAGGTGATACGCGATGCAGCCCGGTCCATCGATCGCCCCAAACAATTGCAGATTGCAGAAACGATGATCCGCCAATTTCACGAATTGCTGAGCCTCAAGGGTACGGCCGTTTCTCCAATTCAATCTTTTCCCTTCATGAATTTTGATGTGTTTCATGGAAAGAAGAAATACCAGATTGGTTTTGCGGAATCCGCAAGCCCAGCGGGACCCGATTTCTGGGCCGGCGACGAAAATGTCCTTTGGACATTTGAATCCTCCGGCGCTGCAAATCCTTCTCATGTGACGGAGATGAATCTGCTGGCAAAAAAACTCAATGGTTCTTCCGGAGTTTTTGTCGATTCTTCCCGGGAATTTTTACGCAAGCGCGGCATCCGGCTCGAACCCGGGCCATGGCGATACCAAATGGGGCTCATTTAAAGGGGAAGATGGATGAATGCGCAGGCGAAAGCACTTTTACCAATTCTCAGTGATACTTTTTCGCTGGAAATGTACGCGCGGACTCTGGAGAAAGCAAAATCTCTCGGTTACGAATTTCCTAAAGTTTCCGAAATGAGGGATGGCGCGCTTTCGCATGATCCATTTTTGTTGATACGTCATGACATCGATGTCTCTCCGCGGTATGCGCTGGCCATGGCGGAACTTGAATATGAAATGGGAATATTTTCCTCCTATTACGTTCTGTTGCATTCGCCGTATTACAACCCCGCAGCGGCCCCTCACTGGGACGCATTGAAAAAAATGGTTTCCCTGGGCTTTGAAGTAGGCCTGCACTACGAAACAAACTTTTTTGAGAGCAGGGGATTCGATCCGTTTAAAGGGATATTGCGCGATGTGAAAGTGCTTGAAGAAATTCTGGAAATCGAAATCAAATCCATTGCACAGCACATGCCGGCTTCCAGTTCACTCCTTAGAGACCTGAACGAGCATTACGTGGACGCCTACAACCACGATCTCATGCACAATGTTCGCTACATTTCCGACAGCGGATTCAAATGGCGCGGCGAAACGCTGATGGAAATTCTAGGCAAGGAAGAGCGCATCCACGCGTTAATTCATCCGGTAACGTGGACGTTCGGCGAACTGGATATGGCCCAAACGTATCGCCGCGCCAGTTCTGAAATCACGTCGGAGATCCAGGAATCGTTTGAAGATTTTATTGAGTCCACAAACCGCCACATCGCCCAGCGTGCGCAACTGGATGCCGCCCGCAAGGCGCAGTACCTCATCCAATCCAGAAAGTAACTTCTCGCCGCACCTGCCCCGAAAACAGCCTCAGACCTATCAATTGATAGAAACGCGTCCACTGCTTTGCACTGTTGCGGACATGAAGCATTTTAAAAAAAACGGCGGCGCGCTCTTTCATCGAGCGCGCCGCCAGAAGCTGCAACATTTATTTCAAGTGACTGTGAATGTTCTTAAAACTACTGCGCCGTCACAGTCAGGTTGACACCATCCAGGTGAATTACGCCGGCTCCCGCGAGCGAGATAACCAGGGCGTAATTTCCCGGGGTAGTTCCCGGAGCTGTCACAACGGAAAGAGTGGATGTGCCGTTGCTGCCCAGGATGGTAAGTGGAGTAAACGTCGCCGTCGCGCCTGCGGGCAATCCGTTGACGGTCAGACCTACGTCTCCCGCCCCACCGCTGATCGGAGACAATGCGACGAAGTATGTCACTGTTCCACCGGCTGCAACGGTCTGAGTCGGCGTAATCGTTCCGGTGAAATCTCCTCCGGAAGAACTGACACCCAGATAAGCCGTCGTAGTGTGAGTGAGAATGCCGCTCGTCCCGGTTATCTGGAACGAATAAATCTGTGGCTGCGGCGACGTTAGGGGCACTGTTACATTGAGTGTGGTCGGCCCAGATCCGCCAATAACTGGATTCTGGCTAAAGCTGGCAGTCACCCCGGCAGGCAAGCCCGAGACGCTGAGCGTGACATTGGCGTTGAACCCGCCCGTTGGGAACATGGTGATTTGGTAGCTGGTGGTATGGCCGGGCGCGATATTTTGCGTGGTCGGGCTAACTGTCCCATAGAAATCTCCAGCGGAAACATTCACTTCCACAGGCACGATCGTGCTGTGGGTCAATGTCCCGGAGTTACCGGACAACGTCAGGTTGTAGTTGCCCAGCTGCAGGCCATTCGAAGCCGTGAGTGTAATGGTTGATGAGCCCGAGCCACCAGGAACCGTAACAGGGTTGTAACTCGGAGAGATACCGTTCGGTAGATTAGTCATACCGAGGATGACATCTCCCGTGAACCCGTAAAGTGGTTGAAGGTTGACAGTGAATGAAGCCGTTCCACCCGGCACAAGTACGGTGTTTAACGGACCTACGATACCTTTAAAATCAGGCAGTGGCGAAACTTGAAGTTCCAATCCGATAGCTGTTAGCGTCGTTGAACCGTGCAGCGTTACAGTTTCATCGACAACATCCATTTGGCCGTCGTTGTTGAAATCGCCGGCGAGGACAAATGTTGGCGCTCCCGTGGATCCATTTGAAGTCGGGAACGTCCCATCGCCCTGCCCGAAATAAAAGAATCCGCCCGTAGACAGATCCAATTTTCCATCGCCATTGAAATCGCCAATCAAGAGTGGCGTAGTGATGTTATTCACGTTGGGGACGTAGTAGGCTGATTGGAAAGTGCCATCTCCGTTGCCTAGTGAGACCGTGACGAATCCCTCGTTTACCGGACCGGCCGTTTGATAGGCAGAAGCGATGTCGAGCTTTCCGTCACCATTAAAATCGCCTACAGCAGCCGTAATTGCTCCCACATACGATGTTCCCGATCCTGGGACCACGTTGGGGGAGCCGAAGCTGCCGTCGCCATTTCCTGGCAACACGGCGATTTCAAAAAAGCCAGTTGTAAAGGGATCGTAAACGCTGGCAACCAGGTCAAGCTTGCCGTCTCCGTTGAAGTCGCCCGCCGCGATTGCGTTGGTTCCGATGAGATTGATTGGCGAGCTGGGGCCCGTGTGAAATGTTCCATCGCCGTTGCCGACCATGGTCTGTACGCTCGTGGCTGTCACGAAAGCGAAATCCAGTGATCCATCACCACTGAAATCGCCAAAAACCGCGCTGGCTGAGGGTAGTCCCGAAAAATCAGTCTCGATAGGCGACTGGAAAGTTCCGTTGCCGTTACCGATCATCGTGGCCACAAAGGAAGTCGTACCTTTTCTTCCTGTGATAATGAGATCGAGCGTGCCGTCTTCATTCACATCGTAGACGTGCAGGCCCGTGATCATCGAATTGGCCGGTCCGGCACTCCCGATTGCAGGTTGGAATGTTCCGTCACCATTTCCGGGGATCACGTATACGGATGCTCCGGCAGCGACGGCGATATCGTACTTGCCATCTTTATTGAAATCACCACCCACGACGAAGGAGGTCAGCGGGACATTGCCCGTGATATCACGTGTGCTCCAAAAAATTTGGGCCGCGGCCGAGGTCACTTCAAAGGTTTGTTGATTGGAAGTCCCACCGCCGGGCGCCGGGTTTATCACACTTATTGCAGCCGTACCAGGCGCAGAAGTGTCTGCGGCAGGGACCGTTGCGGTCAATTTGGAGCCACTAACAAATGTTGTGGCCAAAGGGCTTCCATTCCAATCTACAACGGAGCCTGAAACGAAACCTGTGCCGGTCACCGTGAGTGTATATGCAGTGCCACTGGGAACCGTGGCCGCTGGAACGATCGGATTAAGAAAGGGAACTGGGTTAGTTGTAATGGGAGGTCGAGCAGCGACGATCACCGGAATCGCTAGTGCCAATGCCAGGATCGAGGTACAAAACACACTTCGTGGGGACATGAACCTCATTCACAACTCCTTCCTGCGTCTAGTTTCATTTGAATTATCTCCAGCACAGATTGAAGGCTGAGTAGAGATATTGGGGACGCAGGATATGGGGGTGATGTTTATCACCGATGAAGGTAAGCTGAAGCTTAAGTCAAGATTGGATGACTTGGCTGGATTTGTGACTGACGGCCCTCTTGAATTGTTACAGATTGTTAATCAAATGAGAGCCTCCTCGATTGTTTAGACCTTCAAAGGAGATGACGGGCTCAATTGCTTAAATAAATTCCGAATTGTTTGCTGACATAACGAGACCAAAATTGGCGGATTTCTTGCCAAAAAAGTCGGGTTAACGCTGAAAAACACGATAATTAACCGATAAGCGATCCTCTCAACAGTGGGAGCGAGTCAAGAAACTCGGACCATCCTACGAGGCCAAGGGGACCGCATCGCCATGTTTGATTCTTCATTGATTCTTCATTAAGAATTATTTTACCCGCAACTTGTTTTCCCTAGAGTACCGCCCTGAAGCAAACAATTTGGCTGTCGTAAGCGGCGTCCACAGGATACCGAGCCATGTCAACCGAGCAATAATTTCGCCGCAAGCGAAAAGACTGAATGTTGGTCCGGGATAATTGACTGCCGTTAGCGAATCCAGGCAATCTGCCTCACAACCCGATGAAACTGTAATCGATACGGAGGAGTTGTTCCGATGTCCGAGAGCGAAATAAAATTACGCCACGCCTTTGCGCGTGGGCTGAATATTCCAGAAGCCGAAGTTACGAATGCTCTTGAGTATAGAAATACCAAAGGGTGGGATTCGCTCGCGCATATGTCTCTGATTGCAAGTCTGGATTCCACCTTTGAGATCATGATGGATATAGACGATATTCTCGATCTCTCTTCTTACGATAAAGCGCGCGGCATCTTAGTGAAATATGGCGTTCAATTTTGAAACTTCTCGAAGGTTCGACAGGTTGGATTACGGGTGCTTCACGGGGTATCGGCCGCGCCACGGCTGTGGAAGCCTCCAGGCAAGGCGCAACATTGATCCTCACCGCGCGTTCGCTTGAAGACTTGGCGGAGACAGCGCAGGAAATTGAGTCAGCCGGTGGAAATTCACCAGAATTGATCGCCTGCGATGTATCTGACGATGCAAAGCTCAGTGCAGCGTTCAAAGAAGTTCACGCGCACACCAAGAAACTCGATTTTGTCGTTAACAACGCGGGCATTTTACGGGACGCATTTCTCGGCATGATTAGCTCGGCGCAGATTCGTGAAGTGATGCAGACGAATCTTTTTTCGGTTATCCAGATTATGCAATTTGCCGCGCGCTTAATGACGGCTCAGAAGTCCGGCAGCATCGTCAACATCGCATCCATTATTGGCCGCACAGGAAATGAGGGCCAGGTCGTGTACGGGGCGAGCAAAGCCGCGGTGATTGGCGCCACGAAATCCGCCGCGCGTGAGCTGGCTCCGAAAGGAATCCGCGTTAATGCCGTTGCGCCTGGAGTTATCGAGACCAGCATGATTGCTAATATTCCCGAGCCTAAACTGCAGGAATTGAAAAGTTCCATCAAAATGGGGCGCCTGGGCGCGCCGGAGGAAGTTGCCAGGGTGATTTGCATGCTCGCCTCGAATTACACGTCTTACGTAACCGGCCAGGTGATTGGCGTGGATGGAGGTATGTGGCTCTAGGCTTCTGGACGCTCGATCCTCCTGCGAACGCGACGGCCATTGTTTGCGAAGGAGGCCATCGCCTGACATATGGCGACCTGCGCCAGGGTTGCGATCAATTCTCCGAGTCTCTGCCCATTCGCGAGGAGAAAACATTTGGATTTGTACTTTGCCGCAATACACCGCAATGCCTGATGGCTTACCTGGGTGCGCTCCGTAGTGAACAAGCAGTTTGCCTGCTCGATGCAGACCTTCAGTCTGACTTTCTACATCAGATGCTCGTGCGATATTCCCCCGACTGGGTTTTCGCACCCCAACAGACATTAGTTCCGGGTTATGTGGTGAATGAAATTGTAAACGGTTTCCTTTTCGTGAGAAAAATGCATTCTTCTGATTCGCGTACCAGACTGCGAATCGACCCGCAGCTCGCGCTCACACTGCCTACATCAGGATCCACCGGGAGCCCAAAGCTGGTGCGTCTCTCCCTCCAGAATTTACAGTCCAACGCAGTTTCGATTTCTTCTTATTTGGGAATTACATCCGACGACCGCGCCATTACATCGCTGCCTATGTCTTACTCGTACGGGCTTTCGGTGCTTCACACTCATCTGCTCGCAGGAGGTCAGTTATTGATGACCACCTCCAGCTTCATGCAGAGAGAGTTTTGGGATTTTGTTTCGCAATACCATCCCACGTCCATGGCCGGGGTGCCCTATCACTACGAAATTATGCTGCGCACGGGAATGCTGGAAAAAGAATTCTGCAGCTTTCGCACGATTACCCAAGCTGGTGGACGCCTTGGCCCAAAACATATCAGCCTGGTCGAAACATTGAGCTCCCGGCGCGGGTGGCGCTTTTTTGTCATGTACGGGCAGACGGAAGCGACTGCGCGTATTTCCTATGTCCCACACGAACGGCTTCGCGAAAAGGTGGGCTCCATTGGTCTTGCAATTCCTGGCGGCACTCTTTCTCTTGATGAAAAAACGGGGGAGTTACTCTACGAGGGTCCTAATGTCATGTTGGGTTACGCGGACGATCGCAATGACCTCTCGAAGGGTGACGAACTGAACGGTTATCTGCGGACTGGTGATCTGGCGAGGATAGATGAAGATGGGTATTACTACATCGTTGGAAGGCTCAAGCGCTTCCTGAAAGTTTATGGCAAAAGGGTGAGCCTCGATGAGATCGAAGGCCTAATCGGCCAATATGGTGGTGGACTGGCGGCTTGTTTTGGAGCAGACGACCAGGTTCGCGTTGCCCTCGAGGCTTCCGGAAACGAACAGATTGTGAATGGTGTCCTCAAGGATTTGCTCAAGATTCACCCCAGCGCATTTCGCGTCGTAAAACTCGACGCGCTCCCGCGCCTTCCGAACAGCAAGATTGACTACCCCTCTTTAACACGGCTGGAGGGGCTGTGATGCCGTCCGAATATAGCGTGGCAGCACTGACAGAGAATCCCTACGTTGAGCCGCCATCGGAAAAAATGCCGCGATTACTGGCTGAAATGATTTCCTTGACGGCGTTTCACACAGACCATTGCAGTGCATACCGGCGAATCCTGAAGGCTATACGGAGCGATGGTCAACAAATTCAGCAACTGGCGGATTTGACTGCGATCCCGGTGAGATTGTTTAAAGAAATGGAACTTCTGAGCGTTCCAAGGCAAGAAGTTGTCAAGACTCTTACATCGTCTGGCACGAGCGGCCAGCGGCCTTCACGCATTTTTTTGGACAAGGAAACCGCGAGGATGCAGGCGCACGCTCTCATTCGAATCGGCCGGTCGTACTTGGGAAATTCACGCCTGCCAATGTTGATCCTGGATGAGCCCGGGGTTCTGAAGAATCGCGACTCATTTTCAGCTCGAGGCGCTGGAATTCTAGGATTTTCGCAGTTTGGAACGGACCACGCCTATGCTCTCCAATCCGGAAACATGGCTCCGGATTGGAATGTCATTCGGGATTTCCTGGCGAAGCACAGCGGTGAGCGCATTTTCCTGTTCGGTTTTACCTGGATTGTTTGGCAATATTTTTTATGCGCAGCGGAAGCAAGCGGCCAGCAGTTTGACTTCAGCAATAGCATTTTGATTCACGGCGGCGGTTGGAAAAAACTCGAAGCAAGTAAAGTTTCAGGCGAAGAGTTCAAGAGGCGCCTGCGTATGTCGCTTGGAATTTGCGATATTTATAATTATTACGGACTTGTGGAGCAAACTGGATCGATCTACATGGAATGTGAAAAAGGATATTTCCACGCGGCGGATTATTCTGAAATCCTCATCCGCGACCCACGAACTCTCGCCGGGCAAATCCCAGGCACGGTTGGCTTGATTGAAACTTTGAGCACCATCCCGCGCAGCTATCCCGGCCATGCCCTGCTCACAGAAGACTTGGGCGTCGTACACAGGCTCGATGGCTGTGCCTGCGGCCGGCGGGGAACATTTTTTACTGTAATCGGGCGGCTGGCTGCCGCTGAGCTTCGAGGCTGCAGCGACACGCATCAAGGGCCATCATGATTTCCGTCCTGCTTCCTGCAAATTCGCTGTCATATGCATCACAGCTTGATCGATTGATGGAGAGCGGCGCGCTACCTCCGTTCGATCCTCTGGTGATTGAGTTCCTCGACGCCGTTTCCAAATCCGTCCTGCTGGACAATGTCATGCGCAGTCTTCCCGAGATGGCTGCTGTTGCGCACTGGATGCGTAAGGCCCACACAGTAGAGTTGCGCGATGCGTTTGAGAAAAATTGCGGCGACCGGATCTGGTTGGCGCGCGGCGTTGCGTTGCATTTTGCGCCTGCAAATGTCGATTCTATTTTTCTTTACTCGTGGTTTATTTCCATGCTGGCGGGAAATGCAAATATTGTCCGGCTTTCCGCGCGAAGCAGGGAACAGGTGGGCGTGCTCCTGGCAAGACTCAACTTTGTTTTGGAGCTGGAGAGATTTAAGCCGATTGTGGATCGAAGCTTGATCCTTTCTTACGATCGGGATGACGCGATCACCCGGCAACTCTCCGGAATCTGCCAGGTCCGTGTGCTTTGGGGCGGCGATGAAAGCGTGCGGCACCTGCGAGCAGTTCCGCTGAACCCGTTGGCAAACGAAATTGTTTTTGCAAACCGCTTTTCGCTTGCAGTGTTGAACGCCGGGGAAATCTTGCGCCTCGAAAAAGACGCTCTCGAAAATCTTGCTGTGCGCTTTTGCAACGATGCTTACGGGTTTGACCAAATGGCGTGTTCTTCACCCCGCCTGGTTGTATGGGTCGGAAGCACGTCAAGCTGCGATTCCGCCCAGGAATTGTTTTGGCATGAGGTCACGAACGAACTTACAAGGCGCGGCCAGCAATATCCTGAAATCGTTGGATTGAATAAATATGTGTCCGCTTGCGTCGCTGCTGGAAACGGTTTTACCGATAAGATCTATTCAGATGTCACTGGTCCTGTGAGTCGAATGCGCCTCGCGAAGGATGCAAATTCGGATTTCCGGCAAGTGGAATGTGGCGGAGGACTTTTTTTTGAAACAGAAATCGATGAGTTAATCCAAATCGCATCTCTGCTGACGGAAAGAGACCAGACAGTTTCTTATTGTGGCTTCCAAAAAAATGAACTGCGCCAATTAGCACTCAGTTTGCCTGCGCGCGCCGTTGATCGAATTGTGCCGATTGGCGCGGCGTTGAATTTCAGCACGGTCTGGGATGGATACAATTTGCTTCAGTGCTTCAGCCGCGAAGTCGATTTGCAATGACGCCTCAGGTTCGGCCAATACAAATAGGCAGCAGTTTGTTTCCCTCGCGAACCATTCTCAAATACGCAATGGAATACATGCGCTTCTGCGTCGCCGCGGTGTACCACAAGTCGTAATGGTTCTCCTCCTCAGCGCGCCGACGCAAGCTAGCGCGATAATGAAATCCTGATTCAAACTCATAGTTCTGTTCCAACTGAAGATCGTCGACGGTCCAATTCAAGCCGCCGTCTTTGCTCGCAGCATAATGAATCTTCGCGCCAGCGCCACCCATCCCCACGCAACTTACCAGTACCGCGCTGAGTTGTTCTTCCTCTTGAATGACGTCGATATGCCACACAGACTGAGGAGCCTGCAAACCTGTAAGCGTTCCTTGCACCGGTTCCATCCAATACACCCCGTCGGAGCTGCAGCGGCGCATCAGTGTCAGTTTTCCGGAAATGATTTCGATCGTCCACATGACGAAACAGGTTCCGTTATGAATGACCGCAGGGGAGAGCAACTCTTTCCCCTGGCTTTCGCTTAAAACTTCCATTCGAGGAGACCAGTGTATTCCGTCGACGCTCTTCAACAGGAAGATTCGGTTTTCATTCGGCGTTTTGCTGCGAAGTGTCTCGCGATAAAAAAGCCATAATTCATTCTGGTAAAAGAGAATGTCGGGATCTGAATTGTGGTCTCCTGGCCTCTGAAGAGAAGGCACCTGTGGATTTTTGAGTCCGCTGGGGACGGTCCAATTCGTTCCGTCATGGCTTGCAAAAATTTCCGGATTCTCATGGTAAGCGTTCCCGTATGGGTAGGGCGTGCAAGCCATCCAGTAAGTCCATTTATCTGCTCCAAACCCGCCACCGATGTAAGCCACATCCGGATGAACCGCTTGGCCTGATCCGTCGGACGTCTCAAGGTTCAACAAAACTGGCCTCTGAAGTCCCGGCCTCAGCGGTTTGAGTCGCTTGTAGGGTCCATACTGTTCCTCCGGGTTTACTTTTTTGGAATCGATTCCTAGACGGTTGGAAATTTTGTAGAGCGCTGCACGAGGCGTCATATCGTAGCGAATGAGCAATGCCAAAAAGCAGCAAGCACCTGCAAACAAAACGAATACTGCCGCCGCCCCCAGCCAAACCATTGTTGGACTTCCTCCCTTAATATTTCTCAATACTTATTGAAGGTTACTAATTCTGAGTAAATGTTGTCGATCGGCGAGGGAACGGCTTCTTTTGATTTGTATTGCCGAAGTTTGCTTCTTCGCACAGCAATTTGCGAAATTTTGCTCGAAAAAAAACGAGCATCGTACCGCAACACAAAAAATCTGCCTTCGGTCCACAACGCCTTTTTGATCAATGGAAAAGCTCTCGCAAATACCACGGAATTACTCAGATAGCAGATGTTCAGCCAATTTCCCTTTAGGTGACGAAATTTCGCCATTGGATTCGAAGTAGCTATGCCATAGCAATATTCGCCGGTTCGCTCTTTAATCAGGAAATGCTTGCAGGGCAGATTGCGGTGATCCGCGAAGATCTGCTGCTCATCGGGATTCAAATGTGACTGGATTTCGGATGGTTCGAAACTGAAGACGATATTTCGTCTCCCGATCCCAAGCATGGATGCAAGACCGGGAATGACCGGAACCACAACTTGCTCCTGGTCTAAATACTGGTAACCCATCGCCTTGCAAATCTCGCCGGCGCGGACTGTGGGAGACAAATTTGTGATCAGCAGGTCTTTCATCCGCAGAATGGGCGCAAAGAGGCGGAGCGGCAACATCTGAGCCCTGTACTTATCCTCCACAAACCAGGACGTCGTATTGCAACAAATTCTCTTGGTCCCGGCAATGACGCGCTCTGAAAAGATTGTGCCAAGGAAACCGACCATTTCCCCTTGATCCAGAATTGCGTATCCATAGGGATAGCCTTGCAATTTCCATAAATAGTTGAACAATCCATCCCATTCATTTTGATCGCGAAATCCTTCACGATCGCCCAGGAATTTTTTAACAGGGGCAATCATTTCTTCGTGAACTTCGCGGATTTCCATGGCCATTGCAAAGTCCGAGCGCACATGTCAAATGAATGCGCGCAGGACAACCTCCTTTCAACATCTGGCTTGTCGCGCGTTCGCAGCGTGGCAAAAAGTCTGCTATATCTGCGGCTATTCGCCGCTGGTCACGAAACGAGCGACGCTTTTGGGCTCGCAGGTCCGGTGTATCCGGGCTGGCGAACAGGTGCCGCGATCGAACCGCATGTTAGGGCAGCTTCACGGATGGACATGGCGCAGCGAGCGCCTACGCCCATCCACATCCATAGGAATGCCTGCAGAGGAACGTTGTAAAAGCTACTTCCTTCGATATTCACGATAATGACCGTAATAACGATTACCAAGCTCAAACGCAGAGTAGTGACCGTTGCGGGCAGTAGGTTCTCTAACGAATGTCCCGCGCGCCGGCTGTCGAGCATACCTCTGGAAATCATATAAAGAGGAAACAGAAAATAAGCAAAATAGGGGAAAAAACCAATAATACCGAATTGCTTGAGCACGTCCAGATACTCAGAGTCAGTAATAATTCCCGTATAGATCGATTTGGCGGGGCCGCGTCCAAAGAAGGGAGACTTCGCTATATCGGACAAAGCATTGGGCCAAAGTGAGTCGAGCCGCTCGCGGAGCGAGTCCGCTTGCAACGGATTGCGCAAGGTTTGGAATCGCTCAAGAGTATGTTGGTTCGAAGTGGCTACAACCGTGAACATGAAAGCTAAAATCGGTACGAGCGCGATTAGAAATCCCAACTGAGTTCTGCGCCGTTGTGGAGAGGCCGAAGGGAGTAGCAGAATCAGAAGGAATGTAAAACTTCCCGTAATTAAACCATATCGCGATCCGGTCATTGCAAGCGTAACCAGGCAGCCCAATGTAAGAACGATATTCCATACGAAGTTCCCGATGCGGTTAATGGCCGCCATGACGAATGCCGCCAAGGCCCATGTCATCACCATTCCCAGAATATTGGGATTCCCAACTGTTGCGTAAACGCGGCGCGCTCCGAACAACGCGTCATCGTGATTTCCGGCGGAATAGAGCTGGTTCAAGGTATAGGTGAAGCTGAGGTTCGCCCATTGCGACCAGGCGTAGAAACAAACGAAAGCGATGGCGAATCCAAAAAAAACGAATAGCCTTTTCAACGCAGACTCCGACCACTCGACTTCATAGGCCATCGTGAAAAAAATGACGGGCAGCCATACCTTTGGGAGTTCAAAGAGATCGCGGGTGATTACGACTTGTCCGAGCACTTCAGAGCCGTACCAGATCGAGATGAGGATACAGAGCATATAAATTGCTCCGGCAACGAACAGGCCATTAAGGCGAATCGGTCGCGCTGCCCCCGCCAGCATCAGCAAAAGGTAAACTCCAATGACGACAGGAAGAAGAACTTGCTCAAACTTAATGTAGATGTCCAAACCACCGAACTTGAATGGCGGCAATGTTATTGAAGTGCAGATGAAAGTGATAATACATGCTCCGCCCAGCCACCTTGCAAACTTCGTGAGGGAGGGTGATGCAAATCTTTCTAGAATGTTACTCGGCGACGTTGAAATCATAATTCAGTTCCAGGCCAGTAAGCTTACATGCGTGAATGTGACTCCTCAGAGTCAATTCGAATAATTATTGACAACTCTGCCGGCCAGCCACATGTTCACTTTTTATTCTTTGATTTGTAATGTTCCAGTGGTCGCCATTCGTTACGCTTCTTTTTCTGACTAACTAGTTGAATATTGCGTTTTGCGGAGGAATGATGTCTGTCGGTTTTTTTGTAACGGTGAGCGCCGCCAATTTTACTGGAGAACGGTATGAATCTGCCTTCATAAGTCACACTCCATGGGCGCTGGACGGCGGAAACAGGCAAATCGAACTCCGGGGACGCAATTTTCAAGTGACATGCATAGGAGATAACGTTTCAGGTACTTCGAGTCTGTGGAAGGAAACGGATCAACCTGAATTTCGCGGATCTTTTGTCTATATTCTCGGTTGGTGTTACAGGATTTCTACTTCATCTGCCTGCCTCTGCGCTGCCGATTACCGCGAAATGATCCAAAGATTGTATTCCGATGTGCCTCCACTCAATAGTGATTTCGGTGGCCATTACGTTGCCGTTATTTACGACTCCAAACGCCAGCGCCTAGCTATCCAACCAGATCGGCTTGCTATAGGGGCAAGTTTTTTTGCCGAGGCTAACGGTGAATTCGCCGCCAGCAACCGGGCGTTGCGCCTGGCGAATTATTTCGGAGCTTCCCTCGATGGCCAAAGTATTCTGGCCCAAATGCGCGGGACGCACATTCCCTTTGGACGGACACTTTTCACGGGAGTTCGTCGTTTGATGGGTTCCACGTATCTTGAATTCGACCTGGCCGCCGGGCGTGCCGTCGTTAAAAAACCATATTCAGCCTATGTACCGACGCAGAAGATCAGCTATGCAGATTCTGTTGATTTGGTGACGGACAAACTGAAGACCACGGTTAGCCGCTTGCTGGCCGCCAGCCCCGTGAGGTTCGATCTTACAGGAGGCAATGACACCCGAGCGATCGCGTCTGCCGTCGAAAGCATTACGCGAGGTGGGGGGCATCATGAATTCGGTTTCCGAGTCGCTGACCCTGAAGGGTCTCCCGACGTCATCGTCGCGCGCCGAGTGGCTGAAAGCTGCGGATGGCCGCTAACTCGAGTGGACCGGTTTCCATCGGAGCAGGCGAGCCTCGAAGAAATATCGCGCGCCGCCACTTGCGGAGACGGCAATTTCCCGGTCCACCATATTTGGGACCGTGTGCATTCCGAGCGCGTTTACGCCAGGCAATACCAGTGGAAAACACACGTTGGCGCCCCGGCAGGTGAACTCTTTCGCGGATATTTTTATGCCCAGGAAATGATGTCAATTGGCCGCACGAGTAAAGTCAATTACGATGCGCTGCTTGCTTACAGAACGTATGCATCACGCGGCGTTGATCTTCGGATTTTCGGCGGGGACGCTCAAACGTTTGAGGCTCATGACCAGGCAATGATCGCTCCGTATCGCGCTATCGGCGAGGAGGGTGGCTCGCTGCCAAACACTCATAAATTGGACCTGATGTACTTACAGAGACATTGCTATCGCGCAGGTAACACCCTGGCCTCTCTATCAGGATTTCTGAATGCATGTGCGCCATTTCTTTCCTGGGAACTTGCGGGTGTCGGTCTATCACTCCCCTGGAAGTACCGGGCGAATCGTGGACTAATGCAAAGGGTGATCGGAAGACTTTCACCAAAACTTGCCAATATTCCCAGTGAGGATGGCGAGCCGATGAAGCCCCTTAGTCTGGCCACACTGCCGGCCTATGTTGCTTCCCAAATTCCTATGCGAGTGGATCATGCAGGGCGAGTCATTCGCCGACTGCTTGGGCGTTCGGGGGGAGTTCAAAAAAACAGGATGCCCGAACCGTTACCTATATATTTCGATGTGCTGGATAAAGCGAAAATGATATCCGGCATATTTGACCCCACAACGATCCGTCAGGTCCGCGCCCAAGCCGGCTCTGAGCATAACAGTGTGGATTCGTCCACCATGTTCTACGTCCTTTGCACTGTCGAGCTGCTGCTTCGAGAAGCACCCGCGATCCGCCCTCAGGTTGTTTTTAATTAATATCGCCCTAGTTCGGTGGTTTTTTCAGTTTCGGTGGGAATTAGTGCGGCAAGGTTACCTGATCTTGCCATGTCCTGACTTGCAAAGTTTGCGTACGCCAATTTCGAAGTGTGAACAAGATTAAGAAGATCCTTCCGTTCCTGCCAAAGGAATAAACACCGAACGCACCCAGCAGCGGCCTCGTGTAAATACCTGCCGGTATAACTCGAAATCTTGTTCCGAAGGCACGAGTAGCGTTTTCCAACTCACTTTGAGGACGTGCTTTAGAGCCGCAAGAAAAAGAATTGCGTCCGTCGTATATGCGACAGATGAAGTCAGTGAGGCGCCTTGAATTCCCATGCGTGGAATCAAAAACCAGTCAAGAGGAACTGATATTCCCAAGGAAATTATGGCGAAGACCGTGCTGTAGCCAGTTTTGGAGCGTGCCGTAAGGTCGGCGGCCACTACTTTTGCCAGAGAGAGTGCAACCGTACCAGGGATCAGCCACCAGATTGCGGCAACACTCGGACGAAATGACTGCCCAAAGATAAGAGGAACGGCAATAGGACTAACCAGTGCAATACCGACTCCCGAAATACATGCAATTAGCAAAATTTGCCGAATAACAAGGCAAGTGAAGTTGCCGGCTCCTTCATTCTGAGTACGTGCAGTGCGAGGAAAAAGAGCCCACGAGACCGCTTGAGGAATTTGCCACAGAGCTTCGGAGATCACGACCGCGAGTGCGTAGAGTCCAACTTGCTTCGGACCAAGAAAAAAACTTACGAGGAACACGTCAAAGCGGTAATAAAGGGCGGTGGCCATGTTTCCTGGTTGCCCTCGAAGGCCCATACGAATGCCGGAGATAATATCTGGGGTGGAACGGATCTGCCAGGTCGTTGGTAAAATGTCTCGCAATAAAAACAGGACAATAATCCCGCCGATGACGATGCCAATCAGATTTCCCAGAACTGCCGTTTCCGCGCTGGCCCCCAGAATTAGCAGGAGAACTACGAATCCAGCCAGCCCTGAAAATTGATCGGCGAGAGCGATACCCGCACGAATCTTGAATCGTTCCGTTCCCGCTAAAATCGCCGTAAGGTAACCACTAAAGACTGAGGCCGGAATAGTTAAGAGAACAGTTAGAGCCAAAGGCGTTGTTATGGTTCGGAATGCCGCGAAATGCCCGTGCCAGAAAATAATCGCCCAGATTGTGCAGGCCAGGGCCGATCCAAGTACGCCCAGCGTCAGGATGGAGGGCAACCAATCGGAAGGTTTTTTCGTGTGGTCAGCGGCCCAGACGACGATAGGAGCTACACCACCCATTCCTGCGACTAGGACGCCGACACCAATCAGCATCATGCACAAACTAATTTGTCCACGTCCCGCAGGACCCAGCAATCGCGCATAGCAAATTTCTGTCACTAAGCCAAGTGCTGCGCAGGCTGCTTGTCCACCCAGCACTGTAATAACCGAAGAAATGAAACCTGGCTTAGCTGGAATCGTCGTTGTCGCCAAAATATCCCCTCTTCTTGCGCGAACGCAGTTTTGCGAAACTATGTTACGGGCGCGCTAACGATTCGTAATAGTTTCAGTCGGGAACTTACCTGAGCAGAAATATTTTCAATTTCATATCATTTTCCACAGGAAATATTGAAATCACCTGCGGTAATTTACTCAGAAATATTTGTGGAAAATAAATTAAGAGGTCGCGTCCTGTGGAAATTATGGTCGCGGCGTGGGGAATTAACAGAAATCGTTGGTGGTTTCTTAATCTTGACAGTCCGTTCATCTTGCAATAACAAGGCGAATGTATTTGATTACATGTTCGAAGAGTGAGTTTTACAGGAAACGCAGTATTGTTTTGTTTTCGGGCGGGAGTCGGGAGAATTGAAATGTTCCTGTCCGGGAATCGCTTCTGGGACATTTGCTGCTTTTGACTACATGTTCAAGGCTGGAGATTTGTTCTCCTGGGCTTGAACCCCAGTCCGGAATCTCATCGTTAGTGTGTTGGATTTCAGACTTCACGCGCGCCGCTGTTTAACACGTACAAGCAAGTCCCCCGTAGGTCACAGGGCGGAGCTACGTTTAATTGAAACTAGCCAGTGGGGTTATGGAACCGACACAATCGCCAGCGTGGTACGCCGTTTACACGAAACACCAGCACGAGAAGACGGCAAAAGAATATTTAGCGAGCCAGGGGATTGAGGTTCTACTGCCCGTGTATCGCACCATCCGGCGCTGGCAGGACCGGAACAAGGTCGTCGATCTCCCATTGTTTCCCTGTTATTTATTTGTGCAGACGAACCTACAAAGAAAAGTTGAGATTTTAAAAGCGCCCGGGGTTTTTAGTATGGTGGAAAGCGGAGGGCGCGCGTGCGAGATAGAGGACGCGGAAATTGAATCTATTATTAAAGCGACCGCGAATCCGAGCCAGGTCACGCCCCATCCGTATCTCAAATCCGGGGATCGTGTCCGCATACAGTATGGAGCGCTGGCGGGCATTGAAGGGATTTTGACGCGATTTAAAAACCAATTTCGAGTTGTAATGAATCTGCGCCTGCTGAATAAAGCGATTGCCGTTGAAGTGGATATCTCAACCGTGGAGCGAGTGGGCGAGGGGAAATCTATTGCGGCTCCCTCTGATTCACTTATATCAGGGTAATTTCCTGGCGGTAATAGCCATCGTAAATCATTTCCGTATCGACAGCCGAAATACGAATCTTCATAAGTAGAAGACAAATAAGTAGAAGACAAATATGGAACCACTCGATCATTTTCGCGAAAAACCAGGAATGATTTCGCCAAATTCGGCGGAGCCACACGTATTTGCGTCTGCCGCTTCGTTCGACCCCATGTTCACATGGGAGCAAGCACTTCGTGTTTTGAAATTAAGAAAAAAACTAATCTTCGTACTGGCCGGAACTTTATCTTTTGCAATTATTGCAGTCGCGCTCCTTTTAAAGAATACATACCAACCGACGTCCCGGATCGAAATCGATCCGCTTGAAACCGGAATCAAAACGCTTCAGGAAATTGAATCCAGCAATGGCGCTCCCGATCAGGATTATCTAGAGACGCAGGTGCAAATACTGCAGAGCGAAGCGCTGGCCATGCGCGTCATTCGGGCGCTTCATCTGGATACGAATTACGAGTTTGTGAGCCGCGCCGACATAATAAAATTTGGGAATGCACCAAAGGATTTGCAGGCCTCTCTTGTCTCAGATGACAGAGGAGACTTTCTGCGCGAGCAAATGGAGCTTGCAAACCGCAGCACTCTGGAAGCGATTACATTGAAATCATTTCAACAACGGCTTTCGGTCTCCCCGATTCGAAACAGCCGGTTGATCGAAGTCAGTTTTGCGAGCCACGACCCGCAACTTGCGCGCCTTGTCACCAATTCGCTGGTAACGGAATTCATCGACCAGAATTATAAAACTCGCTATTCAAGCACAATGGAATCGTCCGGCTGGCTCTCAACACAGCTGAATACGCTGCGGAAGAATGTGGAAGAATCGACGCGAGCAGTAGCGAACTTTGAAACACAATATGGCCTGGTGGAATCCGACGATCATGACCTTCCGATGTCCCAACTCATGGCAGAAGAAAATCATCAGCTTAGCGATGCGCAGGCGAACCGGATCGAGGCGGAAGCCTATGCACGCATGATTGATGCGGGGCAGAGCGATTCGCTCCCCGCGCTGCATGACGACCAGGTTTATCAGAATTTATTGACGCGGTACGCCGATATCCGTTCACAACTGGCGCAGGCCCGCACGATATACGGCGACGAGAATTTAAATGTCAAGAAGCTAGAAAGCGAATCGGCGGAAATGGCTTCGCAGGTGGAGAGCGAGCGCGCCAGGGTCGTAAATCGCAGCCTCGCGAATTTCGAGGCGGCCAAGTCGCGAGAAAAAATGGTGCTGCAATCCCGCGACAAGCTTCGGACGCAAATGGGCGCGGCAAGTTCACACCTGATGCAGCATCAATTATTGAAAAGCGAGGCGCTTGCGAACGGAGAGCTGTATAACACGCTCCGCGGAAGACTTAGCGAGGCGGGAATTTACGCTGGTCTGCGCTCGAGCAACATACATATCGTAGATCTGGCGCCCAAGCTCATAACAGCGAGCGGACCACATAGATTATTCATCATTGTAACGGGCACATTTGCGAGCTGCTTATTTTCCATCGCGCTTGCTTTTGTGATGGAAGGTTTTGAGAACAAGGTCAGGACAGCGGAAGATATCAGGAATTGGGCCGGGCTGCGCTCGTTAGCGATGATCCCTACGATCGAAGTGGTTGGAAAAAACGAGAATAAAAACAGACTCAAAGGTTTTCAAACTGAAGTGCACGCACCGGGTCCATCTTTTTTGGGAAATGCTCCACTGGCCCAAAGCGAAGCGATTCGCAGCCTGCGTACCTCGCTGTTATTGTCCGGAGGAGGGTCTCCGCCGCGAGTGATACTGATTTCATCCGCGATGATGGGAGAAGGGAAGACTACGCTTTCCGTAAATCTTGCTACGGCGCTTGCACAGGGAGGACGAAAGTGTCTGCTGATCGATGCGGATTTGCGGCGTCCACGCATTGCAAAAATATTTGGAGTGGGTCCGGGTACGGGACTCGCGGATGTGCTAAACGAATCGGCTGAATTTGAAGATGCATTGACGCCAGCGCCTAACGTTCCTGGGCTATCTCTGATCACGAGCGGCAAAACGGACTCGGACCCTACCGATATGCTGAGGCCCGAGCGGATGCGGTTGATTTTGGAGAAGGCTAAATACGAATTCGATTTCGTGCTGATCGATTCGCCGCCTGTTATTCCATTTTCCGATGCGCGTCTGCTGGCACTTATGGCGGAAGTGGTGATTTTGGTTGGCCGGTACGGATTTACTACGAGACGTGCGCTGGGCGAAGGCGCGAAATTGTTTGGAGATGCGCAAGCGCCGATCTGGGGAGTTGTTCTGAACGACATAAATGCGAAGTCGCCAGATTTTCAATATAACTATGGCTATGTGCGAGGCGCGGATGAAGACTCTTTCCGCACCATATACTGCATTCCGCAGGAATCTTCTTCCAGCGACGCCCCGCTTGCCCACGGGGACGAGAATGATTCGAAATCCCGGCGGCCGAAGACGAATAAAAACGATAAGGCCAAAGGTGCGAGTGCCTAAGCCAGTTCGAAACCGTACGTGTTCTCGAATTTGTTTTTGACCACGAGCACGCCATAACAGTTTCACTTCCAACATCGAACTCCGAACATTTGCACCGCAAAGCAGAGAGACACTCATGCACAAAGCTTCTGAATACAAAAATATTTCATTGTCTTTCGTTCTTGTATTGTCATTACTTTTTTCGGCTGACGTGAAAATCGTTTTTGCGCAGAGCGAAGGGCCGGTAAAGACGAATTCGCGCGCCGTCGAAAATGACAATGCCATCGCGGCCGGCGACATCTTATCGGTGTCCGTGGCGGACGCACCGGAATGGGGAGGCAAGTTCCGCGTCAACGATACTGGGACAATCGAAATGGGCGGACTTACCAAACCCATCCAGGCAGAAGGGCGAACTCCGAACGAACTGTCGCGTGATATTTCTCAAGCTTTAATCGACGCCAAACAATTGCGCGACCCCCGCATCAATGTTTTCATCGAGGAATCTCACGGTCGAACCGTGACGGTGCTTGGAGCTGTGCTCAAGCCTGCTTCTTATCCACTTCAAAAACGGACTACTGTGCTGGACGCTTTGTCGATGGCGGGGGGAGCGCTTCCCGGCGCGGGCGGGACGATTACCGTGGTTCGCGGGCCAGCCAGCGCCGAAGCGACCGGCACAGCTGTTGGCTCCGCGCAGATTATTGACATGAGTCGGGTGGTTTCTGGCGGGGATCTGTCCGGAAATGTGCAAGTCCGCAACGGCGATGTTCTGAATGTGTCCACGGCGAAAGTTGTCTACGTTGTGGGAGCAGTGATAAAGCCGGGAGGATTTACACTCGCCGATCCGAGTGCGGGCTTGTCGGTCGTCAAAGCGGTTTCTCTGGCGGAAGGATTCAGCCAGGTGGCGAGCTCGCGTCACGCATTAATTATCCGGCAATCCACAAGCGAAACAGCGCGGCAGGAAGTACCTGTGGATGTCGATCAAATCCTGGCGGGCAAAGCCGCGGATGTGGTGCTGGCTCCTGACGATATTTTATACATTCCGGAATCCGGGGCGAAGAGAACCGTAAGAGCGATGGGGCAGGTGGCCATGTCATTGGTAAATGGCATCGCCGTATACGGTGTCGGCTATCGCATTGGTACAATGCAGTAATTTTGTCATTCTTATCGAATCATAATTTCATTTGGAGAAACTAACGATGTCAGCCTCGGCACAATCCGGACAACAGCACTTAATCAATAACCTGGATGCGACTTCAGAAGGATTCGACTTTCTCGACCTTAAAGCGCAATTTGCGACGATTCGCGAAGAGGTAATCTTTTCGGTTCTGAGCGTCATGGAAAGCCAGAAATTTATCCTGGGGGATGAAGTCCGTTTGTTCGAGGAAGAAGTTGCCGCGATGATGTCGGCTAAATATGCGGTGGGATGCGCGTCAGGCTCGGATGCTCTCATGCTCGCGTTAATGGCTGCCGGGATACAGACTGGCGACGAAGTGATTACGACGCCATTTACGTTTGTGGCTACCGCTGGTTCCATAGCAAGGCTTGGAGCAAAGCCGGTATTTGTGGACATCGATCCTGATACGTTCAACATAGACGTGAAGCAAATCGAATCGGCGGTTACCTCCGCTACGCAGGCCATTATGCCGATTCACCTGTTCGGCCTGCCGGCAGACCTTGACCCGATTTTATCGCTGGCAAAAGCAAAAGATATCGCTGTGATTGAAGACGCTGCACAAGCCATTGGAGCAAAATACAATGGCCGCTACGTTGGAACGATTGGGACATTCGGCTGTTTCAGTTTCTTTCCTTCTAAAAATCTTGGATGTGCGGGAGACGGCGGCCTGGTGACCACGGAAGATGCGATTTTGGCGGACCGATTGCGCTTGCTCCGCGTTCATGGCAGCCGAAAGAAATACCAGCATGAAATTGTGGGCGTGAACAGCAGGCTCGATTCTCTGCAAGCGGCAATTTTGCGCGTTAAACTGGGACATTTGGGAAATTGGACTAGCGCACGGCAAATGCTTGCAATGCGTTACGCGGAGCTTTTTGAAGCATATGGTTTGGTTGGAGAAGTGAAGTTGCCGCACGTAGCCGATTCAGGGAGCGAGGCGGTCTTCAATCAGTTTACGATCCGCAGCAAAAAGCGCGACGAATTGCGCGATTTTTTGAGAGCGGCGGGAATTCCGAGCGAAATTTATTATCCAGTACCCCTGCACCTTCAGCCTGCGTTCAATTATCTAGGGTATGGCAAAGGACAATTTCCTGAGTCCGAGCGCGCATGCCAGGAAGTGCTTTCTCTTCCCATCTACCCGGAACTTTCTTCTGCCAGGCAAGTGGCCGTCGTCCGCGGAATTTCAGATTTTTATAAAACCAGGTTGTAAATCTTCTGCAGCGCAGCACCATACATCCAAGGTGTTTCAAACCCGCGCCTTTGATCGAAATCCTGGAATTTAATTCGTCGTCCATCGGCACGGAATTCTCATATTAGAGGCCTAGCCATGATTAAAAATGCCTTTCCTAAAGTTGGCGTTGTGGGTTGCGGATACTGGGGACAAAATCTGGTTCGCAATTTTGCGGAACTGGGAAGCCTGGCCGCGATTTGCGATGTGGATGAATCTCGAGTGATGGAAATGAGTGGCAAGTTATCTGTAAAAGGAACAACCAGATTCCAGGATATGCTCGACGACTCGGAACTTCAGGGACTGGTGATTGCGGCGCCTGCGGCACAACATTTTCAACTGGCAAAGAGCACCATGCTTGCCGGGAAGGATGTATTCGTAGAAAAGCCATTGGCCCTGCGGGTCGAGGAGGGCGAAGAGCTTGTTGCAATTGCGCGCCGCCATTCGCGAATTCTGATGGTCGGGCACCTGCTTCACTATCATCCAGCCATCGTCGAATTAAGAAGAATCCTGCTCAACGGCGAACTTGGCAAGGTGGAATACATCAGCTCATCGAGACTGAATTTCGGCAAGGTCAGGACCGAAGAAGATATTCTCTGGAGTTTCGCGCCGCATGACATCTCCGCCATTCTGCATCTGCTGAATGAAAAGCCCACTCGAGTAACCGCGCAAGGATCCAGCAATCTGAACCACCCGCTCTCGGACGTTACTTTAACCAATCTGACTTTCGGCTCTGGCGTAAAAGCACACATTTTTGTGAGCTGGCTGCATCCATTTAAGGAACAGCGGTTGGTCATCGTAGGCGATCAAAAAATGGCCGTGTTTGACGATACCCAGGCAGATGAAAAATTGGTTCTATACCCGCACAGGATTAATTGGATTAATCGCGTTCCGGTAGCCAAAAAAGCTGATCGAGAAATCGTTAACCTTTCCAAAGACGAGCCTCTGAAGGTTGAGTGCACTCACTTCCTGGAATGCATCAAGGAACAGAAGAGGCCGAGGACAGATGGTGAAAACGGCGTGGAAGTTCTGAAGATTTTGCATGCGGCGGGCCAGTCAATGAATGCTCACGGCCAGCCCGTATTGATGGATGAAAAGCGGAAGCCACTGCACTTCGCGCACGCCACGGCGATCGTGGACGAGGGTTGCGAGATTGGGGAAGGAACGAAGATCTGGCATTTTTCACACGTGATGTCCGATACGCAGATCGGAAACCACTGCAATTTTGGACAAAATGTTTTTATCGCGTCGGGCACCCGCATTGGCGACAACGTAAAAGTTCAGAACAATGTTTCGATTTACACTGGTGTGGAAATTGAAGACGATGTTTTTTGCGGACCTTCGATGGTTTTCACGAATGTGATGACACCACGCAGCCACGTCAATCGTAAATCCGAATATCTGCGTACCCTCATAAAGAGGGGTGCGTCCATGGGCGCAAATTCCACGATCGTTTGTGGAGTCACGATTGGCCGATATGCATTTATAGGCGCGGGCGCTGTCGTGACACGGGATGTCCCCGACTACGCACTTATGGTTGGTGTACCGGCAAGGCAAATCGGCTGGGTTTGCCAGTGTGGAATCCGTCTGGAGGTTTCTTCGGAGCTTGCCACGTGCGAATCCTGCGGATCGTCATACATTCTAAATGATGGAATGCTGCTGGCAGTTCCCACTACAACCCGCCCGCCGCAAATTGCAATCCCCCGGGTAATGGCCGCCACAGCGGGGTCGGATTAATTGCGATTGAGAATTCCGTTGCACATGATGAAGGCTTCTGAATCCACCGAATCCACAAAAAAATGAATCTCGTCAAAGTAAATGAAACCCCCGTAAAAGAAAGTCCGCGAAATGTGGCTTCCGTGGATCTTCCGCTAAAGGAGGATTCGCGGACGGGATTCCGACATCATCGCGTGCTGATCCACGGGTTGCCATACTTCTGCAAGAAATTGCCGGAGTTGATTCAGGACAAGAATTGGGACGTGCGTTTTCATGACCAGCTGAATGCCCGGGGAATCGCTTCTTTGATCAGCGATTTGCGCCGCTGCGATCTGGCCTACACGTGGGGCGGCCGAATCAGCATGGGGAAGTTTCTTTGGGCCGCGCGCGCCATGGGAAAGGAGAAGATTGTTATCCTGTGGTGCGGCAGCGATGTCTTGCTTGCCAAGCAGGAATTGGCCGAAGGCAAGATGGATCAGTGGGTCGCCAGCAGGACTCACTGGGCTGTTTCACCCACTCTGGCGGAGGAAGTGCGTTCTCTTGGACTGCGTTGCGAATATGTCCAAGCTTCCTTTGTAGCGCCGGTCGCTCACCCGAAGCCCTTGCCCAGGAAATTTTCTGTTCTAGTTTTTCTGCCGGTAGCGGAAAGAATTGAACTGTACGGATTTGATCGGGTGGTTGAAGTTGCTAAACAGTTGCCGTTTATTGAGTTCAATCTCGTGGGATACCGCGATGACTCACCGCTTGCCGCCCCACCGAACGTCACTGTTCACCGATGGTTCAGCGATTTAACTGGATTTTATGAAAAGGCAACGGTGCTGTGGCGCCCTGTTCGGCACGACGCGGGAATTTCTTTCATGGTGCTTGAAGCGCTCGCGCATGGACGTCACGCTCTCTATACGTACCCGCTTCCGGGATGCGTACGAGTGGGGGGAGCCGAGGACGCAAGGATTGAATTGGAACGTTTGCATTCGCTTCATTGCGCTGGAAAATTGCAACTGAATTCGCAGGGGATTGAAATTGTCGCGAAGCAGTATTCTCGTGAAATTGTTCGATCGGAATTGAGAAGGCGATGGGAAGAAATAATCCTTTATTAAGAATTCCCACGCCCAGAGTGATTTCCTTCTTGGCCACTGCTCTGGCGATCATGTGGGTATTTGCAGGGACAGACGAAGTTCTCCGGGCACAGTCGAAACCCACTCCGCAAGCGGCGGGCGCGGTTGAATTAAAAAGAGATAAGCAGTCGTCATCATCGAGTGCGAATCCGCTGGGCGATCATTACTTGATGATTGTGAATACTTCGATCGCGTCCATGATGAGTTCGCAAAAAATGGCGGAATTCGATAAATCCGCGTATGACGGATTAGCCGTTGCGTTTTGGCATGCATATGAAACTGGCCCGGCGATTTCATCGTCAACCATGATTTCGCAAATCGCGGAATGGAAGAAAAGCACGAAGAAGGATATTTGGCCCTGGGTTTATATCAATCGAATGATTGGCCCAGACGAATCGCAGAGCTATCCACTCATTCACCAGCCATATTTTAACCGGTTTAAGGGCGCAGACCTTGACGGCCAGGCGGGGGCGCAGGCTGACTTCCTCGAGAATTGGAAAAATTCTCTTGCGGCGGCAAAAAAGTCAGGCGGCCCGGGAGTTGTTTGCGATCTTGAGTTCTACAATTATTACAAGGAATACGATCCCGGCGAACTAGCGCGGCAAACGGGAAAGACGCCGGAGCAGGTCGCGACATTGCTTCGAGGCGTTGGTGCAAAGATGGCGGACATCGCTGCCACCGAGTATCCTCGGGCTGTTCTGTGGTTCTTATTTACCGGGTTTACTCACCCGGGATACAAAACGTATAACGGCCAACCTTATTACCCGTCTCCTACCTACATTGCCATGGGATTGCTGGATGAAATTCGTGAACGGCATCTGGAACTGAAAGTCGTGGCGGGCGGCGAAGGCAGCCTCGCGTACTGCCACCACACACTGCAGGATTTTCAAACAGCCATCCAAAAACGTGGGCTGGATTTTGCATCGCCATTGCAAAAATATCAGGGCAACCTCGAACTCGGAGGAACCATTGCAATGTGGAGCGACCGGTCAGCCAAGACGGGCTGGGCTCTTGAGGGTGAGTGTGCCACGGCCACCGCGTCCACGGCCGAGGATTTCCAGCCCTACCTGGAATTGCTGTTCAGATCCTATCGGTACAACTGGATTTGGGTTTCTTCCGATAGCGGCTACAACGCATTTGAACCTACAAGCGCACAACGTTTTAATGCTGTGATTGGCAAGGCAAAAACAACGTCACCAAAAATTCAGGTTCAGTAACGGCCCTTCCGCGCTTATCAGGCAACGATCTTCGATGAGACAGGCAGCTACAGCGATTTGCGTGAGAGATGAAGTTGCGGCGTTGCCAAATACCGCAATCGCCTACGGCCTTAAGGAACTCGCGCGGCGGGCGGGCGTTTCCAGCGAGTTTTTCAAATCCTGGCGCATCGAATTCGATGACGCGGAATTTCTAAAAGTTTTTGTAAAATCTGGCACTCGAAAACTTATCCGCTTTCCGCGACCGCGAGGAAATTTCAAGGCGGAAATTGAAGCACGAAAATTTCGCACCTCGACAGCTACCTGGTTGAATATTGCTGATGACAAGGCAGCTTTGGTACCAAGCTTCAAAATTCCATTTTCCTCCTCGGAGCAAGAAGAGATCGGGCCACTCTTCTTGCAAGCGAACGAAGACCAGATCGATTGTTCTGTCGATTTACTGACTTCAATTGTGCTGACGTTGGGCCGCTTCGAAGAAACGATCCCAGGGCCTCGCGACGAACATGGCCGTTTCAGCGTTTATTCGAGTGTCGCTTGGCGGGATAAATTTTTTCACCGGCCGATTGTGGATGAGTACGGATTAGCGTTTCGGGAAGCGCTAGAAACGTTTCTTCCCGGCTGGCAGGCACAAGAACGCAGTTTGAAAGTGCACATCGGCCATGATGTGGATGAAATAGGCACCCCGTTCTCATTTAGGACGGCGATCGCACACACAATTCGCCGCGGTCGGCCAATGGCCAGTGTGCGGGATTTGGCGGCACCGTTCACCGGAATAGAAACCACTTACCAGCGATCGTTGCGGCAATTGGTGAAGATTGGAAAGGGCCACGGTTTTCGCCCGGCGACTTATTGGAAAGCAGGCACCGCGGGCCCGCATGACACTGGCTATGATCCGCGAAACAAAAACATTCGCAAGCTAATGTCGTCATTTCGGTCCTCGGAACTCGAGTTGGGCATTCACCTCAGCTACGACTCATATGATTCGCTGACGCGATTTCAGAGTGAAGTTTCGACGCTAAGAGATTTGCTTGGGCAAAGCAAACTGGGAGGGCGCCAGGATTTCCTGCGCTGGAATCCACAAACTTGGGTTCTGTGGGATTCCATGAACCTTGCCTATGACGCGTCCGTGGGTTATGCGGATCAAATAGGTTTTCGGGCCGGCACATGCCTTCCTTTTCGTCCATGGCTGTTGTCGGAATCACGCGAGGCAAATCTTATTGAAGTGCCCCTCACCGCAATGGATTCGGCCCTTTTTGGCTATCTGAAATTGGGCCCCGATCAAGCGTTGTCACAATTACTGGACTGCGTCGAACGTTGCAGGAATGCCGGCGGAGTTTTTACGACTGTCTGGCATAACACAACAATGATGCGGCCAGCGTATATCGAAACTTATCGCAAGCTTCTAGGCGAATTACAAGGCAGTGAAACATATGACTGGACGAAATCAGATGACGGACGCGATTGGGTCTAACGGAAATAAAAAAGTACTCAAGTGGATGAGTATTGTGGGTGCTCGCCCGCAGTTTGTGAAGTTGGGGCCTGTGTGTCGCGCAATTGACGAACACAATCGGCAGGCCGGCAGCCAGCAAATCAACCATGTCATTCTCCACACCGGTCAGCACTACGACCATGAAGTGTCCGGTCTTCTGTTTTCGCAGCTTGGGCTTCCTGAACCAAATTACATGCTCTCGGCTGGCTCAGGTTCGGCCGGAGTTCAAATGGCGCGGATGATGGCGCGGATGGAGCGGGCACTCAGCGTCGAAAAACCCGATTGGGTGGTTGTATACGGGGATACGAATTCTACATTGGTGGGCGCGCTGCTTGCCGCTCGCATGAAGTTTCCTTTGGCGCATGTGGAAGCGGGATGCAGAAGCCTGGATTCTGGCATGCCGGAGGAACAAAACCGAATCGTCGCGGACCATCTTAGCCGCTTGCTTCTTACGCCCTCCAAAAGCACGGTGGAAAATCTTCAGAAAGAGGGAATTGGTTCCGGGGCAGATCCGCACAAGAGACGAGCAGTGGCGGTGGGTGATGTCATGTATGACACCCTTCTTCAAAATCTTCCCCTCGCGCAAAAATTTGCGACAGAGGCCCTCGAAGGACTCGGCTTTGAAAAAGGTAATTATTATCTCCTGACGATTCATCGCGCGGAAAACACCGATAACCCAGAGAGATTGCGAACGATTCTTCAAGCAGCCAGTTCGCTTGATCTGCCGGTACTTTTCCCGGTTCATCCCCGAACGAAACATGTATTGCAAGCCGCAAAAATTTCTCCGAATGGCGCGGTTCGATGTGTCCCGCCACTCGGCTATCTCGAAATGCTTGCGCTTGGGGGAAATGCAAAAAAGATTCTCACTGACTCTGGAGGCGTTCAGAAAGAAGCGTTTTATCTTGGAATCCCTTGCGTAACTTTACGCGAGCAGACGGAATGGCCGGAAACCGTGGAACTGGGAGCGAACCGATTGGGAGGCGTATCGGCTCAATCCATTCGTGAGGCAGTGTTCGGAGTTCAGAATGAAGATTGGTCGCATGCCACTCCCTATGGAGACGGAAAATCGGCTCAAAAAATCGTCAATGAAATTGTGAATGCTTCGGAAGACAAATTCCAATCAGTGAGCCATTAAATGATTTCTAGCGCTCCGGAAACATTGCCCTCGACTGTTGAAAAGCAAGATTGGAAAAAATTGTCCCAGGTAAAAGTTGTTCACATGACTTCAGTCCACACTGCCGTGGACATTCGAATTTTCCAGAAAGAATGCCGGTCACTAGCCCGCGCGGGATTCCAGGTCACAAGCATTGGATCGCACTCGAGCGACACGGTCATCGACCACGTATCGATCAAGTCCGTCAAGCGCGATCAAGCGCGGCTGACGCGGATGACCCGCACAGTGTGGCGCGTGTACAGGGAAGCGATGAAGCAATCTGGCGACGTCTACCATTTCCATGATCCTGAATTAATTCCCATTGGACTCCTGCTGCGGGCGAACGGTAAACACGTGATCTACGATCTGCACGAAGATTATCCGAAAGACATTCTTTCCAAATCCTACTTGCCGTTGTGGACTCGCATTCCCATCGCATGGATGATGAAACAATTGGAAAATGTTTCCTGCCGGCATTTTTCAGCAGTCGTAACGGTCACTCCTTCCATCGCGGACCGGTTTCGCAGCGTAAATAAAAGAACAGTTGTTGTTCACAATTTTCCTTCGACGAAAGATCTGGTCACGAGTCGAAGCGTACAGAGCTGGGATTCCCGAAGACAATCCGTGGCGTACGTCGGCGGAATCATGGGCGTCCGAAGCATTTACGAAATGGTGGAAGCCATGAGTCTTATTCCTTCGTCGTTCCGGGCAACTCTCGAACTTGCCGGGCCTCATCCCGATGGTGAGCCTACCGTGGCGGAACTTTCAAGGAAACCGGGATGGGAACGGGTATACCATCACGGATTTATCAATCAATTGAGCACGTTCGATATATTGCACAACGTTCGCGCGGGACTTGTCTTGTTCCACCCGATACCTAATCACATGGAAGCCATGCCTCAGAAGATATTCGAATATATGGGGGCGGGGCTTCCCGTGATTGCCTCCGACTTTCCTTTGTGGCGTCGGATTATCGGAGATTCCGGCTCAGGGATTTTTGTTGATCCAAAGGATCCGCGCGCCATTGCACAAGCCATTGAATACATTCTTTCGCACCCCACCGAAGCAGAAGAAATGGGGCGCCGCGGCCGCGAAGCCGTGTTGAAACACTACAACTGGGACGTCCAGGCGGAGAGACTCGTGAAGCTTTATTCCGAAATTGTGAATCCCCTATGTGTGGCATAGCGGGCATAGTCTCATTGGGCGGAGTAGATCCGAGCGGTCTTATGGAGATGACGCACGCAGTCGCGTATCGTGGACCAAATGGATTTGGGTTTGCTTATGCCAGCCAGAACTGCACGGAAACGCCTGAAATCATCCACAATGAAAATAAATTCCCCGGCATGCAGCGGCCAGTGGTTGGATTTGGGAGCCGTCGCCTCGCCATTTTAGATACAAGTTCGGCTGGAAATATGCCGATGATAAGCGACGACGGCCACTACTGCATCGTGTTCAATGGCGAAATTTATAACTACAAAGAAATACGCCAGGAATTACAGCAACGCGGCCATCGGTTCCGCACAGGGACCGACACCGAAGTCATCCTCCATTCGTATCAGGAATGGGGCGAAGAATGTCTGAAAAGATTCAACGGAATGTGGGGCTTCGCTCTCTGGGATCAATCGAAGCAGATTTTATTCTGTGCTCGTGATCGTTTTGGTGTTAAACCTTTTTACTACGCCTCGCACAATGGCAGTTTCTATTTCGGATCCGAGATCAAGCAAATTCTTATAGCTTCTTCGATGTCTCGAGAGGCGAACTCTGGTGCCGTTTCGAATTTCCTGGAATGGGGCCTCGTGGACAACTCTTCAGAAACGTTTTTTAAAAACGTTTTTCAATTGCCAGGCGGATGCTGGTTGAAACTCGATGTAACAAGCCCTCTGTGTCCGAGAATTGGACGGTTCTGGGATTTGCGAATCGAACCAATGCCTGAAAGGCCTGTCGCGGACACGATCGAGGAATTTCGCCATAAATTCGAAACTTCGGTGAAATTGCGCCTTCGAAGCGATGTTCCTGTTGGCGTTTCCCTGAGCGGTGGCCTGGATTCATCTTCCGTGTTGTGCCAGGCCAAGCAAATTGCGCCAGAAATCGAGTTGCAATCGTTTTCGGCGTGCTTCGATGAGCAAGCGTTGGATGAACGCAGTTATGTTTCAACCGTCCTGAGTTCCACGGGCGGGATCGGCCACGAAGTATTTCCCCAGGCGGGGCCGTTCTGGAAAACCATCGAAACAATGATTTACCACCATGATGAGCCGATCCTGGGAACCAGCGCATTTGCGCAATGGTCCGTGATGAAAGAGGCCAGGCGTTGCGGAGTTCCCGTGATGCTCGGCGGACAAGGCGCTGACGAATCTCTTTGTGGTTACCAGAAATATTTTTATTTTTACCTGATGCAACTTGTCCGGGAAACGGACAAGCGATTTTTTCGCGAGGCGGCTTCGTGGATTTTTGGCGGTTCGAATTTTTACTGGACCGCTGATTCCGTGGCCCGATATATACCTGGCCTCATTCGAAGCCCGCTTTCCTTGACGGGTCGCGTAGGCACGGTGGAGTTTCATAAAGATTACAAGGACTCCAATGCGGATTTGGGCGCGATGAATGGTGTTGCCGCGCGCCAGAAAACAGATTTGATACGAACGAGTATTCCCGCCTTGCTTCATCACGAAGACAGAAATTCAATGGCGCATTCGGTGGAAACCCGGTTGCCGTTTCTTGATTATGAACTCGTCGAATTCGCGGTGAATTGCCCAACCTCATTAAAGCTTCAGGGCGGCTGGAGCAAATGGATGCTGCGAACCGCGCTTAAAGGCACCTTGCCGGAAACAATTCGGCTTCGGAAAACGAAGCTCGGATTTGACGCCCCCGATTCGGCCTGGGTCCGCGCCGGACTGCGTAATGGCCATAGCGAGTTATGTGACACTCCTAAACTACGAATGAACAGATTCATGGACGAAGTTCGATTTGCCCGCGAATGCAAAAATTTCGTCCACCGCTTTCCCGCGGCGCTTCCATCGGCAGCTATTTTTCGAGCGATTTCTCTGGAGCTTTGGGCGCGAGCGTATTCCGTCAGTTAGCCTTACCATTTCTCTTTCAGATCAGGAAAACCAGATGCATAGGGAAATTTCGCAGATCGCGAATTTTGGTTCGGACACGGTTGGATTTGTGTACCCCGCGGAGGCTGATCGCAACCTCGAGCAACCGCTTGCCAAATTTCTGATTATTACTCAATATTTCCCGCCTGAGATCGGCGGAGCACCAACGCGTTTACAATCGGTCGCGACGGAACTTAGAAAAATGGGACACGAGGTTGAAGTCCTCACGGGTTTTCCCAATTATCCGCATGGCAAATTTCCGCCCGGCTATCGGGGCAGTCTGTACAAGCGTGAAGAGAAAAATGGAGTGACCATTCACCGCGTCTGGCTTTACCCCGCCACGGGGAGTGGCACCAAGCGCATGGCGAATTATGGGTCTTTTACGCTGATGACGTTCTTCGGATTGTTCAAGACAAAACGCCCGGATTACATTTTTGTGGAATCCCCGCCAATTTTTCTGAGCGTGCCCGCCTACCTGGCGGGAATTTTATGGAGAGTGCCATTCATCTTCAACGTGTCGGACATGTGGCCCGACGTAATTGTTGAGGGAGGATTTCTGAAGGAAGGTTTTCTGGTCAAATGCATGCGTGCAATTGAAAGCTGGAGCTACCGGAAAGCCACTTACGTCAACGCGGTTACGGATGGAGTCAGGAGTGATCTTCTGACCAAGAAGTCCGTGCCCGCTGAAAAACTACTTTTTCTTCCCAATGGGGCTGACACCGTGCGCTTTCAGCCTCGGTCGCCCGACACGAGTTTGAAAGAAAAACTTGGACTGACTGGCAAAAAGATATTTCTTTGGGCGGGTACTCTTGGCCTGGCGCATGGGATTGAACACATATTGAAAGCGGCAAAACTGTTGGAGGGCAGCAGCGATATTCACTTTCTTTTTGTAGGGGACGGCTCCGCAAAAGAAAAGCTCGTCCGGCTTCGTGAAAATCTGAACCTTCGCAATGTGACGTTTCACGATGCCGTGCAGCTGGATGTATTGCCCGCCTATTTCTCCATCGCCGATGTGGGACTTGCTTCTCTGATCGACCTGCCGCTGTTCGATGGCGCTCGGCCGTCCAAATTATTTCCCATACTCGCTTCGGGCAAGCCGCTAATTTTTGCGGGAAAAGGCGAGTCAGCACGCCTTGTGCGCGATGCGAATGCCGGCATCGTCGTGGCGCCGGAAAATTCTGAGGTGCTGGCGCGAGCCGTTCTGGAATTAGCGCAAAATCCAGACCTCGCGCAAGCGTATGGACGGAACGGGCGCGAATATGTGGAAACTCACTTGCAATGGTCGCAAGTCATCGCTGAATGGCTGAGGCAGTTTCGGTCTCTTAAGCAATCTTCTATTTAGCGCAGCATGCGAATCACCGAACCTTATTCAAAATTTACTAAGCCGAAAGGGAATCTGCATGAGTGCGACAGCCACAGTAAAAGCGAAGGCGTTCCTCCCATTTCACAAGGCAGCTATTGGACAAGAGGAAATGGACGGCGTAATGGAAGTTCTCCGCAGTGGCTGGCTTACAACCGGGCCACGCGTGCGCGAATTTGAGTCGGCATTTGCAGCTTATGTAGGAGCCAAACATGCGCTTGCTGTGAGTTCGTGCACCGCCGCCCTCCACCTTGCGCTCCTGGCCATTGGAATCAAGGAAGGCGATGAGGTCATCCTTCCGACCATGACTTTCGCGTCGACGGGTGAAGTTATCCTCTACCTAAAAGCGCGGCCTGTGCTGGTGGATTGCAAGAAGGGTTCATTTCAGGTCGATCCCGATCAGATCGCTCGGGCAATTACTCCGCGGACAAAAGCAATAATTCCCGTTCACTTTGGCGGGCTGCCGTGCGATATGGATCCGATATTGGAAATTGCTCGCACTCACCAGCTCAAGGTAATCGAAGATGCGGCGCACGCCTTGCCCACGCAATACAAAGGAACGAGAATTGGAACGCTCGGCGATATCACATGCTTTTCGTTTTACGCCACAAAAACCTTAACAACCGGTGAAGGCGGAATGGCCACAACTCCTCACGAAGAATACGCGGAGAAAATGCGCATTCTGCATCTCCACGGGATTAGCCGGGACGCCTGGAAGCGTTACACCGCAGAGGGTTCCTGGCGGTATGAAATTTTAGAAACGGGCTACAAATATAATATGACCGATATTCAGGCGGCCATCGGACTTGCTCAGCTTGCCAAATGCGACGACATGCGTGTTCGCCGTGCGCAGATAGCTACCCGTTATAACGAGAGTCTGCGCAGGCTTGACGGATTTCGCACTCCAGAAATCACAAGTTCCCTCGACAACGCGTGGCATCTTTATGTGGTTCGAGCCGACTCATCCGCTTTGCGCATCAGTCGAGATCGAATCGTCGAAGAACTGAAAAGCCGCTCCATCGGCACTTCCGTGCACTTCATTCCTTTGCATTTGCATCATCTTTACAGGGAACAAGGGTATCGCGAAGGGCAATTTGTAAATGCTGAAAATCATTTCGAGGGGGCTTTTTCATTACCGATTTTCCCGGGAATGACCGATGAGGAAGTCAATCAGGTGATTGAAGCTTTAACCGAGATTCACCGCGTAAATATGAGATAGATGACGGACGTTTATTTTTCGGGGGCCGGGGCCAGCAACACCTGAAAAAAATGACACCGAAAAACTTTCGCGACTCACACGAACGAAATACAAATCAATAAAAAGGGATTTATGACCATGATGTTTTACCGTCACGCGGGTAAACGGTATTTGGATGCTATGTGCGCTTTCATCGGTCTGATTGTGTTGTCGCCGCTATTCGCGGTTGTCGCAATTGCCGTCAAGCTGACGAGTCCCGGCCCTGCATTTTTCCGCCAGGATAGAGTTGGCCTGAATGGGAATTTATTCAAAATATTTAAATTTCGCACGATGATTACCGCCAAAGCGCCCGCTGCCAACTCGCTTGTGACAGCCTCCGGTGATCCCAGAATCACAAAACTGGGAGCGTGGCTGCGTGTGACGAAAATAGATGAACTGCCGCAGCTCATTAATGTGCTTCTGGGCCACATGAGTCTTGTCGGGCCACGCCCTGAAGTGAGCAAGTATGTCAATATTTATACGGACCGGCAAAAACATATTCTCCGCGCACGTCCGGGAATGACCGGCGCTTCCATAAACATTTACGAAGAAGAACTGCTTGCGGCCCAAGCCGACAAGGAAGGTTTTTACATCAACACGATTCTTCCCGCCAAACTCGAAGTGGCGTTGCAGTATTGCGAAAACATTTCCTTTTGGAACGATTTAAAGCTGATTGCCGGAACATTCCCGATGATATTTGGACGGCTGAAATTATTACCGAATTCGCCAGATCAGGAGCCTGCCCCCTCGATGAAAAACAAATATGATTTGTATTCCCGCTTGAATCAGATGATCGTGGACGGAGTTTCCTTCGCAACATCTTTGATTTTGGCGTATTTCCTGAGTTTCAATCGATGGCCGGTGGGTTCCGATCTGCCGAAAATTCTGGTGTGGGTTCCTGTTCTTGTTTCGCTGCGACTTTTTGTTCATTGGAGAAGCGGCATTTACCGGCAAATCTGGAGATTCGTCTCGTTTGCCGATGCTTTGGAAACAGGTAAATCGATCCTGATCGTGTCTCTTGGACTGGCGATTTTGCGTCTGGTCTGGCCGGCAAATGCTGTGTGGAGCGGTTGGATCAGAGTTCCCATGGCCGTAATCGCCCTTGAGGGACTGGCCTCTCTGACTCTAACGATGAGTGCAAGAGCGCTTCGCCGGATTCTTTACCGCCAACAGCGGAAAGAAACGCTGGCTGCCGGATATTCCGCCAAGCGGGTCGTTCTGTATGGCGCGGGGCGAGCCGGGATCACGCTTCGCAGAGAACTGGAAGCCAGCCCCTTCTACGATTTGGTCGGATTTATCGACGACGATCCGGACAAAGTCGGCGCGATGGTCGAAAAAACTCTTGTTTTGGGAATTGGCAATGATCTGCAACGTCTCGCAGCCCGATACGGAATTGAAGAAGTTTTGATTTGCATGGCGACCGCAGGCAAGGAAACTCTGGAACGAGTGCTCGATAATTGTAAGAACGCAAAAGTGCCTTCGCGCGTTATTCCCAGTACCCGGGAATTGCTTGCGAATCCAACAACTATTGTGCGGCCGTTGTCGGTTGGCAATGGAAACGGAAATATTCCTGCGAGCTTTGGCGGCGACTTACAAACAAAGAAAGGCGTTCTGGTGATTGGCGGCGCCGGATATATTGGCTCTACCCTCGTAAGACAACTTCTCGCAAAACAGTATCGCGTGAGAGTTCTCGATAGCCTGATGTATGGAAATGGGGGCATTCGTGAACTGTTGTCACACCCTGATTTCGAACTGATCCAGGGAGATTCACGGGACGTGGAGTCCGTTGTCCGTTCCTATCGAGACATTGGCGCTGTTATTCATCTAGGCGCAATCGTGGGTGACGCGGCCTGCGCACTTGAACCCTCTCGAACGGTCGAAATTAATCTCGCGGCGACAAAGATGATCAGCGACATTTGCAAAGGTTATGGCATTTCAAGATTCCTCTTTGCCTCCACATGCAGCGTGTATGGGGCTTCGGATGAGTTGGTAGATGAACAATCCCAGCCGAATCCGATTTCACTTTATGCCAGCACGAAGCTCGATTCAGAAGGGATTATACTGGACTCCGCAACCCCTGAATTTCATCCCACCATATTGCGTCTGGCTACCGCGTTTGGGGCATCCTACCGGCTGCGATTCGACCTCGTGGTAAATGTGCTTGCCATAAAGGCGCTGACTGAAAAGAAAATTACTCTGCATGGCGGCAGCCAATGGCGTCCATTTATCCACGTGCACGATATCTCCCGCGCATTCATCCTGGCAATGGAAAGTGAGCCGGAGAAAGTCAGTAAGCAAATATTCAACGCCGGATCGGATGACCTTACGTTCACGATTGCTCAGTTGGGAGATATCATTTGCGAGCACGTCCCCGGAGTGAAAATCGAAATCGCGCCGGAAGGCGATAAGCGTAATTACCGTGTGTCTTTTGAAAAAATTCGTGAGCGGTTGGGATTTGAATGTGAAAAGAATATCGAATACGCCGTTCTTGAATTCAAGAAGTTGTACGAAGCGGAACGCATTGGCGACTATCGCGACCGCCAGTACAGCAATCACGAATTTCTTAAGACTCAACCGGCTCAGGATACCGCGCTTACGGGGCTGGTTAATCTACCCCTTGCGGCTACACTCAAATCGCTGAATGAATTGTCCGCCTTAAGCAAGCTTTGAGACCATGCGATCCAAATTTATTTCGTGCCTGTTTCTCAATCTCAAAATCAATTTGCAGGTGGAGTGAAAATTATCTCCGCATGAAGACCCGATCAACCAGAAAACCCGAAGGCAGGGATAACGACGCTCCAGACTTTAGCGGCGCATCTCTGTCCATGTACACGGGCAAACGGATTCTGATTACAGGGGCCGGAGGCTCCATTGGCAGCCAGTTGGTCAAGCAATTAATTCATCTAGCGCCCGAAAAGATTGCCGCATTGGATAGGGATGTAAATGCACTCTCTGAGTTGGAGCAAGATGTAAATCTGCGCCGCTCTTCGATTTACCTTCAATCTTTTGTCGCGGACGTTCGTGACGCAGGGCGATTGTCATCGATCTGCCAGTCTTTCTGTCCACAAGTGATCTTTCACGCCGCAGCTTACGACCATGTTTCACTGCCGGAAATGCATCCTTGCGAGGCTATTCTCGGAAATGTTCTGGGTACGGAGAACCTTCTCAACATTGCGGCTGGGTTCGGAGTCGAGCGGCTTATTTTTATATCCTCGGTGAATGCAGTCAACCCGGTCAGCGTATCGGGCGCCACCAAGCGAATCGGTGAAATGTTGTTTCACTCCGCGGCGAAAGTTGGCCGTATTCGAACCGCCAGTGTTCGCCTCGGAAGCGTGTTGGGCAGCCGCTGTTGTGTGATCCCCTTATTCCAGCGCCAGATTCTGCACGGCGGGCCCGTGACGATTACGCACCCGGATATTGCCCGCTATTTCATCTCCATGCGGCGCGCCATTCAACTGATCCTGTGCGCGGGAGGCGAAGCAAAAGAAGGAGAAATTTATATACCGGAAATGGGTAAACCAAGAAAAATTCAGGAGCTTGCCAAAGATCTCATCCTGTTATCGAACGCGGATTTTGAAAAAGAAATTACCATTCAGATCACCGGATTGCGTCCCGGCGAAAAGCTGGTCCAGGAAGTTTCAAGCAAGTCAGAAAAACTTGAGAGCGCACGGTTTGGAGGCCTGTTCACGGTTCATCCATCCGCTGTAAACGAACGCACTTTCAGAGCCAGCGTATCGCAGCTGATTCAAAGCGCGAGATGTTCAGATAATGACTCGATTTATCGAATTCTTGCATCCATGGCACTTGGATTTACGCATGTTCCACAGAGAAGATCGATTGATTTGGAATCACTGCATTCCCGAGCAGAGACGGAAAGCAGTCACGAAGACCGGTCGAGCATATCCGCTGAACTTTCCCGTGCCGTTGCGGCCGGAACATCCGGGAGCCCTTTATGAAAATCCGATTGGAAGTAACGCGCCGAAATATTCCCTGCCAGAAGGGAATTACTCTTCTCGAATTGATAATGTCCATTGCGATTCTTTTAATTCTCTCTTCGGCTGCGCTACCCGTGTTCCGCCAGACCATTGTCCGGCAAAGGGAGACTGAGCTTCGGCGCGATTTGAGGGAAATGCGCAACGCGATCGACCGCTATAAGGATTTGGCGGATAAAAATTTAATTCATTCGGCCGTTGGAAGTAACGGTTATCCTCCGGATCTGGAGACTCTCGTGAAGGGGGTAAATTTCGGTCCGACCGATCGAGTCCGATTCCTAAGGCGCATTCCGGTCGATCCCATGACCGGTCAAAAAGAATGGAATGTTCAATCGCTCCAGGATTCCCCTGACACGCAATCTTCTGACGGTTCCAATTTGTTCGATATCCATTCGAAGTCCCAGGCGATCGCAATTGATGGTACTGCTTATTCGACCTGGTGATCCGCTACGTCTCTAAACTGGAGGAGCGGGGATGCCAGCTGTTGAGAGCCGTCAAAAGTCCGTTCCAAATAACGCAGAGCCAAACCCGCCTGCCTGGATTTCCCTGGAGATTCAACAGAATATAAACGAACCAATACGCTCCCGTATTTCCTACGCATTTCGAATCTTTGCAGCGATCTATAACTACAAAGTTTGCGACCCGGACCCAAGTTCGAAGGCACTTCGATGCTTCTATACGGAAACTCCCCCTGCCTCTCCCGACCCCTCGATATTTTACATTCCAGCTCGCTACCTGGGTGGACGAGTCTCCTCGAAAAATGATCCTCTGACAGTGCATTCGTATGCCAATGAAAACGTATACCTGTGGCATGGAGTAGACCCATCTACAGGAAATCCGGATTGGTTGGGAGAAATATTCGTTTGGCTTTCTTGCGGCCATGAGGTGATTTCCACTAAAAGGGATTCGGTCGGGCGGGTTCCATATTCGGAGACCGCATTCGCAGAATTTGAAATCACTCCACGGAAGCCCTACGCCGCGATTCTGATGGCCTGGATGGAAAATGCCCTTCGCAACGGAAATACGGTTGAAGCGCTTGCTAAGGCGCCCTGTCCGATAAAAAATGCGGATCACATCGTTCTCCCGTCGCACGACATTGATTACACCTATACGACAAAGTCCTCCGCAGCGGTACGCCTTTTCAAAAACCTTGTCATTGCCTGCCGCATGTATCGAAACGCGAGCTTCTTCTGTGACAACTTACTCATGCTGCTGAAACTGATTCGTGGAGACCGTATAGGCGATTATTTACCGGCGCTCATTCAAAAGATGGAGGCGATGGGTTTCCGTTCGACATTTTTCGCTGTGGCGCGTCACGGTCACCGCAGAGACCCTGATTATCGATTAGATGAAATTGCCGCCTCCCTGAATGACGTAAACAGAAAAGGATTTTCGGTTAATTTACATGGATCTTACAAAAGCATTGTGGAAGATTCTTCCCTGCGCATTGAGGCTGAAGCACTCGAACTTGCGGTTGGAAAATATCCGACCGGCAGCCGCCAGCACTGGTTGCGATTCGGGAGTCAAGACAGTTTGTTTCGCGAAACAGAACGCGCCGCATTTCACTTCGATTCCAGCATAGGTTTTCCGGAAAAAGTGGGATTTCGAAGCGGCGCAAGTTTTCCATATCCTCCATATGATTTCGAAAAAGAAGCGCCGTTTTCCTTCCTCGAATTTCCGTTAGTTTTAATGGATGGCGGTCTGGAAGCCGAATGCCGAGGCTCAGGTGAAAATCCGCAAGCGGTAGCGGACAAAATACTTCATGAAAGTCGAACCTGGGGCTGGGGCGGAATTTCAATTGTGTGGCACAATCCCATCGATCCAATCCAGGTGCCCGACAAGATCAATCAGGTCTTCTGGAATTGCGCGAAAAAGCGAACCGAATTTCAGGAAGAATGGATGAGTACGGATCAATTTCTTCCGGTGTGTTTACATCGGTTTCAAAATGCGGGGTTGCTGAAAGGGATTTCCCTCGATGCTTAACTTGCGGCTCGCCCGCGGACCCCTCGACAGGGTCGCTAACGAAGCCATCCTTCTTGAATACAATCGTCTGACCAAGGCTCGAATTCCAATCGAAGAATTCGAACACTGGGTTCAACGCAGCCCGGCCGGACCCGCCTGGCATGCCTTGCTGGAAACGGACGAGGGGCGAATCGTGGGCCACACTTGCTTATTCCCGTTTCGCGTCGGTTACAGTGATGAAAAGCTCGTTCCTGCGAAATCCGAATTTTCAATTGTCCATGAAGATTTTCGGAAAATTAAAATTCGTGGATTTGAGAATGTCAACCGGCCGACCTTCATCATTATTCTGGATCAACTATTCAAGCACTGCACCGCCCTTGGTTGGGGGCCCATATTTGCTTCAACGAACGAGAAAAATCAGGTATTTACAAGGCGAGTGGGTCTGCGTCCGCTTCAGTTTCCCCTATGGGAATGCCTGTTGACGCTGAGGCCCCGAAGAGCCGCCGCGGAGTTGCCAAATATAAATGCCCGCCAACGCGCGGCAGTGTTTGCCGCAGGAGTGGGTCAAAGCGTCGGATGGTCCATCGCAAATTTAGCGCTCCCAGCCGCCAAGAATATCCGGACCGTCCCGTTGGGCGCCGAGCCGATTTCGCCAAAGGGAACGCAGCTGTCATTCTTTGAAGACAGATGCTCATTAAAATGGAGGTATCTGGACGGGCAATACGTGCGATTCGCGTTCGATTCCAAGCCATCCGATTACGTAATCGTAAAGTGCGGATCGGACGACCGGTATGCAAGAGTCTGCCAGTGGCGGTTGGAGACGGCAAAGATGGCAAGGGACCTCATTCCGGAATTAGTTCGATTGGCACTTCAGGAAAAGGCGTTGGGTGTCCGATGGGCTATTTATGATACGGATCCGATTTCTTCACAGCTTCTGGCAAGCATGAAGAAAGCTGGATTTATTTGTGCGTCGAGAACCAGGATCATGATGGTTCACGAAAGCATGCCAAATTTCAATTCTCCAGCAGTGTGGAACATGAACGATTCATTTTTCAGTTTTGATCCTTAGCACAGCAGCATCGCCTCAGACGATTAAATTCCCCCGCACTGCTCCCACCCAAAGCAATTCTTTCCGGCAATCCTGAAGCTCTCGCGCTCGAAGTTATCCCTAAAATAATATTGTGATGAATTAAGAATTGAACGGGAAGCCGCGCTCACCTGATTTTTATTTACTGGGGATCTATGTACGAAATCCCCGAATAAAGGCCCGGTTGCATTCCGATCAGTACAAATTGGTTGGGGGCAATCATATAAAAAGATGCAGGCGTGGGGGTAATGACGAAATCGCCAAAAATAAATGCGGGCAAGGTCGCGGCGCCGACTCCTAGAGTGGGATCTTTGATGGCAAAAGTTCCGGAAAAACTGTAATTCCGAAGATTTGCCGACTGAGTGAGCAAAGAGTCCAGATCGGTTACAGCGGCGAATGTCCCGTCTGCGGGATTGGCAGTAACGGCTGTTTCTATGTCTGGAATATCAGGTATGACCGTCGCGCCAGAACCGAGGATTAAGTTTCCGCTGATGGCTGACGCATTAAACGGGCCGGACGCTTGCGTCGTGAAAGTTCCAGAGAATGCATTGTTCGTGATGGACGTTGCTGGGCTTGAAGAAATCACGCAACTTGGAGGCACCACAGCGGGCGGCGGGGCACAAGTCGAAATATCCGCATCGATAATAAATGCCTTGCCTGCGTCGTATAGATAAAAGACGGAGGCATCCATAAAGGCATTCTCGAAGCCACCAACATCTGAAAATGTTCCTCGACCGGTTGTGGGGTCAAAGAAAACGTTCCCATTTGCTGGATGTCCAGGAAGCACAGTTCCCAAATCATTTTCATCGAATGTCAGCGTAAACTGATTTCCGCCTGAAATCTTCAGAACCCCAATGATCACGTCGGGGCCAATTTTATTGGTTGTTCCGGGCACAGTGTCCATTCCGGTCATCTGCAGCACGCTCGTTGTATTCACGCTGTCCGCGCTAAATGGCATCTTCTGCACGTATGCCACGCCGGCTTGCACAGTCCCGAACGTCAACGCTCGATCGATTTGCAATAGATTGAGTTGCGTGGAATTCACGATGTAGTAAGCAAAAGTTGAGGAATTCCCTTTGACGGTTAGCGTCAATGTCCCGCGCCCTGAAGAATCAGGAGCTGTTGCAGATCCGCCGGTGATCGGCTCGGCAGCATATGTCGGAGTCAAGTTGCCAGCCGTACTCTGATCTGCAATTCCGCCCGTAACTGCGCCAGCCGCAAGAACAAATCGTCCGGCCTCCACAGTGCGACCGCCAACAGGAGAATCGGAATCAAGTCCGAAAGCGTATGTTCCTGAAGGATTGGCAGCCGTAAGTGCCACGGAATCCTGTTGCAGAAGCGTTCCCGAATTTATGTAGCCGGTGCCGTCGGATTCGACAGCTCGCCCGCCCTTGCCGTCAGCCGAAAGAGTAAAGTCGAAGGCAATTCCTATATTGGTGCCGGGATAAGTATAATTCGTGATGACAATTCGGCCTCTCGTCACGTTGTTAAACGATGGATCGATCGAGTAACTTCCCATCAGAGGTCCGGCAATTCTCGTGATGCCGCCTCCATTGTTTGCGTCAAATTCTCCGGCAGTTATGTTTCCTTGCCCGTCCGCCGTGACGCTTCCCGCCATAGACATGGGAGATCCAGCAAGGTCATATCCGCGGAGAAGCAACGAGTAGCTTCCTTTCAATCTCGTGAACGCTGTAACGATGGAAAAAGTGAAATTATCCGACTTTGATGATTTGGTGACGGACGTAGCCGAAATTGTGGGAGAGGCGCTTGCCCCCGTTGGAAGTGTTGCGGGGGGTACATAAACTGCGGACAGTACTGGGGAGCCTGTAGATGGAGTAAGCGTTCCGCACGCCGGCGAGCAGCTATTTCCTCCAGCCGTCAATGCCCAGGTTACTCCTCCATTTGCTGAATCGCCGGTCACCGTGGCGTTTATTTGCACTTGTGACCCGCCGGCCGTAATGCTTGAGAACTTGTTGCTTATGTTGACGCTCAGTCCTGGAGTAATCTGAAAATTAAAAGCGAATATCGTGCTGGGACTACTTTTCAATGCGGCCGTAATTGTTGCCGTACCATAATTCGGAGACTCGGCGGGCGGCGTGTAAGTGGCGCTGGTATTTCCAAAGGGCGTCAGGGTTCCGCATGCAGGCGAGCATCCTTGATTGGCGAATGTTAAAGACCAATCGACAGGCTCCGGGCTGGAGGATGATGCTGCGGCCAACGTTACGGGCGCGCCTCCCGCCTGAATACTGGCAAATGCGTTTGTGATGGAGAACGGATCTGACCCTGAATTGTTCGATCCGCCCACGAGCCCGCAGCCCGTTAGGCATAAGGAAACAGAAAACAGATTCAGTAGAATCCACAAACGACGCATTTAATGTTCCTATCTTACTTAGGATTATCCTGGGCGGGTTTCCGGATTCCCAAGCTTCTGAAATAGATGAAGAGGGTATGTCAGTGATGTGAATAGCAAGATACAGTTCTAAAAAAATTATAAGACTAACGAAACGGTTAGATTCGGAAGGCGATGTAGTTTTTTCAATTCCGTATAAATCTTCTGAGTACTTTTTTCTGTAATAATTTCAACCTCGTAATGATTCGTGAAGGCCAATTGTTACTGTAAATTTAAAACTTCATGAGTAAATGGTACAAACGGGATCTGAAGAATTTCAATTGGCAACAGGAATCGGTTTCTGAACGAAGCAAAGTGTATGTGATCGAAGGAATGAGAAATTCCATAATAAGCGACAAAGAAAGATCGAAACTCGAATTGAAGGTCGAGCAATAGGAGGCGCGAGCGTAACCCGGTGGAATTCCAGATGGCAGCCTTTAAATAGCTCGCGGATTTCATTTCGTCCAATGCCGCGAACATTGGGGTTGCGAGGATTTGAATAAGCGAAGTCATACCATATCAGGTGGCCGCCAGGGCGAAGCGTACGAAGTGCTTCCGATGCAATCGCCCTCCTGATGTTAGGGTCAAGCACCGAGGTGAACACTGTCGCCTGATGAACGATGTCGAATTCTTCATCGCCAAAGGGAAGCTGTGCCGCGCTGCCCTCAACAAATGAAAAATTAGGATGATTCCTGCGCGCGGCCTGTATGTGTTTCGGCACAAGATCAATCCCGAAACAATTATTCGGTTCTGCTCCAAAATCCAGAAGCCTGCAAAGTGTGCCGCCCGATCCGCATCCGATATCCAGAATGCGCGACTCCCTCAACGATGACATGCCTAATTTGCGGAAATATTTCAACATTTTCAGCTGACGTTCCTGCCAGCTATAAAGAGCAAAAAAATCAAAGGGCGTGTTTATTTCTTTTCGAGATTCATAGGCACGAAGAAGCCGCTTCCGCTCGTCCTCCAGTTGGAGGGTGGGGCTGCTGAATGGCTGCGCGTGATTATTTGGACTCTGTGGCAAAGTTGAGATTCCGATGAATTGAAAGGAAACCTTACGGCACCAATGTCAATGACTCATTAAGAGTCGTCAAATGTTCCACGACAGCGCCGAAATTGTTTCCAGCTCACTTAAGGTTGTGTTTGCGTTGGAGCAGTTCCAGAAGCCGTGGGCAAAGGGATTGGCGGCGTAGCCTTGCCTCTTCCCGGATAAAAATGTACGCGGTCGGACTTCGTACTCGATGCAGTGGTCGCGGAATCCGCTTTCACTTGTCCTTTGATCCATTCCAGCATCCTGTTGACTCTGGGATAAAGAGCGCCGGGGTCTCCATACTGGTCAATTTCCGCCATGGTGGGGGCAGCTCTTTCCATTTTCAACTCTGAAGCGTCGGGCATTTGACTGTCTTGCCTGACATTTTGCAAACGCAGGCTCTGCGCCTTTATTTTTGGAAGCCATTGAATCGGCTCAAGAGCTTCAGCACGCGCCAAAAATTCAGTCGTCAGATAATTTGACCTCTCTTCTTCAGGAATGAGCTTGGAGGTAGCCAGCCAGTTGGGCCAATCTCCCCACGGCGTCAACAGATCAAGCGACTTGATTCTGGAGTCCGCTGCCGAAGCCAGAATGGCAATGGATCCGCCCGAGCCCTGCCCAAACATCCCTACATGGTCCATGTCCAGGTCACCGCGGGTCTCAAGATAGTTCAGGATCATTTGCACGTCGTGTGTGGAGGCGCCCAACGACTCTTGAAGTTCGCTCACAAACCAATGTTTGACGGCCCGGTGCTCCATGCGATGTCCAGTTAATGCGGACACAAATCCAATCGCGGCGTATCCGCCGCTGGTGACGGAAGTGCACCAGGCGTTGTTATTAAAACGCTCCGTATCCTGCGGAAAGGAATAGAGATAAATAATGACAGGCGGTTTTGTCACGCCCTTCGGCCGCACTACAAACAAGTCTAGAGGATCATCTGGGCGCCATTGCATTTGCAGACGCTCTCGTATGAATGTGCTCTCTGGAGCGTCATCGCGCGCCCCAAAAACCGGTGTTTCCGGAATTAGCGTGTTGCCATTCAAGGAAATCACGCCCCAATCTTCATGATAACTTTTTGCCGGCGCGAGCCAGGATTTCGTCGAAGATTTTCCAGCACCATTTGCCTGCACTCCGGAAGCAGGAGCCTGCGCGTGGGCATTGAGTGAAAGCGAGAGAGCAAGGAAAGCAAACTTCATACGAAACATGCGTCTCGCTGGCCTGATAGAACTTACATTCATTCCAACTCCTCCATCGTGATTCGATTTTTCTGGATATTAGGCGTACGAAACTACAGGAAGGTGAATTTAATGTTTAAAAATGTCAGGAGGGGCAGGCGTGTAAAGTGACCGCATGCCCCTCCTGAGAAGAAGTGGAAACTACTGGATCCAGGTCGTGAACGAGTTCCCGGAGATATTGAACGCGTCAGCTTCGTTGATGATGTTAAAAATCGAGCCGGCCATATCGCCGCCGTTTTCAACTGGTTCGCTGCCGATTCCGTTGCTGGCGAATCCAACCGTGGTCGGAAGCGCATAGTGCGAACGGAACACCGTCATGTTGGTTGCGAACGTCGAGCAAGATCCGCTGCCGCCCGCGGTGCAGTATTGATAGGGAACGTAGTCGGAGGCCGCTGCCGTGTGCGCTTGGTCCTGTGACGCTGCGATCAGCGCCGGAACACTGGGACCGGACGATGGAGCAGTGTAGGAGCTGTAATAGAGAGCGCGGATGATGTTCCAGACCCGGTAGTTGCCGGATTTGACGCCATCAAACGTGGGGGCAACGCCTGCGGGGCAGGAGAAGGTTCCCAGGTTAAATGCGCCGGTGCAGGTCGGGAAAACGCCGTTGGAGTACGAAGGATACAGGGGATCAACGCCGTCGATCTGGAGGTAGCGGGTGTTTCCGGCCTTGGAGGCAACGAATGTGCCCAGGCTGAAGAAGCCATAGCCCAAGCGGTTGTTGCCATTCGTCGAGTTAACGGCCGAAACCACTTCACCCGTTCCAATGGCGCGATACCGGTGATTGGCGAGGCCAGGAACGGCCATCGGGTTCGAACAATTCGGTGTCGGAGAGACGTACGTGGGCGAGCTGGGAACGACGAAGCAGTTCGTTCCGAGCGAGGTCGGAGTGAAGCCGCTTTCCTGGCTGAAGCCGGAGTTTCCGTCGCGGTCGTGAGCGATCTGGAACTCCGTGGTGTTGTAGGTGCCGGAAATCGGTTCACGGATGATGACATCCATAACCTTACCAGTTGTGGCTTGTCCATACAGGTCCTGCGTCAGACCGAGCTGGCCAGTGAGGAGGCCTTCGATGGCGTGAGAGAGTGCATTCTTCGGGAGGAGCGCGCCCAACCCGCCGGCAGTCGTGTCAAGTGCATTGTAGAAGAACATGACTGGGTAAGCGCCGATGTTGAGTACCTTCGTGGCTGGAACGGTGAGGTGTGAAAACGCGTCACTTCCGCCGCTGATGCTGAAGGCAACAACGTTTGCAACGTTGCTGCTGTTAAAGGAGCTCAGGATAGCCGTGCCGACTCCGCCCAACGGGCCGTATCCGAAGCAGGAAGATTCGTCCGCGGGGGCGCAGGCAGCGCGCCCATAGGCGTACTGTCCGTCATCCGGGCGGATGTCCGAAAATGCAACGTTGAAGTGTGCGCCGTTCACTAATGCGTAGACGGCTGGCGGCAAACCGCAAGCCTGTGAGCCGTTGCCGCACGTGTTGTTAACTGTGTCCGTCACGAATCCGACTTTGTTGGCGCCGGCGACTCCCGCCACTCCAGTGGGGCCAGGAGTTCCGGAAACCGAGGGATCAATATGGAGGAAACCGTTGCCACTCACTCCGCCGCTGCCGGACTGGGCCAGGAACAGGCGCAGGCCAACAATGGAGTCAATCGACAAATAAACGCAAACGTTGTTCGGGGACGCATCGTTGTCCCAAACGACGGCAACCGTTCCGGGTTCAGTCGGAATCGAGCCACTGCGGGGGTCAACTGCATAGATCGGGGCGGCAGTTGAGTTGCCGGCGGTCCAGACTCGGCTCCCGCAAACGGCACTGCTGAAACCCTGTGTGGAGTCGGGCAACGTCATGGCGGCCACTGTGCTAGTGAACGCGCCAGACGATCCGACGGCAACGATTTGCGGCGCTTGCGCATAGCTGGTTCCAGCCATGCACAAGGACGCCGCGAGCAAAAACGGCGCAGCAAGCAATTTCAAATTCTTCATTTTTTCTCTCTCCTTGCAAGTTTTGGAATCAAGTTCCTAATCGCATCCCTGCAGACACACTTCCAGGACGAACGACACCCGTTTCTTATTTGGCTCAATCAGAATCAAAGAATGGGCTGCGGGGTGAATGAAACCACCACAGCGTTGGGGTGGATTATCAACCTACTCGGATTGACTCAATGCCCATAGGGACCGAACCCTCCGAGTCAGGTCATCGATCATTTCTTTCAACCTATTGCGTGACATCGTTGCCGCCTCTTTGTGTTCAGTATTTGCAACTGATCACGTCGAGGCCGCGCAACGCCCGGCATTCTGTCGGAGTTTTATGAAGTCACAATAACGTGCGAACGAATTTCAGATAAAACTCCTGGACGCGAACTAAACAGCAATAACCAAAACTGCAAATAAGTTTGGGCAATGATTTTTTTTGCCAGATTTTTCCGCCCGCATGACGTTGTAACTGCTGGACATTCTCGGTTTCTATTTTTTCAGTTTTGAAAAATTGCTGACGATCCCGCTGTGCGATCGACCATCCGCCGCTTCAGCCATTGCTGCAAAATGAGGCAACAAAATCGGCGGAAATGAACAGTTTTGTTCACGAAACTCATTTCCGTAAAAGTCGCATACGCAAAATTGAGCGAAGTTGGTCTTATTTTAACTTCGGACTCATCGACCCGTAACAGAAGTACTGGCACCATGCGCCCGTACTTTTCGAATCCGGTACTTCCCAGCCCTAGAACAGGAGCAAGTCAGGTGAAACGATCAGTTGTTTTTGCTCTCCTCGCATCTCTATTACTAATATTTGCTTTTGGCACGCCGGCTTCTGCCGCGCCGCAAAATTCAATCGCTTCGATCTCCGGCACAGTGCTGGACAATACGCCGGCTATCATTCCTGGAGCGACCGTCAATGTTACGAACGGTGCAGGCGTCTCGCGCACAGCCACAAGCAACGAGAAGGGAGAATACACTGTCACGGAATTGCCGCCGGGTTCTTACAAAGTGACGGTATCTGTCCCTGGCTTCAATGATTTTCAGGCGTTGAACGTGATCGTCGCTAGCGGCCAAACAGCCAAGCTCGACGCCACCATGATTCCGACAGGGTTGAATACTTCCATCGATGTGCAAGGACAAGCTCCCACACAGGTCGAGACGGAATCCTCCCACGTGTCCGGCACGATAACGACTCAGGAAATAGTGACGCTGGCGATTAACGGACGCAATTTCACGCAGCTCGCTCTTTTGGCTCCCGGCGTCAGCAATCAATCTGGCCAGGATGAAGCGCTGGTGGGAGTGAAGGGAAGCGTGAAGTACAGCGTCAATGGCGGGCGCACGGAATACAACACGTATGAAGTAGATGGCGGCGACATCTTAAATGCGAGCATCAATGGAAGCAGCAGTGCCCTGATCGTTTATCCCAGCGTTGACGCCATTTCCGAAATGCAGGTTCTGACCTCTAACTACGGCGCCATGTATGGACGAAGCGCATCCGGCACCATCCAGGCCACTACACGATCTGGTGGCGCGGCGTTTCACGGCGACGCATATTTTTACCTGCGTAATAATCATTTGAACGCCAGAAACTTTTTCGATCCTCCGGGCCCCGCGCCTCTTTATCATAAATACGATCAGGGCGCTACGATTGGCGGACCTTTTTATATTCCGGGGCACTACAACGAAGATAAAAGTAAAACTTACTTTTTTGTTTCCGAAGAATATCACCACGATCGCGCGCCGCAGGATTTCAACCAGGCGGTCCCTTCCATGCAGGAACGAAATTGCAGTCAGGCGCACGATTCCGCCTACAACGGCGGGCCCAATCCATATTGCGGCAATAATACGGTCGCGCCATTTCCAACCGACTATAGCCAATACGGTGACTTCAGCGATGTTTGTCCCGCGGCCGGCGGTGGCAGGGCCGGATTTACTCCCGGCAGTTCTGTTTTTTTTACGCGTACGGGCCTATATACGAACTGCCCGGGCACGCCCGCTCCAAATGGATTCGAAACTTATCCCGGCAATTTGGTTCCGATTGATCCCATTTCCGGAGCCATTCTGAATGCCAATTTAATTCCCGCTCCAAATTCCAAAATCGGTTGCAACTCTTCCATTAATTCCTGCTTCCAAGCCACGCTCTCTCCGCTGACAACCTGGCACGAAGATCTTTTCCGAGTCGATCACAACATTACGCCCACGGAAAAAGTCTATATTCGTTACATTCATGATGCTTGGCAGACCGTTTCCCTAACACCGCAGTGGGGCTACGTTCAGGAAAATAATCCTTCGATTCAAGTCTACCCAACGGTTCAAAACCAATTTGTTGGGCCCGGCCTCAGCGTGGTCGCGCATCTGACAAGCACGATCAGCAGTAATTTCGTAAATGACGCGGCGATGAGCTTTTCCACAGACCACATCCGTTTGACAGATATCCCCGGCTTGAATGCCAACCTCGCGCGCCCTTCCTATTTTAATAGCAACCCAAGTTGCGTTCAGGACAGCAATTTGAGCAGCCCGAGCAATCCGATCAATCCCGCGACAGCTTGTGGTATGGGCTCCATCTTTCCTACTGCTGCCGCGAACATCAATGCGTTACCGAGCATTGTCATTGGTGGAACGAATTCCGCCTACGGCGGATCAGGATTCGCTATCGATACTGGATATATGCCTTGGCATCATTCCAACCCGACCTACATGATGCGAGATGATGCGACGATTGTTCATGGCAAGCACACTTTGAGCGCCGGCGTGCAATTCGTCATTGCGCAGCGCAACGAGACAAATCCGCCAGTCGGTGCTAATAGCGGAGCCATCCAGGGCATCGCAACCTTTACGAACGTCGGCACACGGAGCACCAGCGGAAATGCATTTGCCGATTTTCTGGGAAGCTGGATCGGCACGCAGCGAAATCAATCCGGACAATTGGTTCAATTGCCCGGCCCTCCGCATATTCAAGGCTTTCAGCAGGACAGTGCGCAAGGCGTCTATCACAACAGTTATCGTACTTTCGAACCTTACATTCAGGACGATTGGAGAATTACTTCACACTTAACGGTGAACCTGGGAATCCGCTTCAGCATTTTTGGGTTATATCATGAGAAATATAATCAGTCTTATAACTGGGTTCCTTCCCAGTTCAGCGCGGCGCTCGCGTCCGAAGTGACCGTGGACCCCCAATCTGGCACCTTGCTTCTTTCGAACGGAACCCCCGTGCCAATCAACCTGTCAAATGTGGACCCTCATTTAATTAATGGCATTCAGCAATGCGGAGTAAAAGGAGTCCCAGCAGGTTGCATGTCGAATCATTGGTTGAATCCGTCCCCCCGATTAGGATTTGCCTGGGACCCCACAGGCTCGGGCAAGACTTCGATTCGAGCTGGCTACGGAGTTTTCTTCGAACATGGAACGGGGAACGAAGCAAATACAGGTTCGCTCGAAGGAAGCGCTGGGCCGATGGGCGGCGTCCTCGATATGACGCAGTACTATCCAACCAGTTGGGGTTGCATCGGAAACCCTGCTGGGACAGGTTGCACAACCGCCGGCCCCGGCGCGTTTCCTTTGAACGTAACCGAAATTCCCACAAAAGTTGTTTGGCCCTACGTGCAGCAGTGGAGCTTCAGCGTGCAGCACCAATTGCCGTGGAAAATGCTTGGATCGATCGCCTACGTTGGCAGCAAGGGAACGAATCTGGCCGCGGAGCTTCAAGTGAATCAGCTGATCCCAGTAAACGCGTCGCAGAATCCCTTCGCTCCCGGACAACCACTGACGATTGACACGTGTCTCGGGTTCAACCAGGGCGTATTCCAAGTCAATGGACAATCCATCAGCCCAGGTCAACCTGGGTACGTTAACCTCTTAGCGGCCTGCACCGGGGTCAACTCTCAGATACCGACGCCGAACGCCTTGCGTCAGCCGGGAACTGCAATTGCACCCGGTATGGGACAAATTTTCTCTCTGCAGAATGTGGCCAGTTCCAAGTACAACGCGTTGCAAATTACGCTGCGGCGAGACGCCGGTCCGCTCACGCTCGGAGTTTCTTACAGCTACAGCCATTCCTTCGATGACTCATCGGACCGCACTTCCGCATCGTTTATCAACGCCTATAACTTGCAACAGAACTGGGCCAGTTCCGACTTCGATCAGCGGCATTTGCTGAATATCAATTACGTATACCAGCTGGAGCTGACCAAAAAACCGCGCATCATGAAAATAATCGATGCGTTAGGGCCGTGGAGCAAGGAAGGTGACGACCTGTCCGCCTGGAATAAGCGCTATTTTGAAGGGTGGCAAATTTCTGGTATTACGCTTTTCGCAACCGGGACTCCCTTTAGCGTGTTGAATGGTGGAAGTTCGACGGGGGCAGTCTCTTCACTCGACAATGCCGGAGTGGCCGCCGGATTGGGGCCGGGTTCCTATCCAGACGTAGTCGCCAATCCGCCAAGTGTTGTGGCTACAACAGGGTCGTCATCCACGGGTTCAACGCAAGGGCCTCTCCTTGGCAACCCGGCTCAGTTCGTCGCGCCACAGGGCCTGACTTATGGAAATGCCGGAAGAAACTTTTTGAATAATCCCAGTCAGTTCAATTGGGACATTTCGCTCATCAAGGATTTCAAGATAAAAGAATCCAAATCTCTTGAATTCCGCATCGAGACCTACAACACATTCAACCACACGCAATTTCGAATCTACGATCCAGCCAACCCGGGGAATACAGGCAACAATGTGATTACATGTTTCGCCCAAACGGCACCGTATTCAGCTTGCGCTGGATCGAGTTCTTTTCTGCATCCTGTGGACGCGCATCAGCCCAGAACCATGCAGCTCGGCGTGAAATTTTTATTTTGATTGTTGCAATTCGTGGAAGACAAATTCGTCCCCGCCGGTGCGGTGGGGACCAGGATTAATCGTGCCGCAGGTTGCGGTTCGTTTGTCGATTTCACCTGAGGCAATTCGTGTTTCCAGCAGCGTCACGAACTCTCGACGGTGAGCAGGCATGTTGGGGGCAGGATCTTTGAGGTTCAAGACATGTTGAATGGCCTCTTCAACCGGGAAAGTTTCACGCTCTAAGGAAGATAACGCACTTCCAATCGACCACCGGATTATCTGTCTGGACTCTTCAGCGATGGGTTTTAGAGTGGGATTACGATCGCGTTGTTTACGGTTTTCCATCCAGATTTCACCGATTTTCCAAACGGCGAAAGTCACTGCCATAATTATCGCCAATGTGGTTGCAGACCCAACATCGGCGAGCCAGAATTCCGATGCCACGGCCAAAGAAAATATAAGAATTAGAAGATCCAGTAGATAGGAACCGAATAACTTAAATCGGTAAACTCGCCCTAGTGGCCGTGACAGGACGTCATTGAGTACACCGAGTCGTCTCAAGAAGCCATATCGCGAAGTGCGTAATTTTTCCGGAAGGTTTATCTGGTTTGCCCATGTAAAAAAAACAGTCCAAACGATAATTCCAAAATCGAAAACCATGAAACTTAATACAGGGTTGGATATTTCATTCCCTACAACAGAAAAAACAAGCCAAATTCCAAGTAAGGGCACAACGAAGGAGGGCAGACGCGTGGCTATGTAGTCCGTAGCAGACTGGTGGTCCTCACCAAGAAGACGCTCATACACATATGTCGCTGCTGCATCCGTAAAAAATGGGGACAGAAAAAGCAAGTCTAGTCCTATGCGGAACACGGGGCGCAGATCGCCATGCAAGAACCATTCATACAGAAATCCCTCTACCACAGAAGAATAAACCACAGACATATATAGCAGCGGCAGTATCGATGCCTTAGCCGTATTCACGGAAGGTTTGACATGTGCAGGCTGAATCTCGTTTTCAATTTGCCAGCTAACCCACGCGCTCAAAGCGCTCAGTGGCATTAATGTCGGAATCAGTAATGCCGGTATCCTCATCACAAAGCCGTATGTGAAGGAGAAATATAGGCAACTTCCTAGAAGGTATACGCCTATCCATCCTGCGATTTTTGCGGCCGTATTTAGCATTTGTACCAAGTTTTCCGAGGGATTCCAAAGCATATATTAAAGACCGTAGGGGAAGTTGGGGAGCAGGCGAAGAAGAACGTCCTTCGGGAAACCAAAGAATATTACGTGGACATTGCCCTTTCATGACTCAATTGTGAACGCCGTGTTACACCGGCGAAACTGCATGTGGATTCGAGGTGTTACGCGGCCATCTTCTTTCGCGACATGGGTTTGAGAGCGCTATGCGATGACATTATGTCTCCCCTTTACATTCTCGTGTGTCGCCACTCGCGCGGCTTTTCGCGGCTCAACAAAGCCACGAAGCAGTCGAGGTTGACACAAGTTGCCGGAGGGCATAACGTTTTGGCCGATCATTGAATTGAACTCGACAACTTTGCTCTGATTGAAAATATGGTGACACTTTGAAAATCAGTGTTTTCTTTTTGACTGCCATTCTTGCCGCGATATTCGCGCCCGCGAGCAATGCTCAAACAAATAGCAAAGCCGATGCGCTGCCTGCGCCGGGGTTTCATCACCTTCATCTCAATTCGGTGGACCCTGACGCCGCAATTGATTTTTATACGAAGCAGTTTCCCAGCACATCGAAAACGACTTTCGCGGGCCTTCCTGCCTTGAAGACGGGCAAAGTGTACGTTCTGTTCACAAAAGTCAGCAAGCCGCCTGCCACCGATCCGCAAACAGCGATTTGGCACTTCGGCTGGCATGTGGTCGACGTGCGAAAAAATATGGAAATGTATAAGCAGAGGAAAGAGGTCCATCTCCTACCACTTTACACGACGGACGAAGGCGGCTTCGTGTTTGTCAGCAGCGATACCTGGCCCGGTACAGGCGGAATACTTGGGCTCACCAAGCCGCAGATTGCCGATGCCAAAGCGCACGGTGTCGAGCCACGCGGGGGACCAGGATTTGCTTACATGGCAGGACCTGACGGAGCCATCATCGAGTACCAGGGCGACATGCCGGTCGAGCGCTTCAATCACGTGCACATGTATCAGGAAGATCCATACTGCGCGCAGCTGTGGTATCAAAAGCACTTGAACGCTACTGTTCCTCTTCCTGCCGCTGGACAAACGTCGCACACCGAAGCAAATTGCAAAGTCGCTCGCGGCGAGCCAAGCTGGCCAGGCTTGGAGAAGGAAGGCACGATCCGCGTGCCATCGGCCGGAGTTACGTTCGATGATGTGGCCATGATGTGGTACGCGAGGCAGGGAAGCCGTGAACTTGTAAGCACTCGCGGACATCTGGCTGATCACGTCGGGCTCAGCGTCACGAACCTCGATGCCTGGATCGCCAAGCTGCACAATGAAAACGTAAAATTCCTGGAGCAGCCCTACAAGTTGGGTGATTCGCGCGCCGTGATGATTGAAGGCCCGAGCCGCGAGGCGATCGAACTCGTGGAGATCAAGTAGTCACTTCAGGCGCATTTTGGACGGAAGTCATGGATTCGCCTTTGATTTTTCGGTTCGGTCAACCATAGGGGGCGAACTTGGCGTGCTCCTTCCGGAGAAGGTGCAAAGGCCGAAGAAGTTTTGTGGCGCCGGCGTCCCGCCGGCGGGTTTAGATTTTGAGCCATCCCACACGAAAACACGCCAGCCGGACGTCGGTGCTACAAAATCTACGTCCCGGAACAAGTTTTGTAGAATAGTGAAAAATTATTGATTTGCAGGCCGGTCAGGCGAGAAGCGACTTCCACCGGCAGTGCTTGCGGGTTACGCCAAGCGTAGTTAAAGTAGGGACACAAATAGGAGATTTCCCAAATGAAAAAATCCGTCCCTGATGAATCTGCCTCGGCATTAATCGACGAGAGAGTCAAGGAACTTGGTGATTGGCGCGGCAAAATGTTCGCGAAAGTGCGCGATCTCATCCACGAGGCCGACCCCGAGATTGTCGAAGAGTGGAAGTGGATGGGGACTCCCGTCTTTTCCCACGGCGGAATTGTCTGCACAGGAGAGACTTACAAGCAAGTCGTCAAGCTGACATTTGCCAAGGGAGCCACGCTGAAAGATCCTGCAGGCCTGTTCAACTCCAGCCTCGACGGAAATGTCAGGCGCGCGATCGACATCCGCGAAGGCGAGAAAATCAATGAGCCAGCCTTGAAGGAACTCATCCGTGCCGCCGTGGCGCTCAATCTCAAACCCAAGACCAAGCCGAAACCTCGCCGAGCAACCACGAAGCGGGCAAGCTAACATCGTCCCGCGTGAGAATTTCCTTTTTTAACGCACGCAGAAACGTTAGATGAATTTGAATTTAAACCCGGCGCTTGCAAGGCAAAGAGTCCGGCACCTGAAAATTCCAATTCAAGCGCTGACGCCGCCGGCCATTTTCCGGAGGCGGTCATTTGCGAAATACTGAGCCTCCCCTTCTTCGATGGCTTGCAGAACAAGGCCTGCAACAAATTCAGGCTTGTCGCCTTCAGCATAATTGGCTGCCGGCCCGCCGTTGCCTGGATTTCCCATCCTGTTCTTGCCGAAGTTTGTGGCGGTAATGAACGGATAGATTTCGCTGACGACGATGCGGTCCTTTTCCAATTCGGCGCGTGCCGTGAGGCTGAATCCAACGAGCGCCCGCTTCGAAGCCGAGTACACGCTGTATTGAGGAATCGTCATGAACGCCGTCCCCGAATTAATGTTCACAATGCTTCCCCCGCCCTGCGCCCGCATCAGCGGAATCACGGCCTGCATCGCGACAATTGGACCCAACACATTGAGATGGAAAATTTCGTCAAAAATCGCGGGCTCGATCTTCTCGATTGAAGCGCCATAGCTGCGCCCCGCATTATTTATGAGCCCGTCGACGCGCCCGTAATGCTCCTGCACAGCGCGTACAGCTCCACGCACTTGGTCAAACTTCGTCATGTCCATCGTTACGGGAAAGCTGCCCGGAAGTTGTTGCGACAACTTTTGCAGGGCATCGCTGCTGCGAGCGAGCAGGGCGACTTTCGCGCCGTGCTCGGACAGTGCAATCGCCGTGGACAGCCCGATTCCCGACGAAGCGCCTGTGACAATGAAGACGTTATCCTTGATCTGCATCGTTTTTATCTCCCTGAACTAAGGCTTCCTGCTGTGTTACGGCAACATCGAATGAACTCCTCGCTTACGGGCATCAACGAGGCGCGCCAATTACTCAGCCCGAGTTTAAGTCCGGCCCATGCGCCCTAAGTTCGCAGGGCCTCCGCGTAGGAGAATGGCCGGTCTTCAGTGCTTCGCCAGAAGTAGTAGAGGATAATTACACTTGCGATAGCCGCATACGCGCACCACAGCGAGGTGAATGCATACCGTTTGAAGGCCATCACAATCAAGAGAATCGCGAGATTCGCCGCGCCGAAGACCACCATGGACCTGATCTTCGAAAAAAACAGCGAACCGCACGTTGCAATCACATAGAGCACAGCGACCGCCGTATTGTTTGTCGCCTGATTGATATAAACAATGCTGTTCCCTTTGACGGACACTTCCAAAGGGTACGCAATCAGTGCCCACAATATATAGAGCGTTGTCCCTGCGCCGAGGATGAGGAACGGCTTCATGCGGGCGCGGCTCTTCCTGTCAGGCTCAAACAGAAACACGCTGAGAGGTAACAAGAAGGGAAGGAGGCCCTGCGCATAGAGAATGAACGCCGCGGCCATGTCATGCGTCACCGCAGGAGATAAAATCCCATCCAATCCCAGCCAGACGAATCCCTCGGTGAATTGATGAATTGCGAAAAGCGTGGGCAGCGATGCGAAAAGCAATTCGCGACGGTGCTTCACCTTGGTCATGGTAACTACGCCTACGGCGCCCAGAACTCCACTGCCGACAAAATTAGCCACTGCAGAAAAACACATCGCTCGCACCTCTCGATGAAAGAATTGCATCGACTGTCGCAGAATGCAAAATATTTATCGTGGTCTAGAGCCGCCCATGTATGAGAAGAGATGCCCATTCGGTCCTAAAGAAGGCAGTGCCGTGCAGTTGCGTTCGTAGAGGCCGGCCGTTTTGTGGCCGGGCGACTTTATGCCGCCGCCATGCAAAAATTTAACTTTTAATGGATACACCAAGGAAACTGTATATACCTTGACACGTATATGCTCTGTGGGTTATATACAGGGCATGGAATCCGCATTTGAAATTCTTGCCGAGCCGACCCGCCGCGCGATCCTGAGCTTGCTGGTCCCTTCCGAACAATCGGTGGGAGAGATCGAACGGCGGCTTCGTATGCCGCAGGCGACGGTGTCCAAGCACCTGAGAGTGCTGCGCGACGCTGGCTTCGTGGAATCCTCGGTCGATGCGCAGCGCCGCATCTACCGGCTGAAACCTGAACCTTTTGAGGAAGTCGACGAGTGGCTGGCTCCGTTCCGCCGCTTCTGGTCCCCACACCTCGATGCTCTCGAACGTCATCTCGATCGTATTCATCCAGCCAAACCAACGAAAAAGAATAAAAGGAGAAGAAAATGAGCGAGCGTGAAAATTACACGCCGGGTCCGGCTAGCGGGGCAAGAGTACAAAAAGACGGAGAGAAGTGGACGCTCGTTCTCGTCCGGGAACTGCGCCACTCACCTGATAAAGTCTGGCGGGCGCTCATTGACCCCGCGCAGCTGCGCGAGTGGGCGCCCTTCGATGCCGATCACAATCTGGGCACGGCTGGAAGCACAGTGAAGCTCACCACAGTGGGAGCGCCATCGCCGCTGGTTTCCGAAACAAAAGTGACGCGCGCCGACGCTCCCAGGCTGCTGGAGTACAACTGGGGCGGTCAGGATATCCGCTGGGAACTAGAAGCCTTGGGTGGCGGCACGCGCCTGACGCTGTGGCACAACATCGATCGCCGCTTCATTTCCATGGGAGCTGCAGGATGGCACATTTGTCTCGACGTTATGGATCACCTGCTCAACGGAACTCCCACAGGCCGCATCGTCGGTCCCGACGCGATGAAATTCGGTGGCTGGCAAAAATTGAACGCGGAGTACGCAAAGCAGTTCGGAGTTGAAGCGCCAAGTTGGCCGCCCAATGCGGCAAATGGTTGATGCAGGAAGGAAAAGATTAAAGCAGTCTCAAAAAAGCCGGGCCACTCACCTGGTCTCCAGCGCCTTACGGTTGTACAACGATTGGTAGTTCGATGAAACTTTTCTCCTGCGGCGAGTGGTAAATTCGCTGCACGGCCTTGCGGTAATCACCTGGCTTTGCCCAAAAAATATTGGGAACGAATGTCTGCGGATTACGATCGTAGAGCGGAAACCAGCTCGATTGTATCTGGAACATCATCTTGTGGCCGGGCAGGAAAACATGGTTCGCGGTAGGCAGTGCGAATTTATAGAGCAAAGGTTTGCCCTCTGTAATCGGTTTGGCGTTTTCCAGGCTCTCCCTGTAACGCCCGCGAAAGATGTCCGCGGACACCATTAGTTGATAGCCACCCATGTTTGCCTGGGTGGGCACTTCATCGGGATAAACATCAATCACTTTGACGACCCAATCGGAATCGGTTCCACTTGTAGAGGCAATCAGATTCGCGACGGGTTGCCCGCTGATTTTTACCGGCTTTTTCAACACATCAGAAACGTACTCGACGACATCCGGACGGCCAGACGCTTCACGCTGGTCGTCCACCAGCCATTCCACCCAACTATGTCCCGTTCCATAGCCAATCGGTTGAATGGGCCTTGCGCGAAAAGGCACAGGTTTAGCGGGATCCGAGGTGTATTCATCGAAAGGATCGTCTCCGCTTTTCGGCGCGTCAAAGCTCAGCTTCAAGCCGGCACTGAGATAGAGCGGCTCCGGACGAATCGTACACCCGCTTGCGCAACCCGCGGGCCATGCGGAAAGACGCTCCCAAGTATTTGTTCCGGTTTCAAACGCGCTGACGGGTGGGACGCGTGATGGAGAGACATCATTTTTGAGATAGTGGTCCAAAAACGGGCGAAGAATGTTTTGGCGGAAATACAACGCGGTATCGCTGTTGAATTTAAGTGCGCCCAGGGTGCTGCCATCATCGATTTCCTGGCCATGATGCCACGGGCCAATCACCAGAAATACTTTGTCATTATTGATGTCTTTTGGCTTAATGGCTTTGTACACGGCAATAGCGCCATAGATATCTTCTTGATCCCATAGGCTATGAACCAGCATCACCGGAACTTTGAGCGGTTGCTCTGCTAAGACCTTGTCGACTGCCTGATCTCGCCAGAATGCATCGTAGGCCGGGTGATTCAGAATTTTTTGCCAGAAGCCGATCTGGTCGAGTCCCCGGCGACGTCCGAGCTCGCCTGCCGATCCAGCCTGCATAAACATGTCATAGTCGTCGTAATAATTTGTCCACCACTTCTCCTCATTTTTGCGCGTCGCCACCTGTTCATAGATGTAAGGCATGTTCTGTTGGCGAAAAGCCCCGTTGTGGAACCAATCGTCTCCCATCCAGCCATCGACCATGGGATTCATGGGCACGGAAACTTTTAGCGCAGGGTGTGGATTTACGAGTGCCATCAACGGTAAAAATCCGTCGTAAGAAATTCCGAGGATGCCTACTTTTTTATTGCTTTCTGGAATATTTTTCACCAGCCAATCAATTGTGTCGTAAGTGTCCGTGGACTCATCGACGGGCGTTGGATTCAGTGGGCCATGCACAGGACGGTTCATCACGTAATCGCCCTCGGAGCCGTATTTCCCCCGAATGTCCTGCACGACGCGTATGTAGCCGCCTTCTACAATCACTTCTGCGGCGTTGTCATAGCCATGAAGGTTCTGGCCAAAATGGACACTGGGAGCCGAATCTGTCTCCTCGCCCCCGCGAGGATCGTGGCTGGTAAGAGCGTCGGCATCGTAAGGAGTTCGCGTAAAAAGAATCGGGGCGTCCTTGCTGTCCTTTGGTATGAGAATGACCGTGTGCAGTTTCACGCCATCGCGCATCGGAATCATGACTTCGCGGCGGGTGTAATCAAAACTGTCAGTCTTCGGCTCAAATTTGTCCGGAGTCTCGCTGGGCAGCGCGGGATATTGAGGGGCCATCTGTGCCCACGCCGGATCGTTGACCAACATTATTAAATACAATGCAATAAGGAACGCCAGCAGTGGGCTTCGATTTTTTAGCTTCATAGATAGGAGGATAGCGCAGCCTTTCGCAAGTTCCTGTTAGCTTAGGCCCAAGTTGCATTGATACTAGATGAATGGATCCTCAAAAGAGTACTCTTTTTTAACTTCAGGCATGCTTATCCATCTGTGTCAGGCGGTTCGGGCCTCAAAAACCGAACGCCGTGGCACCCGCAACTGCAAAATCATTCAGACCTCGAGCCGCCCGCCACTTCTTAGGTTCCGCCAGCGCCGAAAGTTCTCGCGAGCATCTTAAGTCGCGATCATCTTCCAATGACTATTGGAAGAAGCCAGACGCCCGTAACCCTCCGCTGTATAGCAAAGAGCCCGGTCGAAAAAGTGACCGATCAACCTATCGAATTCTTGTTGTTGATACAGCTCGACTGCCGAGTCCACCAGCCCGAACGCGCCCAGGTATTCGAGCAAACGTTCCTTCGTCAAAACAAGTGCCCACAAGACCTCGTCGAGAGGAACACCCTCTTTGCAGCGTTTTTCCCCCACCTGGTTGAACCGAGATTGAACTGCTTGGTCCGACTTCTCCCATAGCCAGCGGCCGAGATCGTGGTGGATTTCATAAATCCGATCGTACATCTCCTTGGGGGGGATTTTGTGATACGACTCTGTTCGTGGATTGGTTTGTAGCTGCTTGACCGTGCCCCGAGCGAATTCTCCCGCATTGCTTTCGATGGTCTTGATCAATCTGTCTGAAAGGTGTGCATTATGATTCGTTGACATCGTATTAGACCTCACTGAAAAATGATTGCATCTATTTGGACGTCGAAGTTTCTCGCGGGGTTGCTGCTGAAGCGAAAGTGATGTGCAGCCGTCTCGAAAATTCCAAGCCGAAGGATTGCCCAATCGGCGAGAGCGTTGGCCGCTCCAAAAATTGCAGATCGATTCAAAGCTTTCGGTGCCGTCCGCATTTTTCAACTACCGAAATATCAGTCCCGGAGGGACGAAACAACGTAGCCCACAGCTTCAGCTGTGGGAACACATCAGTCAGAGAAAAAAGCCCTGGAGGGGCGACACACTCGGCCAAGCAACTGTGTCGCCCCTCTGAGGCTTTCAACTATCACATTCCGAACCCCACCGTTGAAAACAGTGGGCTACGATATCCCATCCCTTCGGGACTCATTCGCGCTTGTGGCCTGTGGCCAGCCCTTTCACGTTGCACAGAATTGTACCTCCTGCATATTGGAATGCAGCTCCTGCGCATCCACACTTGGGGTTAAGATTTTGACCTTGCCGTGACCTGATCTCTCAGGTTTTTCAAGGCCGCCGCTTTTGGCCTGCATCTCAGACTCAAATTAATCCTGAACGCTGAATTGAGGCGGGAAGCGCACGTCAAAATCCCCAGCGTTCAAAAACCGAAAAACTGAGTCACCTTCCGCGAAATATCTCTGATTCAAAACTTGGCAAGCTAGCTTGGTTTTCGACAAATGTGTCCCATTTGCAAATGTTTGCAAAGAAGCATCGAAGGTGACTTGCGCGATGGAAATGAGGCTGGTGGACGGCTAAATTTTACGTTCGATTCATTATGCCCGGAGAGTTGTGTTGTCACTGAAGCATTCATTCCCGAAAAAGAATAAGGCTTCGTTGATCCTGCGTTCCCCGTCCCTCGCTGTCGTGGCGGCTTTCGCGTTACGAATGTTTTTGATGTGGCTCTCACATCACATAAAGGGTGCGCATTCGATGTTGCCTGTCACCGGCCTCGAAGAAGGTATGGTTGCAATGTCCCTAGCCATGGGCAAAGGCTTTTTCGGGCCGTTTCCAGGATACGCTGCCCCCACGGCGTGGCTCGCTCCCGGATATCCCTTCCTGTGGGCGCTTGCCATTCGATTGACGCATCTCTATTCCGGCGCGTCAGTCCTGCTCGCACAAATGCTCAATTGCATTTTTTCCGCAGCGACTTGCTGGCCGATTTTTTCGATCGGGAAAAAGCTCTTTGGCGAAAAGATTGGTCTGGCTTCCTGTTGGTTGTGGGTTTTTCTTCCGTTCTCGATTTTGGTATCACTGGAATGGACCTGGGATCAGTGCGTCACGGCGTTCTTGCTTGCGCTGATTGTAGATGTCACTGTTCGTGTTCGCGATTCGATTTCGCCGCTGAAATGGTCGGGTTACGGACTCCTGTGGGCGGCAGCAGTTTTAGTGAACCCTGCAACGTGCGCACTGCTGCCGTTCCTTCTTGGCTGGTTGATCTGGGCGCGGTGGAAAGAAGGAATGAAATCGCCGGTTCTCTATGCGCAGGCGGTGCTCCTGTTTTTTTTGGCTGTCTTGCCCTGGTCGATTCGCAATTACTACGCCTTGCATGGCTGGGTCTTCGTCAAATCGAATTTTGGAGACGCATTATACGTTGGAAATCACCCGGGATCGTTCGCGGTCGATCCGCAACCGATGATCAACTCCGCGGAGCGCGCAAGGCTCATCTCGGAAGGCGAGCCTCAATTCAACAGGGAAGAGCAACATTTGGCGGTTGAATTCATCAAATCGCATCCCGACGAATTTATCGGAAAAACGTGGCATCGGGTTCTGGACATTTGGACAGCGGTGGATAATTCCTTCAACGACCGCTGGATCGCATCTCTTAATCTCATTGGCGAGTACATCTTCTTCTGTTCCGTTTTTTCCTTGCTCTCTTTCGCGGGACTTTTTATGGCCTTGCGGGCAAATAGGATCGAATCGCTTCCTCTGGCGATCTGCCTGATTTTGTTTCCCGCGCCCTATTACATTTCGCTCGCCGAATTGCGCTACCGCCATCCGATCGACCCGCTCCTGACAATCCTGACCGTGTACGTTATTTCGCGCGTGTGGGAGAGCGTAACTCAACGGCCAGTCGCGGAGATTTTGCAAGCCAGCTCCACGGACTAACCGCCTTTCCCATTTGTTCGTTCCATGCGCATCTATGCAAAAAAGAAAGTTCGGCCCTCAACTAAATCAGGACTTCTCCCCGCCCGATTGATACTTTTCATTTTCTTCATCGTGCATCCCAAGCCATTTTTCTTTCCGAGCGGGGTCTATGCTCTCGGCGCTGGCTGCTCCCAGTCTTTCCTTCACTAAGTTCTCCTCTTGTCTGCTGTTCGGCGTCACGATGATTATGTTCCGGCCCTGCCGCAAAGCGTCTTTGTAAACAAAGAACTCCTGTTCAGGCAATCCCTTGAAAACCGAATTTTCAAGCGCTCCGCCAATCGTTCCGCCGCCGATTGCTCCCAGGGCGGTCAACAAGGCGGCGCTCGACAGACCGATCGCCACCACCGCTCCTATGCCAGGCAGAAGAGCTAACAAAACCTCGGCTACCTCGAAGCCACCGGCCAACCCCATCGCTCCGCCCACCACTGCGCCCATCGCTTTCCCCATTCCGGGTTCTTCCGCCTCCATAACCGGTATCGAAGCCAGTTCTTCTTTACTCACGTCTGGGGTCAAAAGATGGATCCTGCTTTTGCCAATTTCAGCCGCAATCAATGCCGCATAACATTTCTCCGCATCGGCTCTGGTTCGAAAAACCCCGACGATGGGTATCATGGAATGTCCTCCTCAGTTTGATCTTAGTTCGGTGCAAAAGATTTCTAAATTGCGCTACTAGGCTCGTGAATGACTCTGGTTTTGGGGTCAAAATAACGATTAGGTAGAATGCGTCCAGTCCATCTTCATGCATACGGGCGCCCGAAGCAGCAGGACATGAAAGCATTCTCTGCCATATCAACTATGGCTTTACAGCTTGCGGCAAAAGTACTTTTTGTCATCCCGTTCACGGTGAACGTTCATGGTGAACCGAGCGAAGCAATGGATCTGCTTTTCTTCTCGGCTTCCACAAAACAGTAGATTCCTGGGGCAAACACTAACCTTCGGAATGACACGGTGCGAGTTGTTCCGCAGCCTGTTTATCCACTGCTTAAATATCGCTCCGGGAATTACATTTCCCAATCAGGTGAAGCCTGTATCCCACTGTGGCGTCCGCGCAAAGCCATTTGCAGCTCTCGCGGGGAGTATTTTCAATTTCCGACGGTTGGCGCATTCTTGGATTTGTTTTTGATCTTTCGATTCGCTCAACCCTTGAAGCAGAACTTGGCGTGCTCCGCATGAAGAAGATGCAGAGTTCAACAGGGCCTCGTAGCGCCGGCGTCTCGCCGTCAGGGTTTCTTGTGGCAGGCGGGCCTCAGAAAAACGCTAAACAAGTATCTCCTCAATGAATTATCGGAGTGGTATCCTTCGGGCGTTAAAATGTCAACTAGAAAAGTCTGAATGGTCTTCAGCGCGTCCTATGAAGTTATTAACTCCCTCCGGATGTTCATGGTTTTCCTCCACTAATTATACCCATTTATGTAATACCCTTACGATTAACAAAATGAGCCAGAAATAAGTAGCATCGGCTTGTGTCGGGAAGAGCTTGTTTCAATTCGGAGATCCGGTTGTGTAATCACTTCTTTTTACATCGCCTCTTGCAACGTGAATTGGTATCGAAATCAGGCAGTGTGCCGCAAGGACGTCCAGACAAGCACTGGGTTTCCCATGGGACACATTCCCACTGGAGCAAGAATATGAAGTTCAAATCTGTATTGGCATTTCTAATGTTCATCGCACCAGCTGTAGCCATGGCGCAGGGAAGGATTGGATCATCTGAGATGAATGGGGAAGTGCCGCGAGTAGAAATTGCGGGCGCTTATTCGTACTTACATGCGAGTGCCTCTGGTTTCAACGTCTCAGCCCCATTGGGCTTTGACGCCGATACATCTGTCAATGTGAACTCTTGGTTTGGTATTGAAGGCAACCTGGCATACAACCGCAAATCACAATCCGGTGCGGCGGTCAGCTTGACCAGCTACACCGTGGGTCCTCGCTTTACTTACCGCAGTGGGCGCCTTGCCGTGTTTGCACATGCCCTCGTAGGAGGGGAGCGGTTGTCGGCAGGCGGTTTCGGGTTCAGCGCGGCAACCAATGCCGTGGCATATGGCGGCGGCGGAGGAGTATCCATCACAGTAATCAATCACTTCGCTATCCGTGCAGTAGAAGTTGATTACCTGACAGGCAGCAAATATGGGACGCGTCTTAATACCATCCGCGTGGGAACGGGCGTGGTGGCCCGCTTCTAACAGAATGTATCGCTAGAATAGTCCGCCGCTTCCCCCTACCGTAATGCCAGTCCCGGAGGGACGAAACAACGTAGCCCACAGCTTCAGCTGTGGGAATCCATCAGAATGGGAATAAGCCCCGGAGGGGCGACACACTCGGCCAAGCAACTGTGTCGCCTCTCCGGAACTTTCAACCATCGCGTTCCGAGTCCCCACCGTTGAAAACGGTGCGCTACAATATGCCGTCCCTCCGGGACTCATTCACGGCTGTGGCGTGTGGCCCGCCCTTTCACATCGCACAGAATTGTGGTTGCTGCCTATTGGAATGCTGCTCCCGCGCATACTCTTGAGGTTAACATATTGACCCTGGCGTACCCCGTTCTTGACGCTTTTCAAAGGCGGGGCTTTTAGGCTGCGCCTCGGATTCAAATCAATTCTGAACGCTGAATTGAGACGAGAAGTGCACGTCAAAATTCCCAGCCTTCAAAAAACGAAGGCTGGGGCAACCGCATCTTCAAAATCATTCAATGCCTAGGCCACCCTCCAACTAGTGAAGAAACCACTCGACAAGCAGTTCCAGAGTCGCTTTGCCCTTCGCCAAGCTCACTTCTGATTCCCGACGATCGAGATTCCACGCATTGTCAACAATCACGGTCCGAAGATCTCGAACACCTACAAGGCGCAACCAAAAGTCCAAATAAGGTGCCTGATGATCGAATCGCGAGGACGGTAATGGAGTACCCTCCAGGTAACGCGAACCGCGCGTATAAACGGCGATCGCCTTTTCCATGTTCAAGAGAGGACCGTACTGTTTGCCGTCGTAAGTAAACAGGAAGTTTCGCTGCGCCACGAGATCAATCAATTGTTTGAGCTTGTAGGGAAGTCCGAAGTTCCACATTGGTGTTCCTAAAACGATTCGGTCGGCATTCTGAAAGCGTTGGATCAAGGATTGAATACGCTCCCAAACGTTGGACTCTGCCTCAGTCATCGATTCGTGCTTTATTGCTTTGTACTTCGCTCCAATTGCTTCGTAATCGAACTCCGGTAGCCGTTCGTGCCAGACGTTCAGAGTATCTACAACGATCGAATTATTGTCGGACTTGCACGCCTCGATGAATGACTTGGTGAGAGTGATCGAATCGGAAGATTCGCCTCTTGGCGACGACTGAATTTCGAGAATTTTCACTTGCTCCTCCAATTGTGGGTATTCTTGCGGGGTATGAGCTACTTCGAGACAGCAAGCGCTGCACTCTCAATTACATCCGCAACTACCTTGGGGTGCGAGAGGCAAACGGAGTGGGGCCGATTCTATAAAAGGGATGTCCAAATCATTGGGATCGAGCAGCTGGCAACGTTATTTAATCAACTCAGCCCTGCAACTAATTATCCGTCGCCCTTTTCCGATCTACTTTACTCGCGCACAACGTGAAGTAAAATGTAGCGCCCTTTGCTATTTCCGATTCCGCCCAAATCCGCCCTCCATGTCTTTGGACGATTCGGCGAACAGTCGCCAGACCAATACCTGTGCCCACAAATTCATCTTGTCGGTGAAATCGCTGAAAGGCACCGAAAAGCTTATCTGCATATCGCATGTCGAATCCCGCGCCATTGTCGCGGAGGAAAATCGCTTGTTCGCCACGGATCGTAACCTGTCCGACTTCGATAGTGGCTAAGTCGCGCCGGCTTGTATATTTAACCGCGTTTGACAGGAGATTCGCGAACACCTGTCGCACAAGGCCTCGATCGCATTTCAAGAGAGGCAGGGGATTGACAATCCATTCAATTATTCTGCCGGAAGCTTGAGATTGACATTCAAGGAGAATCGGCTTGAGGAGGTCATCGAGGTTTGTAAGTTCCAAGGTCAGTTCCGTTTGACCCAGGCGCGACAATTTCAGAAGATGTTCGATGATTTCGGTCATTTCTAGAACTGATTTGTGGATCCGATCCACGTATTTCATACCCTTGATGCCCAATACGCCCGCGAAGGATTCCTCGAGTAAGCTGGAAAATCCATCGATAACATGAAGTGGACTTCGGAGATCATGCGAGACGGATGCGCTGAAAGCCTCGAGTTCCTGATTAGCAGCGTTGAGTTCAGCCGTGCGTTCTCTGACTCTCTCTTCCAATTCTTCATTGAACCTGAGAATTTGCTGCTCGGCTCTCTCTCGCTCAATCGCATACCGAATTGCCCTTTGCAGGATGCTGCCATTCAGTTCAACCTTGGCTACGTAGTCTTGCGCCCCCTCCTGTACCATTTTAAGCGCGAGCGCTTCATCTCCCAGCCCGGTAAGCACGATAATCGGAACTGTAGGGGCGTGAGCCCTTGCTCTCTTGAATGTATCTCTTCCTTTGCTGTCCGGAAGCGCAAGGTCTAAAAGAACCGCGTCGATCCCTCCCGCGCTGAGTCGTTGGAGAGCTGTCCCTAAACGGTCGGCAGTCTCCAGGGCGAATGAATTTCCAGCCAGCTCAATGAGGGATTCCCTAATCAGGCGAGCATCACCCGGATTATCCTCGACCAGTAGGACTGTTTGTCGTTGATCGCTCATTGTTTGTGATTGGGTAGTTTCGCGATGGCAAGCCAGAAATCTTCCAGGGACTTCACAACATTGACAAATTGGTCCAGGTCAACTGGTTTCGTTACGTAGCAATTGGCGTGCAAATTGTACGTCCTGAGGATGTCTTCCTCGGCCTTTGACGTGGTCAGGATCACCACCGGGATGCGCTTAAGATCCTGATCTTCCTTGATCTTTTCGAGGACTTGCCTCCCATCCATCACCGGTAGATTAAGATCGAGAAGGATCAAATCCGGGCGCCGCGTGTCTGCAAATTTGCCTTGCTTGCGAAGGCAGTTCAGTGCCTCCTGACCATTATTTGCAACGATCAGATTATTCCGAACTTTGCTACTTTTCAAAACTTCCTGGGTAAGGCGGACGTCGCCAGCATTATCTTCTACAAGCAAAATATCAATGGGCATGTGCTGGGATTCGAAGTTCATTCTGTTCACTCCCTTCTGATTGTCTTTTCGCGCCTGAAATCGTGAAGCACACGGTTGTACCCCCTCCCGCCGATGGTTCAATCCAAATGCGTCCGCCGTGTCGTTCTACGATCTTTTTACAAATTGCCAGACCGATTCCTGTCCCGGGATACTCCGTTTTGGTATGGAGCCGCTGAAAGATAATAAAAACACGGTCAATGTGCTCCGCCGAAATTCCGATGCCGTTATCCTGGACAGAAATCTTCCAGTCGTTTTCCATCTTGTCGGCGAATATCCTGACATGCGGCGGTTCTTTGCGCCGAAACTTGATGGCGTTGGTGAGAAGATTCTGGAAAAGCTGGCCAAGCTGCTGCGGATCAGCCATGACGAATGGCAATGAGTCGAGGTCGATGACGGCCCCGCTTTCCTCAATACTGCATTGGAGGCTGTCCAACACTCTTTTGATTAATGCCGCACTGTCGGTTGGCACAAGCGGGTTTCCCTGCGTTCCAACCCGGGAGTAATTGAGGAGGTCGGAAATCAGCGTTTGCATTCGTGTGGCGCCATCCACTGCGTAATTGATAAAGTCGCGCGCATCATCATCTAGTTTATCGCCGTACCGTTTGGCTAGTAGCTGCGTGAAGCTTGCCACCATTCGCAAAGGTTCCTGCAAATCATGCGAAGCTACATACGCAAACTGCTGTAAATCGCTGTTCGAGCGTGCAAGTTCCTTCGTCTGCTCAAGGAGTTCGGACGTACGGCTCTCAACACGCTTTTCGAGGTCAACATTGAGCTGGTGGATTTCGAATTCCGCTCGACTGCGCCTCTGCATTTCTTGCGCTACTACCACTCCGGCAAGGCAAAGAAAAATATTCGCAAGGAGTTCTCCAGTTATGATCATGATTCTGGTTGTCCGAGAGCTGCTAAACGCCTCCGCTGTGCGCAATACCAACAAGCGATTTTCTTCTGCTTTCATTTCGGCGAGTTGAGCCCGAATTTTGTCCATGTGCTGTTTGCCTGGTCCTTGCCGCACAATTTCTGCTCCAGTGATCAGGTCTGACTGCCTACGAACTTCAACGCGGTCGCGAAGCATTTGTAGCCGTTCCAAGATCAAAGGCTCCACAATCTGGAGGTTTCGTTGTTGTACGGAATTGTCGGAAGTTAGATTGTGCAACTTAGCTACATCCATATCTACGCGAGCAAGTGCGACATTATATGGATCGAGGAAAGATAATTCGCCGGTGAGGATGAATCCGCGCTCGCCCGTTTCGGCGTTCAGCAGATCCGTAACTACGGCATCAATCTGTTCAAGATTCTGATGCGTGTGTATGACCCATACCCTGTCCTTATCGCTTTGCAAGATACTTCGAAACGACAGGACAGCAACAAAAATCAAAATTCCGAAGCCGATACCAAACCCAAACGCAATCTTTTTCCTGAATGTCATTATTTTTACCGGATTACGACAATACAACTGGCCTGCAATGGGAGGCACGAAACGGCCGGATGTAATGCTCTAGAAGGGGTAACGTAATTCTCAATCTTCGATCCCCGGACTGTCAACTTCCAAAAGGTTTAATTTTCCTAATCGTGACCCATCCTCAACTACAGATATGAAGACACCTTTATTTGCGGCCCGTGGAATCAAACGAAGAATTGGCGGCTGCCCAGTGTAGGCTTCGTCTTCAATCTTCGGGTGCCCGATCCAACGGGGGGTTCGAGGGTTGCGGTCTTAACTTTTCACTATCTCTCGGCCCAAGCTGACAGGATTTCCAATGCAGTTTCAGTGGGAGCTTTTTGCTGTTTCAGAGGAATGAGTGATTTGCCCACCGCGAGCACGGACGGAAGTCAGGATCGGCTCGAGCCAATCCTTAAAATCCAGTCGCGTTAGCCACGCCGCATCCATGAGGCGAATCGTGTCCACGCTGCGCAATTCAAATTCCAGGCGGTCGAATAGATCTTGGGTGGAGCTGTCCAGCAGGGTGTCGCAGTATTTCATATATAACCATTCGCAGGAGAGGTCTACCGAGCGTTGGCGGCGGTTAATTCCGAGCAGCAGTAGGTCGCGGCGATTTAAAGTTTGGGTCATGGGAAGCGAAATGGGCCACACGGACGCTAGGTGCGCGTGGCCAGGTCGAGCACGGTGCGGCGGACGAGCGCCTTGGTCATCGGCAATTTGTATGCGTTTTTGGAAAGCTTTTGCGCGCCGGCGACGGACGCCTCGCCGGCTTTGGCGGCGAGTTCCGGCGTGATGCGCTGGCCGGTGAGCAGGGCTTCGACTTTTTGCAGGCGCCAGGGAATTGGCGCGACTCCGCCCAAGACGATTCGCGCGCGCTGGCAAATATCTTTGTCCATGTCGAGCACGACGGCCACGCTGACGACGGCGTGGGTCCACGCTTCGCGGTCGAGCACTTTGTTGTACGTGCTGCGGCGGCCCGGATGCGTGGGCGCGAGCTGCACTCCGGCGAGGACTTCGTCTTCGGCCAGCACATTTTCTTTCTTCGCGTCCTGCTGCGGCAAAATAAAAAACTCCGCCGCGGGAATCATGCGTTCGCCTGCGGGGCCAACGACGCGGAATTCCGCGTCGAGCGCGACAAGCGCGGGAGCCGTGTCCGACGGATGCACAATAAAGCTGGGGCCGCCGCCGAAAATCGCATGGAAGCGGTTATCGCCCGTAATAGAAAAACACTGGTCGCCGCCATTTTTCAAGCAGGGAAAACCGTTGCGGAAATACCAGCACCAAGGGCGTTGGCAAACATTTCCGGCGAGCGTGCCCACGTTGCGAATCTGCGGCGTCGCCACGGTTTCGGCGGCCTCGGCCAAAACGGTGTACTTGCCGCGAATCAGGGAATTGCTGCGCAGATTGTCCAGCGTGATGAGCCCGCCAATGTCCACGCCCCCGCTCGAAGCGGCCATAACTTGATCGTGCCCCTTTACAGTTTTCAGGCTGACGAGAACATCCGGCTTCACCAGAAATTCTTTCACCATGCCCAGCAGGTCGCTGCCGCCGCCGACCACCGACGCTGTCTGCCCATCCTTGCGTGCCTGCTGCATGAGGGAAACTGCCTGCTCGACGCTCTGCGCGTTTTTGTTGGCGAAGGTTTTCATGCCATCACCTCCACAATCTTGTCGCGCGTGATTGGTAAATCTTTTATGCGATGGCCGATGGCATTGAAAACCGAATTGCCAATCGCCGCCACCGCGTGAACGATGCCGGCTTCGCCAATGCATTTCGCGCCAAAGGGACCGTAGCCGTCGTCACTCTCGACGAAGATGACTTCAATGTTGGGCGCGTCCATGTGCGTCATGATGCGCGCGCCGTAGTAGCCCGCGTTGATTGGCTGCCCGCTCCCGCGGTCGTAAATCAGATCTTCGTGCAGCGCCATGCCGATGCCTTGTGTCGTAGCGCCTTTAATCTGGCTCTCGGCGGTCAGCGGATTAATGATGCGGCCGGAATCGTGCACGGCCACGTATTTCAGCACGTGAACGCGGCCCAGCTCGGTATCGACTTCCACTTCCACAAAGTGCGCGCCAAACGCCTTCCTTACTTTTCCTTCGGAAGATGGATTTGGCGAAGCGGAAGCGATCAGCGCGTTTTCGCCCTGCGGCATTCCTTTTGCTGCAAGCTGCTGCTTGATGTCGCGCGCGGCTTCAATCACGGCGTATCCGGCCATGTCCGTGGTGCGGCTGCCCGATTCGCCAACCGAAAATGGGCAGCGGTCTGTGTCGCCCCAAACGAGGTCAACTTTTGACATGGGGACGTCGAGAGCTTCCGCGGCGATCATGCTCATCGTGGTCTTCGCGCCGGCGCCAATATCCGTGACGCCAACGAAAACCGTGTAGCGGCCATTCGAATCGAGGCGCACGACAGCGCTGCTTTGCCCCAGCGGGGATCGCAGCGCCATGAACGCCATGCCCGCGCCGCGCTTGATAGGACCGGAGTCTGCGCCGGGCGCATGCCAGCGTTTTTTCCATTCGAACGCTTCCGCGCCGCGACGGATGCATTCCTCGAGCGTGTAGCTTGAGTAGGGCTCCACGTCATTCGATTTGCGCGTCATGTTCTTCAAAACGAAATCGACGGGATCCATTTTCATTTTGTATGCGACGTCGTCCATCATCGACTGGATGCCGAAAAAACCTTGCGGGAATTCCGGCGCGCGATAATTTCCGGAAACCGCGCGGTTCGTAATCACGGGATACACCGTGCTCTCGACGTTGGGGCACTGGTAGAGTTCTACGCCGCCGATCGCGCCCGTATTTTTGCGGTAAGGGCCCATGCCGCTGTAGCCGCGCAATTGCAGCGATTGCAGCACTCCATCCTTGCTGACTCCAACCTTGTAATATTGCGTTGTCGGCCAGCGGCCGTGGACGCCGATAAAATCTTCCTTGCGCGTCAGTTCCAGCTTCACCGGAGCGCCGGTTTCTTTCGCCAGCAGCGCAGCGATTAAATCGGCATCCTGATTCTGGTTTTTGTTTCCAAAGCCGCCGCCCATGTATTTGCAGACGACGCGTACTTTTTCGTCGGGGAGGCCCAAATCGCGCGCCATGTCGTGGCGGCAATTCGAAATGCCCTGCGTCGGCGTGTAAATCGTCAGCTTATCGCCGTCCCAGCTGGCGACGCTGACGCGCGGCTCCATCTGCGCGTTGTGCACGTAGGTGGTGGTGTAGCGGTCTTCGAACACGTGGTCGGACGTTCGAAAACCCTCTTCGATGTCTCCGCGCTTATAAACTTCCGGCTTGGCTTCGTTCTTCGCCGTGAGAGAAATGTTTCCGTCGGGCCAAATCTTTACGGCTTCGGGCTTTAACGCTTCTTCCTGGTCGAGCACGAAGGGAAGCGGGTCGTATTCGACGGTGATGAGGCGCATGGCTTCTTCCGCGAGGTGACGATTAGTCGCCACTACCGCCGCGACTGGCTCCCCATAGAAGCGCACAGGATTGTTAAAAACGTAGCGCTTTTGCTTCGTGATTTTTTTTACTTCGTCGACGTATTGCCTGCCGCCGGAGATCGAGCCGGAGCCCCAGACGGTCGAGCAGTTTTCGTGTGTCAGGATGAACTTTACGCCGGGAAGGGCTTGGGCTTTCGAAACGTCAATTTTGCGAATTTGCGCGTGGGCCTGCGTGCTGCGCAGGACGCGCGCGTAAAGCATTCCGGGGAGATGAACGTCGCCCGTATAGGTGGCTTTTCCCGTGGAGCGTTCCACGGCGTCAATGCGCGGGGTCTTGTGCCCCACTGTTTTCAGGGAATTGAGCGTTGGCGGCCGGCTCATCGCGCACCTCCCGCATCGGTGGAGGAAGCAGTTGTCTTCTTGCGCGCTTTCATGGCGGAGATTTTTTCAGAATCGTCAGACGATTTTATTTTTGCGGCAGCAATCTTTCCGTTAGACGCGGCCATCACCGCTTCCACGTAATGATTGTAGTTGGAGCAGCGGCAGATATTTCCGGTCATGGCCGCGCGCACTTCGTGCGCTGTCGGATGAGGATTATGGGAGAGCAATCCTTTGGCGCTCATGAGCTGCCCCGAAGTGCAGAAGCCGCACTGTGGCCCGTCGTGCTCCACGAACGCCTGCTGCAGCGGATCGAGTTCGTCCCCGTGCATGAGGCCTTCGACCGTCTGAATCTCCCGACCGTCGGCCCATACTGCGAGATTGCTGCACGAGTAGACAGGCTTGCCGTCCAGCAGCACCGTGCAGGCGCCGCACTCGCCGCGATCGCAACCGATCTTCGTGCCCGTCAAGCCGATGTGATCGCGCAGCACTTCCGCAAGCGTCCAGCGATCTTCCACTTGCAGCTTGTGCTCCGTGCCATTCACCACGATGCGAATCGAGGTGCTCGGCACTCCCGTCTCCACATCGTCTGCCAGCGTCGGCGTCGCGAAAGAAGCATCCGCCCTGAGCACTGGGTTCGCCGTTGCCACGGCAAACACGGCGCCGGTGGTTTCGAGAAATTCTCGGCGTGAAATATCACTTTTGCGTTTGGTCATAAGAAAAACTTTCCCCCGGCGCTCCAGGGAAATCTCCTCAGGAATAAGTTTAATCTAACTCACAATTTGGGCGGAGGGTATAAGAATTTCCAGCGCATATTGTTTTTGGGGAAAGGTGAGATTTATAAATTTTATTTTATGTGCGCGAGGAAATTATGCGCCATGAACTAATTCAGGGACGGAGGCGCGGTCATTGAAAACCGAAGCTTTTTGGCCGTGGAAGGAAAATGAAAATAAAACCCAGACCCTTTAAATGCGAAAGGGTCTGCCACCCGGAAAAGCAAATCTCGGAAAATACAACAGCAGTATCCCTGCAACGTCGTAGGCAAGTGGTAAAACCGAACTTGATAAAAGTACTCCAGTACTATGGTAACGCTATGGTTAACCTTAATATAATGTGGTGAAAATAAAGCAGGCGGGAATCGCCGTCGCAATTTGGCTGCTACGCAGCCTCAAATAGGCATTAGTCACAGGCTAGGTTTCGCGAAGGTACACAACCAGAGGAGAATTACTGGCCTCGGAAAAGAGGAACGATGAGAATCACCACAGCAATAATTGTTATAGCGCTCGTATCGCTGATCGAAAGCTCTGCTCCCGTTATGGCGAAAAAAACTGAGAGAATCAACGTGCGAATAACTAATCGTCAAGATTCTGCAACAACTTATTCGGCTGTAATACCCGGTCATGCTAATTACAGCTCTAGTGCCAGCTGTTACGGAAGCGGTGATTCCGTTAATTGTTCTGGCTCGGGTTCAGGTTATGAAACAGGGCCGCGCCCTATTTCGTATTCGGTGCAGGGTGCGACCCTGACTCTCTTACTACCGGATGGCAGATACGCGCTTGTCAACTGCACCAGCAAATACAGCCTCAAATTTGACTATATAAACTCTCGAAGTTGCCGTGTACCCATTGTGGATGATATTCAAGTGGAGTTTGACAAGGACAATGCAAAATTGTTTTGGGCAGTCTCCTTGGACGGAAAAAAGATGGAATCAGAGACATTCAAAATCTTGGCAGTGAAGTAGTGCCTTCGCGGGCGGCAAAGTCTTCGATCCGGTTTTGAAATTTCTGCGGGGGAGCCAGCCTTTGGGTTAGATTTTTCGCGCACAGCGGCCCCTATGATTGTTAAGGGTCCGTTTTTAGATTAAACCTCATTCAACATTCCACCGCTCACTAAATAAGGATTCAGTTACGTTTGAATTCTTTAGCAAGAATCTGTCCT
>DATHNC010000034.1:0-3804 GCA_035486415.1 Saccharimonadales bacterium (SeqCode)
TGGCCTTAGCGGCCTGAGCCGCTGCTTGCTGCTTCCGGTAGTAGGTGAGGCCGCCGATGGCTAGTACCAGAATCACCACAATCCATATCCAGCGATAGCTTCGGTGCTCGTGCGGCGTTTCCGTCTTTTTCGGCTTAGGAGGCGGAGCAGTTCCGGTAGAGGGAGCAGCCGTCGTAGTGGTGGAAGGGCTGTCCGAAGTTGCAATTTTGGGATGGTTATCGGGCACTGTGTTTCCTCATTGAGTGAATGAACCTAGATCTTATCGGTTCGTTTCTAACCTGCTAATACGTTGGCAATAGAGCTACATTTTGTCCGTCAGGTGTGCAGCGGCCCGGTTCCGGCTGGCCCTTCGCAAATCCGTATCTGGGGCAAATAGGTGCATTACATTCCGACGAGGCAGAGTCGCATTTGGTTTCAAGCTACTCTGTGATAGTTGCAGCGACGACCGGCTCGAATGTTCCGCTGCCGCGCGGAGCCCAAGGGTCAGCATCCCTGTGGGCCTGTGCCTATGCTGCCATGAGTCGGTTTTTGAAGCTAGTTTTCGCGCTGCCCGAACCACTGTGCGGCTGCACCCACGAGCGCGGATTCAGGTCCATATTGCGCACTCACAATTCGGACGTCCCGCCAGTGCGGATTGACCGTCCACTGATCCAGCGTGTGCCAAATGTGGCTGCGGAAAGAAGTCATCATGCGGCCCAGGCCGCCGCCGAGAATTATCGCCTCGGGCTCCAATAGATCAATCATGCCGCCGAGCCAAATCGCCAGATGCTCAGCCGCTTCTTCCAGGATTTTCTTTGCCAGAGGATCGCCGCTCGATGCGGCACGACTCACAATTTCTGTAGTGATAGCAGAAACTTCACCGCCTGCCATTTTCAGCATCCGAGAACGCCCTGTGCGGCCGTGGCGCAGCAGGCTGCGAGCACGTTTCGCGATTGCAGTCCCGGAGGCATACATCTCGATGCAGCCGCGCTTGCCACAGCCGCAGAGCGGACCACGAAAGTTAATGGTCATGTGGCCACCTTCACCTGCGCCGCCCGCTCGCCCCTGGTAAATCTCGCGCTGCAAAACCAGCGCCGTGCCGATACCGGTTCCTAGGCTCACATAGAAAACACCGTCGTATCCCTTGCCCGCGCCCCACCGGGCTTCCGCCAACGCCGCTGCGTTTGCATCATTGGCCAGCTTCGTGGGCAATCCATAGTGGTTTTCGATTTTTTGCGCCAGCGGAAAATTCCGCCAGCAGGGCAAATTCGCCGCGCTTAGCAGCACTCCACTTCGGGAGTCCACCCATCCTGGCGAGCATACGCCAATCGCCCCGACGGTCTTTTCGGGGGCTTGCATCATGACGGCATCGATCGCCTCTTGCACGGCGCGAAATCCTTGCTCCGCGCTCCCCCGCGCAATCATGTGAGATCGTGCTGCCCGCAGTACTTTGCCGCGCGAGTTCACTAGCCCGGCGGCCACTTTCGTGCCGCCAATATCAACTCCCAGCACGAACTTTCCCAGTGCTCGATCGCTGGCATGCTTGGGCAAGATTCGGGTCCTTGTTCCCGCTATGAGGTCTGCGTTTGCAGGCGAGCGCGCTGATAAACGCGGGGGGCACGCCGGCCCGATTTTATTGCATATTTCGCGGGTCAGTAGCAACGCCAATTCACCATTTGTCGCAGGCGGGAGCGCGCCTGGCGTTGGTCGCAGCGCGGCTTGTGAACGTGCCTGCGCTTGCGCCATCTACCTGAAATTGAATGAATTCAGTGTTAATCTCGAGTTCGAAACCGAAACGAAATCTCTGGCAGGAAGCGACGTGACGTCATCGAATCTTGTTCTGCAACAGGCTCGGATTCTGCAGGACCAATTCAAAGAGCTCTATGGGCAAAATGCCCGAGTCTATTGCGCTCCAGGCCGCGTAAACCTGATCGGCGAACACACGGACTACAATGATGGATTTGTGATGCCCGTGGCCATGGACATGTACACATGGGTCGCGGCTGCTCCGCGGGAAGACACCCAAGTACACGTTTACTCTAGAAATCTATCCGCGCATGCGGAAATGGATTTGCGGGATACAAATCTGCACGTCCGGGGACATTGGAGCGCGTACGTTCTCGGGGTTGCGGCCAGTTTGCGTCTGGCGGGACAAAAGGTTTGCGGCGCCAATCTTTTGGTCGAAGGCAAGGTTCCGATTGGCGCCGGACTTTCTTCGTCGGCATCCGTAGAGGTAGCGGCGGGCTTCGCGTTGCTAGCAGCGTCCGGACTTTCGGTCAATCCGGTCGAGTTGGCGACAATTTGCCAGCGAGCGGAAAATGAATTCGCAGGCGCGCGTTGCGGAATCATGGACCAGATGATTGCCTGCTGCGGACACGCGAACTACGCCCTGATGCTGGATTGCCGCTCCCTGGAATTTCAGTTGCTCCCGCTTTTCCCCGACGCCCAGTTCGTGGTGTGCAACAGCATGGTGAAGCACGATCATGCTGCCAGCGGGTACAATGCCCGGCGAGCTGATTGCGAAACGGCGACGCGGATTCTCTCGGGCGAAATTCCCGGGGTGCGAGCGCTGCGAGACCTCACTCTCATGGACCTCGAGCGTTTTTCGCAATCGCTGACGGAGGTCGTCTACCGGCGGACCCGCCACGTCGTCAGCGAAAATGCGCGCGTAATCGCCGCGCGGAGCGCTCTGGAACGCGGCGATCCGGAATTATTTGGGCGCCTGATGCGGGAATCGCATCGTAGCCTGCGCGACGATTACGAAGTGAGTTGCCCTGAAGTGGACATGCTGGTCGAGCTAGCCTGTGAGCAGGATGGCGTTTACGGCTCGCGCATCACCGGCGGCGGATTTGGCGGATGCACGATTAGTTTGGTACCGCGTAGCCAGGTTGAAGAATTCGGACGCTCGCTCGCCCAGCGGTACGAGCAGGCCACCGGGAAGAAATCGGACATCTACATCTTTCAGGCTTCGGACGGGGCGCGCGAAGCGCTGCAATGAACGACTTGTCGGTGGTTATTTCCGTTGTGGGCATTGATCTTGTCCGGAGCTTGTCGTGTCCTTTGATTTCGAAAAACAGTCTCATCGCCGTCTCAATCCCCTAACGGGAGACTGGGTTCTGGTTTCGCCTGGGCGCACCAAAAGGCCGTGGAGAGGGCAGACCGAGCCTGCATCGCCCGAAAATGTCCCGGCCTACGATCCGCAGTGCTATATGTGTCCTGGCAATACGCGCGCGAGCGGCGAGCATAATCCCCCATACGCCAGAACATTTGTTTTTGAGAATGACTATGCTGCGCTGCGCCTTGCCGGTCAACCTCACGAGCAGAATTTGTCAGGCTTGCTGGTTGCCAGCGCCGAAAGAGGCATTTGCCGCGTCGTTTGTTTTTCTCCGCGACACGACTTAACGCTCGCAAGGATGAACGCAGCCGAGCTTCGTGCCGTAGTGGATGTCTGGATCGAGCAATACCGTTCACTGGGAAGCGATCCCACAATCAATTCCGTACTGATTTTCGAAAATCGCGGCGCGATGATGGGAGCAAGCAACCCGCACCCGCACGGCCAAATATGGGCCAATACCACCGTACCCAACGAGCCCGCCAAGGAACAAACATCTTTGCTGGCCTACCAACGGCGACACGGGTCTTGTTTGTTGTGCGAGTACTGGAAGATAGAGAAGAAGCAATCGGAGCGCCTCGTTTGCGAGAACGAAGAATTCGCCGCCTTCGTGCCGTTTTGGGCTGTGTGGCCGTTTGAGACGATCGTGATCAGTAAGCGGCATTTTGGCAGCGTGGACGAATTTTCGGACTCCGAGCGGGACACTTTGGCGG
>DATHNC010000035.1:0-54604 GCA_035486415.1 Saccharimonadales bacterium (SeqCode)
CTGGCTGGCCGGATGCAACCCGCAAAACCCTTCTGAAAACTGCCCAAAGGACATCGGACCGGACTTTGACTTCGGCTCTTCTCCGATCTTGCAAACGCTGCCCAATGGCCACCGAATTCTTGTGGCCGGACAAAAGAACGGAATTGTGTGGGCGCATGACCCGGACGAACAGGGAGCGGTCGTCTGGAAAACGCAACTCGTTGAAAAAATCGTGCGCGGCTTGATCACCTTCGGTGGAGCTGCGGATGAGCAAAATGCGTACTTCGGACTGAGCACCGGCGGAATTGTGGCAGTGCAACTATCGAATGGCGAAAAGAAATGGTTCGCGCCCATTGAGTCCGCGCGGGAAGGGCGCGGAAACGGCCAATCCGCAGCAATCACCGCAATTCCCGGCGTTATTTTCTCGGGCGGATGGGACGGCACGCTCCGCGCGTTTTCGACAGCGGATGGACATCCTCTCTGGCAGTACGACACGATGCAGGAAGTAAAAACCGTGAACGGCATCCCCGCAAAAGGCGGTTCGATGGGAGCTCCGGGTCCCACCGTCGCCGGCGGCATGCTCTTCGTTGGCTCGGGGTACACATTCGGCGCTGGCTCAACTGGGAACTTACTACTTGCATTTTCTGCTCAATGATCGTGCAAAACGTCATTGGCATCGCAAGTGTCAAATAATCATTTGCGGTGGATTGCACGATGCTATTCTGATTGAACGCCCTGTGCAGCATTCGTGGAAGCACCAATGGGAAAACCCGTCTTTCAATAATCCCGGGACAGCCTTCCACTGACTGCGAAATGAGTTCGAGGATCTGGGAACCTGACGAGAACTTTGGTCGGGTAGTGACACTGGGCGTTCATCCTCCACAGGTTGGCATCAGAAAATACCTCGCAGAAATCCTGATAACCTGTCGATTGGAGGCTGTTCTGTTCGACTCATTTATGAGCACCGAACCCTGATTTTCAAATAGGAGACCTCCTTCTTGAAGAACCTCTTTGAGATAACCACCTTGAACGAAATGAAGAACCGCCTCACCCTGCTAAGCACGGAGAGCAAACGCCAATGGGGTAAAATGAACGCTGCACAAATGCTGGCGCATTGCTCCGAATGGATGGCGTTGGCTTCGGGACAAACGTCTCCACCGAGAAACTGGATGGGATACATCTTCGGCCGCTTGGCAAAACGAAGCATCTTGAGCGATACGCCGATTCGTCGCAACATGCCAACGGACAGAAACCTGATTGTGAGCGACGAACGGGACTTCACCTCTGAACAGCAACGCCTTGCGCTGTCCATGGACCGTTTTGCGACGGGCGGCCCTGAGCAGTGCACGAAGCATTCGCACAGCTTTTTCGGACCAATGACCCCGGAGGAGTGGGCAATACTGGCCTACAAACATCTGGATCATCACTTTCGGCAATTTGGTGTTTGACGTAACTCCGACTATGCCGGTGAAAATCGCCTAGCCAACTAAACTAGAATAGCCCAACGCTATCCCGACTTGTTCATGAACGCTTGAGGAATCTGAAGTAGAAAGCTGCGAACACCATGACAATCCCAATATTCACTATCAACCGTTCCCAGAATCGGTTTCTGAAGAACGCGAAATCTAATCCGACTATGACTGCTGCCATCGCCAGCACGTAAAGCGCGTTAGCTAACTGTCTGCCCATTTCAGGGGGTACCCTTCGGGATCGTGCTGTCTGCTCTCTGTGCGTTCCTCTTGGGACTCTTATCTGTGCTGAGGCGCAGCCGCCGGTTTCCCGCTACGCGGCGGCGGTGGAATGGGCCTGGCCGGAGACTAATTTTTCGGCGGCTGCGATCACTGCGGGATCGTCACCGAATCCTGGGAGCCAATGGACGAGGGGTTCTTTGCGGAACCAGGTGAGCTGGCGCTTGGCGTAACGGCGCGTGGCTTGTGCAATGGCTTTCGTCGCGGCCGCGAGGGTGACCGTGCCTTCGATATGCGCCTGCAACTCGCTGTACCCTATGAAATCGAATGGCTTTGAATTTTGCGGCACGCCGCTGCGCACCAGGCCGTCAACTTCGTCGAGCCAGCCGCGATCGAGCATCGTGTGCACGCGGCGCTCAATGCGTTCATAGAGCGCAGCGCGCGGAGGCTGTAGCCCGATCTTAATCGGGCGGTAGCCTTCCAAGGGGGCGCGGCCCATGCGATGAACTTCCGAAAGCGTGCGTCCGGTCAGCAAACACACTTCAATCGCGCGAATCATTTTCGGGCGATCGCGCGACCCGATGCGCAGCGCCGCTTCCGGATCGAGACGCCGCAGCACGCGATGCAAATACTGCAGGCTGTGGGCATCCGCGCCAGCCTCAAGGCGCGCGCGCAATTCCTCGGAACGCGCGGGAGCATCCGCCAAACCTTCCAGAAGCGCGCGCAAATAAAGACCAGTGCCCACGGTCAGAATCGGCAGCCGCGAACGATTACGCAGGTCTTCCAGAACAGAAACAGCGCGCGCGCGATATTCTCCCGCTGTAAAAGGAAACGTTGGCTCTACCACATCCAGTAAATGATGCGGTACGCCACCGCGCTCCTCAACCGTGGGCTTGGCTGTGCCGATATCAAAGCCGCGATAAACTTGCGTCGAATCACACGCCACCACTTCACCGTCTAGTTTGCGGGCAAGAGCGACTGCAAGCGTGGACTTGCCGGAGGCAGTGGGGCCAACAATGGCGACGAGCGGAAGCGAATCGCGCTCGGTTACTAAAGAAGATTCAGATGGCTCAGGCATTGATTTTGGTGCTGCACTCATTAAAGGTACTTCCAGTACCGGATTACCAGATAAAACAAGAGCAGTAGGCCGAGCAATAAGAACCCCGCCACTTGTGTACGGGAGGGCCTCACTGGGCTGTCTGCGAATTCAAGGGAATATTATACAGGAATATGAAGCGAAGCTCGATATAGGGTCCGCTAAAGGCACTGGGTAACGGTTCGAAGGGGGTAGATGCCCGGATGGACGACGCCGCCGCGCGATCCAGGGGCTCCTTGCCGGAACTGCCCATCATGACGGGCTCTGCGTCCGGCACCACACCATTCTTCATGATGCGAAATTGCAGAACGACCTTCCCCTGATCGCCGAGGCGAGCAGACTCGGGCATTACGGAGTACCAGTTACGCTTCACGCTGGCCAGCACTCGGGCAATGTAGGCATTAAAATCGACGCCTTCGGTCGGCGTAAGCATTTCCACCGCCCCGCCCAGATATCCCTGCCCTCCTCCACCGCCACCGCCTCCGCCCATTCCTGGCGAGGGACGACCCGTGGGACCACCAAACGTCTCAGTTTCCGTGCCTCCACCCTTCAGGGCTTCGTGCATGGAGTCCTGCAACGCTTTGCCGGGAGAAAATCTTGGCAAAGTCAGGCTCGGTGTCATGTCCGGAGGCGGCGTTTGCGGACGTATCGGGCTCTCAGCGGGATGCGGCTGAGACATGGGAGTCGTGGGCGCGGCCTTCTGCGGTGCGGGAGTTTCACGCGGCTGCTCGGGCGTTACGGGAGCCTGCGGCGCGGGCTGCTGCATGGCGCGCGGAGGAGCCAGTTGCCGCAGCAAACGTGGATCAATCTTCATCACCGGAGTTTTCGGCTGCGGCGGTGCCGGCGGCCGGTTAAGCCGGTTGAGGTCCGACGGCATATACAGGTCGGTCACGTTGCGCGCAACTTCAGCATTCGTGGGTGTTCGATCCGGAAAAATTTTAGGCGAAAGCAAAATCAGTAGAATCACCACAAAGTGCAGCGCGATAGAGGAAAAACGAGCAACGGCGTTCCAGGCGGAAGTGCTTTCCTCCACTGGCCGCGCCATAAAATTCACTTCGCCAGTGGTTAGAACGTCCGGATCCAGCACATCGGGCAAATCTTGAATGGCAACGAGTTGCTTCGGCTCAAGCTTGGCGGCGTGCGCGTCCTTGGGCACAGCGACACGCGAGTCCAGGATGGTTAGCGGCACATAGCTGGGCATTTTGCTTACGCCGTCGAGAGGCGTATTGGGCATGTCGCGCGGAACCACGACAGCAGAGCCCAGCACTTCCAACTTGAAATAAGAGGGGATCGAAGAGCGCGGATCGAGTTCGAATTTCGGCAGATCCGAAGGCACGAGCGTGCGCGCGTCGAGCTCGGAGCTCAGTCGCTTCGGAGGCGTGTCATCAGGCCCAGACACAATGGGCCGGGCATCTTTTGGAACAAGTATCCTGGGAATCATAGATTTGGCTGCGGGGCAGCAAAGGCTCCCAATTGGACGCGCCGGGCATGCTCTTGGATGCCTGCCATTACCTGGTCCGCAAGTGCCAAAGCGCGCCTGCCTGCAGCGCCATCCACGGAGGGCGCAGTACGTGAGCGCACGGAGTGCATGAACGCCCGAAGTTCCGCGCGAAGAGGTTCTTCGCGCTCGGCTGGGAGCGCTGCAAAATCAAACTTTGGCTGCGGACCCGGTTCGGCAACGCGAACTCGGAGCGCATCCTGACGCGTAAAATCTACAGAAATATATTCGTGCTGCTGAAAAAATCTCATCTTGCGCACACGTTCGGTGGAAACGCGGCTGGCCGTGACATTGGCTACTGCCCCAGTAGCGAAATCGAGTCGGGCGTGTGCAATATCAACCTTGTCTGTGAGAACAGGAATGCCGATCGCCTTGATTTCCACCACGGGTGCATTGACCAGCGCGAGCAGGATGTCCAGATCATGAATCATTACGTCGTAGACCACATCAATATCGAGGCTGCGCGGAGTGAACACGCCGAGGCGGTGCACTTCAAAATAGAGCGGATGATTCAATACGGGCATCACGGCTGTGATCGCAGGATTGAAGCGCTCGAGATGGCCTACCTGTAAGATGCGGCCGTTCCGCAAAGCGGTGGAAAGCAAATCGTCGGCTTCCGCCAGCGACGCGGCCATCGGCTTTTCGACGAGCACGTCGATGCCAAGTTCGAGTAATCGGCAGCCAACACGCGCATGTTCCACGGTTGGCACCGCCAGGCTTACGGCATCCACGCGACCGGCAAGCGACTCGACGTCGGGAATGTAAGTAGTGGAGAATTCCGCAGCGATTTTCGCGCCGTGCTCCGCGCGCACATCCACGATACCGACAAATTCCACATCTGTAAGCTCGCGATACACGCGAGCATGATTGCGCCCAAATTCTCCTGCGCCGACAACCGCCACGCGCACTTTTTGGTCTGGTTGAATTCCCAAGTTCACAACTTCCTCTGTTTTGATGGACGAGGTACTACCCCGAACGCTTCCAACGGAAATGCCTCGATGGCGATACCGGCAGTGTCCGCCGCTTCTATCACATGCGGACGGTCAAACAGCAATGTGCGGCCCGCGTCCATCCCCAGCGCGGACACACGGCAACTCTTCATTACTTCGACGGTTTTCGGGCCTATAACGGGTACATCAAATCGCATATCCTGCCTTGGCTTGCTGACCTTCACCACCACGAGCGATCCGCTGTCCACAACGCGGGCAGCGCGCTCGATGGCCTCATCCGTCCCTTCCATGGCTTCCACCGCCACGCAGGCGCGGTCGCGAATCACAACTGTCTGCCCGAGATCGAGACCTGCAATGTGTCTGGCAATTTCCATGCCGTAGGCGATGTCCGCCGCTTCGCGCTCATCGGGCGCACGGCGCGTAAGCACGCCCGGAGCGGGGATCAGCGGTTTCAGGAACGAAGTCGAATCCACCAGCTGCACACCTTCCGATTCGAGCACGCGCGCTACGGCCCCGATCAGCGAATCGGTATTTTTCAGAGGCAGGGAGAAAAGAAGTTTCGCCAGCTTCCAATCCGGGCGAATTGAACTGAAAATTTTATTGTGCTTCACCTGCCCGGCCATTACGGCGTGCGTAACTCCTTCATCGTGCAGCAATTCCAGCGTGCGCGATAATTCGCCGAGGCTGACCCAATGCAGCCGCTTAGCTACTTTTTCGAGTTCGGGCGAGGCTTCTTCCTTGATGGCGATCACCGCCATTTCAATTCCCTGCTCCCGCGCCGCTTCCAGCACGAGAAATGGAAACTGGCCGTTGCCGGCAATCAATCCCCATCCGGCGGAATTGTGCGGCGCAGTCGTTTGAATAATTGGATTAGAAGAATTCACTTGTGAAGGCCGCGCTGCGCCGATTCGATAAATTCAACGAGTATGCGGACATCGGCCGAACCGTTCAGTTGGGCGCGAATTTGTTCCACGGCCTGTGTTGTGTTGAGCTTGGAACGCAGCAGCAGGCGAAAGGCGCGTTCAATTGCTTCGAGACGCGTGTCGTCAAATCCGCGCCGCTCGAGACCAATCTTGTTCACGCCGTAACATTTTGTCTCGCGCTCTGTGACAACGCGAGAAAAGGGCGGCACGTCCTGCGTGATGACCGTGCATGCGCCGATATAGGCGTAACGTCCCACGCGGCAAAATTGGTGCACGGGACTGAATGCGCCGACATTTACGTAATCTTCCACCGTCACATGGCCTGCGAGCGTCGCGCCGTTTGCAAAAACGGTGGAACTGCCAACGATGCAATCGTGGGCCACGTGCGAATAGGCCATGAAAAGATTATCGTTCCCGATGGTCGTGACCCCGCCTCCGCCCGTCGTGCCGCGGCTTACCGTGCTGAATTCGCGGAAGCGGTTGCCATCGCCGATGAGAACTTCCGTGTGCTCGCCGCTAAATTTCAGGTCCTGCGGATTGCCGCCCACGGAGCAGAACGAATCGAAAACGTTTTTGCGACCGATGCGCGCCGGGCCTCGCACCACGGCGTGAGGTTCGAGGACGCAATCATCGCCAAGCTCAACATCGTCGCCCACCACGGCAAATGCGCCTACGCGCACATCTTGCCCGAGACGTGCGCTCGGGGAAACGATGGCGCGGGAATCGACCTCACTCATCGCGCACACCAACCGTTGTGTCGGCAGGAGTGTCGCTTGCGTCAGGGTCAGGCTCGCGATCGACAAGCATGCAGCGCAGAACTGCCTCGGCGGCGATATCGCCGTTCACGATGGCCACGCCTTGTAGCTTGCAGAATTTTACTTTCCATTTCAGCACGGTTACTTCGATGCGCAATTGGTCCCCGGGGACAACCGGGCGGCGGAATCGCGCTTCGTCCACGGCAGCCAGATAAAACAGCTTCTTTTCTTTGTCGGGAATTTCCGAAAGCAACAGCAGCCCCCCTGTTTGTGCCATCATCTCAATGATCAGAACCCCGGGCAGGACCGGCTTCCCCGGAAAATGGCCCTGAAAATAGCCCTCGTTGATAGACACGTTTTTCAATGAAACGATGCGCTTGAGACGCTCAATTTCAATAACGGTATCCACAAGAAGAAAGGGATAGCGATGGGGCAGAATTTTTTGGATACCCACACTGTCAAGAATCATTTCATTTCCCCAATATGCGTCCGCATAGACATAAAAATTCCGGACGACGGTGACAAGAATTATATGCGAAATGCGCCAGCCAGCAAACGAAGTTGCCCCTTGTCTGACGCGTTGTTAGCATAGCACCGCGATGAAGGCTTCCAACGGCAAGTTATCCCCCATCGAATGGCTGAGATCTCGTGAAGCTGCGATGACGCAGCTGCTGGGTGAGTTTGTGGGCGCGGAGTCATCCAGCCTGGAAAAGGCTGCCGTTGATCGCTTTGGGAAGATTGTTGCCCGCGAGTGGCGGCGACGCGGCGCTGAGGTCACAATTTTACCCCAGCGCGAACGGGGAGACCACGTCCGTGCGGAATGGAATCCGTTGGGGAATCGCGCCAAGCGGCAAGTACTGGTTCTTGGCCACATGGACACGGTCTACGAGTTGGGGACGCTTGCGCGGATGCCGTTTCGATTATCGAAGGGGCGCGCCTATGGACCGGGCGCTTTCGACATGAAAGGCGGGTTAGTCATTGCCCTCTTCGCGGTCGATGCGTTGGTCGCAGCCGGCGTCATGCCTGAAAAGCGGATCGTCTTTTTGTGGACCAGCGATGAGGAGATCGGCAGTGGCACTTCACAAGCTGTGATCGAACGCGAAGCACGGCGCAGCGATGCCGTGCTGGTTCTGGAGCCTGCGTTGGGGCCCGATGGCCGGGTGAAAACCGGACGCAAGGGGCTGGGTGAAATCGAAATCATCGCCAAGGGCCGCACGGCGCATGCAGGATTGAATCCGGAGGATGGCATCAATGCTATTGAAGAAATCGCGCTGCAAATTGCGCGTGTGTCGGGCTGGAATCAGCCGCGCCGCGGAATCACCGTGAACGCGGGAGTGGTCGAGGGGGGAACGCGCACGAATGTAGTTCCCGAGCACGCGCGAGTGGTTATCGATGTCCGCGCAACCCGCGCTGCGGACATGCGCGCGCTTGAACGCAAGTTTCACGCGCTGCGCCCCATCCTGCGCGGCGCAAAGCTCGAAATTCGCGGTGGATTTAATCGTCCGCCCATGGAGCGAAAAATCGCCGCCGGTTTATATGCCAAAGCACGAACTTTGGCGAAAGAAATGGACATCAATCTTGGCGAGGCTTTCGTTGGGGGCGGTTCGGACGGAAATTTTACGGCTGCGCTGGGGGTCCCTACGCTCGATGGGCTCGGGGCAGTGGGCGAAGGCGCGCACAGCCCGGACGAAAATATTCTGATTCGCGCGCTGCCTGAACGCGCTGCGCTGCTCGCGGGTTTGCTTTCGACGATTTGAAGTAAACTTTTCCAATTGTAGAGGTTTGCCGTCACAGGTCCGAAATTAAACAGGAGAATATCGATGATCAATCCAACCGTTGCGTGTATCGGGCTCGGTCGCATGGGCTCCGGTATTGCCGGCAATATTCAGAAGCACGGTTTTCCCCTCACTGTCTACAACCGCACCTCCGAAAAATCCAATCCATTTGTGTCCGCAGGCGCACATGCTGCGCGAACACCGCGAGAAGCCGCGGCAAGCGCTGAAATCGTCGTAACAATTTTGATGGACGACGCTTCCGTTCTCGAGACGGTAACTGGTGAAAATGGCGTTCTGGCGGGGATGCGTCCGGATTCCATCCACATTGGCACCACCACCATTTCGCCAGCCCTCAGCTCGCGCCTGGCGGCACTGCACGAAGCGCATGGGAGCCATTACATCGCGGGACCCGTCGCAGGCCGCCCGGACGCAGCTGCCGCCGGGAAGTTATTTACATTTCTGGCAGGAAAGCCTGAGCCGATTGAGCGCAGCCGGCAAGTAATAAACAGCTATGCCGACCGAATCATTCCCATGGGAGAAGATCCAGCGGTCGCCATGAGCATGAAGCTTGTTGGAAATTTCATGGTGGCCAGCATCATCGAAATGATCGGGCAGGTTTATGTGTTCGCGGAAAAGCGCGGCGTTAACCCCTCGATTATCACGAATATGTTCAAGCAATTCATGCCCGCTATGTCCGAGTATGTGGAAAGGATCAGCTCACGCAATTTTGACAACGCGGGTTTCACTCTTGATGGTGGGTTAAAAGACGTCACGCTGATCCTTGCCGCTGCGGCAGAGGTCCAGGCTCCGCTGCCCTACGCAAGCATCATTCGCGACAAGTGCCTCGCCGCGCAGGCCCAAGGGAAGAGCCAGCTCGACTGGTCAGTGCTCACGGAGATATCGCGCCTTAACGCCGGGCAGAAGTAGCTACTTGGAGACCGAGAAGAAGGAAAATGTTTCGGGTTCGTGCAACCGCTTAAGAGCCTGAGTTATAGCCTCGATTCCTCATCGCAATTTGAAAAATTTATTCGTAAGCCTTACGCAGGAACTGCGCTGTGGAAAGCATCAACTCGGAATAATCCTCGTGGACTACGGAGCGAATGGCGTCCTCCGTGGAGGAACCGCCAGCGATGCGCTCCAAAATCCGCTCCATGTCATCCACACCATTTTCCGTCATGATCGTTTCGACAACGGCGAGCGACCACGCATAAGCGACAGTCGCCGTATCCTTCGGAAGATTCAGCCACGAGCTTTCGTAGGATAGAAGCGAAAACTCCATGTGGTGCTCAAATGCAGCAGACAGCGCCACCGCATTATTCCTGCTGCGCCTCCCTTCCATGAATTGTGCGAGGCCTTCCTGCAGCCAGACGGGGCAGCGACCTCCGGTTTTTTGCCCCACGAAGCTGTGGGTCAGTTCATGCTTGAGGACGCGAGCCAGTTCGTCGGTCATGCTGCTTAGGCCTGAGACCGGGACGCGGATGCGGCCATCGTTGAGAGCTCCGGACCAGCTTGGCGCGCGCGTGATGTCCATGAACGCCTGATTTGTGTACAAAATTACGCCAATCGGCTCGGGCGGACTGTAGTTCAGAGTTGCGGAAATTTCATCGAATTGCGCTTCCAGCGTTTTGAGAACATCGTGCGCAAGTTCAGGAGCGGCGTTTCCGTTGTATTTCAGGCGAAAATGCGTGGTTTCGCCTTCGTGGTATTCAGCTTCCTCGCGGGCATCGCGCTCCGCTTTTTCAAGAGCTTTTTTCGTCTCGTCATCCGGCTGCAATTCCATCGCGCGGCGCCATTGCGTAACGGCATCCGCGGCACGATTCAGGCCGTAATATGCCCAGCCGGATAATTTCGCCACTTCCGCTGAATCAGGATCGATGCGGCGGGCGTGGTCCAGAAGATCCGAGGCGGCAGTGTATTCGCTGCGTTTCAAATGAAGGTACGCGGCTTCCAGCAGCAGGCCCATGTTATCGGGATCGAATCGAAGCCCGACATTGTAATGATCGACAGCATGCTCAAAATCGCCTACGCTGATTTCAAATCTCGCCGCCGCGCTTTCCGCCGCAACAACGCGGGCTGTGACCGGTGTAGAAGGATTCGACGAGGCCTCTGATTCCAGTTTGGAAAGCAGATCGGTATTGATCGCACCATCGCGCACGGCTGCGCTCGCTGCGGGGTCCGTGGGCATCGCGGACATTTCGGCTGGCGCCGCCATAGGAAGATTTGCGGCGCGATCTCGAGGCGTTCCCGCCGTGGATATGGGCGAGGAATCGTCGTGCGTTACGTGGTCGACTATCGAAAGCGGGAAACTCAGACGGCCGGCGGAGGTTTCGTAACTCACTTCGCCGTTTTCCTGCGTGACATGCGTGGCGCTGATTTTTCGTCCGCTCTTCAGGTATATCGTGTCGGCGAACACACTCCCGGAGGCGGCTAAGGCCAGGCATAGAAGGGCGAAAAACTTGGTCAAATGCGCTGCGGGGGACCGCATATGCCTATTTTACCAAGAAGCTTACATATGGCCCGGCACGCTTTCCTGCCTGATGCCCAATCCGGCTATACCCGAATCCCAGTGATTGGAGACAAAACACGCTCATTGGCTATGAAATAAAAAAGGGCGGCCGATTGGGCCGCCCTGGAATTTCTGCTATCTTTCGAACCAAAATTAAGGAGTTGTGGGGCTGACCAGTGCGCGCCAGATAACGACGCCAGTCACGGCAGCGACCGCAGGTATCGCGATCCAGAGGAAACGGTTGCGCGCCGTCGGGTGTGGAGATTGCGGCATGGCCGGAGGATCTTCACTCTCGACTTCCATGCGGTACGAGTTTCCGGCTTCCAGCGTCTTCACTTCGTCACCCATGGTAACTTCCAGGGTTCCGCGAGTGGCGGTCAGAATCATTTCGTTCGAATTGATCATGCTGATTTGACCGGTAGTCGCTTGCGAGTTCGCCGGGCGAATCGTGGCGCCGTCCGCGATCAGTTGGAATGTCTTTCCTTCAGCGGAGGAAATAATCACGGAACCGGCGTTTAAATTGGCCGAGAACCCATTCGGGAACGAATGCACATCGGCAATTGTGTTCTGCCGCAAAACTATTTGACCCGAACCGAGCTTGACGCGAAGGGTCGAATTTTCCGGTGTCTGGAGATGATCACCGTCATAAATCGTGGCACCGCTTGTGGTAACCCCTGCACCCACATGAGCATTTTCGGAAGCAAGGACAACGCCCAGAGGTGCGGATGGCGAACTGGCGGGCGCGGCCATCACCGGCGCATGAATCAGCACGACACTCAATGTTGCAATCAGTGCAACCGTAAATAGTTTACGCAATGAAACCTCCCGAAATCTCGTGCGCTCATAGAGTAAGGAGTACCAGGACTGGTGTCAACATGTAATTGACTGTATGCGCCAAAAATATACCCCCTCCCCTGCCGCCTGGTTTCAGTCCGAAAGCGCTCAGAATCAACTGCTTCCCGGCACGACATTTTTTAAGGATTTGTGCCGCCGGCCTTCAGAGATGCATCGCGGATGGCCTTAAATTCGGCACCGGAATTCCATTCTGGCATGCGCGAATCGTTGGCAATGTGATATCCAACCAAAAAATAAAGTTGGCAATCCTCAATCGCTCCCTCCATGTTCCAATCCGCTTCAATCTTGTCTGCGGGTTTGTGGTACTTGCTGGCCGTATATTCTTTTCGCTTTTCGATTCCCCAGCCGTCGGGTCTACCCAGATAATCCACGCCGCTTTCAGGATCGAAGGCTGGAACGCCATTCTTGGCAAATTCAAAATGGTCCGAGCGGTAATAGAGTCCCTTTTCAGGCTCAGGGTCGACTTTCACGATGCGGCCCTGCTCTTTTGCCACGGCATCGATCACGCTGTCCAATGTGGAAACGCCGCGGCCAATTTGCACGATGTCATGCGTGCGGCCGTTTACATTCATCCCGTCCATGTTGATGTCGAGCGCGGTTTGCGCGAGCGGATACAAAGGATGCTCGGCGTAATATCGCGAGCCGAGCAGGCCTTGCTCTTCCGCTGTCACAGAAAGAAAAAGTATGGAGCGGCGCGGCGGCGTGCGCAGCGTTTTATAGGCGCGCGCCATTTCCAGAAGCGCGGAGGCGCCCGAGGCATTATCCACTGCGCCGTGATAAATTTTGTCGCCGTTTACTTCAGGACCGATACCGAAGTGATCCCAGTGAGCCGAGTAAATTACGTACGTATTTTTTAAAGTGGGATCGCTGCCGGTGAGTTTTGCAATCACATTGTGCGAATCGATGGTGCGCAGCGAATTGTGAATGTTGAGTTTCGCGCGCATGCCAAGCGGGACAGGCTTAAAATTGCGCGTGGCTGCCGACTTGATCAGTTGATCGAGATCCTGTCCCGCGGCGTGAAATAATTTTGTGGCGAAATCCGAAGTGATCCAGCTCTCCATGGCGAGACGCCCCATATCTTTGTCCGGCGTAGCCAGATCGAATTGCGTTCCGCTCCAGCTGTTACGCACTACTTCCCAAGGATATCCGGCGCGATCGGTCTGGTGAATGATGATGCATCCGGCGGCGCCCATCTGCGCGGCCTTTTCAAACTTGTAAGTCCAGCGCCCGTAATAGGTCATGGCCTCGCCGCCGAATATTTTTGGATCAAGCCTTGAGGAATCCGCGGGGTCGGGCACCGGCGGGTCATTGATCAGCTCGACTAGAATTTTTCCTTTTACGTCAGCGCCTTTGAAATCGTCCCACTGAAATTCAGGGGCCTGCACGCCGTAGCCAACAAAAATCAGGTCTGCGTCAACGGAAGAAGATTCCGTTACGCGCTTGGACCAGGCAATGAAGTCGTCCTGAAACTTCGGCTCGAGCGTTTTCCCGTGGCCCGTCAGCGTGAGTTTCATCGTTGGGTCCGGCGTGATTCCAACGAGCGGAACGTTTTGAAGATACGTGCCATCGGGATTGCCGGGTTCGAGGCCAGCGGAACGAAACTGGTCCTGCAAATATGTGATGGTGAGTTGCTCGCCCTTCGAGCCGGGGCCGCGTCCTTCATATTCGTCGGAAGAAAGCGTACGGATATGCGCAAGCAGACGCTCGCCTGAAAACGATGAGAGCGCCGGGAGTGGAGAAGCTGGCCCGGACGAACAACCGCACAGCGCGACAGCAGCCGCAAGAGCAAGAATTTGTGCAAAGCGGTGAAAGGATTGCATCGCCCTCATTGACCTCTCTGTAATGCCGCGAAGGGAAAAAGCAGTCGCATGGCTGGATAATATCCCGTGAAATTGGAAGTGACAAACATACAGTGCTCTTTGATTGGTTGCTTCGTCACTCTTTTTCCCCACACGTAACATCGATGCGCCGGGCTGGGTTAGAATATCTCAGCGCCGCGAAAATTCTGCGCACGAGGTTCCCTTGATCTATCGCCTGATTTTTCACAATGACCGCATCGTGCCCACTGAAGAGGCGCGACTTTCCCCCGGGCAAGCGGGACTCATGAATGGCTGGGGCTTGTTCACCACCATGCGTGTTTTTCAGGGCGAGCCATTTGCCTTCGAGCGCCATTGGCGGCGGCTGGAAAAAGATGCGGGGCGAATTCGACTGCCATTTTCATTCGATGCGCAAAAAGTGCGGAAAAATCTCAGCGATTTGCTGGCCGCGAATCAAGTGGTCGAAGGCACGGCGCGAATTTATATGATCTACAACCGCGTCGGCTTCTGGCAAGGCGGAGAAGCGCTGCCTGAAGTGGATTTGATTCTTTGCACCGCCGGCCTTCCCGCGCATTCCGAGGAGGCGCGGCTGGGCGTTGCGGAGCATGCGCGCCACGCGGCCTCCCCTCTCGCCGGAGTGAAAACTACTTCGTGGCTGAACAACGTTTGGCACCTGGCCGAGGCGCAGAAAGCGGGATGGACGGAAGTGATTTTGCTGAACGAGCGCGCGGAAGTGGCCGAGTGCACCTCCGCAAATATTTTTTGCGTAAAGGACGGCGCAGTGTTTACGCCGCCGATTTCGTCGGGATGCCTCGAAGGCGTAACGCGCGCAGTCCTGCTGGAAATTGCTCCCCGCGCGGGCATTTCCATGAGCGAGAAAACCCTGACGCTGGAAGATTTGTTGGGCGCGGATGAAGTGTTTATTACCTCGACGAACCGGACACTCCTGGGCGTGAGCGAAATTTCAGGGCACCGCTATTCCACGGTGATGGGAGCTGTCGTGCAAAAACTGGAACGTGAGTTTGAGGCTACGATGCGCGCGTATGTGGCTGCGAGGGCGGCGGCCGTTCGCACGTGATTGCTTTTACGTGGCATAGGCTTCAGCCTGTGGGGTATGGCTCTCGCAAGGACTAAACCCCACAGGCTGAAGCCTATGCCACATAAATCTATTGCTTCGGTTCCATGCCTTTTGCTAACAGGACTGGGGCTACCGCGGGGCTGCTGAAAAACTTGATCAACGCCAGGGCCGGAGCCGCATCATGCGCGCTGGCCGAGATTCCTCCCGCAAAATTAATGTAGCTTTGAAATTCCGCAGGAACCGGTCCCACCAAATCAACGCCCGAAAAACCTTTGATCTCAGGAATCAGCGAAAAAACAACTTCCGATTTTCCGTCGGCGACGTCCATCTGCGGGCGGCCCGGCTCGGCGCTCAATATTAATTTGTTTTTCACGGCTTGCGCGATTCCCAGACGCATGAGCATGTCATTCGTGTGCACCGAGCTCGCGCCGGTGGGATTGAAGCTGATCGCTTTTGCGTTCATCAGCGTGCGGCGCAGCGATTCAGCGGTGCTGATGTCCGGCTTCGTGGTTCCGGCGCGAACGCCCATGCCGATTCCGGTGCGGGAAATTTCGGCGCGGCCTCCGGCGGCAATTTTTCCTTGTTTGATCAGATCGTCGAGCACGTCCGATGTGAGGATGGCGGCATCAAACGGTTCGCCGGCCTGAATTTTATCGCGCAAATTTTTTGAAGAATTAAATTGCGCGGCGAGTTTGCGGCCTGTGGCCTGCTCGATTTGCGGAGTGAGTTCCTCGACGACCGTTTTCATGCCATCCGAGATCATAACGTTCATCACAGGCGTTTGCGCGGGCGTCCTGCGCGCGAAAAAGGAAAATGCTCCGGCGCAGAGTAGCGCGAGGATGGTTGCAGTTGCCAACACGTGGATTTGCTTTTTGCGCAAGTGGTCCCCTTTTACAGTGCGATCTGAATTCTGTGACATCTAAATCTCCGCCTCTGAAGAGGCGGGCTACAAAAGCTACTGTAGCCCGCGTCTTCAGACGAAGGGGTTTAGACACTGCCTCGCTGACACGTAAAATTTATACTAACGCCGATCACAGCGGCTGATCGGGCCGCGCAATCGTTCGCCACATATGCGCCACGGGGCCGCCGTCATTCCCCAGCCCTTCCTTGGGCTGCTTGAAATGGCGACCGATGATATCAATAAACGGGTCAATGGAAACAACGGCATTCGGATCGAACGCGTACAGATCGTTTACCGTAACGAGGCGCGCGTCCATGTACCACCTATGCTTGCGAACCATCTTATACGTTTCCTCAATATACGGCAGCGGCACGTAGTCCGAACCAAACAGTTGACGATATAAATCCGGGTACTCGTAGCCAACCGATGGATCGGGATAATAGCGCAACGCCTGATGGTAGCGAATTCCGAAGCTCACTTTTTCCGGCACGTACGGCTCGAAAAGCTGCGCTCCCCACCAGCCATGATCGGTGCGAATAATTTCCTGCACCACATCGTGCAGCAGGCACGCCAGAATAACTTCCTCGGACATGCCGTTTTTCATGGCCAGCGCGGCACTTTGCAGCACGTGATTGGACGTGTCCATGAACCTGAGTTTGAAAAAATCGTACAGTGTGGGACTGGCGGGCATGCGCGGAAGCCGTTTTACGTTTTCGCCCGTGCGCGGAACATACATGAAGCCAACGCCTTCGCGGTATTTGCGCGTTTCGATCTGCTCTTCCACTTCGGCGGTCGTGGGATATTTTTTTGTTTCCTGCGGCTTGCTCTCTTCGCTGTTTGGCTTGGCCTGATTCAATTGGGCCATCATGTGGGATTCGAGCGCGTCGGCTCGCGCTTCCGAATCCATCTTGCTCGCCGCTTCCGGACCGCCGAGACTATCGAGAAATTCTTTCCGGTTAACTTCCATGGGACCTCCTTACGCATCGCGGGAATTCAGTTTTTCTCTCTACCTAAAACGGTAGTCCCGGCGCATAAGAGTGTCAACCTCGCACGCTGGGTCAATGTACTAGCCTGACCTTGTCACGAGAGGAAAGGGATTGCGCCGGCCCACCGCTCTAACAAATTTCAGTGAGGCACACTTGGGACGCCAATCTCCTGATTGGCGGGTGGCAATGCGCCAATCAGGAGATTGGCGCTCCCAGGAAACATAGAATTCTAAGAGAAATCTATGCCAGATCTTCCGGGCGCACTGGCAATCGCCGAACCCGCTTGCCGGTGGCCGCGAAAATTGCATTGCACAGTGCGGGCGCCACGGGAGGCACCACAAATTCGCCGGCACCCGTGGGTGGTCCGTCGCTCGAAACTACGTGTACTTCCACTTCCGGCATTTCGTCGAAGCGCATCATCTGGTAGTCGTTAAAATTATTTTGCTGCACGCGGCCCCGGTCGATGGTGATCGCGCTGTGCTGCGCCGCCGTTAAACCGTAAACAATGCAGCTGCGCGCCTGCGCCTGAATGCTCGAGGGATTCACGATACGTCCGCAATCGAGCGCGCAGACCACGCGATGCACTTTCAGCTTGCGCTCCTCGCGATTCACCGAAACTTCAATCACCAGCGCGACGAACCCGTTATAGGAAGTCACCACGGCAATGCCGCGCGCCCTTCCTGCGGGCAGAGGCTTGCCCCATCCTGCATTTTCGGCAGCCGTTTGCAGCACCGCGAGGTGTCTCGGCGATTTTGCGAGCAAGTGCCGGCGAAACTCGTACGGATCTTTTTTTCCCGCGGTCGCCAATTCATCCGCAAAACTTTCCAGAAAGAAGCCGTTTTGCGACGCGCCCACCGACCTCCAGAAGCCGATAGGAATCGGCGTGTTCACAAGGCTGAAATCCACAAGAATGTTGGGGATGGTGTACGGAACATCGTCGAGACTTTCCACGCTGCGATGATCGAAATTATCTTTCAGCGGACCGAAGCGCGCCATGAGCGCGGGCGACGACACATGGCTTGCCCACACGACCGGCCAGCCTTCCGCGTCAAGTCCCGCCGTGCAGCGTGCGTGAGAAACCATTCGATAGTAGTCGTGCTGCATGTCGTCTTCGCGGGACCATGTCACTTTCACTGGCGCGTTCATCGCCTTGGAAGCTTCCACCGCTTCGCCGATGAAATCGGATTCAAACCTGCGGCCGAATCCGCCGCCAAGGAACGTGGTGTGAATAAAAACGGCGCTGGGATCGAGTCCTGTGATCTTCGCGGCCGTATTTTGCGAACTGGTCTGCGCCTGTGTGCCGGACCAAACATCGCAGCGGTCCGATCGCACCTGCGCGGTGCAGTTCATCGGCTCCATTGTGGCATGCGCGAGGAATGGAACTTCGTAGTCCACCACAAATTTTGTTGCGGCACTGGCGAGGCCGGATTCGACGTCGCCTTCCTTGCGCGCGGCGTGTCCCGGCTGCGCCGCGCCTTCCTCGAGGGCTTTGCTGATGTCCGCGCTCGTAAGTTTCGCGTTCGGTCCTTCGTCCCACTGAATTTCCAGTGCGCGGCGCCCCTGCATCGCGGACCAGGTGTTGTCAGCCATCACCGCGATGCCGCTCGAAATCTGGATCGCATCTTTCACGCCGGGCACAGCTTTTGCTTTCGTTGCATCGAAGCTCGCCACTTTTCCGCCGAACACAGGGCAGCGCGCCACCACCGCGTACAGCATGCCCGGCAGGCGCACATCAATTCCATACTCCGCGCTGCCATTTACTTTCAGGGGAGTGTCGAGCCTCGGCGTCGGCTTGCCGATTAATTTGTATTGGTCGGGAGTTTTGAGCTGCACGTCCTGCGGGACGGAAAGCTTCGCAGCGGCTTCGGCCAGGCTTCCGTAAGTCGCGCGCCTTTTTGTGGGCTCGTGCAGGATGGTGCTGTTTTCCGCGCGGCACTGCGATACATCCACGCCCCATTTTTGCGCCGCAGCTTGCAGCAGCATGGCGCGCGCCGTGGCGCTGGCCTTGCGCAGCGGGTTCCACGAAGTGGGCGTACCGGAACTGCCGCCCGTCCCTTGAACGCCGAATCGCGGATTGAAGTAAACCTTGTCGGCGGGCGCAAATTCAGTGCGAACTTTTTTCCAATCGCAATCGAGTTCGTCGGCGGCAATCATCGCGAGGCCGGTCAAAATACTTTGGCCCATTTCCGATTTGTCGATGAGGATGGTAACGTTATCGTCCAAGCCGACGTGAATCCACGCGTTGAAGACAATCGGCGCGCCGGCCTTTGTTTCAACCGCTGCTGCCAGCGATTCCGCATCGCTGTGAAAATAAAAACCAATGAGCAGCCCGGCGGCCCCGGTGGCGCTTGCTCTGAGGAAGCTGCGACGATCCATGCCTTGCGCGTTGAGACTCATGCTGCCCTCCAACCACCGCTCTGAACGATTTTAGTAGGATGCCTGACTTACAGGAAATCGTATGGCTGCAATCGGCTGATGTCAATCGGTTAGCGAGCGCCGATACCTCCGCTTCGCATTCTCTGTGTTCTCCTCTTTTCTCTGTGTCTTCTGTGTTAAAGCCTTTGCCTTTCCCCGCCAAAGTCAAAGGCTTTAACACAGAAGACACAGAGAAAAGAGGAGAGCGGGGAGAGTTTTTCAATTGTGGCGGCAGGTCTCTTGCGAGCGGAACTTTTTCATTTTTTCTGGGTTGAGTATCAGTAGGATTGAGGGTATGAAATTAGTGGCGAAGGATTGCCAAGCTAAATATTTTTTATTGCGGCGCGCAATTGGCGATCGAACTATGAAACAGTGGGCAGAAATCATGTGTGCGGGAGTGTTAGCCGCAGCCGCTCTGGCGAGTCCACTGGCCTGGGCCGGGCCTCGCCGTGACACTGCGAAATTTTATTCCGAAGCTTCCGCGCCAAAGGATAACAACAAGAATAGCGGCCGCGTAAATTTTCCCGGCAAACTTCCCATCCACGAATTGAACGAAGATGAAGCGATCCTGCATGCCTTAAACAAACTGGGATTCGGGCCGCGTCCCGGCCAGGTGGAGCAAATTAAACAAGCAGGCCTGGAGAACTGGATTCAAGCGCAGCTGCACCCGGAAAATATCAGCGACGCGGTGGTCGAGGCTCGCCTCGCGCAGTTCCCTGCGCTTTCCTTGAGCACCGCGCAACTGCTCGATGAGTACCCGCCACAGGATGTTGCCGCGAAGCGCCTGGGCATGAAGGTCGACGAATATCAAAAGCATTTGCAGGATTTGGCGAAAAAGCCTGGCGGAATCAATTCCCTTCCGTTCAAAGATCAGAATGAAATTGTAAATGAATTGATGGATGGAAAAATCATTCGGGCGATCTACAGCGAGCGGCAACTCTCCGAACAGCTTTCGGATTTCTGGTTCAACCATTTCAATATATTTGTCTACAAGGATCTGGACCGCTGGTACTTGATTCCATACGAGCGTGACGCGATTCGCCCGAACGTGCTCGGCAAATTCCGCGATCTGCTGGAAGCGACGGCGAAAAGTCCGGCGATGCTTTTCTATCTCGACAATTCGTCGAGCGCGGACCCGCACGCCTTTGAGCACCTGAAGCAGCACCCGGTTCATCCGCGTCCGGGAGAAAAACTTCCACCACTTGGCGGGCGTCGCGGACTGAATGAAAATTACGGGCGCGAGTTGATGGAACTGCACACGCTGGGTGTCGACGGCGGTTACAAGCAGGAAGACGTGATCGAAGTGGCGCGCGCGTTTACCGGATGGACGATTGAATCGCCTAGGGAAAACCCCACTTTTTATTTTGACGAGCGGATTCACGATCCAGATCCGAAGCGCGTGCTCGGGAAAAAGATCAAGGGCGGCGGAATCAAGGATGGCGAAGTAGTTCTCGACCTACTGGTGAAGAATAAAAATACGGCACAGCACATTTCCCTGCAGCTTGCGCAGCATTTTGTGTCGGACGATCCGCCGCCCGCGCTCGTAGCGCGCATGGCCAAGACGTTTGAAAAATCCAAGGCCGACATTCGCGCAGTAATGACCACGATGATTTATTCGCCGGAATTCTGGTCGCGCGCAGCGTTCCGCGCAAAGGTGAAGACGCCCTTCGAGCTCGTGGCTTCCACCGCACGAACTCTGGGCACGGACGTGGACCAGCCCATGCAACTTGCGCAATGGGTTGCGCGCATCGGCGAGCCGCTCTACCAGTGTTTGCCGCCAACCGGATATTCGGACAAAGCGGCGACATGGATCAGCACTGGAGCGCTCTTGAATCGCATGAATTTTGCGGTGGCGCTGACCAGCAACAAAGTGCGCGGCGCGCAAGTGGACATCAATTCAATGGTGGGGACGGACGTGTTGACGAATCCCCATCTTTCTCTTGAGCGAGTCGAAACTGAATTCATCGCGGGACAAATTTCTGACTCGACTCGCGCCACGCTGGAACAACAAATGCAGGAGCCGCGTATTCTCGGCGCGAAGCTCGACGACCCGGTGAAACAGGTTAACGTCGCGCTGATCACCGGCCTCGTTCTGGGCTCGCCGGAATTTCAGAAGCGATAAGGATTTCAGTAGCACAGGCTTCAGTCTGTGGATTTTTGTCATCGTACGATTGAACCCCGACGGCACTCGCATCCTTGAAAAGTCTAAACCCCACAGGCTGGAGCCTGTGCTACTGAAACCTGATAAGATTCGACTCATGCCTGCGTCACTTCGCTTTCGCCATGTGCTGCGCGCGATGATTTTCACGTGTGCGGGAATTCTTGCCTTGATTTCGTTTCCGTGCAAACAATTCACACTTCGCGCGCAAGATCCTTCGCGGTCTCGCACAAGCGCGAGTGCGAAAGCTGACCCTCAAGCAAAAAATCTCGTCATCGCGCCGGACCTCCAGCAGGAAGTCGCAAAATTCAAGCCGGTGCGAATGCCATTCGATACGGCGCGCCTCAGCATGCGCGAACGGCAAATGATGGAAAAGCTGGTGGAAGCGTGCCAGAACCTGGAATCGATCTACTGGCGGCAAAGCGATCCGCAAGGTTTGCAGCTTTATCATTCGCTTGCCAGGAGTACCTCACCGACGGATGTTGCGCTTCGCCGCTTTTTACGCATCAACGGCAGCCGCTTCGATTTGATAAAAAATAATGCTCCTTTCGTCGGGACCACACCCTGGCCGCCGGGTCGCAATATTTTCCCTGCGGACATGACGCGCGAAGAATTCGACCGCTACGTGGCCGCTCATCCCGAGCAGAAGGATGCGCTTTACGATCCTTTCGCCGTGGTTCGCCGCAAGGGCAACCTGCTCGAAGCGATTCCCTACCACGTCGCGTACAAACAATGGGTCGATCCCGCGGCGAAGGCCCTGCGCGAGGCCGCCACGTTTTCCGACGATCCCGCGTTCGCAAATTTCCTGCGCATGCGCGCCGATGCCTTGCAGTCCGATAAATATTTCGAGAGCGACATTGCTTGGGTCAGCCTGGTCAATCCGAAATTCGACATTATTTTTGCACCCTACGAAACGTATCTCGATGATTTGCTCGGCGTTAAAACTTCCTATGGCGCGGCCATCCTGGTGCGGAATGAAACCGAGAGCCGCAAGCTCGATGTGTTCCAAAAATTTGTGCCGGAGATTCAGGACAGTTTGCCGCTCGCTCCGGAAGATCGCCCCTCAAAGCGCGGACTTTTTTCTCCGATGGAAGTGATGGACGCGCCGTACCGCGCGGGCGACTTGCGCCACGGTTACCAGGCGGTGGCCGATAACTTGCCGAACGATCCGCGCATTCACGAACAAAAAGGCTCCAAGAAAATATTTTTCAAAAATTTTATGGACGCTCGCGTGAATTACGTCATCCTGCCCATCGCAAAGAGACTGCTGCGCGAAGATGAAGCGGCGCTTGCTTCGGCAGACGGCTATCTGGCGTCCACGATGATGCACGAAATTTCGCACGGCCTTGGCCCCGCCTTCGCGCGAACCGCAAGCGGACGGCGCGACGTTCGCGAAGCGATTGGCCCAACATATTCCGCGCTGGAAGAGGCGAAAGCTGATATTGTAGGCCTCTACGGATTGAAATGGCTTGTGGATCGCGGCGATTTGCCCAAGGAAAAATTGAACGGCTACTACGCGTCGGAGGTGGCCGGAATTTTTCGCACAGTGCGTTTTGGGGTCGCCGAGGCGCACGGCCGCGCGGAAATCATGGAGTTTAATTTTTACTCCGAACGCGGAGCCATTTCCCGTGACGCCGGTTCGGGCCGTTATGCCATCGATTTCGGCCGAATGCCGGATGCTATCACGGCTCTAGCCAAGGAATTGCTGGAGCAGGAAGCGACTGGAGACCGCGCCCGCGTCGAGGCGTGGTTCGCGAAGTACGGCACGATTTCTCCGGAACTGGCCAGGGCCCTGCAAACCGTTTCCACCGTTCCAGTAGATATAGATCCAATTTCCATTTTTCCCGAACCGATGCGCTAAAGATTTCAATTCGTAATTGAGAGGAAAAAGAAAAAATGGCAAATGAAAAAGTGCAAAATTTCCAGAACCACGCCCGCCAGGTTCCAGTCTTTGCGGCCGGGCAAATTATCCTGATGGTAAGTTTCGTCGGGCAGCTCATTGCGCTTCGACACGGCATATCGTTTCGATCGGTCATGGACGTGCTCGTCGCAGCGGTGCTGATCGTGTTATTCGTTAACTCGCGAAATTCAACGCTGGCCGTGCAGAATCGCCTGATCCGGCTCGAAATGCGTTTGCGGCTGGCAGGATTGCTCCCCTCCGAGTTGCAATCTCGCATCTGCGAATTCACGCTCGATCAGCTGATCTCGATGCGCTTCGCGAGCGACGCGGAACTGCCTGCGCTCGCGCGTAAAGTGCTGGATGACAAAATGAACGATCGCAAGGCCATCAAACAGCTGGTGAAAGACTGGCAGGCGGATTGGCTGAGGGCGTAGGTTTTTGTAGCGCCGGCGTCTCGCCGGCGGATTTTTGGAATGTGTTGGCAATGCGGAAAACCGCTCGCGGGGCGCAGCAGGTTCATTTGAAGGGGAATTTGGTTTTCAATGGTATGGGCTTCAGCCTCTGGGTTTGGAACTTGCAAGGCCCAAACCACGCAGGCTGAAGCCCGCGCCACTTAAAATCTACGGCACTTTGCGAATGCGGTAGAGGTCCAGCGCACCGGAGGAATAAATCTTTTCGCCGATGGCGGCCAGCGGCGCGGAAAATTTTTGGACGTCATAGGCCCACACGTAATCATAATCGCTTTGCACCTGCTGCCAGTCGGGTGCTTCGTCATACGTAAGATTCCAGAAACCGTCGGGCGTGTACGATTCATGAATGATGCGCATGGGAGTTTCGCCGGGTGCATCCATCAGATACGGAGAGAACCATCCGCGGCGAATCACACCGTAGGCCCAGAAGTGCGTAAAGGGGCGCTCGATGGGATCTTCATCGCCCTCGACGACCGGAAGGACGAGCGCATCGCGTGGCACCGCATCGAACGAGCGCGCGAGACCTTCGAGCGCGGGTTGCGCATCGCGAAAATGGCCAGTCACACTTATGGTGCGCACTCCGAAGAGCAGAAGCGGGATTGCTGCAAGAATTCTTCCGCGATTCCCCACGCTCGCCGTCGCGAGTATCCCCACAAATAAAAATGGCAGCACGCGAATATCGAGGTCCGACCCTTCGCCCCACATCCACGGAATCACCCAGAACAGCAAGAAGAGAAACGCGGCGATGGCGATCCATTTCGCGTCCCAACGAAATTCAGGATTGCGCCACCACGCCGCCACGAACCACACGCCGAGCGCCGCAAGCGAAACCCAATCGAGCCACGGCCAGTAGCCGTGCATGATCATGCCGAGTGAATCGATTTTGTCATCCCACCCGTGGAAAATAATTTTATTGGCGCTGAGTCCTACTCTGGATGAATGCAAATAAAACGCCATGCCTGGCAGCGCTAGCGCGCCGCTCCACAACCAGTACAAGAAAGGGCGGCGCGAAAGCGCGAGATATGCCACGACAATTAATCCGGCGATGCCGAAGCCGAGCAGGTGCGTGAAATACAGTGCCGTAAACGCGACAAGTGCGGCGAACCAGCGTCCTCTTGAAGGATTCGCAAGCCAGCGCAACCATAATCCTAACGCCACAAATCCCACGGCGATGCTCAAATCAAAATTCAAAAATCCTTCCAGAAAAAAAACGTTATATGCGATGAGCAGAGCCCACAAAAAACCGGCATTGCTTTTAGGCTGCGCCTGACGCAGAAAAAACCACGCCGCTGCCGGCAGCGCGAGCGCGCACAGGCTGAGGTACACGCGCCCCGCCGTCTCGATCGGAAAGATTCGCCCCAGGACGGCGAGCGACGCGTCCATCCCGAGATACGGATACGCGCCCCAATCCGAGCGATAGAATTCGCGGAAAGAAAAATGCGAATCGTTCAGATGCGCGAGGACAAAAGCGCGCGCGAGGTGATTCGGATAGTCGAGCAATGGGGGAAACGCCACGGTCCAAATTGGCGCGAGAAGCATCGCAGCGAGAATCACGATGCCAAGAATGCGAAATATTTTGCTGGCGGGAATATTTTGCAGTGGCTGTCCGGGCGCGGATTCCATTTCAGAAGTGTACATAAAATTCTTCGCGCTCTCCTCTTTTCTCTGTGCCCTCTGTGTTAAGCATTTGCCTTTACCCGCCAAAACCAGAGGCTTAACACAAAGAGCACAGAGGAAAAACAAGAACACGGAGAAGCGAACGACGCGGAACACAGCACTGCAGTGAAATTTGCTTCTTACATGGATTAAATTCCACAGGCTGAAGCCTGTGCTACCTGAGACCGCCCCACAGCAGCGGAACGAGCCCTAACACGGTCAGCGCAAGCATCAATGCTAGACCTTGGCGTCCGGTTTTCTTGTCCGCTACCGATAGAGCGATAAACGCTTTTGCAAAATTATTGCTGGCCGCGGCAACGATGATTCCGCTCACCGCAAGTCCCATTGTCGTGGCCATCCCCGCGGTTTGAGTGAGGCCCATGATAAACGGGTCGACCGGCGCGAGTCCTGAGATCACTGCCATGGCGTAGATTCCCGCATTGCCCAAGCGAGCCAGCGCAAAATTCGTGGCCACCAGCACGACGACGAATACGAGGCCGAGCAGGAACGCTGAGGTCAGCTCCAACGGATTTTTTGTCAGGTACGCGGGCTTCGCTCCCATTCCTTCCTGCGCGTCTGACAGATTTGACCACGCCCATCCGCCGGCCACGCCTATCGCTCCAAGAATCAGAAACGGAGGCGCGAGACGCTTCATCAACTCCAAATTAAAAATACCGATCAGCGCGAGAAACCGAAAGTACATCACGCCGGAAGCGATAAGGATAGCGCCAGCATATGTGTGCGGCGTTCCCGCGGTCTTGGCTTGCTTGCCCATCACCACAGTGGTGAATGTGGAGGAATATAGCCCACCTAGGAGCGCAGCGAGCCGCACGCCCCCTTTTCCCTTCGCCATTTTTTCCAGTAGATAGCTGCCATAAGAAACGCCGCTGATGGCCACCACAATCAGCCAGGCCTTGAACGGATTAATGCCGAACGCGCCGTATTCCCTGTTCGGCAAAATCGGCAGAATCACAAACGTGAGCAATAGAAATTTGGTAAAGGTGAGAATTTCGACGGCGGGAATTTCGTTGGATAAATTTTCCAGATATTCCTTTAGCTCAAGCAGCAGCATGCTGAGCACCGCAATGGTCGTGGCAATCCAGAACTGCTCACGGGACACCAGGGCGCCAATCACGTACGTCACCAGTCCCGAGACTTCGGTGGTTACACCCGCTTGATCGTACGTTTCCAATTTGTGTTTGTAAGAAAGCCAGAGGAACGCGCCAATTACGCCGAATCCAAATGTGAGCGGCAGAAGTTGCGCGCCGGACAAGAGCGCCATCGCATATCCAATGAGCCCAATCAGCGGATACGTGCGCACGCCACCGAAGCCGTAGCGATGACCCTCGGTGTGCCTTTCTTCCCGCTCGAGGCCAATCAGAAAGCATAAGAAGAGCGTCAGAAGAATCTTGACGCCCTCCATGGGTATAAATTGTAAAAGCTTTTCGCTCACGTAGGTTTGGGGCAGTGCTCGCCGCCCACGCGAGCCTATCGGGAATCGCAAAGAAACTCAATGGCGGATTGCAAAGTAGGACAGGCTTCCCAGGCTGCGGAAAAACTCGCCATCTCTGTCATTCCGAGCGAAGCGAGGAATCTGTTTTCCTTTTTTCCTTATAGTTAAAACGAAGAGAGATTCCTCGCTTCGCTCGGAATGACAGAATAGATTACTTTTTCTGTAGCCTGTTCAACCTGTCTGTTTTTAAATTTAAACTCACCAGCAAAATGTGTCAGAAAGGAATTCAAATCAAATTTATGAAATTCAAAAGAAGTTGGGCTGAAGCCTGTCCTACTAAAAACTTACTGCGGAGTCTATGTGAGCGTGGTGCTACCCATTAAATATTTGTCAACGCTGGCCGCAGCTTTGCGGCCTTCCGCGATTGCCCAGACGACGAGCGACTGGCCGCGACGCATGTCGCCCGCCGCGAAGACGCCGGGGACGGAGCTCATATAGTCCGCGCCGGTGGCGATATTGCCACGTTGATCGAGGTTCACGCCGAGTTGCTCGATCATTCCGTTTTTCACGGGACCTAGGAAACCGAGTGCGAGCAGGACCAGATCGACGTCCATCACGAGTTCGGTGCCGGGCCTCGGCTCGAATTTCGGGGGCGGGCCGACGCGCATGGCGTGCAGCTGTTTCACGTTGCCCTCGGCATCTCCCGTAAATTTCGCGGTATTCAGCGCCCAGTCGCGGTTGCCGCCCTCTTCGTGTGCGCTTTCGGTGCGAAGTTGCAGGGGCCACAGCGGCCACGGCGTGCTGGGAGCGCGATCGGCCGGAGGCATGGGCATAATCTCAAACTGGTGAATGGATTTTGCGCCGTGCCGGTGGCAGGTGCCGAGGCAATCGGCTCCCGTGTCGCCGCCGCCGATGATCACCACGCGTTTGCCAGTGGCTAGAATTTGTTCGGGGATCGCATCGCCCGCGACCACTTTATTTTGTTGCGGCAGAAACTCCATGGCGAAATAAATGCCCTTCAGTTCGCGGCCCGGAACATTTAAATCGCGTGGATGTTCCGCGCCGCCTGACAACACCATCGCGTCATATTCCTTACGCAAATCCTGCGCGGGAATACTCGACCCGACATGCGCGTTCACCTGGAATTCCACGCCCTCAGCCATCATCTGCTCGATGCGGCGGTCCACGACGAGCTTTTCCAATTTAAAATCCGGAATACCGTAACGCAGCAGGCCGCCGATGCGATCCGCCTTCTCGAACACCGTAACGGAGTGCCCCGCGCGATTGAGTTGCTGCGCGGCGGCAAGGCCCGACGGACCGGACCCTACGACGGCGATGCGTTTCCCGGTGCGCGATTCGGGCGGCTCAGGCTTGATCCAGCCCTCTTCCCACGCGCGATCGACAATGGTTTTCTCGATTAACTTAATAGTAACTGGAGGCTCGTTGATGCCCAGCACGCAGGCCGCTTCGCACGGCGCGGGGCAAATGCGCCCGGTAAATTCCGGAAAATTATTGGTGGCGTGGAGAACACGAATCGCGTCTTTCCAGCGGTCGCGGTACACCAGATCGTTCCAGTCCGGAATGATGTTGTTGACCGGGCAGCCTGTATGGCAGAACGGAATGCCGCAGTCCATGCAGCGCGCACCCTGCGTGCGCACTTTTTCTTCCGGGAACGGCTGATACACTTCAAAATAATCGTGAATGCGATCCGCAACCGGGCGGCGCGTCGGTGTTTCGCGCTGATATTCCTTGAAGCCAGTGACCTTACCCACGGATCACCTGCCCCTGAACATGTGCATGCGCGCTTCCTGCCTGCGCCGCAACAACGGTCGCGGGAATGCGCGGCACGCCGAGGACACGCTTGTATTCATGCGGAAACACTTTGACAAATTTAGTCAGCACGGAATCCCAATGTTTCAAAATCCATTTTCCCTGCGGGCTGTCCGTGAGTTCCGCGTGACGAGTGACCAGGCGATGCAAAATTTCGATATCCCTCGTTTCGCTCACCGGCTCGAGATCGACGTCCACGCGATTGCAGCTTGCCGCTGCGAATTCGCCCGACTGATCCAGCACGTAGGCGATGCCGCCCGTCATGCCCGCCGCGAAATTGCGTCCCGTTTTTCCGAGCACCACGACCATGCCGCGCGTCATGTATTCGCAACCGTGATCGCCCACGCCCTCCACGACCGCGACTGCACCCGAATTACGCACCGCGAATCGCTCGCCGGCCATGCCGTTAAAAAATGCTTCGCCGCTCGTCGCGCCGTACAGGCACACGTTGCCGACCAGAATATTTTCTTCCGGCACGAAATTCGGATTGCGCGTGCGCGGCGGATATATCACGATGCGCCCGCCGGAAAGGCCCTTGCCCACGTAATCGTTGGCTTCGCCTTCGAGAGTAAGCGAAACGCCCTTGGAGAGGAACGCGCCAAAGCTCTGCCCCGCGCAACCATGGAACTGGATGCGCACCGTTTCATCAGGCAATCCCGCTGAGCCGTGCTTGCGCGCAATTCTGCCGCTGAGCATCGCACCGACCGTGCGGTGCACGTTTCGAATCGGCAAGTTGAAAGAGACAGGCGTCAGCCGTTCGATTGCATCCGTCGCCTGCTCGATCATTTTTCCGTCGAGCGCGTCGGCGAGGCCGTGGTCCTGCGCCTGCGTGCACCGGCGGCCCACATGGCTTGGCATCGGCGGATTGTAGAGCACGGAAGACAGGTCAATGGATTTCGCTTTCCAGTGGTCCACGTCTTTTCGTTGGACGAGGCAGTCGACTCGGCCAATCATTTCGTCCATTTTGCGGAAGCCGAGTTCGGCCATGATCAGGCGCAAATCTTCGGCCACGTAGAACAGGAAATTAATGACGTGCTCGGGCTGACCCGTGAATTTCTTGCGCAGCTCAGGGTCCTGCGTTGCCACGCCCACGGGGCACGTGTTCAGGTGGCATTTGCGCATCATGATGCAGCCCATCGCAATCAGCGGCGTGGTCGCGAAGCCAAATTCCTCCGCGCCGAGCAGCGCGCCGACCGCAACGTCGCGACCCGTTTGCAGCTTGCCGTCCACCTGCAGGCGCACGCGGCTGCGCAAATCGTTGAGCACCAAAACCTGCTGCGTCTCGGACAGGCCGAGTTCCCAGGGAATGCCCGCGTGGCGAATCGAGCTGACAGGCGAAGCGCCTGTACCGCCGTCATATCCGCTGATTAGGATCACATCGGCATGCGCTTTCGCGACACCCGCAGCGACCGTGCCCACGCCCACTTCGGCGACGAGTTTCACGGAAATGCGCGCCTCTGGATTCACATTTTTCAGATCGAAGATGAGCTGCGCCAAATCCTCGATCGAATAAATATCGTGATGCGGCGGCGGAGAAATCAGCCCCACGCCGGGGATCGAGTGGCGCACGCGAGCGATCACGTCGTCCACTTTGTGGCCGGGCAACTGTCCGCCTTCGCCGGGCTTCGCGCCCTGCGCGATCTTGATCTGCAAATCGTCGGCATTAATTAAATAATTTGTGGTGACGCCGAAACGCGCTGAAGCCACCTGCTTGATCGCGCTGCGGCGCAGATCGCCATTCGCATCGGGAATGAAGCGCGCTTCGTCCTCGCCGCCCTCTCCCGTATTCGATTTGCCGCCGATGCGGTTCATCGCCACGGCCAGCGTCTCGTGCGCTTCCTTGCTGATCGAGCCGAAAGACATTGCGCCGGTCGCAAAGCGCTTCACGATTTCCGCGGCGGGCTCCACTTGATCCAGCGGAATCGCGGGGCCGTTCGGCTTGAAATCGAACATGCCGCGCAGCATCTGTAAATCGCGGTTCTGCTGGTTAACGATGTCCGCAAATTCGCGGAAGCTTTCAAACTTTTCCTGGCGCACGGCATGCTGCAACTTGCTGACCGTCGTTGGATTGAGCAAGTGGCGCTCGCCGCGCACGCGGTATTGATACTCGCCACCCACGCGGAGCTCGGTGTCTGACAAGTGCGGCGGCTGCATCGCGAACTCATGCTTCATGATCGATTCGCGCGCCAGCACTTCAATGCCGATGCCCTTGATGCGCGAGGATGTGCCGGTGAAATATTTCTCGACCAGCGCTTTGTCCAAACCGATCGTCTCAAAAATCTGCGCGCCCTGGTAACTTTGCAGCGTGGAAATTCCCATCTTCGAGAAAGTTTTCAGCAGTCCCTTATCGATGGACTTCATGTAGCTCTTGAAAACCTTGTCCCACGGAGTGTCCGCAGGAAACGCACCGGACCGGTGCAAATCTTCCAGCGTTTCAATCGCGAGGTAAGGATTCACCGCGCTGGCGCCGTAACCAAGCAGCAGCGCAAAATGCATCACTTCGCGCGGTTCGCCGGACTCGACGATCAGCGCAACCTGATTGCGCGTTCCTTCGCGGATCAAATGATTGTGCACAGCAGACAGCGCCAGCAGCGAAGGAATTGGTGCGTATTCGTGATCCACGCCACGATCCGTCAAAATCAGCAGCTTATAGCCAGACTTGATGGCGAGCGATGCGGTGCGGCAAAGATTTTCAACAGACTCTTCCACCTGCTTATCGCCGCCGCTCACGCGGAACAGCATGGGCAGGCTTGTCGCCAGGAAACTACCCCAGCTGACGCGGCGCAATTTTTCCAGCCGCCAGTTGGAAATCACCGGATGCCGCAGCTTCAGCGTGTGGCAATTTTTTGGCGTCTCTTCGAGGATGTTGCCTTCGCTTCCAATGTAGGAATTGAGAGACATCACCAAGCCTTCGCGGATCGAATCAATCGCCGGATTCGTGACCTGCGCGAAGGTCTGCTTGAAATAACTGAACAGCATCTGCGGCTTGTCCGAAAGGCAAGCCAGCGGCGTGTCAATGCCCATCGAGCCAACAGGCTCTTCGCCATTCACCGCGGAAGGCAACAAAATAGTTTTCAGGTCTTCGTCCGTGTAGCCGAATGCGCGCTGCCGCATGCGGATCGTGTCATGGTCCGTCGACTGTACATGCGTTGGGCTCGGCAGATGATCGAGCGTGATCTGATTTTCTTTGAGCCACTGCGCGTATGGCTGCCGCGCGGCCAGTTGCTTCTTCACTTCTTCATCCGTAATTAGCCGCTTCTGCTCGGTATCCACCAGGAAAATACGTCCAGGCGCGAGCCTGCCCTTCATGCGCACATCTTCCGGCTTGATCGGCAGTACTCCCGCCTCGGACGCTAAAACCACGAGCCCATCGTTGGTCACGAGGAAACGGCCAGGACGCAGACCATTGCGATCAAGCTTCGCCCCAATTACGCGTCCATCGGTGAAAGCCACAGCGGCAGGCCCATCCCACGGTTCCATGAGCGAGGCGTGATATTCGTAAAATGCCTTGATGTCCTCGGGCATCGTGTCGTCATGATCCCAGGCTTCGGGAATCAGCATGGACATCACGTGAGGCAGCGATCGCCCGGAAAGCGTGAGCATCTCAACGGCGTTGTCCAACATGGCCGAATCGCTGCCGCCCGCCGTGATGATGGGCATGAGTTTCTTCATGTCATCGCCAAACAGCGGAGATTGCAGCACGTTTTGCCGCGCGTACATCCAGTTCATGTTTCCGCGCAGCGTGTTGATTTCGCCGTTGTGGCAGATGTAGCGGTAGGGATGCGCCAGCTTCCAGCTTGGAAATGTGTTGGTCGAAAAGCGCTGGTGCACAAGGCACAGCGCGCTCGTCACGTCAGGATCCAACAGCTCTTTGTAAAAATCCGTGATCTGCGGTGCGAGCAGCAAGCCTTTGTAGATAATCGTGCGCGAAGAAAGAGACGGAATGTAGAAAAAATCTTTTTCTTTCAGGTCGGTAGCCAGAATTTCGGCTTCGGCGCGCTTGCGAATCACGTACAGTTTGCGTTCCAGCGCATCCTGGTCCATGCCCAGGGCGCTGCGCACAAAAATCTGCTCAATGTATGGCTGCGAGGCCCGAGCCAGTCGCCCAATCGTGTTTCCATTAATCGGCGTGTCGCGCCATCCCAGAACCGTAAGCCCCTCTTCGCGCGTAATCTTTTCAATGATGCCTTCGCAAATCAGCCGGTCATGCGTGTCGACAGGAAGAAAAACCATGCCGACACCGTACTCGCCGGGCGCGGGCACGGTGAAGCCCATATTTACTGCTTCGCGTTCAAAAAATGCGTGGGGAATCTGAATCAGAATCCCCGCGCCGTCGCCCGTCTGCGGATCGCAGCCGCACGCGCCGCGGTGCGCCAGATTAATCAGGATTTGCACGCCCTTCATGACAATGTCATGCGACTTGCGTCCCTCAATGCTGGCAACAAATCCGATACCGCACGCGTCGTGCTCGTGCTGAGGGTTATACAATCCCTGAGCCGGCGGTACGCCTCGAAATGGATATAGTTCACTCATGTGAGCAGGAATTAACGATCCAGGTGTTGCTGAATTTACCGGCGCTCTGCGCCTTCGATTCGGACAACTTGGTCCTAACTGCTTGATTCCCCTGAAACGCTACAGCCTCCTTGGCCTGACCATTGGATACTTCACTCGTTGATTCGATTCCGATTATGCTTCAATCCCGACTAAATTCCCTAAACGGCTTCCGGGGAAAGCGGGGGCTTCATACACTGCGGCGCGCCCCTGAACTGCTTTCGTGAAAGTCGCTATCTTACCATTCTTGGGCGCAGTTGTCCGCAGCCCTTTGGGCATCTCAATTTGTAATGAATGGCATTATTTTTTTGGATTAGTTGTAGGGAATCAACCTGATTCTGCTATAATTCCGCCCTCAACTATGGATTTCGATCAACTTACTACCTTCATTGAAATTGCCAAACTCGGCAGCTTTTCCCGCGCCGGACAGAAATTATTCCGTTCGCAGCCTGCTGTAAGCGCGCAAGTGCGCCAGCTCGAACAGGAATACGGCGAAAAACTTTTTGATCGCGGACGCAAGTCCGTGCGCCTCACTTCGGCGGGCGAAACCCTTTTTGAATATGCCGTGCGCATGGCCAACCTGCGCGCCGAATCGCAGCGTGCCGTCGCCGACAAAGCCACCACTCCGCGCGGCGTGCTCGCGCTCGGCGCGAACGAAGCCACTTGCCTCTATGTGCTGCCGGATATTTTCGCAGAGTACCACCGTCTCTACCCTTCCGTGCAGATCAGCATCTACCGAAATTTCAGCCACAAGGTTTTGCAGAAGGTGGAGGACGGATCGATTGACGTGGGCATCGTTACGCTACCCGCGAAATCCGCCAGCCTCAAGTTCCATCCGATTTTCCGCGATCGTGTGATGCTCATGGTCAGCCCGCGCAGCCCGCTTGCCAAACTGAAAAGCGTGCGCATGAAGGACATCGCCGACCAGCCGCTGATTTTTCCGCGCACGGGTTACACCCGGCAGTTGCTCGACAAACATTTCCGCCCTTACAAGCCTCAATTGCAAATCACCATGGAACTGACCAGTGTCGGCATGATCAAGTGCTTCGTGGCCGCCAATCTTGGCGTGTCCCTGATCAGCTCAAGTTTTGCGCGCAACGAAGTTCGCGCCGGCGAAGTGAAGTTGATCCCCATCCAGGACGTCGAACTGTGGCGCGAGTTGGGCATCGTCTACCGCCGCGACCGCACCTTGCCGCGATCCTCTTCCGCTTTCATTCAATTAGTCAGGCAACGCGCTGCGGAAAATCCCGACCTCGAAATCCAGCCGCGAAAAGTTGTCCGCGCCAGTAGCGAAGCCGCGCCCCCGATCCCGTAACAAAATTTCTCTACAAAACAATAATGGAGCGGCTTAAGTGGCGCGGGCTTTAGCCTGCGGGGTTCAGTCCAAGCAATAATTAAACCATTAATATTTTCCCGTTATGCAGGCACTAACCCCATACCACAAGTTTGCATCCATGAAATTCCCAACCCAATAGGCTAAAGAGTCTGTGGGGGTTGGGATTAGCAGAATCATTGTGGGTCGTGGCTTTACCACGACATAATTCCGCAAAATGAGTTCGGGTTTACAGGCTGCGGAAAAACCCAATACCCTGTCATTCTGAGCGCAGCGAAGAATCTCTCTTTCCTTGTTTCTTTTCCCATACTTAAATCGAAGAGAGATTCTTCGCTGCGCTCAGAATGACAGAACAAGGCCTTTTTCCGCAGCCTGTTTAGCCGCTAAGGTTTTAATTTTGGAATTCTCACGCACACTCTCTCAAGGCGATCACAAATCCGGTGGCGCACCGTACCCTGGGCGTTGCCCCGGGCTGGCATCCTTCGCGCCGTTGGCGCGATAAAATCGGAGATTATTATTTTGTGGAACTATTTTTGCCAGGTGGATGATTTTTTCTTTTGCTTTTAATTTCCAACTTCCATTTCAAGCCTGCCGGTCCCGCAACAACCGCAACATATCCGGATCGGAATTTTTGGACGCAGCCCCATTCGCTTCCGCAGGCTCCGGAATTTCTCCCTCGCCAGCGGCCAAAAATAAATTCGCCTCGAGCCCATGCTGCTTGTCGTACAGGTCTCGATATCGCCCCGCCTGCGCGTAGAGCTCAGCGTGCGTTCCGCGCTCCACAATTTTTCCGCCCTCCACCACAAGTATCTGATCGGCGCGCCGAATCGTGGAAAGCCGGTGCGCGATGACAAACGTTGTCCGCCCACGCATCAGTTGCGCAAGCCCTTCCTGAATGAGCATCTCGGATTCGGAGTCAAGGCTTGACGTCGCTTCGTCCAGAATGAGGATGCGCGGATCGGCCAGGATAGCGCGCGCGATCGAAACGCGCTGGCGCTGCCCGCCAGAAAGTTTCACGCCGCGCTCGCCGATAATCGTGTCGTAGGTTTCCGGAAAACGTTCCGCGAATTCATCCACGCGCGCAATGCGGCACGCCGCCAGAATTTCTTCTTCCGTCGCATACGGCCGCGAAAACGCCACATTCTCGCGAATCGTCCCGTCAAACAAAAACGATTCCTGCAGCACCACGCCAAGCCGCGTCCGGTACGAATCCAGCCGCACCGTCGACAGGTCCACGCCATCCACCATCACTCGCCCGCTGAGTGGAACGTGAAACGCCGCGACGAGACCAATAATCGTGGATTTGCCTGAGCCAGACGAACCCACGAGCGCCGTCACCGTGCCCGGCTTGGAAAGAAAACTCACGTCCTGCAACACAAGTTTTCCCGGCTCATATGCAAAGTTCACATGGTCGAACGCCAACTCTCCGACAATGTCCGGCAGCGTAACCGTGCGCCGCGGATCTTCGTCCTCTGGCCGCTCGTCGAGCACTTCTTTCGTGCGCTCAAGTCCCGCAACGGCCTCCGTCAATTGCGTGCCGATGCCGACGATCTGAAAGACGGGCGCGATCATGAACGCCAGAAACGCCGTGTAGCTCATGAATTGTCCAACGGTAATTTTTCCTTGCAGAACCTGGTGCGAACCCACGAGCATCACGAGCGCGCCAACCACCCCGCCCAGCGCGGTCGTCGAAAAACTCATCATGGACATCGTAGTGAGCGATTTAATCACGTTGTCCAGCAATCGCTGAACACCTTTGGTGAACACATCGGCTTCGCGATCTTCCGCATGGTAGCCCTTCACCACGCGCACACCTGAAAGAGATTCCGTCAATCGGCCGCTAACTTCAGCGTTGATTTTCGCGCGCTCTCGAAAAATTGGCCGTAAAATTCCAAATGCCTTTCGCAGCCCGAGCATGCTCACGAGCAGTAGTCCTGCCGCGAGACCCGTCATCACCGGACTAATACGCAGAAGCATGTACAGCGCAATGGCCGCCGTCAGCAATCCGCCCAGAAATTCCACGAGTCCCGTGCCGATCAAGTTGCGGACGCCTTCCACATCGCTCATGATGCGCGAAACGAGCGCCCCAGTTTTATTCGAGTCATAGTAAGCCACCGGCAACCGCCCGACATGCTCCTGCACTTTTCTGCGCAGCTCGGTGATCATGCGCTGCGCCGCTTTCGATAAAGTTTGCGTGAGCGTGTAGGACGTCACTCCTTGCAAAATCGTAGCGAGAAGAACTCCACCGACCAGCGGCATCAGCATCCGCGTCTGGTGGTGGATCATTACGTTGTCCACCAGATATTTTGTGGTGAACGGAAGCGCCAGGCCGGCTACGCGATTGATGGCCATCAGCACCATGCCGATGGCGAGCAAACCTCTTCGCGGCCGCATCAATTCCCAGATTTGAGGCAGTTGATCCAGAATGCGCACAGGCTTCTTTTTATTTGCGCCGGAAGCATCTTCTCGCGGGCGTCTCCCGCTGTGGCCGCGCTCCGCCCGCATAGCCATTCCGTGTTGCGAACCCATTCCTCCGCCAGGCATTCTCATAGGTTATTCATCTTAGTGGATTGCCCCACGCGCCGCTACCGGCGCCGCGCTGCTGTCACTTATCCGAGTTGCGCACCAAGCCGGAGGAACGGCGCGCCAGGAGTTATCAGATGCCACGGATATTAGTCTTGATGCAGAAAATTCAGCACATACAGTAGAGCCAGTCTGGTAAGCGGGGGTTGTGATACCGATCAAGGCAACCAACCGCTGTCATTCCGAGTGAAGCGAGGAATCTCTTCTTCTTTCTTGCGGGACAAATAAACCGATGAGAGATTACTCGCTTTGCTTAGAATGACAGCAGCGACCATATGCTCTGTGCCTGTTTAAGAGAAAATTTGAAAATAAAATTACATCGGCCGATATTCATCGGTAAGATGTGCAAGCGCGGTTCGGCCACGGGACTCCTGCGCGATTTCTTTTTCACTGAATACGAGCGCGAATCGTAAGTGCGGCCGGATGCGGGATCTTCACCACGGAGAAAATCAACGTGTCCAAACTTCGGCTGTCGATGGCTTGCTGGAATTATGACCGCACGCGCGCCCTCTTCGAAGAACGCGTTCCCATTGACGGCATCGACCTGACTTACATCAACATCCCCGTCGAGGAAACTTTTTTCCGCATGATTCGCCATCAAGAATTTGACGTCGCGGAAATGTCGCTTTCCTCCTACACGCTTTCCTTGTTCCGCGATCCGAAACCGTTTGTGGCCATTCCGGTATTTCCTTCGCGATATTTCCGCCACTCCTGCATTTTCATCAACCGCAACAGCGGCATTCGCGGGCCCAAGGATTTGATCGGCAAAAAAGTCGGCAACCCTGAATACCAGCTCACGGCCTGCGTGTGGATTCGCGGCATCCTGAGTGATGAATATGGCGTGCCCGTTTCCAGCGTCACCTATTATCGCGGCGGAGAAGAAACTCCCGGCCGCACTGAAAAGCAAACGGTCTCGCTGCCGCCGGAAATTCGACTCGAAAATATTCCCGCGGACAAAACGCTTTCCAAAATGCTGCGCGATGGAGAAATCGACGCCATCTACTCGCCCAGAACTCCTTCATGCATCGCTCAGCGCGCCGAGAGCGTCGGCCTCCTGTTCGAGGATTACGAAGAAGTGGAACGCGAATACTACAAGCGCACGAAAATTTTCCCCATCATGCACACGGTAGTCATCCGCCGCGAAGTGTACGAGAAGAATCCGTGGATCGCGCAATCGCTGTACAAAGCATTTGTGCTCGCGCAGCGCGAAGTGTACGAGGACTTGTACGAAACGGCGGCCCTGAAATTCATGCTGCCCTGGCTCATCTGCCACGCCGAAGACACGCGCGCCCTGATGGGAAAAGATTTCTGGCCCTACGGAGTCGAGCCCAACCTGCACGGGTTAAGCACATTCCTGCGCTATGCTCACGAGCAGGGCCTTGCAAAGCGTTTGCTGACGCCGCAGGAACTCTTTGTGCCCGAATCGCTGGAAGCGTTTAAGATTTGAAATTTCAGATTTTAAATTTCAAACCGAAGATTGGAAATCGAATTTGAGATTTACTCCTGCATAACAGAACTAAGATATTTATTTTAACTTGCTCTGAATTGAATCTCTTTGGTTGGATTTCAGTTGAATTTCCTTGATTTGCTTTAATTTGCTTTGATTTTGGATATCTTTAGGTGTGATTTGAAATCTCAAATCTGAAATTTCAAATTATTACTGTTCAAACCGATTTTCTGACGCTGCCAAGCGCAGTCCAAGGGAGAGCCCCCGAATGGCGGAAAGCGGTCAAGCGAGCACGCTGCGCTGGTGGCACCTCGAGCGCGGAGACATCGACGCCACAGTTGCACAGGTCGGCTTCAACGTCGCGCAAATGATCATCCCCGCATTTCTGCTCGTCCCCGTTGGCATCGCCATGGGCTTCAGCGTGGGGCATCTTTTGCCGGGCTTCGCGCTCGGATTTTTTGTCGGCTCAATGGGCCTCACGATTCTTGGCGTTCGCCTCGCAAAACAAGAAGGCCGCACAAACGTAACAGCACACGTCTACATCAACAACGTGCCGGGCATCATCGCTTACACGCTGTCCATCATGCTCCCCGTCTACCTGCAAACACATGATCAGGAACTCGCGTGGAGGCTCGGAGCCGCGGCCGTCGTCTGGACAGGAATTATCAAACTTGTTGCCGCACCGCTTGCTGGCACCATTCGTCAATTTATTCCCAAGCCCGCCATGATGACGGTGTTCGGCGCAGCCATGTACACATATCTCGCGCTCGTCTTGCTGCAACGGATCTTCGATCAGCCGCTCGTAGGGATCGTCGCACTCGCCATCGTCGCCACCGCGGTGTTGGCAAATGTGCCGATCACCAAGTGGCGAATCCCCCCCTTCCTCGTCGCGTGGCTCGTTCCGCTCGCAATCGGCTTGTCCATCGGCTATATCCATCCCGCATGGCACGGATTTTCGCTGCAACTTCCCTTCGCGCGAACTCCGGGCCTGCTGCAAGCAATGGGCCTCGCCATTCCCTACCTCTCCGTGATCGCGCCCATGTCGATTTATCAGGTGCTGCAGGACATCGCCTCCGTGGAAGGCGCGAATTCCGCGGGCGACAATTACGATGCGCGTCTGGTCGTGGCCTGCGATGGCCTCGGCACTCTTCTCTGCGGATTAGGCGGAAGCATCATTACTCCGGTTGTCGCCGCACTGCATCCTCCCTACAAAATGATGGGCGCGCGCATCGGCTTTTGTTTCTGGACAGGAATAATTTTTCTTGCCGTGTTCGTCAGCGGAATTTCCCTATTCATGTCGCAACTTTTTCCGTGGGCGATTCTCGCGGCGATGATTGCGTACGTAGCGATCGGCGTAGGCAGAGCGACGCTGCATCACGTGGAACACAAGTACATCAACGCCGTGCTGCTCGGTTTAGTGCTGCCCGCTGGAGCGGTCGTTGGCTCCGCAGTGAGTTCCGCGCTGCCCGCCCTGAAATTGTCGGCCGCAAGTCCCGAAGTGCAAGCGGCGCTCAATCGCTCCATTTACTGGTCCTCGATCCAGGGTCTCGGCAACGGTTTTCTTTTTCTCGTGCTGGTAGTTTCCGCTCTGATCACCGAAATGATTGATCGCAATTTCGGACGCGCCGCGCTCTGGTGCCTCATCGCATCCGTTTTCTCGTGGCTAGGCCTGATGCACTCGCCAGTCCTGCATTGGGGCGCTCAGCCCATGTATGCGGCGGGGTGGCTTGCTGCGGCGTTCATTACATTTTCAGCGCGCTGGTGGCGTGGCGACCTGCCGGCAGCCGCCTAATCTTCTAAATTTTCTTCGCGCTCAATCAAAACCGAGCCCGCCCGATAGGCAACTGCGGGTTTTGTGGCGCCGGCGTCTCGCCGGCGGTTTTCCTCTACATTATCCAGGCGAAGACCCGTCGGCAACATGCCGGCGCCACAATTCAGCCTGAGCCGCCGATTCGTTTCGCTGAGCGTCACACCAAAACAACCAACCCTTGTAAGCCTTCCCTTCGAAATGCTACAAGGGATTATGCAAAAGGCGGCCACAGCTTCAACGCCTGGAGAGTTCCGGCGGCATCTTTTTTACGAAACCTCCCATTCCCCGTCGCTCGCCGAACTGGTCGGCTACGAAAACGCCAAGGAAATTATCGATTTTTGTTTTATCGCCAATCCGTATTACCCAACTCCTGCCATGCTCCGCGATATGCAGGATAATTTCCCGAATTTGATCAAGTCCTATCCCACAAGCAATCCGGCCAGCAGCCAGGAACACCTTGCCGCCGTGCTAAATGTGAATCCCACGCACCTGATCATTGGAAATGGCGCGACCGAACTCATCGTTCTTATAAACACGACACTTATCAGCCGCATTGCCGTACCAGTCCCCACCTTCGGCGAATACATTGAAAAATTAAAAGACCAGCGCGACGCGGAACTTTACATCCTGAATCCCGAAGAGCGTTACACCCTGCATTTGCCGCACTATCTCGAATGGGTGCGCAAGCGCGGCCTGAAATCGCTGCTGATCATCAATCCCGGAAATCCCACGGGCCAGCTTTTTTCTCTCGAAGAAATGATTGAGTTCCTGGATCAGGCCAAAGACATGGAATTGGTGATCGTCGATGAATCGTTCATCGATTTTGCGGGAGAAAAAGTTCCCAGCCTGCTGCACGTGGCCGAACGTTTTTCCAATCTTCTACTCGTGCGCAGCATGAGCAAGCATTGCGGCGTACCCGGCCTGCGCCTCGGTTATTGCTACAGCGAGAATCTGTACATCCTCAATCACATGCGCCAGTTCATTCCCACCTGGAATGTAAACACACTCGCGCAATATTTTTTGTCGTTGCTTCCCTCTACGGACGCCGACTACCACGTGGGTCGCAAGCGCCTGATCGGCGATGTGCGCTGGCTGTACGATTCCCTCAAATCCATTCCCAGCCTTGCCGTGTACCCCACGGGAGCGAATTTTGTACTCTTCAAAATTGAAAGCGGCATGACCGCAACGGATCTGCAGGGCGTCCTGCTGAACGACCACAAGCTCTATGTGCGCGACTGCTCGAATAAAGTTGGCATGGACCAATTCCATATCCGCGTCGCTTCGCAGGGCCGCGAAAAAGATGCCAAGCTGGTCAGAGCGCTCCAAACGATTCTCCGATGAAACTTCCCGCTGTCGTTGTCGTCACCCGCAGAACCCTCCGAAAAAATAAATTCATCGATTACGTCGCCGAGGCCCATCTCAGGCATTTGGTTCATCTAAAAACACTGCCGCTTATGGTTCCCGTGGTGGAGGGCTCGCGCGTATGCCTCCCGGATTTCCTGGCCAACATGCAAGGACTCCTGATCGTGGAAGGCGAAGACATCGAGCCAAAACATTTCAAACACACGCGCGAAAACTACACGCACCTCGAAAAAACGCATCCGCTGAAAGATGAAATTGAAATCGAGCTGATCCAGCACGCCTTGCGCAAAAATATTCCCATCCTAGGCATTTGCCGCGGATCTCAACTCCTGAATGTTGTATGCGGTGGAACGCTTTACGGCGATGTGCAAAAAGAAAAACGGTCGAAGCTGAAGCACATCAATTTTGACCACTACGACAGTTACAGACATGCGATTTCCATCGTCGCAGGCACCCCATTGCTAAAGTGGTATGGAAGAAAAGCGTTGCGTGTGACCAGCTACCATCACCAGGGAGTGCGCGATCTTGCCCCGCGCTTCAAACCGATGGCTTACGCGAAAGATGGATTACTTGAAGGTTTTTACGATCCCGAAAAAGAATTTGTGGTAGGCCTGCAATTTCATCCCGAACGCATGCCCGAAGAACCCGCAGGAAATTGGCACATCTGGCAATCATTCGGCGCCGCCATACACCGCGCCGCCAAGAAAAAAACTTCACGCTCAAAAAATAAATAGAAACCCTCATGTAAATAATCTTTGTGGGTCGCGGCTTCAGCCGCGACATTCCGATGCATGAAAAAAGAGGGCTTTAGCCCCTGAAGACCGATCGATGATTCCTAATCCCCGGCCCGCTGCGCCGCGCCCGCCAGATAAAAATATCCCACTTTGTTGTTCGCGGGAGTCCCAAACCACATCCGCCCTTGCGCATCCAGATAAAATTCGCGCATGGTGTTCTCCGCTTGCGGGAACGGATATTCCGTCACATGCCCGGTCTTCGGATCCAGGCTCCCAATCACATCCAGATGCTCGGACGAATACCACACGGTGCCGTTCTTCGCGATCTCCAGCGCGTAAGGAGTCGTTTCCGGTCCGGGCAGCGCGTATTCCGAAAAGGTTTCAGTCTTGGGATCGAAGTGCCCGATCTTGCCCGCCTGAAATTCAGCGAACCAGATCGTTCCATCGCTCGCAACTTGAATGCGGCGAGGACGCGCATCTGCCGTAGGCGGCTGCCACTTCGTCACCTTCAAAGTTTTTGCATCCACTTTCCCGATTTTTCCATTCGCCACATATTCCGCGAACCAGCAATTTCCATCCTTATCGAGCGCAAGTCCGTAGGCGGAAGGAATCTCCGTGATCTGCGTAAACTTCTGCGTTTTCGGATCAAACACAGTGAGCGGCCCGCCCGTCGCCCAGATTCTTCCCTGCGCATCGATCCGCAACGTGTGCTTCGATCCACCCGCGACCGTTCCCTCTTTTCCCCCCACATAAGCATCCTGAAATTCCGTGATCGTCCGCGTCGCCGGATCCCAATGCCCCAGCTTGTTCGATCCCTGCTCGGTCAGCCACACGCTTCCGTCCGGCGCGGGCACAGCCGAGTGAATCCCAGCCGTCCCGTGATTGGGCACCGAATACTCCTGCACTTCTCCCGTTTTCGGATCGAGCCGGCCAATTTTATTTGCGTTGCCGTAATACGGCATCCAGTAGTTGCCGTCTTTATCCGGAAATGCGCTCCACGGCATGCGACTCGGTCCCGGCAATTCGTACTCGACGTAAACTATCCTCATCGCATCATCGTCAAATGATCGCACCAGCTGTTTATATTTCGGCATTTCGGCCGGAGACTTCGGCAATACGGATTCATCCCCGAACAGCGAGTTGATATACGAAGCAGTGTCCGCCGCATCCTTGTCGTCGAACGAACCGCCCACTGCTCCCAGGAAAAAATGCATGGAATCTCTCATATAGGCAACGCGGTCGCGCCAGCCTTCCTCATCGCGCCGCACGGATGCCATGCGCGATTGAAATCCATGGCACGCAAAGCAGCGGCCAACGAGCAAGTCTTTACCCTTCGCATCAGGAAACAAAACTTCTCCCTGATACTGAGACAGATCGCTCCACCGCACCATTCCCTGCGCCAGCGAAAAATCATACGAGGCATTTTCTTCCGCCGACAAGCTCACACCTTTTTGTGGATCGGCCTTATACCCGACAGCCTTCACTTGAACTTGATATTTTCCCGCAGGCAAATTCTCAATGCGGTAGCGGCCGTTCTTGTCCGTCAGTACGCTGACCAGAACTCGCGTGCCAGTGTTCTGCGCCTGGACAAATGCGCCGCGAAATGGAGCTCCATCCGGACTCTTCACCGAGCCCGTCACGGTCGCCGCGCTGGCGTATGCGCCCGCGCAAAACGACAGGATCATTACGCCCGCGAATCTGGAAGCTAGCTTCATGGCTCCCCCTTTTTTCACGTCTCGGAAATTGCAACGATGTCGGCGAGAGGTCCAAGCCAAAGATCAGGCTTTTTGCGCGTGGGGCTGGCTACGCGCCGTTAACCCTCGGTATAAGCCGGATTCTACCGCAAAACTAATCCAGCAGGATAGGCATGCAAAGCACGGGCTCTACGTGGAAGTCGAGCCGGTTAATTTCCTGCAACGCGCAACCCAGCTGGGCGCTGCGCGCTGTTTCAAGCGTGATAATAAACGGTAGCGCCGAATGCGGATATCCCGGCCGCTGCAGCACGGCGTCAATGCCAATGCCGTAGCGCGACAATACCGTTGCCACAGCCGCGATAATCCCGGGCCGGTCTTTGACCACGAACCGCAAATAATACGGCGCGGTGAATTCGCCGCTCACATCTTTCGGGGTTTCCACTTCATGCACAGTTCCTGCCGATCCCGCTCCACTGCGCGCGATGGACCACAAATCGGAAATCACGGCTACAGCCGTAGGATCGCCGCCCGCTCCAAAACCTGAGAACACCATCTGCCCCGAATATTGCCCCGTAGCCATCACCAGATTTTTGCTGCCCTCCACGTGCGCCACTAGCGAAGCATTGGGAACGAGCGCGGGCCGCACAAACGCGCGCACGCTCAACCCGTCTTCCGTTTCTTTTTTGGCCAGAGAAATTTGCCGGATCGTGCAGCCCAATTCGCGCGCATACGCAAAATCGACGGCCTCAACCGCCGAAATCGGCCAGCACGGAATCTGCTCGCTTTGCACGCGAACACGCAATCCGGCTTGCGCCAGAATCACGAGCTTCGCGCGCGCGTCGTAACCTTCCACATCGGCCGTCGGATCAGCTTCAGCGTAGCCCAGTTCCTGTGCTTCGCGCAGCGCCGATTCAAAGCTAGCGCCCGTCGCTTCCATCTTCGTCAAAATAAAATTGCATGTGCCATTGAGCACGCCGGCAATTTTTAAAAGCCTGTCACCCGCAAGCCCATCCTGAATGCCCATGATCGCAGGGATTCCCCCCGCGACTGACGCGCCAAATTCGAGACGCCTGCCTTCCTCGCGCGCAAGTTCCACCAGTTCAGGGCCGCTTTCGGCGATCAGTTGCTTATTTGCTGTGACCACGGATTTTCCAGCGCGCAGCGCCTTGCGAATCCAGTCGCCCGCCGGCTTGATTCCTCCGGCCAGCTCCACAAAAATATCGATGTCCGAGGAAAGCACTTCGTTGATGCTTTCCGTCCAGCGCACGCTCGCGGGAACCCAGTCCACCTTTTTGCGCGCCACATCGCGATTGAAAATGTGCGTCAGCTCAAACGTTTCGCTGGCTTCCTGGCCAAGGATTTTCGCCACGGATCTGCCCACGGTGCCGAAACCCGCAATCGCCACCTTCAATTTTTTCCGGCGCACCACCGGACTTTTCGTTGGAACTGACTTGCTCCGCGATTTGGATTTCACGTTCTTCGATTTTGCCGCCAATGCCTCACCTCGCTGGTGACTCGTTACAAAAATTCGCCCGCCCTTCAGGCCGGAAGGATTATAAGGTATTTTGGTGGCGGGACGAGTGAAGTCTGTGGCAATCGCCTGGTGCTGCGACTTTCTCAGCTTGGCCGAATCGAATAAGAAGCGCCGCAAAACTATGGCACAAACTTATGGCCCAAATTGACCACCGGCTTCCGCAAAATGTCGAAGGTGAATTTTACGTCGACGAAAGTTGCATCGATTGCGACGCCTGCCGCCAGATCGCGCCAGCCAGCTTTCGCGACCACGGCGGCAAATCGAGTGTTTATAAGCAGCCGCAAAATCCCGGCGAACTTCACCGCGCGTTCATGGCGCTTGTCGCCTGCCCCACTGCATCTATCGGCACCGTTTCCAACCTCAGTGCTCGCTCAGGCGTCTCGGCCTTCCCTGTTCATGTCGTGGACGATGTTTATTTTTGCGGCTTCACCGCGGAATCGAGCTTCGGCGCGTGGGCCTATTTGATCGTGCGCCCGCCCGAGCAGGGCGGTAACGTGCTCGTCGATTCGCCGCGCTTCAATGCTCCCCTCGTAAAACGCATGGAAGAATTGGGCGGCGTGAATCTCATGCTGCTGTCGCACCGCGACGACATTGCCGACCACGCCAAGTTCGCCGCACACTTCCAGTGCCCGCGCATCCTGCACGAAGGAGAAGGCTCCGCCGCGCGCGGCATCGAACGCATCATCACCGGAACCGCGTCTGTGCGAATTGACAATGATATCCTGCTGATTCCCACGCCTGGACACACGCGCGGCCATCAGGTTTTCCTGTATCGCGATAAAGTTTTATTCACTGGAGACCATCTCTCGTGGTCGCCCGCGCGCAATTCCCTAAAAGCCTTCCGCGATGTCTGCTGGTATTCATGGACGGAGCAAACTCATTCCATGGAAAAACTGCTGGCCTACAATTTTGAATGGGTCCTCCCAGGCCACGGCCGAATCGGCCACACCACCGCAGAAGAAATGCACACCAAGCTGGAAGATTGCGTAGCCAGAATGAAGAAGCAGTAGCTTTTAGCGGCGCGGGCTTCACCCTGCGGGGTTTAGTCCGAGCAACTAATAAAATCTTTAGAGGGTTGACCCTTGCAATCACCAACCCCCGCAGGCTAAAGCCCGCGCCACAAATAACCTAAACCCTTTCCAGCAGTATCGCGATGCCCTGCCCAACCCCAATGCACATAGACGCCAGCGCGTAGCGCCCCTTGATCCGCTGCAATTGCCGCGCCGCAGTCAAAACCAGCCTAGCCCCGCTCATCCCCAGCGGATGCCCCAAAGCAATCGCGCCCCCATTGGGATTCACTTTCTCGCTGTCATCCGGCAGCCCAAGTTCGCGCGTAACCGCCAGAGCCTGCGCCGCAAACGCCTCATTCAATTCAAAGACGTCCACATTGCTCATCGAAATTTTCCATCGCGCCAGCAATTTTCGCACAGCGTAAATCGGCCCTATCCCCATAAAATCCGGCTCAACGCCCACCGTCGCTCCGCCCACAATCCGCGCAATAGGCCGCAAACCAAAACTCGCCGCCGCTTCTTCCGAAGCCACGAACATCGCGCATGCGCCGTCATTAATTCCGGAAGCATTTCCTGCCGTCACCGTTCCATTCTCCCGAAACGGAGTAGGCAATTTGGACAGCGCCTCAATCGTTGTGTCCGGACGAATGTGCTCGTCCTCGTAAGCCGACTTCACCGTTCCCTTTGGCCCCGGAATGTTGACCGGAATAATTTCTTCGCGGAATATCCCGGCCTTTCGCGCGGCCGCGGCTTTTTGCTGCGAGCGCAACGCAAAACAATCCTGCGCCGCGCGCACCACTTTATATTCCGCGGCAACATTTTCCGCCGTCTCAGGCATGGACGCGTTGCCATACATTTTTATCATTTGCGGATTTGGAAAGCGCCAGCCGAGTGTCGTGTCATAAATTTCCGTGGCGCGCGAGAACGCCGAAGTGGCCTTGGGCATCACAAACGGCGCGCGGCTCATGCTTTCGACGCCGCCCGCAACGGCCAGCGAAATCTCGTCCGCTGCAATTGCTCTGGCTGCCACCGTAACGGCTTCCATCCCGGAACCGCATAGCCGGTTCACGGTCATCGCGGGAATCGTTTGAGGAAAACCGGCAAGCAAAAGCGCCATGCGCGCCACGTTGCGATTGTCTTCCCCGGACTGATTCGCGCATCCAAAAATAACTTCGTCCACCAATTCCCAATCGCTCTTCTGAAACTGTGCGTACAACGCTTTCAGCGGAATGGCGGCCAGGTCGTCCGTGCGCACGCCGGAAAGCGCGCCGCCGTAACGCCCAATCGGCGTCCTGAACCCTTCACAAATAAAAGCGGATGTCACGATCTCTGTTTTCCTTCCGAGCACAAACTTTTGAGAGCTGCCACGCAAAAATTCAAGTCAAGCATCAGACCGGAAACCACAGAGCGCCCGCCCACCGCAGCGAACGAGCGCTCTTGAACACTTTTCATTTTCCCACTACGATTTAAACCCGTTACAGCCTACTTGGCTGGCGTCGGAGCTGAAGGGGCGCTGCTGCCGGCATTTGCATCAATGCCCACCACTTCAATCTCAAACACCAGTGTCGAGTTCGGGCCGATCACGCCGCCCGCACCGCGCTCCCCGTAAGCCAAATTCGAGGGAATGAATACCTGCCATTTGGATCCCACGGGCATCATTTGCAGCACTTCCTTGAATCCGGGAATAACGTTCTTCACTTCAAACGGTACCGGCTTGCCCGCTTGAGCCGAACTGTCAAACTCCTGCCCGTCAATAAATGTTCCCTTGTAATTGCACAGAACTGTGTCGCTTTCCACAGGCTTCTTCCCGGTTCCAGACGTCAATATCTTGTATTGCAATCCATCGGGAAGCATTACCACGCCTTCCTTTTTCTGGTTGGCAGCAAGAAATGCATCGCCCTTGGTTTTATTTTCTGCCGCTGCCGCTTCCTGCGCTTGCATCTGCTTCTGCCGCATTTCCGTCTGCAGCGCAGTGATCACCTGACGCAGTTCATCCTCGCTCATCTGCGGTTTCGCATCCGTCAGGGCATCTTTCAATCCTTGCATCAACGCGGGTGAATCCAATTCCATTCCCTGGCTCTTCAGGCCCTTGCCCATCTCCATGCCGATCGCATAGCTGTTCTTTTCCTTGGCGGTCTTCAATCCTTGTCCTTGTGCAGGTGTTGTTGCCGCCGCAGGCGGCTTCGCCTGGGTCGTGGTCGCCGATGCCTTTGCAGGCGGCGTCGTTGGCGCCTTCGCTGGCGCTTGCTGTGCTCTAACGCCGAAGGGCATCAGCCCGAGCGCCAGTACTGCCATTCCCATCCGCTTCATCCGTCCTCCTAGAGTGAACGACGAGCGTTGGTTTGGCGCTCATGTTCCACCCTAGACGGTAACCGATGTCCCCATTCCACCGCAAGTTTTAGCGATCAGGTTTTCTATGCGTTTTTCTAAGCACAGATGATTTTCGTTCCATTTCAATCTCCTGCCTCTCCCCTCGTGCAATTCCGATTTTTGTGGCATTGTAGACTCCTCTGATGCCCGAAACCGAAACCTCCTCAAACGCAGGACGCGTAGCGTTCACCTATCCCGACTTCACCCTTTATCAATTGGCGCGATTCCTGATCGTTGCAGGGCTGGAGATGCAGTCCGTCGCAGTGGGCTGGCAAATTTACGAAATTACCAAACGCCCCTTGGACCTCGGGCTCGTCGGCCTGGCTCAATTTTCACCCGGCATCCTCCTATTCCTCGCCACCGGCCATGCCGCCGATACGTTTAACCGCCGAAAATTGCTGATGGCATGTTACGCCGGTTTTGGTTTTTGCTCATCTCTGCTACTTTTTTACGCGTTGAGTGGATTTCATGCTGTTCTGCCGATGTACGGCATCGTAGTGCTGCTGGGCGTGGTGCGTTCATTTAACAATCCAGCAAGTCGCTCCCTATTGCCTCAAATCGTCCCGGAAGAACATTTGCAGAACGCCATTGCCTGGAACAGTTCCGTGAACCAGGGCGGCACGATTCTTGGCCCATCGCTCGGCGGCCTGATCTACGCCGTCGCCAAAGGCCCTGCCGCGGTTTACACCGCATCCATGCTGGCCGCCGCAGCCGCGGCCTTCCTGATGTCTCAAGTGAAGTTGCGCGCCAGAGCCCGTTCGAAGGAGCCTGTCAGCCTAAAGTCCGTCCTGGCTGGACTCCACTACATCATGGAAAAGAAAATCATTCTGGGGTCAATTTCGCTGGACCTCTTCGCAGTCTTGCTGGGTGGCGCCATCGCACTCTTACCCGTCTTTGCAGCGGAAGTTCTTCGAACAGGTCCATGGGGCTTGGGATTGCTGCGCGCATCGCCTGCCATTGGCGCGGGCAGCATGGCGCTGCTACTCGCGCACAGGCCATTCCGCAGCCGCGCGGGCGTCACCATGCTGTGGTGCGTCGGTGGCTTCGGCGCTTTCACCGTCCTCTTCGGAATATCTCGAAGCCTGGTCCTTTCCATGATCGCCCTAATGCTGGTCGGCTCCATGGACATGGTCAGCGTCGTCGTTCGTTCCACGCTCGTCCAACTGGCCACGCCGGACGAGATGCGCGGCCGAGTCAGCGCCGTCGAAATGATTTTCATCGGCGCATCCAACGAAATCGGCCAATTCGAATCGGGCCTCACCGCACAATGGTTCGGCGCAGTCCCCGCCGTAATCATGGGCGGAGTCGGCACCTTGCTAATAACCGCATTATGGGCATGGAATTTCCCGGAACTCCGCCGCGTAGAAAAGCTAAGCTCACTAAGGCCCTAGCTTTTGTGGCGCCGGCGTCCCGCCGGCGGGTTTATGATGCGCAACGAAAAAACGCCGGCGAGACGCCGGCGTTACAAAACCCTAGGCTCCATCCGAGCTGACCTAATTTCCCTTCGACTTTTCCAGTTCTTCCGTAAGGGCAGGAACAATCTCAAACAGATCGCCGACAATTCCATAGTCGGCCACTTCAAATATCGGCGCGTTCGGGTCTTTGTTAATCGCGACAATCGTGCGCGATCCCTTCATCCCCACCACGTGCTGAATGGCTCCGCTGATTCCGAGCGCCAGATACAGCTTGGGTGCAACCGTCTGGCCCGAACTGCCAATCTGGCGGTCCATGGGCAGCCAACCTTCGTCGCAAATGGGGCGCGACGCGGCCAGTTCACCGCCAATTACTTTTGCCAGTTTTTCCGCAAGAGCAATATTTTCTGGCGCCTTGATGCCGCGCCCAACAGCCACCAGAATAGGAGCCTGCGTCAGATCGACCGCTTGCTTGGCTTCGCGGAACAGTTCGAGAGGCTTCGTTCGAATCTGCTCCGGCTTAATGTCTACTGGTACAGAGCTTACAGGCGAATTTGTGACGCCCTTCGTCACTAAGTCCGCGCGAAACGCGCCCGCTTGGAACGTTGCAAACCAGGGGGCAGCGCCTTCGAATACCACATCGGCCGCAGTTTTCCCTTGAAACATCTGGCGCACAAAAATTAATTTCCCATTTTCATGCCGGTGGCCCACGCAATCGCCAATCATGCCTTTGCCAAGCGATGCAGCCAGCTTGGGCGCGAAATCGCGCACCTGATAGGTGTGCGGCAGCAAAACCAAATCCGGCTTCGCTTGTGCGATAACTTGCTTCAGGGCAACGGTGTATCCATCCGGAGTATAGGAAGCCAGAAGATCGTGCTCAACCAGCAGCACATCATCGACCTTGCTTGACGCAAGTTCCTGAGCCAGCGCGGCAACGCCTTTGCCGATGACCACGGCCGAGAGTCTGCTCTGCGTTTCCGCCGCAATCTGTTGCGCGGCAGCCAGCGTTTCAAAGCTGGTCTTGTTCCACTGTGCGTCGCGCTGTTCGGTGATCAGGAGAATGTGCATTGGGACTAGCCTCATAATTTCGGTGCGGCTCATGTGGCGCCGGCGTCTCGCCGGCGGGTTTTAGAGCTCGCTTCGCGCAGAAGAAAACCGCCGGCGGGACGCCGGCGCCACATGACTTACAGAACTCGCGCTTCGTGCTTCAATTTTTCGACGAGCTTTGTTGCCGCTTCTTTCGGCGTGCCGGTTACGAATTCTGTCTTCTTGGATTTTGTCGGCACGTAGATACGCTCGATGTGTTGCGTCGGTTCGTGCGTCACGCCAAGCGATTCGCGCGTGATGGTCGCGATTTCTTTTTTCTTCGCGGCCATGATGCCCTTCAGCGTCGCGTAACGCACCTTGTTGATGCCGGATTGAATCGTGAGCACGGCAGGCATCGGCAACTCCACATGCTGAAACCACCCGGCTTCGAGTTCGCGCTTCACGCGCAGTCCGCTGCCCTGCACTTCAATCTGCATAATGATCGTGCCGTGCGGTCGGTCGAGCAATTCCGCGAGCAACACACCCGTCTGCCCGAACCCTTGATCTTCACTCTGCAAACCCGTCAGAACGAGATCCGGTTTTTCGCGCTCGATGGCCGCCGCCAGGAATTTCGCCGCGCCCAGCGGATCTAGCGTGTGCGCTTTATCATCGGCAATATGCACGCCGCGATCGGCGCCCTTGGCGAGAGCTTCCTTGATCGTCTGCTTCACGCGCTCCGGCCCCATCGACAGTGCTATCACTTCTCCGCCATGTTTTTCCTTCAGGCGCAGAGCCTCTTCGAGCGCGTAACTATCCGGCTCGTTCATCTCGAAACCAATATCGGTTTCGCGAATCCAGCTTGCATCGGTAATGGCCAGGGGAGCGTCTTTGGCGGGAACTTGCTTTATGCAAACAACGATCTTCATCCGTACCTCTTGTAACCGCGGGTTGCCATCAGGCTGGTGTAGCGCCCGCCTTCAGGCGGGCACGGGGTGATCGCATGTTGCCAACCTGAAGGTTGGCGCTACAAAATCTCAGCGAACACCGCAAAACAACTTGTGCTAGCGGGAATCCCAGCGCTTGAAAAGCAGCGCAGCGTTCGTCCCGCCAAACCCGAATGAATTGGACAGCGCATGCTGCACGTGCGCCTTGCGCATGTGATTCGGAATGTAATCAAGGTCGCATTCAGGGTCCGGCGTCTCTTGATTGATCGTCGGAGGCAGCACCTGATCGCGGAGAGCCAGCACGCTGATGCCTGCTTCGAGGCCGCCTGCGCCGCCGAGCAGATGTCCGGTCATTGACTTGGTGGAGCTGACCGCAAGTTTTTTGGTGTGTTCGCCAAACACACGTTTCATCGCTTTGGTTTCAATCGCATCGCCCAGTGGCGTGGATGTCCCGTGCGCGTTGACGTAATCAACCTGCCCCGGCTCAATACGCGCATCGCGGATGGCCGCGCGCATGACGCGATACGCGCCATCGCCATTCCCTTCCGGAGCTGTAATGTGATGCGCATCGCCGGACATTCCATAGCCCACAATTTCAGCGAGTATTTTCGCCCCGCGCCGCTCTGCGTATTCGAGCGACTCAAGAATTAAGATTCCCGCACCTTCCCCAATCACAAATCCATCACGGTTGGCATCGAACGGACGGCTGGCACGTTCTGGGTCATCGTTGCGCGTTGACAATGCCTTCATCGCCGCAAATCCACCCACGCCCATCGGCGTGATGGCAGCTTCCGCGCCGCCGCAAATCATGACTTCCGCATCGCCGTGCTCAATCATCCGGAAGGAATCGCCAATCGCATGCGCGGACGCGGAGCACGCCGTCGCGGTAGCCGAATTCGGCCCCTTGGCTCCGTAGCGAATGGAAATGTGGCCTGAAGCAAGATTAATGATGGCTGCGGGAATAAAAAATGGGGAGATGCGTCCGGGCCCGCCCTGCAGAAGTTTCGAGTGTTCGCGTTCGATGACGTCAAATCCGCCGATGCCGCTCGCCACATACACGCCGGTGATTTCTTCAATTTCCTTCGTGATCTTCAGTTCCGACATGCGCATGGCGAAATCCGTTGCCGCCAGCGCAAGCTGGATGAACCGAGCAATTTTCTTGAGTTCTTTTTTCTCGGCCCAGTGCAGAGGATCGAAATCGCGGACTTCTCCGGCAATCGTGCAGTCAAAAGCCGCAGCGTCAAAATGCGTGATTGAGCGAACGCCGCTCATTCCGGCCAGGAGATTTTTCCAGACATCATCGGTGCCTATCCCCAGACCACAGACTAGCCCGACACCCGTTACCACTACCCGGCGGCTCACTTGATCCACACTCTCCTGGTGATTTTATCGCGGCCCGTGAACTACTTCTTTCCGTGCTTGGTGATGTAATCAACCGCATCTTTCACGGTGGCAATTTTCTCGGCGTCTTCGTCGGGAATTTCAATTCCAAAAGCCTCTTCAAATGCCATGACCAATTCTACTGTATCCAGAGAGTCCGCACCCAAATCGTCCACGAAGGAAGCGGTGGCAGTCACTTCGCCTTCATCCACTCCAAGCTGTTCCACAATGATCTGCTTTACGCGTTCATCGACACTGGCCATTCTGTTTTGCCTCCGATAATCTCTGTCAAGCTCTTTCCCTGCTTTACGCAGGCCGTTCCTTCGTACAAATTGGTGATGATTTTAAGCACGGACATTCTATGTATGGCATCGTCCTAGGTCAACTTAACTCTGAAGCCGACGATTGGCAAATTCCACTTTGGCTTCATCGGTCTGCCGCTATGCCGCAAATAGTTCCGGCTTCGGGCGGCATTTCTATCCCATTCGTAACCCGCCGTTTACGTCCAGCACCGCGCCGGTAATATAACCCGCTTCTTCGCTGGCAAGAAACACGATTGCGGCGGCAACTTCCGAATCGCAGCCCATGCGCCCGAGCGGCACTCTCGCCAGCAACGCGTCCTTCACGTTTTGCGGCAGTGGATCGGTCATGGGCGAAATCACAAAGCCCGGCGCCACTGCATTCACCGTGATATTGCGCGACGCGATTTCCAGTGCCAATGCGCG
>DATHNC010000036.1:0-7851 GCA_035486415.1 Saccharimonadales bacterium (SeqCode)
GAGTTCACGCTGGCCGCCAATGCCTATAACTTGAGCCGACTGTACCACCAGAAGAGATCAGAGTGGGTGGCGTCAGCGACAACGCACATCCAGAAATTGAAACCATCGTTGACGCGATTGCCATACACATCTTCACAAAAAATGTGAGAGGGTTCTCACGCACACTCGTAGGGGCTTGCCGTTTTATGTCTGCGTGACCCACCACTTCCGTGGTGGGCTATATTTTGTCGTCCCTTGCGGGACTGGCCGGAATGATTTGGTGATTCTTCGATCTGCGGAAACGTTTCCTAAACCACGGCGAGGACTACCGCCACCACTCCTACCAGCGCATTTCCAAGGGCTAAATGCTGTTCGGCGTCGAGGTGAACGCCATCTGCGCCGCTGCCGGCGATCGCTGAGGCAGAGTCGAAGAAATGGCAGCCGAGGTCAGAACAAACGGCTGCATAGGCATCGGCCAGACCTGCGCAGCGTTTTTCCGCGCCGGAAAATTTTTCGGCCAGCACGCCTTGCGGCCATGTAATCGGCGGAGGGCAAATCACCAGGATCGGCGGAACGGACATCCCCGGTTCAATTGGAGCAGTCCTGATTTCATGCACGAGAGATGCGATTCCTTGCGCCGCAGACCAGGCGTTGTTTTGGGGATGGGAAAACTGAAAGTCGTTGGTGCCCAGCATCAAGATCACGAGCGCCAGGGGGGAATTTCTCTCCATGCATTGCGCCAGTCCCGCGAGGCCGTTGCGCCCTGGCTTGAAGGGGTCTTCCCACACCGTGCGCCGGCCGTTCAGGCTGTCCTCGCTGATGCGCACGCGGTAACCAAGTTCCTTCAATTTATTTTCCAGCACGCCCGGCCAGCGTTCATCGAAGGGCAGCCTTTTGCGCGTGTGGGGAACAATTCCCCAAGTCAGCGAATCGCCGTAAACAAGAACGTGATGCACGGAAATATCCCTTCAAAAAATTTGTAGGGTAACTTCAACCTGATTGACATACTTATATACGCAACCCTTCCCACATCAAACTAAAATGTTCCGCTTCGAGGTTACATCGGGCGGATTCAGGTCGAAGTTTAGCGTTGGCCAGATTTGAAAAGTTCTTGAATTTAGGAGGGCCGAGTTTCAACTCGGCCATTCGGGTTGCATAGAATCGCGGGCTTCAGCCCCTGAAGCTTCAGGGGCTGAAACTTCGTCCAAATCTAGCTCCTCGTCGGGACTGAAGTCCCGACCTCCTTAGATTTCGCTGCGGGCTAATTCTTCTCAAACCAAGACAGCACCCTAAACTTCTGCCGGTTGACAACGCTCATCGGCCAACATAGCATTCGCCTACGTTCTGCCTATCATTTCGATTGCGGAAATTTCAGAGCAAGGAGTACCAACCATGAGGCCATGCTTGCGTCAACGTGGACGGATAGCTCTTTTCCCGCTTGTTTTAGTTTGTGCCATGTCCTTGGCCACGGCGATGCCTGCAAAAATGCCGCAGGAAACCGCGCCCATGGGCCACAACCAATCGCAGCCGGTTCCTCTCGTGCAAGAAAATAAAACCATCAAGGTTTCCGATCATGTTTACGCGATTCCCGACGGGCGCGTCAACCTTGTGCCCAACATTGGCATCATCGTCGGAAGCCGCGCGACACTTATTGTGGACGCAGGCATGGGCCCAAAAAATGGCGAGACCGTGTTGCGCGAGCTCGCCAAGATCAACAAGAACACCGCTCTCTATTTCACCACGACGCATTTCCACCCTGAGCACATGACCGGGGGACAGGCGTTTCCCGCCAACACGATCGTGATTCGCCCCGAAATGCAGCAGGAAGAAGTGGACCGCAAACAGCCCGAGTTCATCCGCAATTTCAGCCGCAGAACGCCGGAGATGAAAGCGCTCCTGGCGGACGTGAAGCCGCGCTCTCCCGATATCGTTTTTGACCGCGAGGCGAAACTCGATTTGGGCGGCGTCACAGTGCGCCTGCTCTGGCTGGGGCCAGCCCACACCCGCGGCGATGAGTTTGTGTTTGTGGAGGAAGATGGCGTCCTGTTTACGGGAGACGCGGTGATCAATCGATTTTTCCCGATATTCCCGGATGCCGACGCCAGCGGAAAAAATTGGCTGTCCATTTTGGATAAGCTGGACGCGCTGCATCCACGCACAATCGTTCCGGGGCACGGAGAAGTGGGTGAAGCTTCGCTGATCGCCACAGAGCGGGATTATCTTAAGGCTGTGCAGCGGCGCGTCGCGGATTTAAAAGGCCAGGGGAAATCCGCCGACGAAACTGCAAAATTGCTGACCGTGGAATTTCGGTCCAAATATCCCGACTGGGAAAATCCCGGATGGATTAAAGATGCGGTGGAACGATTTTACGATGAGGCGAACTAATAATTTGTAGTCTGCCTCGGCGACGGCAAACGAATTACAAATCTGAGTGCGTCCATGAACCTTAGCAAATATTTGCACAGCAAAAATCAGTTTAGGGCCATGCTGCTCGGCCATAAGGCGGCGGAAGTTGGTGTTGTGTGCCTTCTGGTTATGGTGAAAGGCCATCTGGGGGATGTCACCGTAACTCATCTCGTGATTGCCACGAAGACTGGATTGCTGACCGTGTGCCCCGCGCTCGGCGTGACGTTCACGCGATACGCTCGGTATTTTGCCAATCGCTGGTCGTCTTCCTTGTTCGTCGGGTTTTGTACTTTTTTTGCCGATGCCGTCGTGCACCAATCGCATTATTCGGGAAGATATACGGATGCGATTCTAACGGCGATCGGAGCTTTTGTGTTTTCTCTGCTCATTTCTTACACGCCGGTAGGCAAGCAAGTCGATCGATTGGCCGAATCGTTTCTGCATCGTCATCTTGCACCGCAAGTTTGATGGTTTTGTGGCGCCGGCGTCCCGCCGGCGGGTTTTGCGGTGCGCGAGGAAAGGAAAACTCGCCGGCGTTCCGCCGGCGCCACAATCTTCCTATGGAATGGGCAACAGTGATTTTTCGCTGGGGCGCACGTGCTGATCGAAAGTATTCAGCAGAATTTCGGTGGACGCATAGTCGCCCATCAGCGAAATGATGTTGACCATTCCTTGCTTGCCAAACAATTTCAGAGCTCGGGCAGCGGTCTCAGAATCCACGTGATGTATTTCAAGCACTTCGCGGCCTAGCTGAATGATCGCCGCGTCTTTTTCCGCCACTCCCGCAATCGGCTTGCGATTTCTTACAATATCGATGGTTTCCTTCGGCAGGCCAGCCTTCAGGCCCTGCGGTTCGTGCGCGTTCCACACGTAGGCGCAATCGGCTTCGCGCGCGGTCACCAGAATCACAAGCTCCACGATTCGCGGATCGATCCCAGCCTTGTGCCGCAGAAAATCGTTCGTGGTTTCCGCGTATTGCGCCACCGGCAAACTGTACAGGCGGATCGATCCCGGCCCGAAAGTATCAGACGGCCCTTTCGCGTCGAAAAGCTTTTTGCCTGCATCGTCCAGGTCTTCGCGTTTAATGGCAGGAAGGCGATTGCCGGTGTCCGGATAAATATCTTTGGGGAATGATGAAGTTTCAGCGGTCGTTTGTTTCGATTGCGCGCCAACTGCATGATCGGCCGTTGCGCCGCCTAAAACAATCAGGAGAAGCCCGATCAGAAATTGAAATGACCTCATAGGCTTCTCCTCTTCAAGTGTCCTGAAGCAGTTTTAATTTGCTGCCGGCCAAGAATGGCAAGTCTGGCAAACGACGGGCGCGCCATGGTCCATGTGGCACTTGAGACAAACGCCCATGGTCGTCACGCTGGTCGCTTCCGACATGCGTTCCATGTCTTGAACCTGTCCGTGGCACATCTGGCATTTCATTCCGGCTTCAAGGTGTTTGCGATGAGACCAATTCACGCCCGGCAGAATTTTATAGACGCGGACCCAGGGAATCGGCTGGCCGGATTTTGAAAGTGCTGCCAGTTTTTTGATGGAAGGCTTGTTTGCCGCGACGGAATGATGGCACGACATGCACTTTGTTGTGGCGGGAAACGTCATCATGTTTCCGGGATCGGGATTTGTGTGGCAGGTCGCGCACGGCAGACCAACAACACCTACGTGGGTTTTGTGGCTGTAGGGAAGCGGCTGGTCCGGAGGCGCGTGCTCGACGGGATTATCGGGGACCTCCTGCTTAATTTCGGGAACCGCCGCGGCGGATGCTTGCTGCGCGTGGACGTTGTGAGTAAAGAAAATCAACACGGCAAACAGTGCTGCGGCCCACAATGCAATGGCCGATATTTTCGTGATCCCTTTCAAATCCCCTCCTCGGTAACCTGGCGAGCGCTGTCTGAAAATGCCATTTCAATAAACCTTTTTTTAAGACTTCCTGCTCTCTTTCTTTCCCACAACCTGCTCGATGCTCGTCCCAAGATCCTTGAGCATGACGATGGCTGCATTCCGCCCTGGTTGCCCCGAAACTGATCCTCCGGGAGCCGTCGTTCCGCCCGTTTGATACAGTCCCGGAATCGGCATTTTGTAATTCGCCCATCCAGGCATGGGTCGGTTGGCTCCGGACTGCGCAGGGCCCGAACCGCCCGCGTGACAACTGCCGTGCCAGTTGTGCGGATTCATGCGTTCGAGGTCGAGCGGGCTCATGACTTCGCGTTCGAGAATTTTGTCGTGCGTCAGGGTCGGCGAAAATTTCATAATATATTTCAGCGTTTCGTCGGCCACATGTTCCTTGATGTTGTCCCAGTGATGCGGGCCTTCCTTCAAATCGTACGGGTGATATCCGACAACTTTGATTGTGTGCATACCTGCTGGTGCGCGAGTGGGATCGGCAACGGAAGTCTGGATGAGGTGAACCGGCGGCTCTTCCAGATTTGGCACGCCTGAGTAATAGTCAAAAGCAAATCGCAGAGCGCGCTCGGGACTTGCCAGCAATTCCGAATGCACGGGCGAAAGCGGGCCGTCAGCTGTCGGGTAGGTGAGGGGCACGGAAGTCGCATAGTTTGTGCTCATCATTTGAAATTCAGGCTGCCAGGTCTCTACGCCGTCCACGAAATCTTTTCCCCATAATTCTTTCGGCGCCATATCCACCAGGTGCTTGATATGAATGGTGGAGAGCACGGCTTTGTCCGCGTAAAACTTGCTGCCGTCCGCGCACTCAACGCCCGTACATTTGCCGTTTTCGACGATGAGTTGCGCGACCGGCTTGCCCGTGAGGATCACTCCGTCGTGCGCCTTGATGTAGTTCGCGAGCGCCTCGCCCAATTTCCCGGAGCCACCTTTGGGAAGAGGCCTGCCGTTTCGCTGCTGGTTGAAAGGACTGTAGGCGACGCGTCCGGTCAGCGGAAATTGCGGCGGTTGTTGGGACCACGGGCAAGCCAGCATGAAGCAGCGGGAATGCACGTCCTCGAAATTCAGGCGGATCACATCCCAATGCGACATCGCGAGACGCCGTTGCCAGAATTTCGCGGTGGGTTGCATGTTTTCGGATTCTTTGAACATGCGCCAGTATGCGTCGCCATCTTTCTTGCTGATTTTTGCGAAGGAATCGCGCGTGCGCTCCGGATCTTTCCACTGGGTAATGTACGCGCCATCCAGAAACGGCATGTGGAAGACAGGATCGGGATAAATGTATTCGAGTCCGTAAGGGGCGAGATCGATTTCCTTGTCGCGAAGCAGCGGATTTTCTGTAATGCCGCCGTGCGCGGAAGAGCAGGTGTCATGGGTGAATCCGCGAATGGTAAGCTGCGCCGATTTCACGCCGCCGCCGACCGTGGGCCGTCCTTCGAGCACCACGCAGCGAAAACCCGCCTTCGACAGATAGGCCGCGGTCACCAGGCTGTTGTGGCCTGCGCCTGCAACGACAATGTCAAAACGGTCAGGCCTTGTTGCAGGCTGCTGCGCCATGCTGTTCAAAGAAGAAAGCGCCAGGGGTGCTAGCGCCGCGCCTTTCACAAATCCACGCCGAGTAATTCCACTCATAAACGGCCTCCCGCAAAGATTCCATTTTGATTGTGCAATTTTTTTTAGGTGCTGAGCTTGTTTCAGTTTAAGTAATTTGTCAATAATATTCCGACTGCTTGAAAACTATTTTGTTCCTTCGCGTGCCACAAAAATATTTCTACCGAAGTTAATTTGGCGTATGATTGCGCCGCCAATCCACCACACGTTCGCATATCAAATACGTCGCGGAGGCACTATGCGTTTCCTGAATTTCATTGCGGTTTCCATTTTTTCGCTGGCCCGGTTCGCGGTTCCTGCGGCGGCGCTTGCCCAGAGCCAGCCCGCGAACTCCGAAGCGGATTCCGCCGCCATCACAAAAACGTGCGCCGACTTCTCCGAAAATTTCACGCGTCACGATGGGCATGGCGTGGCGATGACTTTTTCGGATGATGCGGACTTCACCAACATGCGCGGAATCCACAGCCATGGCCGCAAAGACATCGAAACCTGGTTTGCAGGATTATTCAAAGGCAATCTGAAAGACTCCGTCCGCACGGACACTGTAAGGAGCATTCATTATTTCAGTCCTGAACTCGCAGGCGTCGATCTCGACACGGTAATCACCGGAACGAAATCCGCCGATGGGTCTGTGATTCCGGCGCGCAAAGGGCTGATGATTGTCGTGATGGTGAAGCAAAATGGCCACTGGTATATCGGAACGTTTCACGAATCCGAATATCCCGCAGGTCGTCCTGCGGCCGCGACCGGCGCCACTAGCGATCCGGCGAAGTAAGCTCTCCGCGTTTCCAGTTTTCAATAGTTCTCTGCAGAAAAAAATGGGACTGATTTTCGTGGCATAGGCTTCAGCGTGTGGTTTTTCGTCCTTGCAAGGACTAACCCCCGCAGGCTGAAGCCTTCGCTACTTAAAACTACTTTCCATAGATCAGCAGTGTAAACGTGCCGGGAACCTGCGCTGGGCGCGGATTTGGATTGTCCGGAGTAGCGGCCGGTGGTGGACCGAAATCAGAAGTAACCGTGAATATGTGGTGATTCGATGTATCGAGGCCCATGGTTCGCGCACCACGCTGCGTCGAAATCGTGTCGACCACGGTGTATTTATCCGGCGAATCTTCGTGGGCCACGGTAATCGTGCCATCGCCGCAAGATGCAAACGCGAGCTGAGACGACGGGTCGAAAGTGGCAGCGTCCACGCCTTGTCCGATCGGCACGCTTGCCACGATTTTGCCCGCGTAATCCGTCACGAGCATGACCTTGCTGTGGCAGCCAATGAACAGGCGCTTATGTTCGGTGTCGATCGCCATTCCGGTTGGCTCCTCGCAATTTGCCAACGGCCAAGTGTTCAAGACCTTTGATGTTTTTGTATCGAACTCAGTCAATTGCGCCTTGTCTTCGATGTTCACCCAGGCGTGGCCCTTGCCATCGGCCGTTGCGGCTTCGGGCTTGCCTCCGAGAGGCACGGTCCCGCCCACTTCTCCGGTCTTCGCGTTCACGGCTGTCGCATCCTTGCTGCGCGCGTTGAAGACAAAAACATTCATCGTCGCCGGATCGTACATGAATCCATCCGGCCCATCCGCCGCGGGCAATTTCACTTCATTGATGACGGCGAGCGTTTTCAGATCGAAAATGGTCACGGAATTTGCGCGCCCGTTGCTCGAAAAGCCGCGGCCAAGTTCCGGCACGATTTGCGCGCCGTGCGTTCCTTGCACGTTGGGAATATCGCCCACCACGGCGCCGTCTGCGTCCAGAACCATGATGTGCGTGCCGCGCGAAATAAAGAGCCGGTGGGAAGTTGGGTCGGCGGAGAGATAATCCCAGCCGCCGTCGCCCCCCAGAGTAATTTTTTTCAGCAGGTGGTAGCCCGTGCCCTGAGGGGGCGGAGCAGAGGCGAGCGTCGCAAACGCAACGGCACAAACTCCGACCAGAGCGGCCCAATTCGTTTTTCGC
>DATHNC010000037.1:0-144668 GCA_035486415.1 Saccharimonadales bacterium (SeqCode)
CCGGCGAGGACATCTTTGTCCACTTTTCCGCGATTCAGGCGGAAGGGTATAAATCGCTGAACGAAGGCCAGGCGGTTGAGTTCGAAGTTACCTCCGGCCCCAAGGGCCTGCAGGCAGCGAACGTCACCAGCCTGTAAGACATCGGGGCGAGACGGCCGACCGCCGTTTCGCCCCATTTTTACGCCTGCACAAGCCTCCGTAACTCACAAATGCATCATTGCCAACTCCGCAAATCCCTAGGAATACTGAAAGTTGGAAATCCCCGTTGCAATTAGCGACGCCGCGTTAGTCGTCCTAGCAAGGAAATTCTGGGTGCTCTCCGTGGCATCCCCGCGCCCAGCCGGTTAAGCCGATCGACAGCTTCCCGATTATGGGGATCAAGTTCGACTGCTTGAGCATAATGGAATCGCGCTTTCCAGGGCGCTCTAAGTTGTTCAAGCAATTCGCCGTAATGCAGGTGGGCAGATACATTGCGGGGGTCCATTTCGAGGGCCATTTCAAATTGCTCCACAGCTTCCCGATGGTATTCAGGGATGGAGGAAAGACAGTGGCCTAACAATGCTCTGTGGTTCGAGCGATTCGGTTCGTACTCAATTGCACGGTGCAGCCAAAGGATGGAACCTGCAAAGTTCTTTTCTGCCATGCACTCCAAAGCCTTCTCAAGATAACCTTGGGCCATTTTCCCGGGGTTTACCTGGGCTTCCTCAATCGAATGCGCGAGGTGCGAATTATATTCCTTCCTCAATTCAGCGTCTGACAATGTCCTGTAAGCTGTCGCCAGGCTTTCCATAAGGGAAAGCAGGCGCGGAGTCCAATCCGGGTGGTCCATGTGATGATCGGGGTGAAACTTTCGTGCTAATTGATAGAAACGATGTTTCACTTCGGAATGGGGTGTTTCAGGCTCCACACCTAGCAGTTGGTAATGGGTTGCAACGGCGAGGGAATGCAAAATTCGGTCAACCTCCGCCAGGAAAACGACTGGGTTTTCCTTTAGCAACGGCGAAAAGGTAATCCAATCCTCAGGAAAAGTTTCCACATTCCAAACGTTTTGAGGAGTTTCAAATTCTACGCCGACCAAATACATGCCCCGCAGACGGGAAGATTTTCGTATCCAGGCGACGCGCCCGCGGTAGGTTGGCGAGGTCGCCGCGCTATCTTTATTGTTTAGAATGAGTTGCATGTATACAGTGGAATTCTTGGGGACAAATTGGCCGGAAAAATAATGGAAACCGTGACAATTGATCGATACGGTTTCAATCTTTTCCGCGAAGCAGACTTCGTCGCGATTGATTCCGGTAATGAGCAAAGGCAACGTGACGCAAATGCGAGTGCTTCGGCGCTTTGCTCCGCTGGTCGAGATTGGAGGGGGCTGCTCTCTCACAGAGAATAAATTCTCCTGAGGGTCGACCAGCTCAAGAATTCGTGCGCGTCTTTATGTATTCTCCGACAAGCATGTGCTCAGACGCTAAAAATAACGAATCGGGGGCTGGGTCCCGAGTCTTGAAAACCTAAGCAAGTATAAGGTGAACCAGGATTTGTGGAAAGACTAATTTAGGGTTCAGATAGCCCAGGAGAATCATTCTTGTAAGTTTATGAAATTAAGACTTTTACAAACTATATGCGAAATTAAATCAGGCAGGATTCGCTGCAAGCTGCTTGGAATCAGAGAAACATGCATGGGTTTGCCGCATCCATCTTGCCAGCAGAATTACATTGCCGCTGACCGGAGAAACATGAATGTAATAAATTTCGCTTCCACCATCGACATTATAAAAATTCGCCCGCCGCGGATCACGCTCCATTGGACTACCGACCTCAAGCAAATATTGCAGGTGTTTCACAGCCCAAGCTTCATATGCTCTTGGGTTTTCAACTTTCACTCCTTGATTGAATTTAATCATCCAACTGCTCCTTGCTCAGCTCGATCGTACAGGGTCGAGATGATAGAGCTATAGGATGATCGAAACATGAAAACGGTCCATCAATCTCTAATTAAAATTTGCTGAAGTTTCCAGAATATACACGGTTCCGTAAACCCATCCTTTCCTCGTTTTGAACCCTCGAGGGAATGAAGTATAATTTTATAGCGTTCTAAGTATTGGCCGAATTGCTACTTGCGTGCTCGAATCCTGATTGAGATATTCAAAACATGCCGAAAACCAAAACGATAAGAAAACGCACAAAGCTGGGAAAAGACAGACGGCGCAAACACAGGCATTGGCAAGTCACGGTGTTTTACAAAGATGGGGAGCGTTTTGCCCGCGTATACACCGATAAGGACAAAGCAAGCAAGTTTGCGGAACGGCAACGGAAATCACCTGTCGTCAAAACGGCGCGGGTGTTACAGGTCGGCTAAATAATTCTTTTGATGGATTGTTTTTTGCGAGCCACATTCCATACCTGTCATGGAATCTGTGGGTTGGAATCCGAAGACCTGTGGATTTTTACGAATCTGACCTTCGGGGATCTTGTCCCCAGTTCGCAGGCGTGTTAAAGTCTCGTAGATTTTGGGCGGCCGTAGTATAGGGGTAGTACGGGACCTTGCCAAGGTCCAGGCGTGGGTTCGAGTCCCATCGGCCGCTCCATTCCTTCTAAGTTACTGAACTGCATAGCTGGTCATTAAATTAAATTTCATGCTGGCATACTTGTGTGGCCCGATCGAATTTGCGCCGGACGGTGGCAAGTTGTGGCGCCGCAAACTCACCCCCTTCCTGCACAATGAGCTAGGCCATCGCGTCTACGATCCTGCCGAGGACGAAAAGAAAAATCTCACCGACGAAGAAGCCAATCATTTCAGGGAATGGAAACTCACGGATGTGGAGCGATTTCGCCGCGTGGTCCGGAAAATAATCCAGTACGATCTGGATATTGTGGAGAACCGGGCTGACTACGTGATTTGCTCGCTGAGCGGTGAACGCGCTGCGCTGGCCTCCGGCGGGACATCTTCAGAATTAACGTTCGCTCACCGCCGCGGGATTCCCGTGTACCTCGTGACGGACGCGTCGATCAAGGAGATCAGCGGCTGGGTTCTGGCCTGCGCGGACCGCGTATTTGCGAATATCGACGAGCTGAAGAAATTTCTTCTGGAACGATATGGAAAAGACAAGCAAGCGGCGCTTTGGCGTGAGTGAAGTTATAGAACGAAAAGATGCGGAATCGCCTCTCATGGTTCATTCGCGTTAAATAAAAATGCGGCGCGATGAGTTACTCTGCCGCAAGATCATTCGAGGAGAATTGGCCAAGTGGACATCGTAAAAGGGAACATGGGCTGGATTGAAGTCATCGTTGGCCCCATGTTTTCGGGCAAGAGCGAGGAGCTGATCCGCCGCTTGAAACGCGCCGAGATTGCGCGCCAGCGCGTGCAAATATTTAAGCCCGTCATCGACCAACGCTACTCGCACACGGAAATTGTTTCGCACTCCGGATTTGAATTGCCCTCGGAAATTGTCACGAATGCCATGGATATGTTTGAAAAAGTTCAACCGCGTACAGAAGTAGTGGGCATCGATGAGGGCCAATTCCTCGGAGACGGCCTCATCGACATCTGCATGCGCATGGCGGACGCGGGCAAGCGCGTGATCGTCACCGGGTTGGACACCGACTATCTTGGGCGGCCATTTGAGCCGATGCCGCGCTTGCTTGCCGTGGCGGAAGAAATCGTTAAGTTGCTCGCGATCTGTGTGCAGTGCGGAAATCCGGCGGTGCACACGCAGCGGCTTGTCGCGTCCGAGGATTTGATTGTCGTGGGGGCGGCTGGCATGTACGAGCCGCGATGCCGGCGCTGCTTTGAACCACATCTGGCGCATGATCGGGTCGAAGCGAACAAGACCGCTTCATCGGGCAAAAATTCTTCCGGTGCGCGAAGCGGTAATTCTTCGGATTAGATTGCAGTGGGCAGAGGCACAGTCAAGAGCTTTAACACAGAGGACACAGAGAAAACCGGTGAGAAAAACGGAGACATCGTGATTCACTGCAGGCGACTACGGACTCTTTCCGATAGCCGTTGATTTTCCTCGGACCCAATCACCTCGATTGAAGGACGCTCTCGCACAGTTTCTGCCAGATTGCATATTCGTTCTATTCGCTTCAGGGACGCTTGCCAGTCAATTTCGTCTAGCTGGCCTTCCTTGTACGCATTTCTTACCGAATCGATTGCGGGCGCAACCTCCGTCCAGTCATGACACAGCATTGCAATATCTGTTCCCGAGTGAATGGCTTTGATTGCAGCGTCTCCTGGACCATATCGTTTTGCGATTGCGCCCATGCCCAGATCATCGGCAAGGATAATTCCATTGAATTTCATCCCACGGCGCAGCACTTGATCCAACATCAATCGCGATAGCGATGCGGGATTATCAGCGTCAATTTGCGGCAGCAGAATGTGAGCAGTCATGATCAACTCTGTACCTGAGGCAACCGCCGCGGCAAAGGGAACCAGTTCCGTGGATTCCAGGCGCGCCATCGTCCCCGCAAAAATTGGCAGTTCAAGGTGTGGGTCGATAGCCGCGTCGCCATGACCGGGAAAATGTTTGGCGCAGGAGAGGACGCCGCCCCGGCGCAACCCGCGGTCAAAAGCAGCGCCCATTCGCGCTACAAGATCTGGATCTGTGCCAAAACTTCGATCCTGCGTCACGGGACTTTCCGGGTTTACGTGCAAATCCAGCATGGGTGCAAAATCAAGATTGCATCCAGCTGCTCGGATCTCCAGGGCCATTGCGTGCGCGATTTTTTCGGCCGCTTCCGCGTCGCCTAATTGTCCAAGCTCTGTGGCCGATGGCCAACGTGTAAACGGACTTTCAAAAGCAAAGCGCGTGCCGCCTTCCTGATCGATTCCAATCAGGACCGGGCGCCCGGCGGCTTCCCTGATGGCAGCGGTTAAATCGAGAAGATGCTCGACGCTCGCAAAATTTCGCTTGTAGATAACAACGCCCGCGAGCCCTTGAGCGAGATACTCCCTGAGTTCACCTGGAAGAGAATGGCCGGGGAATCCGAGCATGAAGCGTGCAAGTACGGAATCACGCGGATTGGTTTTGGGCTGGGCGTTGGTATTCATCTGGTATGATTCGCGCGAATGTAGCGAATGAATTTAAAAGATGAGGCTAACGGGGCGAAGGGAACAAGTCAAAGTGAGAATCGAATCAAAAGCGCCAACGCGTATCGATCTGGCCGGCGGAACATTGGATATCTGGCCTCTATATTTGTTTCACGAAGGAGCATTGACTGTAAATTGCGCGATCACACGTTACGCGTCGTGCGTGATTGAAACGGCTACGGGATCTTCTCGCAAAATCGAACTGGCTTCGCGCGATACCCGGCGAAACGAGTCGTTCGCATCCTTCGACGCATTGTGCCGTGCGCGCAAATATAAATTGCCGTTGCTTGCGCATCTCGCGCGCGTATTCCGGCCGACGTGCGGATTCACTTTGACTACGGATTCGGAAGCGCCTTCCGGAGCGGGGATCGGTGGGTCTTCCGCCATGGCAGTGGCCATCTGCGGGGCGCTGGACAAATTGACTGGTGCAAAACTGCGGCGTGAAGACTGGATCCACTTGAGCCGGGATGTGGAGGCCATTGTAATTAAGGTGCCAACAGGGACGCAAGATCATTACCCGCCGGCCTTTGGCGGCGCGTCCGCGATCGTGCTGGCCCCTGGCGGAGAGCGCCGCGAAGGCCTGACATGCGATCTTGATAATCTCGAGAGGCACCTGGTGTTGTGCTACACCGGAAAGCCGCGTCAGCACGGAATCAATAATTGGGAAGTATTCAAGCGGCATATCGACGGCACGCGACGCGTGGCGCAAAATCTGGAGAAAATTTCCATCATCGCACAAGCGTTGCGTTCTGCGATTGAGCAAAACAACTGGAAAGAAGTCGGCAAATTAATGCGGGAAGAATGGGATTTCCGCCGGCGTAACCTGCATTCCATTTCTACTCCGCTGATCGATAAAGTTATTACGTCATCGCGGCGTAATGGGGCGCTAGCTGGAAAAGTATGTGGAGCGGGTGGCGGTGGGTGCGTAACGCTAGTAATTGAGCCCGAAGCGCGCGCCCGAGTGGAAGCCGCCGTGATTGCCGCAGGCGCAAAATTGCTGCCGATTCGGATCGACCGCGGCGGGGTCATTGTGAAAGCGTGCGTCGAGGGAGAAGAAAATTGTTGATATCCCGCAAGAAAGAATTTGGTGCTAAGATCGTGCCAGAAGGTGTTTTATGGACCGTCTGGCATATACCCTTTTGACCATGGCGCTGTTTTTAAGCGCCGATTCGTCCGGAGCGCTTCGTCCAATTATTCCCAATGATTTTAGCAATCTTGCCTCTGTAGATAATGCGGCAGACCCGCAGGGATCCACCACCCCAAGCGATAGCCAGCAAAAATCAAAGAAAAGCAAATCGGCTGATCCTGCCTCTGATTCAACGGCTTCTCCGTCCACGAAAGGGCCGGACGGCACTCTCCAGCCTATGTCGCGGTTGTCGCTCGTCCGGTATGTCGATGGCGAAATCGTGCAGGTCGTTCGCCCGATTCCCGCGGGGAAAAAGGGATTTCATATGAAAGCGGGAGTTCCGCTGAATGATAATGCGCTTCGCATGGCGGTGACTTCCGCGGGAGCCGCAATCAATCCCGGTGACCGCGCGCAGATTACGGATCTCAATTTCAAGGACAAGGAAATTATTGTAGACATCAATGGTGGCGGCAAAGGAAAGACTCGCCTGCGCGACCGTATCCATTTGGAAATTGGCGGAGTTCCCACCGCGTCCACCACGCCTGAAACCGCAGTCAATACGAATGCGGGAGCCACCATTTATCTGGATTTTGACAAGCCGCTGCCGGAAATGAGCGCTGAAGATCTCGAGAAACTTCTCTCCAGCGTGCTCGATTTTTCAAAGCGGCATTCGGCTGCCGTGCAGTGGGTGGATACTTTGCCCCCGGACATTCAGAAGGCAATTCAGGAAAAGCAGCCCGTCATCGGAATGGATCACGATATGGTCCTGGCCGCGATGGGACGGCCGGATAAAAAAATTCGCGAAAAAGGGCCGGACGGAAACGAAATTGAAGACTGGATTTACGGCAAACCTCCGGAGAAAACAATATTCGTGAGTTTTGAGGGCGATAAAGTTACCAAAGTACATCAGTATCCCCAGTAATCCTGAGCTCAGCTGAATCGTTGACCAGGTCAAATCGTTCCTGTTTCCTTACCCTTTATCCATCCTTTTTAACGAATCCGAAAGATCAACTTTTTGAGACAACAGAATGCACGAACTGGTTTGACTTTTGACTGTTGCCCCCCTAGCATCTGAAATTACGTGTAAATGGTAGATACATTGCGTTTCAGGTCTGCCGGGCCAAAGTGTAAAGTGAAAGCGATCGCAATTTAATTTACTGAGTTCCATATTGGAATGAAATGAGAACGGTGATGGTGTATTTCACACTTCCGGAGGAATCATGTCGATTAAAGTAGGGATCAACGGTTTTGGGCGAATTGGACGAAATATCATGCGCGCGTCGCTGGGAAATGCGGCGATTGATATCGTGGCAGTGAACGACGTGACCGATTCAAAAACCCTCGCCTACTTGTTGAAATACGACTCTGTACTCGGCAATCTCCATCACAAAATTACGCACACCGACGACACCATTTCCGTGGACGGCAAAAGTTTTCGCGTGTTCAAGACCAAGGATCCCGCTGAAATTGACTGGTCATCCGTGGGCGCTGAGATCGTAATTGAATCCACGGGCCTCTTCACGAAAGCATCCGATGCGGCCAAGCACAAACGCGGGACGGTAAAAAAAGTTATTATCAGCGCGCCTGCCACGGACGAGGATTTGACCGTCGTTCTTGGCGTGAACGATAAATCGTACGATCCCGCCAAGCACAACATTATTTCCAACGCATCCTGCACCACCAATTGCCTGGCTCCGGTTGCCAAAGTGATAGAGGACAGCTTTGGAATTAACTGCGGCACGATGACCACGATTCACTCATACACGAACGATCAAAAGCTGCTCGACTTGCCGCACAAGGATTTGCGGCGCGCGCGTGCGGCGGCGCTTTCCATGATTCCAACATCAACAGGCGCGGCGAAAGCGCTGCACCTCGTGATTCCGGCACTGAAAGGCAAGCTCGACGGATATTCAATTCGCGTGCCAACCCCGAACGTGAGTGTGGTGGACCTGACAGTGTTTACCGAAAAGCCGGTCACTGTGGCCACCGTAAATGCGGCGCTCAAGGCGGCAGCGGATGGACCCATGAAAAATGTTCTTGAGTATACTGAAGAGGAACTCGTTTCCATCGATTTCCGCGGCAATCCGCATTCTTCGATTGTCGATTCCGGGTACACTCGCGTGGTGGGAACGAATTGCGCCAAGGTACTTGCCTGGTATGACAATGAGTGGGGATATTCGAGCCGTTGCCGCGATCTGATTACTCTCATCGCTTCAAAGATGTAGAAGTTTGTAATTCGTGATTTGTGAATCGTGACTCGTGAACCTGCGCGAATTCGATGCGTGGCGTTGCGGGAATGGAATTCTCAACCATGGGCAAACTTTCGATTCGTGATTTGCAGATGAATGGGAAGCGCGTTTTCATGCGCGTGGACTTCAATGTCCCGCTGGAGGGCGCGTGGGTTACGGACGACACTAGAATCCGCGAAACGCTGCCAACGATTGATTTTGCGCGCAAGCAAGGCTCAAGACTTGTCCTCGCCTCTCACCTCGGAAGGCCGAAAGGGAAGCCCAATCCGAAATACAGTTTGCGGCCCGCTGCCGCGAAGCTTGCCGAGCTGCTTGGCACACCAGTGGATTTTGCCGCGGACTGTATTGGCCCGGAGGCGGAGGCCAAAAGTCGCGCTCTCGCCAATGGCGGCGTCCTGCTACTGGAAAACGTGCGCTACCACGCGGAAGAAGAAGTCAATGACGAGAATTTTTCGCGCCAGCTTGCGGCACTCTGCGATGGATTATTTGTGTGCGATGCGTTCGGCTCGGCGCATCGCGCGCATGCATCCGTTGTGGGTATCACGCGTTTTGTGAAGCAAGCTGCGGCCGGATTGCTGATGGAGCGCGAGCTTGCCTACCTGGGCAAAGCCCTCTCGAATCCTGAGCGGCCATTTGTAGCTGTACTCGGGGGCGCAAAAGTTTCGGACAAAATTGAAGTCGTCGAAAATCTGATGCACGTTGCGGACAGCATGCTCATCGGCGGCGGCATGGCGTACACATTTTTGAAATCGCAGGGCCTGCCAATCGGCAAATCTCTGGTGGAGGTCGACAAACTGGACCTTGCGCGGAAGCTTCTGGCCGACGCTAAGCTGCGAAATTTTCAACTGCTGTTGCCCACGGACCACGTGCTCGGCGCGCAATTCAAGGCGGACACGGAAACGCAAATAACCAGTGTAAGCGCCACTCCCGAGGGCTGGATGGGACTCGACATCGGCCCTGATACGATCGCGAAATATTCCGCGGAGTTGGCGCGCGCAAAAACGATTATCTGGAACGGCCCGATGGGAGTCTGTGAGATGCCAGCCTTTGCCAGCGGGACGCTCGAAATCGCCCGCGCCGTCGCGGCTGCAACTGCAAAGGGTGCAACGTCCATTGTCGGGGGAGGGGATTCCGTTGCCGCTATCCACGCGGCAGGCCTGGCCGATAAAGTTTCGCACATTTCAACCGGTGGCGGAGCATCGCTCGAATTTTTGGCCGGCAGAAAATTGCCCGGTGTCGAAGCGCTTACGGAAAAAGCGGAAGGTGCTGAAAAAAGCCAGGTTGCCGGGAGATTGACCTCCCGGCAAAACGTAGTCTGACAATCCTAATCCTTAATCTTCCACTGCCATGACGCGGAAAAGGCGGACCATGCGGCGACCTGTGATAGCGGGAAATTGGAAGATGTATAAGACGCAGAGCGAGGCGTGCGCGTTTTTTTCAGCGCTTGCGCCGCTCGTGCAACAAAGCACGCACTGTGAAATAATTGTAGCGCCCCCGTTTACGGCGCTGGCCGTATCCGTGGAGGCCGTGCGAGGAACGGCAATTTCCATCGCTGCGCAGAATGTGCACTGGCTGCCGGAGGGCGCATACACTGGCGAGGTGTCCACGGGCATGCTCTTGGAAGTGGGATGCCGCTCCGTGATCATCGCCCACTCGGAGCGCCGCCAATTTTGCGGCGAAACCGATGAAATGGCGAACAAGAAGGTGAGGGCGGCGCTTGCGGCGGGCCTAACTCCCATCTTGTGCGTGGGCGAGTTACTTGCCGACCGCGAGGGGGGCAGAACCGAGCAAGTCCTTGAGCGGCAGTTTCATGGAGGAGTAGCCGCGTTGACCGGTGCCGAGTTCTCGCGTATTATCCTTGCTTACGAACCGGTATGGGCGATCGGCACGGGCCGCACCGCGACCCCCGAAATGGCAGCGGAAGCGCACCGGTTCTTGAGGCAGTTGGCGGCAGCGAATTTCACTTCCGAACGGGCTTCCGGCTTAAGAATCCTCTACGGTGGCAGCGTCAAACCCGACAACATAAAGGGATTGATGGCTCAAGTGGAAATCGACGGCGCTCTCGTGGGCGGCGCAAGTTTAAATGCAGAGGCATTTGCCTCCATTGTGAATTTCTGAAAGTAAGGATTAAGAAATGCCAAAAGAAGTGAAATGGGCAATATCGATTGGGGTGGGACTCGGCCTTCTGGCGCTTGGCTGGAAGATGTACTTTATTCTGGTCACGTTGCACGTGATTATCTGCGCGCTGTTGATCGCTGTCATCATGCTGCAGAGCGGCGAGGCGGCTGATTTGGCAGGAGCATTTGGCGGCGCAGGCAGCCAGACAGCTTTCGGTCCACGCGGAGCGGCCACGTTTCTATCCAAGGCCACCACGTGGTGCGCGATCATGTTTATGCTGACTTCCATGGCGCTGACCATGCATCAGAATTCGAGCACTGTCGCGGCTGGCAGTTCCGTGTTGCAGCAATTTTCGAAAACTTCAAAGTCGGCTCCCGCTGCTCCAGCTCCAACGGCTCCAGCGTCAATTCCGGTGGCTCCGGTTGCGCCTGCTCCATCTCCTGCAGCGCCCGCGCCATCGAAATAAGTTAGGCAATTTTTAGAATGAGCGGCCGCATTTGCCGCGTACTGTAAATTATTTTTTACTTCACCCCGGGCGGAAGTGGCGGAACTGGCAGACGCACCATCTTGAGGGGGTGGCGCCGTAAGGCGTGGGGGTTCGAATCCCCCCTTCCGCACCAATCTATTATTTAAAGCTTATGAAATGTGGGCTTTTTCTTTGTTTATAAAGGGTTTTCGAGGATTTCTATCAAGGCAGATCGAGGCAATGCGAAGTAGACCCAGGAAGAGAAAATCTGCCATTCTGTGCCAGCTGTGTTAAATGGTTTGCCCCTCCGCGGAAACTGAGAAAGCATTGACGCAGAGCACACCCATAAAAATGGAGAAAACCGGAGGCTAGCGTTACCAACTAACGCAGTAGCCCGCCTCTGCTGCCATGAATGTATGCAAAGGGACAGATGCGGGGAGTTGTCGAGGGCCTGGCACATCGTACTTTTAAAAACCTACTTTTCTTTTTCAGGCAGGGCAAAAACAAACAGTGTGGATGCGGGTTGCGCGATGTGGGCCGCGGATTCGGGATAGAGCTTGGCGAGACGGCCTTCGGTCTCTGAACCGCCACCGGAGCCCACGGCGATGAACTGTCGGCCGTTCACCGAGTAGCTGACTGCGGCGGAAGCGATTCGCCCGCCTGTATTGAAAGACCAGAGTTTTTTTCCTGTGCGAGCATCGAGGGCAAAGACATTGCCCTCCAGATCGCCGCCAATAATCAGGTCGCCCGCGGTGGCTAGCAGGGAAGACATGTTGTAGTACTTCGTGCTGAAGGTCCATGACTTCTTGCCGTTCGTGGGATCGAAGGCGCTGATATTTGGCGGGACGTTCGGATTCACCAAGTCGCCTTTGTCTCCTCCATCTACAAAATGGGTGCAAAGCTCGAAGTCGGATGTGTACCACAATCCGGTGTGCGGACTGTAAGCAGAGTGCTGGATGCCGCGGCCGCCAGTGTGAATGCTGGGGCAAACCAGGCCGTCTTTTTGTTCTTTCGGAACGATTGGGTCGATGGGTCTGCCTTGTTCGTCTATCCCTTTATTCCAGTTGGGCGCGCTGTAGGCGAAAGCTCGGAGGAATTTTCCTGTTTCGCGATCGTATTCGTACGTGAATCCGTTTTTGGTGGGATGGATAATCACCTGGCGCTTGTGGCCGTCCGCATCCATGTCGACGAGAACGGGCTCAGAAGCTGAGTCGTAGTCGTATAAATCGTGCGGCGTCTCCTGAAAAAACCATTTCAGCTTTCCGGTATCGGCATCGAGCGCGAGCAGCGAGGCAGTGTAAAGATTTGGGCCCGGACGCAGAGTTCCGTTGATGGGCGTCGGGTCTCCTGTTCCCCAAAAAATTGAGTTTGTATCCGGATCGTACGTCCCGGTGAACCAGGCTCCGCCGCCTCCCGTTTTCCAATAATTATTTTCAGCTCCGGCCCAGGTTTCGGCGCCCGGTTCGCCTGGAGCAGGAATGACTTCAAAATGCCAGACGAGAGTGCCCGTCTTGGCGTCGTACGCGTTGATGTGGCCGCGCAACGCTTGATAGCCTGAGCCTGCATTCCCGGTCAGCACCTTTCCTTTTACATAAAGCGGCGGTGCGGTGATTCTGCATTCGCATTCGGAATTTTCTTCCACCAGAATATTCCAGACTTCCGCTCCGGTTTTCGCGTCGAGCGCTACCACGTGATTATTTTGCGTGCCCATGTAGATGCGGCCGTCTCCGTAGGCAAGCCCACGTGCGCCTCGGATGCTGAACGTTTTCACTTCCGGCCAGGTATATTCATAAGTCCATATCTGTCGGCCCGTGGCGGCATCGACGGCGTAGACATTATTCTGCATTCCTTCAAGGTACAAGACGCCATCGACCACGAGCGGAGCGGCTTCGAGGCCGGGGCGCAGTCCCGCCGCGCCGGAAGGGAATCCGGCGGGGAAAGCCCAGACTGGGACGATATTTTTTACATTTTCACGCGTGATCTGATTCAGCGGGCTATAGCTCCATCCACGATAATTTCCATAAAATGTGAGCCAGTTTTGCGGCTCCTTATCGGCGTGCTCGATCCGCGTGGTAGTGGCATCTTGCGCGAAAGTAATACTTGCCGAGCCGAAAATGAGGCTTGCAGAAAATAAAATTGTCCGCGTACGCTTGCTGGTGAGGCTTTTGAAAATTCTGAGTGCAAAATTCATTGCTCGCCTCCGCTTTTGAACTCGATAGTTGTCTTTGAATCTTTAAGCTTTGGATTAGTATAAGGCTCTCTACTGGCATCAATATCTATTTTGCGGCTACAGCCTTTTTCGTTATTTCCCGCTCCACATGCAGGACGCGCAACCATGCGCCTTCCTGCTTAACCCACACATCTGAAAAATGACTTTCTCGCGGAGTCACTTTGCCGTTCCTTTCGAGGATGCCGAGAGCGTGATATGTGACGACGGCTACATTCCCGTTGTCATAGACACGGATGTTGTGACCATCCTGTTTCATGGAATCCATCTTGAACACTCCCGGTTGCAACCCCGCTTCCACTTCGGCCTTGGTCGGAGTGCTTCCATCGATATTGGTCTGTGCAATGTCTTCGGCGTCATACTGCTTGATCCAGTCGACAGGCTCGGAACCGCCCCTCAGCAATCCGGCCACTTTCTCATCTTCAATTTTCATAATTTCTTTTTTTACGTTCTCGGCTCTTGGACCTGTGATCGCCTGAGCGGAAATGATTCCCGCGAGGGAAAGCGATAAAAACGCGGTGAAAAAATACTTTTTCATTGCGGCTTGCCTCCATCTTCAAATCGTTGAAATTATATTTTCATTTACCGCACGAGGGATATGGCTGTTCAAATCGAAATCAAATGGAAAGCTTAACGGCTGCCATGCAACATATAACTTAGCTGGAAAGAAGGCAATCCTTTAGCGGTTATAAGAAAAATTGTCAGATTTCGTTCAGCCTTTATTCCATGTAGCAAATTGTATTCCTGCTGGAAGCTCCGCGAGAAAATAGTGCAAATCTTTATCGATTGGGTTGAGAAAAAAGGGCTTTCGCGAATATCAAGAAAACCGGGGAATATTCACGAATAAATTGGCATTACTCGGATCTGCGGAGACCTAAAAGGTCCAGAGTTACCCAGAAAATAAATTCACTTCCATAAAGAATATACCGGCGCCAGAGCCTTCTGGGTTCTTGAACAAGTCTGAAGAACCATTCCAGGCCGTGTTCGCGCATCCAGGCCGGTGCTTGCTTCTTTTCTCCGGAGTGAATATCGAAGGCAGCGCCTACGCCGACAAGCACAGGAATGTTAAGTCGACTACGATGTGAGTCCATCCAACGTTCCTGCTTCGGAGTGCTGAGGCCGACCCATAGGACGTCAGGCTGAGCAGATGAAATGTTATTAATTATTTCTTGGTCTTCTTCAGCGGTCAAAGTGCGGTATGGCGGAGAGTAGGTGCCGGCGATCACCAAACCTGGAAATTGATTTGCGAGTTCTTTGGCGAGTTTTTCCGCGACTCCAGGCGCTCCTCCGTATAGAAAATGCCTGTATCCTTTACTGGCGCTTAATCCGCAAAAATCCATCATAAGTTCCGGGCCGTAAACTCTGCGCTTTAAGCCGTGTCCTTTCAAGCGGGCCAGCCAGATGAGAGGCATGCCATCAGGAACCACAAGGCTGGAGGAGTTCAAAATGTTTTTGAAGGACTTGTCATGATGCGCCTCCATGATTCCGTGCATTCCGGTGACAGCAATGGTCCGGCAGTCGCTTCGCTGTGCGATCCACTCCTGCATACGCGAAATTACGTCGCTGATCTGCACGAGGTTAACGCCGATGCCGAGAACGCTGAATGTTTCTTCAGGCTGCGCCATTTAGTTTTTCCGTCAATTGCAACATCGCGAGATTTCGGTATGCAATAAGCTTATTTGGCTCGAGGGGAATCCCCATATTCGTACTCATGGAGTCATCCTGCTACCATCCAAGAGTTTTCGTTGGGCCAAAATTTTGAAGTTTAGGGTTGCGTGTAAATAACGATTCATCACCTGCATCAATTTAGTGCGAGCTGACGGATACCTATCTCGTTCAACGATAAATCCGTTTTGTTCCAGGGTTCGTTCAATGGAAACATCGTCGAGACCTACACGAGCATGGTATTCGGCAAGATCCCCTGGGCTTGCAATAGCCCTGGAGTGGGCCGAATCACGCGCAATAAAAAACTTTCGCAAACGACGTCCAATACCAGGAAGAAAATCACCTTTGTCGTTGTGCATCTTTGCAAGAATCGTATCCAGATTGTAAAAGCAGGTAGTAAGTAATCGAGACGCTGGCAACACTGGGTCAAAATTGGAGTAAAAGAAACCACCCACTTTGACCCGAGCGGCAATGTCGTTTACAACGTTCAGTGGAGTATACAAGTGATGAAGAACGGAACTGAACGTGATTACATCGAAAACGCGATCGGAATTGGCCAAAAAATGCTCTATGGAATCGTTGACGAAGTCTGCTTTGTACCCACTTGAGGCCACTTTTCCTCTTGAAATTGCGAGCATATCAGAAGATACATCCACAACCGTGACAGCCCATCCGCGCTTCAGCATTTTGAGCGTTAAATTCCCGCTCCCCCCTCCGCAATCCAGGCATTGTATATCATGGCTCGTAAGTAGTGATTCCATCTTTTCAATATCGAACTCCAGAATTTGTTGGAAATATTCTTCCGAAGCACAGGCCTCGTAGTTGTCATATTTCTTGGCAATTTGTTTGTAAAACTCGACATTCGCGGAAATTACTTGCTCGCGTACAAGTCCAGGCTGCTTCATATATTAATTCTCCTGTTGGTTGTCCTGTCCGCAATTGAATCCCGCTTACAGATCGCAGGGATTCTTTTAAATAAGTATTTGTGCAACTATCGCAATTCAAAATTGCATTTGTAAGCGGAAAGCCCGCATGTCGAGCGAAAGTTCAATTGCAGTGCTCATTTAGTCCCAATCGATTCCATAACTGAACGAACTGTTCATAGTTACGACTGGCTGTGTACTTATCTTCATACTCCGCCCGAGCATTGACGCCCATTGTTTTCATTTCTTCGGGGTGATTCCACGCCCAATCTATCTGTCGAGTGAGGTCCTGGGAGTTGCCTGCAGAAAAAAGGAGCCCAGTGACTTCGTCGCTGACAATTTCAGCCATGGATCCAAGGCGCGAAGCAATTACAGGGAGGCCGCACGCGAATGCTTCCGTAAGACTTACTGGAAACCCTTCGAACCAAATACTCGGAAATACAAGGAACCTGGCCCCGTGCATTGCCTGAATGACCTCCGTACGATTGAGCCGGCCCAGCAAGGTGATCCCTGTTGAGCTGTTTGTAGACAAGAATTGCGTGATTTCATTCAACAGCGGGCCATCTCCTGCAATCCGGATTGGAACTTTCCCTTGCAAATCCCGGCAGGAAGCAAGGAGGGCTCGAAGTCCTTTTTCTTCTGACAATCGTCCGATGAACAAAGCATATTCGCCCTGTCCCGGGCGGATCCCCGGATCGGGCTCAACGAAATTAGGTTTCACTACGATGCGTTCCGCCGGTAGGCCGCCTGCGATGAATTTTTGCCGAGCAAATTCGGACAGAGCGATGTACACGTCCACTTTGGTTTGCCACGTTCCTATGAGTCGATGCACGGCGAGCATGGACGCGACCGCCGCTGTCGCCGCGCGGCTGCCGCGATAGCATCCGTGAACCACGCCGGGCCATGCCACACTGCGCCCCAGACATTCTTCGCATACCTTTCCCTCTTGAAGGCATGTCGCTGCCGGGCAAATTAAACGATAATTATGTAGTGTCTGGACAACGGGAACACCGTGCTGGCTGCAGACGTGATAAACCGCCGGCGAAATCAAGGGGAAGGTGTTGTGAAAATGCGCCACGTCCGGCTTTTCATTTTGAATAAGAGATCGTATTTGACGCAGTGACTTCTCCGACCATAGCGTCTCGATTCCAGCCGAGACCTTACCCCACATGCCGCGAACTGCGAGCTCGTCGTTTTCACGTTGGTATCGTATTACGTGGTGCCCGTGTGCTTCTAGCAATCGAACTTCCGCCGCCACCACGGCATCTTCGCCGCCGCGTTGCTGATATCGATTATGAGCCACAATAATTCTCATTCTCTCTTCACTGCTGCCCCGACTAGAGAGCTTTTGTTTTTCTGTTCCATAATTACTGAGATTTCGGGTTGATGAGATTTAACCATCTGGAGAAATGCGTCGTTCCCTTCAATGTCATCAGAAATTAAGATACCCCTGGAGTTGAGGGCAGACCACGAGGTGTCAAATTCTTGTTTCATGTTTTTAAAAGTATGCAAACTGTCATGAATAAAAAGATCTAACGTTTCCAGTTCCTCGACGACGGAAGCCAGGAGCCGTTCCGAAGTTCCGCGGCGTAATGTCCAGCGATCTTTTAATTCATTTGGCACCAGCCAACCGACATAGTCGTCGCCCTTGGAACCGAGAGGTGGCAAATCAATACTGTGGAGGTGCCCATAATTATTTTTATTCATGGCCGCAAGCAAATAAGAGGAGGTCACACCATAACAAACTCCCGTTTCCACTACTCTCGCTGGCTGGATCATTCGAACAACCAGGTAGCACAATCGAGCCAGGAATGGATCGCCATTGTGGAATTGACCAAAGGGAGCGCTGGCCGGCAATTCAAACTGTCTCTGATTTACGTGAGTTTCAATTTGTGCGAGTGAATCCTCGCTTAGAATTTTATTAACCTCCGAACCGCGGCCCGGAAAGAGGCGTGAAATTCCGTGTTCCATGGATATCGCATTGTATTTGGGGCGAACATTTAAAATTGTGTCTATGCGGACGCCAGCATATTCCGTTACACGCTCATAAAATTCCACGGGGCTTCGAGGAAGCAATGACAGCAGGCTGATTGCTTTAAATTTCATCGGCTTCTCGATTCTCCGGCATTATCCAAATTGATTGTGAAGTAGCAGGGATTGCTCCGGGCGTTTGTTGAGCGGGTGAACTTTCGTTTTCCTCAGAACGAGAGACAACAAGAGCCATCATAGAGGTGAGGACGAGGTTATAGCCCACGCCTCCCGGCGATCCTGAATCCGCTAAGAAATTTTCGACCGAAAGGCTAATAAAGAAGGGAACGACGATGGCAAGGAACGCCCAAGCTTGCGGCGATGCATTTTTCGAAACCTGGCGTAAGTCCAATTTCAGGATTCTGACCAGAAATAAAACGAAGGGTGCGAGGCCTAACAATCCCCACTCATAAGTTGTGCGGAGGAATTCATCATGAATTGCGCGATTTGGATCCACGTTATCTTCGTTAAAAAATCCTCCGTCCAAAACCAGGTCTGCGCCGCTGCTCGTTCCCGAGCCTACCAGTAATCGAGGCAGGCTGCGGTGAATGAGCTCGTCGAGTGTCCTCTGATAAAGAGAGAATCTCCAGCCAAACGTTCCGACATCATCGACCGTGGCATTTTTTTCAACGGCCGCGGTAAGCATTTCATTCAACCTGTTGTTCGGCAGCCATTCGACGACGACTAGGATAATGACTGCCATGGCGGCGCCAAGAATCATCATCCTGCCCAAAATCATCCCGATGCGAACAGTTTTAGCGGAGCGAACCGCGGAATAAATTCCATAAATCAACAGCACCCAGACCATGCCTAGAAAAACCGATCTGCTACCAGTCAGCAGCACGCCAATTGCGGCTCCTGTTGCTGTCAAAAAAGTAAAAAATGAGGCTCTTTCGCGAAAAAGCAGAAGCACCATCATGCAGAGAAGGAAAGGCGCAAGACTTTGGGCTCCGGTAAATGTTGTAAATCGAGACTGGAACTCGTCGCTGCCGAAAGCGTTTCCCAGAAAATAAGTTTGGATGATGCCGGCGGCGAGAGTTACCCAGACAACAAACATTAACTTGTATTTGTTGAGCCATTCTTGCTGCCATGTAGTTACAAAAACGACGAATAAAATAGTGTATGCATACAAGTACCCGTTCATCTTCAGCGCCGATATCCGGTAGGGACTCCAAAACAAAGCGATGCACGCATAGCTTGAAAAAAGGATCCAGGGTACGAAATACTTGCGCGCACTTTTGTCAAAATGAATTTCCTTTCGGAGTTTAATCAATAAAATTGTGGGAATAATTATGACTTTAATCGCGTTTTGTATGCCGAGTGAATCCGTGGAGAAATTGCCTACCGCGGACAGATCGATCTGAACAAGGAGCAGATAAAATACAAGCGACCATCGTATTGGCAGAAAGAACGTCAGGGACGCTAAAATCCAAAACGCCACGGTTGGCACCAGCATTGGATCGTTATTCACGGGCGATTGCCTCGGGCTGGATTTCGGATTTGCTTCTAGAGCCAATAGCTCGTAAAAAACATTGTGCTGAATACACCGGAGTCAAGCGCCGAGACGTCTGACGCGACGCGATGGACATTTCCATTATTTTAGGAATCGGGCAGTTCATGGCACTTTCCAGGGCATTTTGAAGTTCTGCAGGATGATCTGTATAGAATGTCCATCCGTTCGTTCCATCGTGGACCAATTCTTCAACGGCTTGGCCGTACCTGCTTCCAAGGACGGGGAGCCCTGCGGCTAGCGCTTCATTTACGACGAGTCCCCACGTATCAGCTAGGGTTGGGAAAACAAATATTCCAGCGGATGCGAAATAAGAAGGGATCTGGTTGTAAGGAACATTGCCAAAGAAACGAAGTGTGATATTTAATGGAGTAGGAAATTCCTCAAATCTTTTTCTGAGCGGCCCATCTCCAACGAACCACATTTCACAAGTTTTATTTTTATACTTTTCGCCCCACTGAACCAATGCACCGAGAAATTGCTCCAACCCTTTTCTCTCAATCAGTTGACCGACATAAAGAAGGCGACGGATAACATGCGCATCCTTTACCAGAGGCGCAGCCTGGAAGGGCGCCATTTCAGTCACATAAGGTGCAATAAAAATACGATCTTTCGGAACCCCCATGTCTTGGACATATTCAAATCCACTCTTCCCAGTTACGAGCACAGCGTCCGCTAGACCCAGAAGATAACGTCGCACGGCACTCCGGCCCCGTCCAATTTCACGTTCCGTGTGCTTTGACAAGTCTGCCCAAATAACCAGGCGGCATGACCGGTGAAGCAGGCGGTAAATGGCTGCCTGAATCGTTCTGAAGCCAAGCTGCGCGGAAACAATGACATCAGGCCGATAACGGAAGAGCAAAGCTAAAGTGTCATACGGAAAGTGCCGCTCAAAGCGTTCAGTAAACCCCTCTTTGAACGTATGCGAATTGCGAGTCGAATATGACTTTTGTAAGGTGACGTTTACGCCGTTCCAATCAGGTTCCCAGGGACGGTCTTTTTCCATAGGGGTGCTGATAAATACATGGAAATCCTTAATGGAGTTTGTGAGAACGCGCAAGACAGGCAGAAAATATGGCGCAATACAATTTGTTAAAAACGCAGCTTTGACAGGCAGACATCCCTTGCCTGAGGTATCCTGCAAATTTGCGGTTGCGGGCGTCTTTTCTGCTTCCGCCGAAGTATTTATGAGTGTGTATTGAATGTCTGTCAACATAATCCGTTAGCCTTTAATATTCAGACCGTCCTCAGTAATGCGTAAATGTAGCTTCCCAAATTTCGCAAGGAATGCATTTTTCCACGTATGGTTCAATGCATTTTTTAACCAATTACAATACCCACGGCCTTCAACTCAGGCAGATATTGCGGTGCGATGTAAATCGAATCTTCCTCTCGCGGTTGTTTGTCCTTTCGCATGAGATTCTGTTTTAAGTGAAAAAACCATGGTCCACTGTAGCCAGCGTCCTCCAAAAAGGTCCTTATTTCCGGTCTTTCCCCTCTCTCAATAAAAAACAGTTTTGTCTTCCCAATTAAATTTCCAAAACCTGCGAGCACACGCGGTTCATGGCCTTCGACGTCAATTTTGACGAAATCCGGTTCGGTTTTCAGACCAATGCAAACTTCGTCAATCCGCTGGCAGGCCACACGCAAACTTTGTGGTTCTATTTCTTCGGGTTTTAGGACCCGGTTCAAGCACGATTCGGAATAGTCAGAGAACAATACCGCTCCGTCAGCATCTGAGACGGCGACATTCAAACAGATGACGTTGTTCCGCGAATTAATCTCCACATTTCGCTTAAGAAGCGAAAAAGTGTATGGGTGCGGCTCTATGGATACGACCGACGCGTGGGAAATTTCGGACGCGATCAGTGTGTACGCGCCTATGTTTGCTCCAATATCAAAAAATGTATAGTTGCCGAGAGACATTACGAGGCGCAGCAATTCCATATTGTTGTAGTCATATTCGCCCATGGCATTGACCAGCGCTGCCACTCCGCCCGGGCGGTCGACATAAAGCTGAGATCCTGCGATAGGCAATGAGCACGGAAACAGGTTGAGCAGTTTTCGAATCTGCCACTGGCCGTGGCGGCGGAGCCCTTCAACCGTACCTACACTGTCGGAGTGCACAATTTGATCGAGCGTATTCAGGAATTGGCTCATGACACGAGTCCTGTTGTGTCGTTTGTCAACGTGTGTGGATCGGAATATTTGTAGAAGAAAACTAGGGTGACAATAGTCAAGACCATGAAGCTCAGCACCATGCTGGCTGCGGCCCCGGCGAGCCCCCAGAAATGCATGAACACCACTGCTGAAAGTATCGCAATGGGAGCGGCAAACAAGTTGGAGATCAGGTCAAATCGCGGTTTCTGGGCCGCTCTCAGTGCCATGGAAAATCCCATGGCCACGCCATTCGCAACGGGAATCAGGCAAAGGATTGGCATCAGCCAAATTTGCAAAGAATATTTGTCTCCAAATAACAAATGCCCGACTCTCGGCGCTTCAATCGCCAGCAGCGCGCTAAAACCGAGCGTGATGCCCAATAGCCCCACACTCACCAGCAGCGCCTTGTGGCGCATTCTGCGGATCAGGCCCTGGCCAAAATCGTAGGAAAGTGTAGGAAGAACCAGGAGTCCAGTGGCAGTGACGACCTGCGTCATGACCAGGGAAGGAATTTGCATCGCGCGCAGAATCCCCGCGGCGCCAAGACCGAGCGAACCGGCAACGAGAAACGTTTGCGCCTGGCTGGAGATTGAAAATAATAAAATACTGCCGACAAGCCAGCGGCCGTATGTCCAATTCTCTTTCAAAGCCGAGCGCCAGGAAATAGATGGCAGCGTTTTGGGCCAAGATTTGAGTATTCCAAGGAGCCAGATGAGAATGACCGACGAAAGCAGGCTTCCAGCACCCAATAGAGTAAAAGCTGTGAAGGATCCCAACAACGCAAAATGTTTAAGCAATAGCAATCCAACAGCAACAAAAAGCAAATACGAAGCGCTTCCAATGGCCGCAATGGCGGGGCGCTGCATGATGTAGCACATTCGGCGCGCCAGCCAGAGCAACAACATAAAAGGCAAAGCGATTCCGCCTCCTAACGTGGCCCCGACCAGAGAATTGCCTGGAGAAAAGTGGCCCAATATAAGTCCGGAAATGATTACGGTTGAAGAAAGGAATCCGATTAAAAGCACGTGAACGAGAAGCTGCGTTTTGAAATATTGTGAGAGTCTGCCTGCATAGCGAGCTGGGCCAAAAACACTGATCGGTTCAAGCAGTAGAACATTTTGAAATCCTGAAACAAAAAGGAATCCTGCAAACGCGACAGCGAAGGCACCATACACGTCCGCGGGAACCCATCGCGCAAGGAAAATGTTTACGCCGAATGCCGCACCGGAAGTGAAACCCTGGTCGATCAATGAAACCGCAGACCTTGTTCCCCAAACGCGAAGCTTGGCGGAAGTAATGACAACAGAAGGAGGCCTTCGCGGAATTCCAGTTTCCGTTTGAGTGCCGATTGCAGTTGGTTGAACGGTTGATTCAATTACAGGCAGCATATTTTTCCTAATGACCTTCGGCTCGAAAAACGGCCGGGATAGTGTTGAGCATGATTTTGTAATCGAGCCACAAACTCCAATGGTCTATATATTCAAGATCAAGGATCATGTTGGTTTCAAAAGATGGGTCGCGGCGCGCCATGGTTTGCCACAATCCGGTGATGCCGGGTTTTACTTCGAGGCGGCGAAGATGATCCAAAGTATATTGCTCGTAATCATCCATGGGGTGCGGGCGGGGGCCGACCAATGTCATCTCTCCGCGCAAAACGTTCCAAAGTTGCGGCAATTCATCCAGGCTGTATTTGCGAAGAAATTTCCCCAAGTGAGTGATTCGGGGATCTTCCCTGATTTTAAAAGTGGGGCCGACACGTTCGTTCTTCGAGCGCAGGGACGCCTTCATATCGTCGGCGTTTGTGACCATCGTGCGGAATTTGAAGCAGGGAAATGGGCGGCCTTTTTTCCCGACTCGTGGTGATTTGTAAAGAGCCGGGCCGGGAGAGTCCAGTCTGATGGCGATTGCGAGTGCGATCAGCAGCGGAGAAAATATAACCAAACCAAAAAGAGATAAGATCACATCAGTCACACGTTTTACAAATAGCCCAAAGATGGGAATGGCCCGCCAATGAACTTCCATGACGGGAAAATCTCCGACGTGTTCAATTGGAGCATTCCAGCACAGCCCGTCATAAAGTTCGGGAATCACTTTGACGTCTAGGCGCTGGATGCGGGCTTCCACCGCGATTTGTTTCACAAGCTCACGGTCCGAGGGAATGGTAATAAAAACATCGTCCAGGAATTCCGACCTGGCAACTCGAGGAAGATCTTCCACATTTCCGAGAACGCGTGAATCCGCCGATTGGTTTATGTCGAGGAAACCCTTAAATTCGTAGCCCAAAAGCTTGTTCTCCTCGAATTGCCGTGCGAGTTCTTTGCCCACTGCTCCTGCGCCGATAATTACCACGTTGCGCATTCCAAGACCATTCGCGGCCCGCCGAATCACAATTTTTCTTTTTGCATAGCGCCACGCCACAAGCGAAATGGCATTCAGGATCAGGCACCCGGCAACGACGAGACGCGATATTTCTTTTTCCCCGGAAATATAAATAAATGTTGTGAGCAGAAGAGTTGCGAAAAAAATTGCCTTTACTACTGCAAGGGATTCATCCAATGCGGACCTCATGCGGGGAGTCCTGTACAAATCCTGCCAATCGCAGAACAGAAGGATCAATCCAACGTAGAGGAACAGGAATCCCTCATAGCTGATATAGGGTTGCCCCGCGATGATTCCAAATTTTGTCCTTAAATATTGAATTGGATCGCCATGGGAAAACCGCAAGAGGAACATTGCCGCGCCATTTGCTACGACGATACATACATCAATCAATGCATATATAAGTTGAACGGTACGGCCCCCGCGAAAAGGTGTTTTAGGAAGGGCCGTCCTCGTGCGTCCTTTGGAAGGCGGTGAATTTGTCCAAACGACCGGGACCGAACTGCCATGGATCGATCCGGCATTCGCACTTAGCGGACGACTGGCATCTGTGCTATACATTGCCGGCCACCACTCCTGCCCTTTATGATTTTTCCCGTCCATTGGCGTCGTTCTTGAATCTCTCCATCTGGATGAAATGTTGTAGGTGAGGTGTCTAATATCTACGTGAGCTGGTTTCCTAATTAATGTTCGGATTTGGTCTGATCTGATTTTGACTGGGTCGGGTCAACGGGGCTGTCAGGGTTAGCCAATGTTGCAGGCAAAAATGGTTTCAATGATGAAGCTACTTCAATCACAAATGCCTTGCCAGGATCACTCGCCTCAATTCTTTCCCAATGCTCAGTGCCAAAAATCCAAACTGCGCCGGACAACAAGAACAGGGTCGATGCACCCAAAATTATCCATGGACGATGAGGGAAAGAATGCTTTTCTGGAACATCAGGAGTGTCAATTAGTTTTACGCTCGGCGTCTCCTTCGCTTCCTGAACTTTTGCGAGTTCATATTCCTGGGTTAGAGTTTCGAACACTGCTTCTTCGACTTTTGTGTTTCTGTACAAATCTGCATAGTTCACGCCAAGTGCGGGAAGACGGCGGATGGTTGGGAAAATCGATTGATCGTCCTTTTGATTGCTATTGGCAGGCGGTGCATCGGACGTTCCCCCCAGTAGCTGCATTTGTTTCTGGATTTCATCCACACGCGCTTGCAACCCGCGGACACGGACGTTGTTGTCCGAATAAATTTGACGCATCCCTTGTAATTCCATTTGGGCCACGATGAGCTGCCCCTTCAATGCAGCGGCGGCTTCAATCATGGCCTTGCCCTGCGTGGGAATATCCAAAGCGGTATTTTTGCTCGCAAATTCGCTGAACTGCTTTTCGGCGGTTTCCAAATCCTGGTTAACCTCAGTCAGGCGTCCTTCCAGAAATTCGCGCTCGCGGTGAGCGGACGTGGTGTTCACTTTCACTACCAGGCGATCCAATTCCGCAACATACTCTCCAGCCATGGCCGCGGCGCGTTTTGGATCATGATCCGTAACGCTTATTTTTATGATTCCACTTTTCCTGTCAGACGTAATATCGGTTTTATTTTCCAGGTCTTCGCGGGCGTCCTTAAAATATCGATCGTGGTAGACCTTGCGAAGGTCAAACTTATTAATCAGGTCATCCTCAACTGTGCGGCTTTGCAAAATGCCGATGAAGAGGTCAGTGGAAGTCTTCATGCCGAGGAGGTCTCCGGCAATCGCTCCGATGCTTCCCGAGCCTCCGGATCCGGCCCCGGACCCACCGGACCGGCCTCCCAAAGCGGCCGAAAGCATGGCCATTCCGGAATTCGACTGATCGGGCGGCATCAGGCGCGTGGTCGATTCGTATCGTTCGGGAATCAGAAAGGCAACCACGGTCCCCAGCAGGAGCCCAAGGCCCGCGAGACGAAGAAGGAAGAGGCGCTTGTCCCACAGCATCCTCAATTTAGTGACAGTTCGATCATTCGAAAAAGGAAGCTTGGCGGAATTTGAGCCGTTGGTCGGGCCGCTAAAAAGTTCCGGCGGGAATTCAGTCGAATTTGTGAACTGTCGGCGCATTACGTACGAAGTTTCCTTTGCTAGTGGCTCCTAAAGTTTTATGCGTTACTGTTGTTGCTTCTTCTGCGGATAGAAACCCACCTCCAAACTTGCCGTAACGTTATGTTGAGGCCCATTGAACAGCAGGGGATAACGCGAAATGTGTTCGTACTGCACCTGTGTCTTCATATAAAAGCCGCTGTGCAATGTGAATTCGTTTTGTACGCCGTAATCCTGCCAAGCTCCGCCGCCTGGGACGAAATCTGCATTGACAGTGTTGTGTTTGTAATTGACCTGCACGGTGTTTCGAGGAGAAATCCAATAAGTCAGCCAGGCCTGGATGGCGCGCCCTTCACGGCCAACCGTATTACCATTCAGGAATCCATACTGTGTATTTGCATCCTGGTAATTCTGATTCCAGTAGTTAAAAATTCCGTGGTTGCCGTTGCCCGCAATTGGAACCAGACCATTCTGCTCGGTCGAAACCCCTTCGACGTGGAGATCCAGTTTCGGTATCCCCGGTATTCGCGTGATGTAAATTCCCGGATGCCACGGATTTCTCGCGGGATTCTCAATCGGCAGAATGTCATCCTCCGCATATGCTTCCCCGTAGAGGACAATGTAATTCCGCACGCCCGGAACATAAAAAGTCCAATCCATTTCCGTGTCGCTATCACCAGCAACGGATCCGTTGTTGGCGCCGGGGGTTCCTCCCGTATTAATTCCGAAAAAACTGCTCAAAAAATTATGCGCCGTGATTGGGTCCGCGCCTCCCACGCCTCCCAGCAAACTTCTGCGTCCGAATCCAAGCTCGAGGAAAGTGAATGGTTTAACATTTATTTTCTGGCCATAGACAAAAGGTCTGGGCACATACGGATGCCCATCCAGACGCCCGACAAATTGGTCAATTTTGATAGGCCCCAAATATTTCAGCAACCCTGGGAGATAAAAAGGTTCGGGATTCACCAGGCGGACCATGTTTACGGGATCAATATTGTTATTCCACATCATGGAATCGACGCTCGGTCCCCAAACCACACTTTGCTTACCGAGGACGAGTTGCCAGTTGCTCATATTTACAGTGACATAGGCATCGAGCAACTCAAGTCGATTGGTGTTGGCAAATGGTCCAGATGGAATTTTGGAGATGGGGATTGCGGGGCCGCCGATGGCCGTTCCGCCATCCGCTTGCGAAATGAAATTAACAATCGTTGGAGAAAGTGCCGGGCTTGCGGGCGCGTGTTGATATTCCGCGCGAACATAAATTGCCACGGGTCCTGCCGCGGCGCTGAACGATCCTCCGGCCTGCCCATTGGTTCCGCGTTCGAATGGCCGTCCAAAATCGTAAGCGACGGTTTGGCCGAAATGGTAGCCGTCTGTGAGTGCAGGACCGCTGATGGAAACGGCCCTCGCGTAAATGGAATCAATACTTGCGGTGAGATTACGGCCGCCTCCCAGCAAGTTAATTTCGTAAGCGAACTCGTGCTCGAGGCGAGATTGAAGTTGTGCCGCTTCATCGGACACATTATCGTTTTCCTGGATCGCCTCTCCGGCCTCCTCAGTCAGGCGCGCGCATTCGATTCGTGTCCATGGCCTCATTCCCAGAAGGTCTGACTGTATATATCCAAGGGCTGCCAGCCGCTCGATTACTGGATAGACCCAATAATCAAGTGGAACGAATGTCGATCCCATATTCTGGCGGGGTCGGCGATTTTCTCCATCTTCGTTTCCCGAAAGAGTATCCCAACCTCCTCCGCCTAATTCCGGATCATGATGAGCGCGGTAAACCTGCCGGCCAATCAACCAGCCGATCGCGCCTCCGACCAGAACGTCAGAAGGGAAATGTTGCTTGCCTGCAACACGGGAGGCGCTTACGAGTGTCGCCAAGCCATAGACACCGATTTGCGTGAGGGTCCCAGGGTATTCGTGGGCCACTACGCTCGCGATGGACCAGGCAACTGCGGAGTGATCAGATGGGAACGACGTACCGCCCTGGAAAAAATTGCCCAGGCCTTGATCCTGGTAGGGGCGCGCTCTGCCAAAAGCATATTTGAGAGCTGTATTGACGCCCAAAGCGTCAATTGCAGCCTCGCCCGCTAAAACTCCAGTTTCTCTCTTATGATCATCGTGCGTAAGTTTGCCTAAAATGTATAGACCGCCGCCAGCTGCAATCATGGAGTACAAGCCATAATTGGAAATTGAAACATAACGGTTCAGCGAGGTTTGGTTTTTAGTCAGGGCTGGAGGAATAGCGCGATCAGTAGCAAAAAATCCGCCCGTCGCTGCAGCCAAGGGGAAAAGCCAGCCCGCATCAGCCCATCGTAAGTGCGCGGGACTTGTCCAAATAGCCTTCTGATCTGAGATCAAATGTTTAATGAATTCTTTTCCGAGCGTATTGTCCCGGTAGACATCGGGATCGGATGAATCTTTCGTTTTAGGTTCATCCGGGTCCTGCGAAACGGGATATGCAGTGGATGTAACAGAGCTATCCGCGCCGGGAGACACCTGAACATCAGGCGCTTGCGCGAAGGAATATGTTGCGCATAGAGATTGCATTCCCGCAAATAAGAAACAATTCAACACAATATTGGCGCCTCTTATTTTCATCCTCGATCCACGCTAGTAATGCAATGCGATAAAAATAGTGCTGGCCACGGCGCTCGCGACCTGTGCGGCGGCAAAGATGATTTGCCAATCCACAGGACCGCCAACCGGCCTTTCGGGAACCACTACCGTGTCTCCTGGTTCGAGCACGGCGCCCATTGAGCTTCCGCTCCACATACTTTTTCCAGTTGTGATAACGGAACCGTCCGCACGAACTACAAAAACTGCTTTTTTATCGCCTAGAAGCGTGGGGCCTCCCGCCTGACTGAGGTACCACTTCGCGCTCTTGCCCGGGCGGTAGGCAACAGCGGTTGGATTGAAAACTTGTCCCGATACCATGACATAACTTGGCTTTTTCGGAATTATCAGGGAGTCCCCAGCTCGTACCTCAACGTCTGCCAAGGTATTTTTCCAGCGACTGATGTCGGAGGAAATCCGGATCGAAACGCGTCCCAACGGAGGATTTGCAACAAGTTCCTGCACGGTAGTCTGGTATTGCTGCAGCGCAGTTTCTTTCGCCTGTTTCTGCCTGGGATCATTTTCAGGCATCAGTTCAATATTGCTTTGCACGCTCTTCGCGCGCACGATCATGTCATTCTGCTGTTTTCGCTCGACTTCGCGCACGGCGGAGCGCTGTAGCACGGCGCCGTACGGGTACCCGTCAGGGAGGAAACCGCCGGCGCGCTCGATGACCGAACTGAGCCGCTCTCCTGGACGAATGCCGTACACGCCCGGATGCCTCACCTCGCCTCGCAAGCTGATGGAGGCTCCGAGGTCATTCCAACCGGGAACCTGGCGAATGGTAAGAACGTCACCGTCATGAAGCGCGATATTTGCTTTCGCATCGCCGGCGAGCGCTGAAGTAATGGAGACTCGCTCCTGATGGCCGGAAAGCTTGGCCTGATTCAGCCACTCGTATTTCGTCAAGTCAGCCGATTCCGTATCAGCGCTTCGCGTCATGCCTCCACCGATGCGGATTAAATCTGCAACGCGCATATCGGCAGTAAGGGGGTAGCGACCGGGATTGCCCACTTCGCCCTGCACATAGACACTGGCGCGCTCAATCGAATTTGTATTCCGGTGAATTAACAGTCGATCGCGCGGTTCGAGTACAATGTTTTCAACCGCACTGCCATTGATGGCCTGACTCAGATTGACGCTGAAAACTTTCAGTGTCCCATCCGGCTGATACCGAAATACTTGCGCATCTGTCGTATCCGCATCGTTGCTTAATCCGCCGGCCATGTGGATGGCGTCCGATAAATGTATTTCCCCATCCGTCTTGTACGTGCCGGGATCGCGGACATCTCCAAGGACAGCAACGGTGGGTTGCGATTCGAAATCAAAACGGCTGAAAATCCGAATGGTATCCATGGGGTGAAGCGCAGGCGATTTTGAAGGGTCTGCCAGGGCAGCCGACAAATTGAAACTTTCCACGCTCGGGTGGAAATCAGGAGCGTTGAGGCGAATAATTTCCGCATATTGGTTCGCTGGCTCCGGCAGCAAATCCTTGTATGACGAAATAACGTCAGTCACCTTCATGGAATCGTGATACGAATATCGGCCGGGGCGGACGACATGCCCCTCCAGGTAAATCGTGTCCTGATTGTAGGGAGCGATTGGATAAATTCGAATCCTGTCACCGTCCTGGATTTCGAACGATTCCAGCTGCTTGGTAATTTCTTTGGGATCTGAATTGTCCGGAATATCCAGGCTCAACATCGTCTGCTTGTCGTGCGCGATCAGGCGTTGCACTTCGATATGGCGCAGCGCTGCGGTCGGAAGCAGTCCGCCTGCAAGCTCCAGCACGGACTCCAGATTATGCTCGTCGAGCAATTCGTAAATCGCTGGGCGGCGAACCATTCCTTCGATCGTCACCTGTGGACCAATGGGTGGGACTTGAACGGTGTCGCCGTTATCGAGCCGCTCAATATTTTTTTTAACTCCATGCAGCAAAAGATCGTAAACGTCCACGGTCTGAATCAGTTGCGTCCCGCGGTAGTGTTTTAAAATGCGAAGCGATCCGCGCGGCGAGGGTCCGCCCGCAACAAATAGCGCATTCAGCGGAGTTGATAGGGAACTGATGTCATACGCTCCGGGATTTGTTACATCGCCTACTTCGTAGATACGAATCGTTCGAAGGCGGCCAAGGGAAACTCCAACGGAAACATTTCGATATTGGCTTCTCAAAGCTTGCTGAACATCTTCTTGAACAGCGGCCAATGTTTTACCGTTGACTTCCACAGGTCCAACTTCAGGCAAACTGATTTGTCCGCCGCGATCCACAGTACGAGTCAGCCTCATGGAGGCGCTGCCCCAGAGATCCACTGTTAGTCCGTCTCCGGGACCGACCACGTAATCGGGGCCCGCGGGGAGATCCATTGGAATTAATTGAGGGTCATGTACGCCATTTTCAAAAACTTCCAGGCCAAAGCGCTTTGGGTTGGATGGATGCGCCACGGTCTGCATGTACATGTCTGCAAGTGATGGAACATCTTCGAAAGGGTTGGGCCTGCGAACCATATCCGATGGTTGAATAGGAATACCTGTTGGCGATCGTCGATACGGTTGCATTGGCATAAGGGCAGATGGACTCGACGGAGCAGATAAAGCGTTTGCCTGCCCACCATTTCCCAGAAGCTGACTTGCGCTGTCCATCCCCATTCCCATGCCCATTCCAAAACTTGAATCGCCTGCTGCCCCCGTCCCCAACCCATATGCGGAGAGCAATCCGTCCGAAGGAGTACTCATGCTTTGGTTTTGATTGTTCAGGATGGCGGCAAGTTGCTTATTCCCCCCAATATCGTTCGAATCTGGTGTGGAAAAGCCGCCCAGACTGCCAGAATTACCTGAGTTACTATTCGTGGAATTAGACAAAGATAACTGCGAAAAGGGATTGGAATTTGAAAAACTATCCCCGCCCTGCATGAGCATGGTTTGCTGAAGTTGCGGTCCGGCAAAATTCGGACTGTTGGGAATGGTTTGATCGCGCGGAGCGTTCTCCAAGGGAATCAATTGGTTCTGAGGGGCCGCGTAGGGAAACTGTTGCTGTGCAGGAGGTTGATTCGGTTGTGCACCGTTGCAATCAGGGGTTCTCAGGTTCTCGCATGCGGTAGTCTTTTTCAGATTTTCAGCGGCTTTTTGCCTGGCTTGCGCGCGCTCTTCCTCATCTTCCTGCGCCATCCATTTTGTTCGCTCGATTCTGAGAAGATCCTGCTCTTTCGCAAGGTCGGATTCAGGATTTATTTTCGGGATGAGATAACCGTAGCGCTGCACGAGGATCGTGGCGACGGAGCGAAACTCAACGTCATTTTCCAATCGATCAAAAATTGCATATTCGCTGAGTTCCGTTTCTCCAACAATTTGCCCGTGATCCGTTGAATCCTTGGCGACCCAGCGCTTTAGCTCCACCATGATTCCCGGCTCTTTCAATAAAACGGCCTTAATGTCCGACGCCGATGCCGCAACTTTATTCATATTCTGAGAAGCTAGATCCGACTTGGAACCGGGAATGCCATTTAATTGCTGTTGCTGCCCCTGGGCCGTGGAAATTGCAGGGAAAATAAAAATAACAATTAGTCCAAGTAAAACAGTGCAGAAATGTCCTGTTGACGCGCGCCGGCGATGGAAGGTTCCGGTTTTGGTCAGGCTCATCCTCAGACCTCGTGTAAGAAAATCACACGGGGCAATTTTCTGTACAATGGATGAAAAGGTGTATTCCCTTAGGGGAATCACTGTAAGTGAAACCCTATATTTGGAAACTTATAAATTTTTTAAGTTAAAGAATCTGCTCGATTAAATTGGATGAGTCAATCATCGAACGCAATCAGGCATTTCATCTACGCCGCAATTATCGAAAAGTAATTTGAAAGTTTTTCAAAGACCTCAACCGCAAGACGATGCTCGGTCAAGGCTTTGGTGCTCGCTGCCCAGGCGCTAAATAAAGAGAGAATTGGAGAGAGGCCCGAGATTGTGAGTGCATTGTCCAAAAAATGACTGAGCGCGAAAGTATCGAGAACCTTAAGCGTTCTTCCGCTCACACATCCATGTGATTTCCTCCGAATCTACAATTTCCTTTGGATGGCAAACTGATCCTATTTCATTTAATCTTTTCACAAATGTATTGACGGGTGAAGTGCATCGCGCGATGCGTCGTCAGGAGAATCAATTCATTTATTTTCGTTCCACCCGCAAACATTTATCAAACTGGTTGCGAAGGGAGGTTCAATGATTAAGCGGGGCAGGAGTTTGCGAAGAGGCCGGAAACAGAAAGATAAAAAGGAAGACAGAACTATGGCACCCGGAAGACGCGGAACCACGTACCACGATCCCGATTCACCACCTAACGATCAGATTAGGAGGGATCCGGACGAAGCATATGGGGACACGGAAATTCGACATAGAGGATCAAAATAGAGGGGAAATCCTCGGGTGGCAAATCGAAAACGGTTGGTGGGTCATTTCTAAACAGTGCTACTATCCTCTCCCGCTGTATTCACGAGAATAATTTTCCCTGTAGTTTTTCTGCTTTCCAACAGTCGGTGAGCTTCATCTGCCCGGTCCAATGGCAGCACGCAATCAATGTGCAATTTTAGCCATCCCTGACGCATAGCCTCCATTACGTCATTTGCCCGCCGCAACAATTCCTGCCGGGTGCCAATAAATTTACTAAGTCTTCCTTCAGAAATAGATATGGATTTGGCCTTCAGCTCATTTGGATCGATCTTGTCGGAGGGTCCACTGGATGCTCCAAAGATAACAATGTGGCCACCGACGGCAACGGCTTCCAGATTTTTTCGAAACGTTGCTTTGCCTACGCCGTCCAGGATCAAATCTGCCCCGTGATAATTGGTCAAGCGGTTCACTTCACGCGCGAAATCTTTTTTAGTGTAGATGATCACTTCGTTGGCGCCATCCTGGCGAACCACCTGCGCCTTCTCTTCGCATGAAACTGTTCCAATCACAAACGCTCCCAGGTGGTGGGCCCATTGAACGAGCATTTGCCCCACGCCCCCGGCGGCCGCATGAATCAGCACAACATCTCCACGGACCGGTTTTCGAAATTCATGAATCAGATAATGAGCCGTAATGCCCTGCATCGGGAAGGCGGCTCCTTCCTCAAAAGTAAAATCATCAGGCAAGGGAATGAGTCGGTCAGCCGAAACCAGGCTCGCTTCCGCGTAAGCGCCGGGTTGATCGACAAACGCAACTCGACTGGAGGGAGCTACCACACTCGAATCATCGCCGATCGACTCGATGACCCCGGCGCCTTCCATCCCGGGAGTGAATGGCACCTGTCGCGGATAACTGCCACGTCTTTGCCCTATATCCATGAAGTTGACGCCGGCCGCGAGTACGCGGACTAAAGCTTGTCCCGGGCCTGGAGGTTCCAGACCGCCGATATCCCTCATGTGAAGAACTTCGGGTCCGCCCGTATGTTCAACTTCAATCGTTTTCATGAATTATCTCCAGTTATAAATTCTGAATTCTTTATGTCTGCCTTGTGATCCATCAAGTCGTTAGCTTGCCCGCTTTCAATTTTGGCATGGACGATGCAACCTCACTTGTGGGCTTTTGCGTTATGAAAATGATTCGTGCCTGGCTGAATTGATTGCGCATCCCGCACCTCATTGTTTATCGCATGCTAATTAAACGAACATTCGATAACTTCGACAAATTCTTTGGAGGCGGTGTTGCCGGCATGAATTTCAAGCCAGGGATGCAAAGCCACACTCCCTATGAAAATTATTCATGCACCCTTGGCGCGTGCCTTTGCTTCTCCGAAAACCGCGAGGATCTTTCGATTGAAGGCGGGAATGTCGTCTGGCTTACGGCTGCTCACCCAGTTTCGGTCCTGCACAACTTCCTGATCCACCCAAATGGCTCCTGCATTCCGAATGTCGTCCTGAATCGTAAAATAACTGGTCATGGTCCGCTCGAAGGTCAGGCCCGCGGAGACCAATAGCCAAGGCGCATGGCAAATCACAGCGATGGGCTTGCGATGAGAATCAACTTCTCTAACGAAGTCCTGTGCGGATTGATTCATCCGGAGGTTATCGGCATTCAATGCGCCGCCGGGGAGGAGGACTGCGTCGAAATCAGCCGGATTCGCCTGATCGAACGTAATATCCACGTTTACCGAGCCGCCCTTCTCGTCATGATTCATTCCCTGAATTGCGCCGCCTTTGGGAGCTATGACTGAAGTTTTTGCGCCGGCTTCGTCGAGCGCTTTTCGCGGTTCGACAAGTTCGGCTAACTCGAAGCCATCCGTTGCCAGGATGGCCACGCGTAAACCTTTCAACGATTCATTGGTTGGGTCCATTCGCGTAACTCCTGGGTTTTGTTCCAAGCGGCGTGACTAGGCTCGAGTTTTTAGAAACGCTGGGCAATTGTGGTTCCGCAATTTGCTGGTAACAATCAGGGCAAATGCCTAAGGTTGGCAAGGAAATAACTGTAGAAAATGGATCGCTTCGGGCTCTGCGGTTTAAAGACCTTCGCGGCATTCAATATCGACACTTTGATATCAGAATGATTTGCCAATGTATTGCATTTTCAACATTCCACAGTTCGCCTGCGCAGTCACTTATTGTTGATTTTTTTCCTGGAATGATTGGCTCTGCATTTGTTCGTCGCCGCGAATTACATGGATTTCCCATCCTCCCTAAAGTTGCTGCCTGATTGTTGCGTCGACAATTCTCTGGCAATTATTTCTCACTACTTGTAAGTGTGCGGGAACGCACACCTTGCGAAGGTTTTTAACGGAGATGCTTTTAGTTTCGCGTGGATGTGTGTCCGCATAACAGTGACTGAATTTAGAGAGCTAACTAATTAGGAGGATGTCGTGAAGAAAGTTCGCGCAACGTGGACGTCTGGTTTGTTCGCGAGTCTGGTTCTCGTATTTTTTGCTCTAAGCATTTCCGGTTGCGGTGCCGTTGGCTCATCGCCTTCGACCACTACCGGGAATACGTCGATTGCATTCACACAAGCTCCTCCTGGAACTTTGGCGGCAAATGGAACGGCTACGATCTCCGCGACAGTTGTGAACGATTCCACGAACGCAGGCGTGGATTGGACATGCGCACCCGTGGGCGCATGCGGAACTTTCAATCCAGCACACACGGCGAGCGGCGCAATGACAACGTACAGCGCCCCGAATGCCGCAGCTAGTGTGATAATCACGGCCACCTCAACCAGCACACACACGGCAGTCGCTACAGCAACCATCGCGATCACCGCGGCGAGCAATGCAGTTGCAATTTCATTGACGACAGCTCCTCCTGCAACCCTCGCGCTAAACGGAACTGCAACGGTCAGTGCAACCGTTACGAATGACTCCACGAATGCCGGTGTCGACTGGACGTGCACACCAACAGGAATATGCGGCACATTTAACCCCGCGCACACGGCCAGCGGCGCAAATACCACCTACACCGCGCCGGCAGCGGCCGTTGCCGCAGTGATCAAGGCAACCGCAACCAGCAGCTCCACGGCCACGGCTACCGCTAATGTTTCGGTGACGGCGACCACGACCACAGGTGCAATCCCAGCGGGAACATATTCCTTCTATGTAAGCGGCGAGGATTCCAAGAAAAATACCTACGCCATAGCAGGTGCCATAGTGCTGGACGCGAACGGAAATGTAACGGGTGGAAAACAGGATTACGTCAGCTCCGGCGGCGCGACCTCTCCCGAACCGGGCGGCGACACGATTTCAGGCGGAACGTTAACGTTTGGCACGAACAGTCTGGGGAAATTAACTCTAATCACCAACAATGGCGCTGTGGGCACCAGCGGGACGGAGACCTTCAGCTTCTCCAAGGTAAACAGCAAACATGCGATCATTGGAGAATTCGACACCAGCGCATCCTCGAGTGGAAGCTTCGACCTTCAGACCGTATCCAGTACTACGGTCGCTGCGGTGAATGGACACTTTGTCTTCACGGTCTCCGGAAAGAATGGAACGAGGGCGGAAGCTTTCGGGGGACTATTCACTGCGGATGGTTCCGGGGGACTCACTGTCAACGCTCTGGATTCGAATGAGGGCGGAACGGTGAGCCGTGGCGGAACGAATTCGACGACGTATACTGGACCGGATGCAACGGGACGCGGCACTATGTCGTTCGGCGGCACGAACTTCGTTTACTATATGGTTACGCCGAAAGTGCTTCGAATCATTGTTACCAGCGCCGGCGAGCCGGATATTGGCTCGGCCTATGCCGGAGTCACAGGGGTAACGAACGCCACCATTGGCAGCACGTTTGTCTTCACTGACGCAAGCATTCTATCGGCAGGGGCAAGTTATGCGGCAGCCGGAAAACTTACCCTGGACGGGAACGGCAATGTTACCAGCGGATTTGCGGACGTGGATGAAAACGGCAGTGTAACGAGTGCCGCAGTGACTGGAACCTATACCGTGAATGGGAGCGGTTATGGGAATATTACAATCACGCCTGGGAATACACAGGACATCAGCGTTCTGGGCCTTTATCTTGCTGATCCCACCATTAATCCCACCGACCCGAATAGTCCGGCGGACGCGGGGCTGAGTGGACTGCTGCTCGATCTCGATACGAAAGTAACGGGCAGCGGTTGGCTCATCTTTCCTGCAGCTGGCACTCCGACTTTTACGGGAAACTTTTCTACTGGCAGTCAATCGTCAGCCTCCAACAATGAAATGGACTCGGTCGGAATTGCGACAGTGGCCGGCACGGCATTCACTGGCACAGAAAATTTGAGTGATTTGTTCAATACCGGGCTGAACGGCGCAATTTCCGTATCAGGAACATTTGTTCCTGACGCAACGCACGCAGGCCGGTTCACGATTCCAGTTCTTGTGAGTCTGCCAGCCAATCCACCGACTCTGGAGTATGTGGTCTACCAGGCAAGTAGCACTCAATTCTTTACGATTGAGGTGGATAAAACAGAATTTGCAGCCGGGACGATACAACAACAGCAGTAGTCCCAGATCGCAAACTGATGCAAATGCATTTCAGAGCAGGCCTGGCCGGCTAACGGCCAAGCCTGCTCTTCAATTTCCCACTTCAGTCGAGTGATCGCAATCCTCTATTTGATTCTTTTGAAGGAAATTGCTTCAAAGTGCGTCGCGAATTATTCCAAGTTCTCCCTGAATGACGGAAACGGTCCGAGGATTTACACGCATTTCGTTTTGCCTGTACACCGCTCATTTCTCGAAATTTACACTCTTCACCGGATACCCACTAATGTGTCGATTCACCATGATGCGGACATGTCGGTTAATTTCCAGCGGAGGATGAAATGGCACAAAATACACTCAAGCGATTATATGTGGACGAATTACGCGATATTTACGATGCAGAAAAACAACTGATCAAAGCGCTACCTGAGATGGCCGAGGCGGCCACTTCCAGGGAACTTCGATCGGGTTTCGAGAAACATCTCGAGCAAACTAAAGAACACGCGAAAAGGTTGGAGCAGATCTTCGGTGAGTTGGGCGAGAAGCCTGCCGGGAAGAAGTGCAAGGCAATGCAGGGGCTTGTGGCGGAAGGAAGCGAGATGATTGAAGAGGATTTTGAAGGCGAAGTTAAAGATGCGGGGTTGATTTCAGCGGCGCAACGCGTGGAGCATTATGAAATCGCAGCCTATGGCACGGTTCGTAATTTCGCTACGGTGCTTGGCGAGCAGAACGCCGTTTCGCTTCTCGAAAAAACTCTACATGAAGAAAAGGAGACAGACGAAGCTCTGACAGAATTGTCGGACGGCATTAATGCGGAAGCCGCCTCGCACGAATCCGAAGAGCAGGTTAAGGAGCGGCCGACGACGAATACAAAAGCGAAAGCAGCTCGTTCTCGATAAATACGGCAGAGTACATATGTACTGGATTAGCGGGACAGAAAAAGCAGATCGTTAAAAACGGATAAGAGGAACAGGCAATCACGAGTCCGGGAGCATAAAGCAAACCAGATAAGGTGAAGGTATAAAGCCCGTGCGAAGTTTTGAATGTTCGTACGGGCTTTATACTTTATGTGCAAAATGTTGCAGTCCCCCCTCATCGGACATCCATCGAAGTTTTATTTTCATCAAATAAATGCGATCTACACATTTTTCCGGCAGAGCCTACATTAGCCTCTGGATTGATCGCCTGGAACGGTGCAGTTATGTTCGCGAAAGAATTAAGTGAAGCTGAAAGCGAACAATGCAATATACGTAAGTGAATGCCAAGTTCCGAATCTCATCCGAAGGGACCGCATCATGCCGACAATCACTCGCTCTGGCCGCAGCAAAAAATTCACAGTGCTCGAAAAGCAATTGGCTTCACAACGGAACGAATTACGACTTCGAATTGACCGTCATCGGATGGATGCGGTCAGCGATCGAGACTTGGACGATGAAGCGGCTGCGGCCGTTGAGAACGCAACGAAAGATATGTTGGCAGTAACGCTGGAACGCGAGCGGCGAACTCTTAACGAAGTTGAGTTGGCGCTGACCCGGTTGAAGAAGGGTGAGTACGGCGTCTGCGACCATTGCGGCACTGAAATCCCAAAGGCAAGGCTTGAGGCCCTTCCTTGGGCGCGTCTTTGCGTGCATTGTGCCGAACGCGCGACCAATTCGAAAAGCTTTCGAGTAAGTCTTTAAGATGCAATGTTTACGGCGCTTTGAGCCGCCGGTACATTGTAAAACCTATCGGAAATACATAGAATCCTGTATATGAATGCTTCTTGGTAGTGGGCTAAAAGATGTCACTGGATTAAAAAGGTATGTCTGAGATGGCCCACCAAAGTCGTGTAAAGTTTTTGAGGATAAGGTTCGAACGGCCCAGCGATCAAATCCAAAAAACGGAAGACTAAGGTAAAAAATGGGAACATTGCGAATAATGATAGCTGATGATCATGATTTAGTGCGTCGCGGGCTGAAAATGCTGCTCGAAGCCCACGCGGGATGGAAGGTTTGTGCCGAGGCGCACAGCGGGCGTGAGGCCGTATCCATGGCGGAAGAATTCCGGCCCGACATTGCCATCATGGATATAAGTATGCCCGAACTAAATGGAATTGAGGCGGCAAGAAAAATTAAGAAAATTTCTCCCAACACTGAGATGCTGATTTTATCCATGCATCATACAGACCAATTGGTTAGAGAGATTATTGAGACGGGAGCAAAAGGCTACATTATCAAGTCGGACTCGGATCGCAGCCTGGTTGCCGCGGTTGAAGCATTGGCCGTTCACAAACCGTTTTTTACTTCCTGCGCGACAGAAATAATGCTGGAAAGTATCCGGACAAAAGGAGCCGTTCCGGCCGATGTCTCTCAAACAGTGCGAGAACGTTTGACACCGCGCGAAAGAGAGATTGTCCAGTTATTGTCTGAAGGGAAGAGCAGCAAGGAAGTGGCAGTAATTCTTGGGATCAGCGTCAAGACCTCGGAAACGCATCGAGCCAATATTATGAGGAAGCTGGAAATTCATTCCGTCAGCCAACTGGTTCGGTATGCGGTTCGCAATCAAATAGTTGAGGCATAGGACTGCCGAATCAAGTTCTTCAGTAAAAGAGCTGGTGGAATCTGCGCTTTTCCGCTGGCCACCACTCCCGTCTAATTAAAAATTGGATTACTTCTGATGTGGTTTGTGTGTGATGGTTAGGTCTTTGATTTATTCCGCGCAGGATTGGACGGTTTACTCGCCGAATACTTCGTTCGTGCCAGGAAGCAAACAATCTTTCCAGTTGATTCAGTTTGTTTGTCGTTCGCCCATATTTTTAATAATAGATCGGAGCGCGGCGACTAATTCATTTCCCACCGACGATTTCGTGACAAAGGCCTGTGCGCCGGCTTCCATGGCCGCAGCCTGAACCTGGGGCGAATCGTGCTGAGTAATAATCACGATTCGAAGTTCTGGATTCTGCTGCTTGATTATACGCGCTGCCTCAAGACCATTTAAGCGCGGCATTGTGATATCTAATATGACAATGTCCGGATCCAGGGGCTTGCACTTCTCCACGGCGTCGAGACCGTCCACGGCCTCGCCGCAAATTTGCCACTCGGAGTATGGCTCCAGCAACGCACGGAGACCGCGTCTGAAAATTTCGTGGTCATCCACAATAAGGATTCTAACGATTTTCATTTCTTCCTGATGGTTCATTATCACTAGTAGTAAAGCACAAACTGGCCTGTCAGTGCCTGCAGTAAATGGCATGCATCCACACGAATAGCAAACAGTACTATATGGATTGGATTTAATATCTGATAAACCCGTGAGAACGGATGGAATTGAATTTCAACACGTCGGAATCGGCCGCATTGATTGATTCAACCTCGATGGTTTGGGACCACTTGTCGTAGGTTCCCGATATCTTCACTTTTTGTCCGGCGTAGCGCACAGGTTTCTCCTGATCATTCAATTGGTAAACCGTCTTGGTGTCGGGGTCGTAGAGGACAAAGGAGCCGTCTTTTGCGCATCTCAGCGTACAATCACGGGCGTCTTTCGCGCCCAACTTTTTCATCATGGGTTCGTGCGAACCTACTGTCGCGCATTTGCTGTCCATAATTTGACCAACAAATGTCGCGGGCGGCCGCGAGTCGCCGCCTTGAATTCCCAATCCACGGATCCAGGTCAGGGGATGGGCAGAGATCAAAATCAGCATCATCCCTAGCTTGACCTCTACCCTGCTCATACCCCCTCCGAGGATCAATTTGATTCGGAAAACACGATTATTGCGCGGTGCAAAGGACAAAGGTATCAAGTGAACTATGTACACGAGGTGATAGCACGTACCTGAGGATGGTGAAGGCGGATTCCAAAAATTTTGAATGGAGTCGCTCGCAGTCCGGAAGTGTAAAGGAAAGCACGGATTGACTCTGCCCGCCGCTGCTCCAAAATAATTCTTGGAGGGAAAAATGATCAAAAAGACAAAACAAGGCTACCAGGTGACTTCGGAGAAAGGGAAGAATCTTGGAGGACCATACAAAAGTAAAGAGAAAGCTAAAAAGCGTTTGCAACAGGTGGAGTTTTTTAAACACAAAAAGGGCTAATTTGATTAGTCCATTTTCTAGTTAAGCGCTCGATTAATTGTTTCCTCAATCGTGACTGACAGTTTTTATTGCTTTCGGCGTTTCTTTTTGGCAGCAGGAGCCGCTTTCTCTGGTTTTGAGATGGGATCTCCTGTGGCGGCTTTCTCCACGTTGCCATCGTTGTCACGCGCTATATCGGCGAGGAGCTTGTGGCTCAAAACTGAACGAGGTTCGTCGGCGATGATGTCTTTCTTTGAGGCAAATTCATCCTTGTGTTTAATCAACAGCCACGATTTATCTGCCTTACTGCCAAATCCACGGGTACGGACCAAAACCCACGATCCTTTCAACTTTTTTCCTTGTAGCGTGAATTTCAGGTCGCCCTTTCGCAGACCTTCTTCCGCGTTCTGAACTTCCGGGGTCCATTTTCCCGTGTCCCAGACCATTACGGTTCCGCCGCCATATTCTCCTTCTGGAATGACACCCTCGAAATTTGCGTATTCAATCGGGTGATCCTCCACTTGCATGGCAAGCCGCTTGACGGAAGGGTCTGTCGATGGGCCCTTGGGAACCGCCCAGGAAAGCAATGTGCCGTTCAGTTCCAGGCGAAAGTCATAGTGAAGTTGAGTCGCACGGTGCTTTTGCACCACGAAAAGCAACGCCCGCTTCTGATTCGATTTTGGTTCAGCATCGCCCGCCGGCTCGGAAGAAATTGTGAAATTACGTTTTGCTCGATATTCTTTTAGAGACATAAGTAAATTCCCTCATCTGGGATATGGGGCATTCAACTGCTCGCCGCGTTAAATCCTCTTTAGTTTATCTCCAATCTTGCCTATGGCCTGGCGACTTTTGAAAAAATCGGCCCAGGGGTCTTTCTTTTTCAATCGGGTTTCTAACGTTTTAATATTAAATTTAGAGGGATCAAGCGAGGTTTTTACTTCGTTCCAGTTGAGCGGTGTTGAAACAGGAGCATGTGGTTTACGCCGCACCGAATATGGGCTCACCACCGTTTGCACGGACCCGTTTCTCATCGCATCGAGGTACACACGATTGCCGCGGGCTGCAATGGAATGCTCCACCGTTAAAAGTTTTGGATGAGTGGCCGCGATTCTTGCGAGCAGGTTTTCAGCAAAAACTAAAACTTCATCCGCTGAAGGGCCCACCCGGATGGGAATAAAAATGTGCAACCCCCGGCTGCCGGAAGTTTTTGGAAAGGAAATTAAATCCAGCGCATCCAGAGCTTCTTTCACGAGAAGGCCCGCACTTGCAGCGTCACTGAATTGCCCGGAATTTGGATCGAGATCAAAGCACACCCAGTCAGGATTCGGAAATGTCGAAGCGCGGCTACCGAATATATGTACGGGAATGCAGCCAAGATTTACGAGAGCCAGTTGAGTGGTTAACGAACCGCCCACGACATATTTAGTCGACTTGCGGGGGCCGCTCTCGTTAGAAATTTGTTTTGTGGGTGTTCCGGGCGGCATGCTCTCCGGCATTTGTTTTTGATAAAAACATTTCCCAAGCATTCCGTCAGGACAGCGCTCCAGCGTCAAAATCCGATCTTTTACATAGGGAAGAAGCAACGGAAAAACATTGCGATAAAAAGTCGCAAGGTCGGATTTTGTGTACCCGTCATCTGGCCAGAAAAGTTTGTCAGGATGGGACAATTTCATCGAGGCATTCATCAGGGGAGCAGCTTGTGCTTTCATTGCAATTTACTTCTCCTTCCAAATTACTTCTTTTGGGTTCTTATCGTCGCGAAGCCCCAGGTAGACGGGATGGCGAAGCTTGCCGTCGCTCGTTTGCTCTGTATAGGAAATCTGCGCAATCAATCGAGGGGACAGATACGTAGCGCCCCGCTCGCGAACTTCGGTCGAAAAGGGCGAATTGGTGCGGACCAGCGGTTGGAATGTTCGATGCAGTGACGCAAGTGTCTTTTCGTCGAACCCTGTGCCCACTTTTCCCATAAAACGCAACTCGCCGTCCAAATAAGCGCCCAGAAGTAATGCTCCGAAATAATTGCGAGATCCTGCGGGCCGTGTAAATCCTCCAATGACAAATTCATCTTCCTGGTGGACTTTCACTTTCAGCCACTCGCGAGATCTACCTTCCGCGTAAGAGGAAGAGAGATTTTTCGCGATTACACCTTCGAGACCTCGCTTGGCCGCGATTTGATAGGCTTTTAAGCCATCGGGGTGCAGGCGGGCTGACAGCAGCAGGAGTTCAGACGGCCGGATAAGTCGCTCCAATGTTTCTCTTCTGTAAGAAAGGACCTTACGCCGTAGATCTTTACCATTGGCGTACACAACATCAAAGATCGCAAATTGTATAATTCCTTTTCCCTGCTGCAGCAATTGGAAACGCGATACTTTCTTGGCGTCAATCGCTATTATTTCGCCGTCCAGCGCGAGCGTTTTATGTTTAAGGTTTTTTACTGCGTTGGCGATGAAAGAGTACCGAGCTGTCCTGTCAATTCCATTCCTCGAAATCAAAGAAACTTTAGTTCCTTCCTTGTAAGCCCACATTCGGACTCCATCGTACTTTTCTTCAAATATCCAAGTGGGATTCGAAAATGGGGCGTCCGCCAGTGTTGCCAGCATTGGTGAAAGTCGAAACGGGATAACATCCATATTCATCTCTCTCGTTGCGGATCAAATCAATTAAATATCAAACGCAAAATTAATGCTCTCCCTGAAACGATGTAGGACGCCGGACGTTTGTTACTAGAACAGCCTTCGGTCTCTGCTTGCTTTACGGTATACCGCCTTGCCAGCCATTTAATTAGCCTCGATCAACAAGAACGCGGCTTTCATTGACTGCACCAGAACCTCGGAACCTGAGGCGAAAAGTGCGGACACTGAAAACGCCTCATTGAGGAGGGCAGATGTCAGTAAGAGAAACTACGCTACATTTAAGTCGAGATCTAAGTCCACTGTGTTCGCGTCACGATCATGTAATGAGATATGACGAGGATGGGGTTGCGTGGAAAGAGGAGTTTGAAACAAAAATGCAAACGCTAAGTTCCTACCACTGCGAATACTTGAGCTGCACGGTTCACTATGCACCGAGTGGAGGGTATTTCACAGTGGTTGACACTCCCAATATTCCGCATTTTATCGAAGAGCCTGGAGTCAATCGGTACACCTGCCCGCGGCACGGTACGTGGTTATTTCAAAGCAGAGAGGATGATGACAGGCGAAAACTTGTCTGGCGGTGCGGAATTGAGAATTGCAATTACTCTCAGCCGGGAAATGATCGCAGCGGGATCGTCGATCATCTAATCAGCTAGATTCTGCAGAAAGCTGCTCACGTCAACTCCTCTCATCCACCCAATGTCTCTTGGCAGAGATACCCATCTCATTGCTCGCCCATCCGCATTCACATCGTATAGCAAACCAGCGGCTGTCCGTGTTTTCGAGATTTCTCTCGCCAGTTGCAACTGCCGACGAAACCGGCTTGTAACATTTGGGGCATTCGAATAAAAGCACATGAACAAACGGATTAACGTCGTTATACATAATTCGTCCCCCTAACGGCTAACTTAATTTAGCAGTCCGATAATTGGCATACCTCGGCCTAATAATGTTTGAAGAATAAAAACCTTAGGAAAAAAACATATGAATCATGTAGGAAATACATGGCAGAAATGTGTGATTCGAAGTTACTGAATAACAAAGATGTTAGAACGCAGTACTTGAATCCTTCTGTGTGCGCCACGATGAAATTGATTGTGAATTCAGAGCAGTCAAATTAAATGTCAATTTCATTAATGATGTTCTTTTGATCGCGACCCACAATTTTATCATGCGCGTCATTTCCTTTTCGATCCCGGCTTATCTGATTTCCACGGCAGTTTGTCAAGCTATTCAGCTCTCATTCTAAATGTATCTGTGGATTTTGGAATTGCTCAAACTAAGACAATATGCGCTTGGCGATGGAATTCGCCTTAGACAAATCGATTTCGGTTGGTCAGGAGGGGCAAATGGAAATCGAACTGATGGTCGCAATTTCAGGACCGGATCGCTTTGCTACTTGCGATGAAGTGCGTGCCGCGCTCTCTCTTCTACCCGATTTTGCAATGGACAATATAAATGATAGCTTCTGGGAAGTTCCTTCCGATTGCGGGGGTTACGAACTCGTACAGATTAACGAAGAGGGCGAGGAATTGACCCTTTATGAGAAATTAAATTCCCTCGCCAACTGAACTTGGCAATCCTGTACCCGAGTGCATAAGCTCCTTTTACATGTTTCACTTGATTGACGTGTTGCATCCCCAGAATGTATTGATTATGTGAATTGTTAGATGTTCTGAACCGTTTTTCTTTCAATTGGACGGCACGCTTAAATGAGTTTAAACGAATTGATATGAAAGCCTGCAAATCGAGCTGGTAGTAAATCTTCTCAGCAGATGATGACTCCGGGAATCTTGTTCGGAAATTAGCGGTTGCTCTTACTGGAGGTTGCCGTGCTCGTTGACCATCACAACACAAATTGCCTGCTAAGCCCGATCGCAATTTACGACAAAGAACTCCTGAAAAATACCTCTTTCCAAATTGAAACATTTGAACTTTGCACTGTTTGCGGTGCGCGTTTCGGGATCGGCCATTTTGGCGAATCCAAGGCGGATGCCCGGGAGGCGGAAGACATTGAAGAATTGCCGCGAAAGCTGATTGAAATCCTGGCTAAAGATCACCGCCATGAACGCCAGCATAAATGCATGATCGAACTGGACCAGTAAGAATAATTATCACAGGTTAGATCATATATTGATCCGCATTGTTGGGATTGCCAGGATACTCTCGGGCCAAGATTCAATGTTGGTGACTTTCCCTGAAGGTCCCTCGTATAAACTCTCCTTTAAATCACAAATCCAACGTTCACTCAGCATTTGCGATTAGCCCGATGCCAACGGATTTCCTTTCAGTGAATTATTTCAAGTAAAAAACCGTCGCGAATCAAGGGTTCAGCATATGGCTTTTACCAAAGAGTTAAACTATAAAATTGAAGTTAATGGGACCGTACAATTAGTCGGACGAATTGCGATAACCATAAAGGAGTCGGAAGTATGCGAGGTTCACCGATATTCATTATTCTGTTTGCGGTTCTTATTGTCTTATGGCTTGGAGGTTTTCTCGTTTTCCACGTCGCGTCCGCAATGATTCATCTCCTGCTGATTTGTGCGTTTATCGCACTGATTCTCCACTTTGTTCGTGGAGGAGCTACCTCGTAGCACCAAAATCCAAACGTTGGAGATGCAATGGCAGACACAAGCAACAAGAAATGCGCGCACCCACCATGTACTTGCACCACAAAATCGGAAAAATATTGCAGTGCTCAATGTGAGGCAATGCAAAACACGCCAGATATTGATTGCCGATGTGGACATCCGGCCTGCAGGGGTAAAGCCCACTAGCATTAAACAGAACAGTTCTTCAGGGGTTTTATAGTTTTAGATACGCCTGATCTTGCGAATTGACGGTTCAAACCATTCGTATCAATGGTTTCCAGTCCAGCTAATTTGCACGCTCGCTAGCAAGCTTAACTTCCTAAATGGAAATCCACGCAGATTTTATCGACGAGTAAGCAGTGCAACGCGGGCTATTCGCACTTAAACGCGCAGCGAATCAAAGCAAGCAGATGTCTATCCAACATGAATCCTGCCATTATTCGACAGTATTCCGAATACATTCAGCAACCAAATAATCACGGCGATCACAACCACTGCATTCAAAATAGATTTAATGGAAGCCGCCATTGGAATATACTGATTGATCAGCCAGAGAATCACTCCCACCACAATTAGAAGCAGGACAATCTGAATTAACGGCATAAACTTCCTTCCAAATCTTCAGAATGAAAACAGTTCCAACACGAAAGTTGATGCTAGGGAGAGGAAGCCGAATGCCAGCCCAGCCCTCTTTTTTAGCTTTCAAACCTCCTCTCCCGGTCGCCAATCCTAGAGGGGTGCCCGTTCATGAGCAATACATGCGATACGGTATCTTCAGCCGGCAATCTCACGTATGGGGTTGCGCTTAAATTAATCCATGCCGGTTGCAAATGCGGCCAATGAAAATGAAGAAGATGAGAAATTGATTTGAATTTGTAATTTCTGAGTTGGCAAAAAATTGTGCTTCGTAAATTAATTTATTTATCGTTTGTTTTTACAATCTGTTGAGTCGGAATATCACTACCACAAGCTGCTCTACAATCTACATCCTTCACTCTATTTCTCACTTCGCCGACGTGCGCTAAGTTGTCTAAGTGCGGAAAATTCATGTGCTTGCATGAAGAGTGTCCCGCAAATACTAAATGATTGACGGAGGAATCATGAAACAGTCGACAATATCGCGAACCTCCTTTTTGCTCGGAGCTTCGTTGCTGATGGGTTTAGCCCTTTTTGCCGTTCCTAAGGCTGGTTATTCCGCTTTGCCGCAAGATGCGGCAGACAACACCAAGATGAATAAGGGCGACGCAAACAAAGGCGCAACCACCGCCGATCAGCAGAAAATGAATCCCAGCGATCGAGCGATCACTCAAAAAATTCGGGCAGAGATTATGAAAGACAAATCCCTCTCGACCTATGCACATAATGTAAAAATTATTGCTCAGGATGGAAAAGTGACATTGAAGGGGCCCGTTCGCACGGGCGAGGAAAAGTCCGCAATTGAGGCAAAAGCGAATGCGATTGCCGGAGATGGAAACGTAACTAGCCAGATTGAAGTAGTTCCTCCGAAATCCTGAAGTATAAATTCAACTAAAAATATTGAGTCAAAGGAGCTTAATTTATGGCGAGCAAGAAAACAGCGGTTTTTGGGATTTACTCAACACGAAGTGACGTGGATACTGCAGCGGAACTATTATCTCGTTCTGGATTTCCGATTTCGGACATTTCAGTTCTGCTTCCAGAAAGCCTGGGGACGCGTGACATCGGAACTGAAAAGTCAACGAAGGCACCCGAAGGCGCAACGACTGGAGCGGGATCGGGCGCAGTACTTGGCGGAACTCTGGGATTGCTGGCGGGAATCGGCGCCCTTGCAATTCCTGGTGTTGGTCCGCTTATCGCAGCGGGACCAATCATGGCTGCTCTGGCCGGCATGGGCGTAGGGGGAGCAGTGGGCGGCGTGACCGGAGCTCTTATTGGTTTGGGAATCCCCGAATATGAGGCAAAGCGATACGAAGGGCGAGTCGCAAAGGGCGGGATTCTTCTTTCCGTTCATTGCGATACTTCGGAAGAAATCGATCGTGCCAAGCAAATTATGGAACGGTCCGGGGCGGAAAATATTTCCTCGACTGGCGAAGCTTCCACAAGCGCTGACTCCAAAGCCCGCCGCACTGCTTCAGGCGGAAATAGTTAAGACCGTAACACGGAGAGGAAGGCGCGTGTTGCTTTCCTCTCCTATCTTCAATCAGGCCAGCTCAGATTCATGTGTTAAATTGCGTTGATATCGAACTCGAAGTCGTAAATCTTAGAAACCATGGAGGTGCGCATGAGTCGTACCAACTGGCAGGGAACAACTTCGGGAATAATTATTGGAATAGGAATCGGTGTTGCGCTGGGGATGTTGCTTTCCACGAAAGCCGGCCAGGAAGCAAGAGAACAGATTGTTGGCAACGTCAAAGAAGGGCTCAATCGCGCCATCGAAAAGGGCCAGGATCTTACAGAGCGCATCCATGACACATTGGGCGACGTGAGAGAGCAGGCGAAACGCGCAGCGGATGCCGGCGAGCAGTTTTATCGCGATGCGAGGTCCGGAAATTTGTAAGTATCACAAATGGCGATTGCCGCTGGCCCATCCCTTTATCATAATCAGGTGTCAGCGGCTAATTGCTGGATTGGTTCCTTCAGCGAAATAAATGTGTTTCCTGGCTCCTGCATGAACTTATCGGCGCTTTTTTTGTTTTCCGCTACCGTTTTACGAACTTTATTTTCCCCTTTGTGACGTAAGATAGATGAAGCTTTAATTTAAGGATGAATACGACCACCTCATCTGCTGTCCTGTTCACCGAAACCGAAGGTCCGATTCGCGGTGAACTTTTCAGTGTGGAACGCCTCGAGCAACACGCGGAAGATCTTGCGACTGCTCAAGCGATTTCGCACGAAAAAGGTGAGGGCAATCCGCTGATCCCGCGTGTCCTGGAAAATGGCCGCATTCTGCTTGAGTATTATCGCGCGACATCCAGTTCGATTCAGCAGGGAGGTACAATCACTCCGGCTGCCGAATGGCTGGTCGATAATTTTTATATCGTCGAAGAGCAGTTGCGTGAAATTCGCGATGACCTTCCTCAGGGCTACTATCGAAGACTTCCCAAATTAACCTCCGGCCATCTCGCAGGGTATCCACGCGTGTTTGGAATCGCGTGGGCGTTCGTTGCACACACGGACAGCCGCTTTGAACCCGAGCTTTTGCGTCGCTTCGTGAGCGCCTACCAACGCGTTCAAGTTCTCACGATTGGCGAGCTCTGGGCTCTGGCGATTACTCTCCGAGTTGTCCTCGTTGAAAATCTTCGCAAGCTGGCAGATGGCATTGTGCGCAGCAGGCGCGCGCGTGAAGAGGCCGACCGTCTGGTGGACGGCTTATTTGGCAGTGGAGATACGCCCTCCATTTCTCCAATGATTCTTCGCGAATTTGAGCATCAGCCCCTCGATCGTGCGTTTGCGGTCCAATTAGTGCAGCGTCTGCGTGACCTTGATCCCAAGGTCGGTCCCATTCTTCTCTGGCTTGATAAGAGGCTCGACGCGCAGGGCACCACGTCCGACGAAATCGTCCGCGCTGAACATCAAGATCAAACGGCAACGACGGTTTCGATCCGCAATGTGATCACCAGCATGCGCGATATGTCCGCGTTTGATTGGAACGAATTCTTCGAAAGCATCAGTCTCGTGGATGAGGTTCTTCGTGATGGAAGCCAGTTCGGCGAAATGGATTTTCCTACACGAGATCATTACCGCCATTCGATTGAAGAACTTTCAAGAGGCTCCAAATTTTCTGAGATCGAAATTGCGAAACGCGCTTTGCATCGTGCCAAGCAGGCGGCTGCCCATCGGCTCAGCGATGGCGGAGGCAAAAGTAGACAGGTTGAGGATCCGGGGTATTACCTCATTTCAAAAGGCCGAATTGATTTCGAACGCGAACTCTCATATCGAGGGCCATGGAAAGAAAAATTTCTTCGTTTATATATGCGGGCCGCGGCGCCAGGATATCTTGGAACGATACTGGTTTTTACTGCCGCAATTTTGATGCTGCCCCTGTATTACTCATGGGCGCATGGTGTAGCGACGGGATACCTCATTTTGTTGGGCCTAATTGGTTTAATCCCGGCATCTGATTTGGCAATTGCCTTTGTAAATCGCACAGTCCCAACTTTGCTGGGCCCTCGTCCTCTTCCGCGGCTGGAACTCCTTGAGGGCATCCCTGACTCTCTCCGCACAATCGTTGTAATTCCAACGCTGCTGACGAATTTGGCGGCAATCAAGGAGCAAGTAGACAGGCTGGAAATTCATTATTTGGCAAATCCTGATGGAGATCTGCGTTTTGCTCTTCTCTCTGATTGGGTGGATGCGCGAAGTGAAACTTTGGAAGGCGACGAGAGCCTGCTTGCCGCGGCTGCCGAAGGAATCAAAAGGTTAAATCAGCGACATGGACCCGCTCCGGGTGGAAGCGACCGGTTCTTTTTATTTCACCGGAAACGAAAATGGAATGAATCTCAACGTGCGTGGATGGGATGGGAGCGCAAACGAGGTAAGTTGCGGGAACTTAACCATCTGCTCCGCGGAACGGGCGAAACGACTTTCATTCCAATTGAGGGGCAACGGCTGGAAGGAATTTCCGGAATTCGCTTTGTAATTACGCTGGACGCGGATACGCGAGTTCCGCGCGGCGCCGTCGCGAAGCTGGTTGGAACTATGGCCCATCCACTGAATCAACCGAAGTTTGATTCGCGCGTAGGGCGAATTGTCGAAGGGTATTCGATTGTTCAACCGCGAATTACGCCAACACTTCCCCCTAACCGGGATGGTTCCATTTTTCAAAGAATATTTTCTGGACCCAGCGGAATGGATCCCTATGCGTCAGCCATCTCGGATGTGTACCAGGATCTTTTCGGAGAGGGAACTTTTACAGGGAAGGGAATTTACGATATCGATTCGTTCGAAGAAGCGATGGACGAAAAAGTTCCCGACAACACTTTGCTAAGCCATGATTTGTTGGAGGGAATATTCGCTCGCGCTGCTCTCGCCTCGGATATTGAATTGTACGAGGAATTTCCTTCGCATTATGCGGCCTCTGCCGCGCGGCAACACCGATGGGCTCGTGGTGATTGGCAGCTACTTCCCTGGCTTTTTGGAAAGGGGAACGCAAGTGCAAATAAATCCGGGCATTTTACAATCCCATTAATCAGCCGTTGGAAAATGTTTGACAACCTCCGGCGTACTTTATCTGCTCCCGCGTCATTTCTCACGATGTTTGCTGGATGGCTGATTTCCGGACTTTCACCTTGGATATGGACAGTCTTTGTTCTCCTTGTGATTTCGATTCCGCCGCTCATGCCGTTTCTGGGCGGTCTCCGACCACTCCGAAGTGGAACGTCGATGCGAAGTCACCTTCGCTCTGTGCTGTCGGATCTGCTTTTAGCCTTATCGCAAATCGGACTTACCATTACGGGTTTGGCGTACCAAGCTTGGACCATGGGAGATGCGATAGTTCGCACCCTGGTGCGCATGTTTATCACCCGGAAAAATTTGCTTGAGTGGGTAACCGCGGCTCAAGTGAAACATTCGATGGACCTCGAGATAACCGGAATTTTTGAGCAGATGATCGGCGGAGTTCTACTATCCCTCATAACTCTGGCAATACTTATCATGTTTTCTCCGCGTTCTTTGATTGTTTCGCTGCCGTTCATTGCGCTCTGGACGGCTGCGCCGATATTTGCGTTGCGGATCAGCCAGCCGCCAAGCCTGACAGATATTGAGCCTCTTTCCACGGAAGAAATTCACGATCTGCGCCTGATTGCTCGCCGGACGTGGCACTACTTTGAAAAATTCGTTACGGCCGAAGATAATTGGCTTCCACCTGACAATTTTCAGGAAGATCCCAAACCGATTATTGCCCACCGTACATCGCCCACGAATATCGGGTTATATCTTTTATCCGCAATAGCAGCGAGGGATTTCGATTGGTTGGGGACTGTGGACGTACTGGACCGAGTCGAAGGGACCATTGGAACATTGAAGCGGATGGAGCTGTTCCGCGGCCATCTTTATAATTGGTATAACACTCTCGATCTTACGCCGCTTGATCCGAAATACATCTCTTCGGTGGACAGTGGCAACCTCGCCGGCCATCTCCTTGTTTTGGGAAACGCTTGCCGGGAATTGGTTCAGAAGCCGTTCGCGGAAGATCGAATCTTTGTTGCGCTGAATGACACCGTGCAATTCCTTCGCGAATCGTTGGAGGTCAGCGAGGAAGCCGATCACACGGACAGGGTTACGCGAAGACAGCTGAACAATGCCATTGATGCGTTTGTCAGCTCATCCGACCTTCCGCCCATTGATGCCATGGAGTGGGCTTCACTGCTGATTAAATTAAGAGACCGCGCTCAAACCATTGACGATATCGCCCAAGCTGTGTCACAGGAACAAGGAACCCGTCAATATTCGGAACTGCGCATATGGGCATCTGCTCTTAAGAATTGTGTGGAAAGCCATGCGCGCGACATGGAGATCGTGAATCCCTGGATTCACCTGACTCCGATTCAGAAAGCTGCCGTCGTTCATTGCCTGACCACATACACATCGACTGCAGAAACCATGCTTCTTACCATCTGTTCAGAGATTCCAACTCTTGAAAAGGCGCCAAAGCAATTTTCTACGGTGCTGGATGAACTCGCGCTGGTCCGCGAACAATTGGAAAAAGACGAAACCAAAAATTCGGATTTACTCCAGGGCCTTGAAGCGTTTGTGAATGCCATATCCAGTTGCATTTCGAATTCAGCGGCCCTTTCGCAAAGGCTTATCCAGGTGGGACTGACGGCGGATGCCATCTTCTTCGCGATGGATTTCAAATTCCTTTTTGACAATACCAAAAAGTTGTTCTCCATCGGGTTTGCGGTGGAAGTGGGCACATTGGATGCCAGTAAGTATGACCTCCTTGCTTCCGAGGCGCGATTGACAAGTTTCATCGCCATCGCGAAAGGAGATGCTCCCACTTCGCATTGGTTTCGTCTGAGCCGCTTCATGACGCCGGTAGCCCGCGGGTCAGCGCTCATTTCATGGTCTGGATCAATGTTCGAATATTTAATGCCTGCTTTGGTCATGCGTTCGCCCGAGGGAAGCATGCTCAGCCAGACGTACCGGGAGATTGTTCGCCGCCAGATCGAATATGGCGCAGAACGTGGCGTTCCCTGGGGAGTTTCGGAATCAGCGTTTAATGCAAGAGATTTGACACTCACGTACCAATACTCCGGTTTCGGAGTTCCGGGCCTGGGGCTAAAAAGAGGATTGAGCGAGGATATCGTCATTACGCCATATGCCACGGCACTCGCATCCATGATTTTTCCTTCTGCCGGGCTTGCCAATTTTAAAAGAATCGCCAAGGCCGGCGGCCGCGGCAGATATGGTTTTTATGAGGCGCTGGATTATACGAAAACGCGAGTTCCCGAGGGGCAGGATGTAGCTGTTGTTCATGCGTTTATGGCGCATCACCAGGGAATGTCGCTCGTTTCATTGGCGAACGTTTTGAGCGATGGAGTGATGAGAAATCGATTTCATGCAGATCCGATTGTGCAAGCGACAGAACTTCTATTGCAGGAACGCACGCCTCGCGATGTTCTGGTTGCGCGCCCGCGCGCGGAAGAAGTTTCCGCAGTCGCTAAGGTACGTGACGATATAGCGTCAGTTGTTCGAAAATTTAAGTCCGTGGATGACCCTACTCCGCGCACTCAGCTACTTTCGAATGGAAGCTATACGGTCTTGATGACCACTGCAGGGTCTGGATATAGCAGGTGGCGAAATATCGCCATCACGCGTTGGCGGGAAGACGCAACGCGCGATTGTTGGGGAACCTATTTCTTCCTTCGTGACGAACAAAATCAGAATGTGTGGTCGGCTGGCTTCCAACCGACCGGGGCTGAAGCTGATTCCTACGAAGCGGAGTTTTACGAGGACCATGCCGAATTTTTCAGGCGCGACCGCTCGATCAATACCAAACTTGAAGTGGTTGTTTCGTCTGAAAATGATGCCGAGGTGCGTCGTCTCACGATTACGAACCTGGGGGTTCGCACGCGAGAAATTCAAGTTACCTCCTATTCGGAACTTGCATTGGCTCCCCAGGCGGCTTACCAGGCGCATCCCGCGTTTGCGAATTTATTTATAGAAACAGATTTCGTCCCTGAGATAGGAGCATTGCTCGCGACACGCCGCAAGCGATCCCAGGATGATCCGTCCGTGTGGGTGGCGCATGTTTTATACGTGGATGGGGAAACGACAGGCGACCTGGAGTATGAAACGGATCGCGCGCGATTTTTAGGGCGCGGTAATGATATTCGCAATCCAGTATCGATCGCTGAAGATCTAAGACTTTCAAACACCGTGGGCTCCGTCCTCGACCCTTCGTTCAGTTTGCGGAGGACCGTGAGAATTCCTCCCGGCACTTCGGCGCATCTTGTTTTTGCTACGATCGCGGCCGAAACGCGCGAGCAAGTCACGGATTTGGCCGACCGTTACCGTGACCCCAGAGCGTTTGAGCGGACTCTCACGCTCGCATGGACTCATGCACAAGTCCAACTGCATCACCTGGCAATAGGTCCGGATGAGGCGCAATTGTTCCAGAGGCTGGCAAATGCCGTGATCTATCCGGAAGCGTCTTTGCGTCCCGCTTCGGACCTTCTGAGTCGAGTGAATCTGGATATTTCCACATTATGGTCGCTCGGAATTTCAGGAGATCTGCCAATTATTCTAGCGCGCATCGATAATGAAGAGAATGTGGAAACCATCAGGCAATTATTGAGGGCCCATGAATATTGGCGCATGAAACAATTGTCCGCGGACTTGGTGATCGTCAATGAGAAGCCGCCTTCCTACAATCAGGATTTTCAGGGATCTCTGGAAACCCTCGTCCATGGAAGCCAGCTTCGACTATCGCCGGATTCGGGGAATGCGCTGGGACGAATTTTCCTTGTACGTGGCGACCTCTTGACGCCGCAAACCCGCGCGCAACTGCAGAGCTACGCCCGGGTGTTGATTCTTGGCCGGCGCGGAAACCTCACGGAACAATTCGGCAGGTCGCAAACAATTTATAGGGAGTCGCCTGCCCCCGCAGCGCGCAGACGAACACGATTTGGCAAGACGCCAGAAGTTTTGCCGCCAACATTAGATTTGGAATTTTTCAATGGGACCGGCGGGTTTGATAAAGACGGCCGTGAATACGTCACTGTTTTGGCGGAGGGATTGCGGACTCCCGAGCCATGGGTCAACGTGTTCGCAAATCCCGCATTCGGATCTATTGTCTCCGAATCCGGATCGAGTTTTACATGGTCGCTCAACAGCCACGAAAATCAACTGACGCCGTGGTCAAATGAACATCTCGCGGACCCGTCCGGCGAAATTATCTATATTCGTGACGAATCAACCGGAGAATTGTGGTGCCCTACGGCTCTTCCGATTCGCGATGAAAGCGCAGTTTATATTGCGCGGCATGGCCAAGGTTACAGCCGCTTCCAATGCGAATCTCACGGGATAGCATTGGACTTGCTGCAGTTCGTCCCACCCGATGACTCTATAAAAATTTTCCAACTTTTTTTGCAAAACAATTCCGGGCGTGCGCGACGCCTGTCCGTGACCGCGTACGTGGAATGGGTGCTTGGCAGTTCGAGGACTGCGACCTCGCCTTACATCGTCACCGAACTCGATCCAACGACCGGGGCCGTATTTGCCCGGAGCCTGCTCAATGGAGAATTCGGAGGGCGTATTGCCTTTGCGGACTTGGGAGGAAAGCAAAATTCATTTACCGGCGATCGAAGTGATTTTATCGGGCGAAATGGAACTCTTCAGCGCCCGAGTGGCCTTGAACCAGGGCGCACGCTGTCAGGAAAGATTGGCGCGGGACTGGATCCATGCGCCGCATTACAGGCGCCTGTCGAGTTGCGCAGCGGAGAATCCACGGAAATTGTTTTCTATCTGGGACAAGCGGAAAATAAAATAAAAGCCCGGGAATTAATTAGCCAGTATCGATCCAAAAATGTGAATCGAGTATTGAGAGAAGTTACAAACTCGTGGGAAGACATTTTGAATGGCGTCCAGATAAAGACGCCGGATCGTGCATTGGATCTGCTGATTAACAGATGGGTGCTTTACCAAACTTTGTGCTGCCGTGTTTGGGCCCGCGCGGGTTTCTACCAGTTGAGCGGAGCTTATGGATTTCGCGATCAACTCCAGGACATCATGGCTCTCACCACGGCCGGTCGCGGAATCGCGCGTGAGCACATTCTGAGGGCCGCTTCCCGCCAGTTCATCGCCGGTGACGTTCAGCACTGGTGGCGTCCGCCCTCGGGTCGTGGAGTACGGACACGCATTTCCGACGATCTGCTGTGGCTGCCATATGTGGTGATTAATTTTATTGAGGCGACGGGAGACGGAAAAATCCTGGATGAAGTGGTTCCGTTTCTTGAAGGCGATGAACTCGCTCCCGGTCAATTGGAATCTTATTTCCAACCGAATAGTTCCACATATGGCGCAAGTCTGTTCGAACACTGCGCGCGCGCGCTCGACCGCAGCTTGAGTGTCGGAAGCCATGGTCTGCCTCTGATGGGCACCGGAGACTGGAACGACGGCATGAACCGTGTCGGCCAGCAAGGGAAGGGAGAAAGTGTTTGGCTGGGTTGGTTCCTGCACACAATTTTATGGGAGTTTGCAAAGATTGCCGATGCTCGCGGGGATTCTAAGCGCGGAGAAACATGGAGGCTCCATGTGAGCGCTCTGAAAGCGGCTCTCGAACGGGAAGGTTGGGATGGCGCCTGGTATCGCCGCGCATTTTTCGATGATGGGACTCCGCTTGGGTCAGCACAAAACAAGGAATGCAAGATCGATTCGATCGCACAATCCTGGGGAGTTCTGAGCGGCGCCGCGGAACCCGGCAGGGCATCGCGCGCCATGGCCGCAGTGAACGAACAATTAGTGCGCCAAGCGAATGGATTGGTCCTGTTGCTGACGCCGCCGTTCGACCACACTGCACAGGACCCCGGCTATATTAAAGGTTACGTCCCGGGAATCCGCGAAAATGGCGGCCAGTACACTCATGGGGCGATGTGGACAATTATTGCGTTTGCGGCTCTGGGCGATGGAGACAAAGCCGGCAATCTGCTTCAACTTGTAAACCCGATTCATCGATCATCTTCACGAGCGGGGGTGCAAAGATACAAAGTCGAGCCGTATGTAATGGCGGGAGACGCGTACGCGGAAGATCCGCATGTGGGGCGCGGCGGATGGACCTGGTACACAGGCTCGGCGGGATGGTTTTACCGCGCAGGTTTGGAATGGATGTTAGGATTCAGGGTCCGTGGAACAATTCTCAGCGTAGACCCATGCATTCCAAAATCGTGGGCAAGCTATTCGATCACCTTCAAATATCACTCGGCAAAATATTTTATTAAAGTGGAAAATCCACGCGGCGTATGTCGCGGGATTTCCAACGTGGAGTTTGACGGCAAATCGGTTCCCGGCCCGGCCAATATTCCACTTTCCGATGACGGTCTGGAACATCATATAACCGTTCGTCTTGGTTAACGCGTTTCCCTCTACTTTCCAGTCGATATTTGCAGATTGTTGGCCACGGAAAAAACATTGGCCACGCCATTGGCATAAATGCCGGCGGCGTTCTTATCCGTTTGATTATCGACGCTCCCTTCGAGCGTGACATGGCCACCTTTCACGATGATGTGTATGGCTTGCAGCGAACCCAATCCGTATCGCGAAAGCGTTCCTTGAGAATAAATTGTGCGATACTCCGCGCGCCGGATTTCATCATCCATTGGTGAGGGCGGCAACACCTCGATTTGATCGTTCACTTTTTCCACGCCTTCGATATGCTTTACCGCATTTTCGGCATCCGTTTTTACCGTCGGATTTACGACAGCACCGGTAAGCGTTACGTCGTTCCCATTGACCGAATACTTCAGGATGTCAAAGACCGTGTACCAGGGCACCATTGCGAGCTCGTGGCCCACTTCGCGCTTCAAAAATTGTTCGCTGTTTCGGGGGCCCCTGTGAGAAGAATTATCCTGTGAGGCGCCGGGTTGAGCAGTAAGCAGTAGAATCTGTAATGTCAGGACGAACAGTGCGACTTTCAGGACTCGCATAATTTTCTCCTTGTGAAGGTTTAATTGGGCCTTTAAACAAAGCTTATTCGGTGGAATTGAAACAGACAATCAATTGTGAGTCGTATTTGCTTGCGCGGGAAGCTGTAGGTCTCAAGTCAATATAATTGGTTATAAATTAGACAGGCAGAACCGATTTAATAGATGGTGAAGGTCAAAGTTTGTTAGCTTTCCAGTTAATTGAGACGGAATTTAAATGGAAAGGAGGGGGAAAGCATGCGTGCTCTCCCCCGCTCGGCAGGAGTTAGTTATGTGCTCGTGAGGTCGGCGAAGCTTTATCCAGTGTTGCAATCAGTTGATGTGCGGCTGAAGGAGTAGTTGGCGAAGGGCCTATAACAATATTATTCGCAGTAATCTTGCGACCGTAAAGGGCCTCATTTCCATCATCGTCAGGCCTCAAGGAAGCGCCTTCCAGAGAAACGCCGGCGAAAGCTCCGCGGGCTCGCGAGTAAGTCAGGATCTCAGCTCTGACGTATGCATCGGTATCTGCTTCCGCTGTTCTGCCCACTGGACCTGCTGCAACCGACACGTCGCCACCCAACTTTACTTTGCTGTGCAGCAAGCTGTGTACGCCGCGGTCGTTCATGACGAGCAATACGAAATCCGTGGCCTCACCGCCAATTTGGAAGCCAACACTGCCGCCTTCCAAGACCATCATGGCGGGGGCTCCCCATGACGTTGTTCTAGTTTTGTCCGTGCGGCAAATAATCGTGCCTCGACCGTAACTTCCGCCGACGATAAAAGCTGCTTTTACCACAGACGGTATAACAACAATGCATTTTGCTTTGTCGAGAAGATCCTGTGGGATATTCTCTTTGATATTGAGGATTTCATTCAGGACTACGCCCGAATTTTTCAGGCGATCTTCCTGCTTTTCCTTCTCTTTATCGTCTTTATCGGCAGCGCAAACTGTCACCGAAACCAAGGATATTGCCAACAAAAGCCGCAATAATATTTTCATTGTTCACCCCTTAAACTTTCGAATATCAAAACTGACGCGAGCCACTTTAAATACAATTCCGCTGTTTCATACGTTCCGTGGTTACGGAAAGATTCCTCCCCGCCGCTTCATCAAGCTCTTCGGATCAGACCACCGAGAAGCGAAGCGATGAAAAGGATAAGAAAAATGAAGAATAGAACTCGGGCGATTCCCGCCGAGGCTGCCGCTATTCCTCCAAAACCAAAAACCGCAGCGACAATTGCTACAACCAGGAAAATAAGCGTCCAGCGCAACATGATTGAGCTCCATATTCTGAAATCTATTTTGTTTACAGAACTGCGATTTCAGAACGTGGCCATGGTGGCATCGATCGACGGGCGTAACAATCCACGCTCTAGCCTATTTTGGAAGGTTTAAATACCTGATGTTGGATTTTTGACGCACGGAGGGTTGAAGTAGCACTTTTCCACGCATGCCACGGAATAAACTGCAGGGAGGCGACAACAAACTGGGACGCGTAACTGATGGTCCGCCGTAAAACGATAACCACGCAGAAAATTATCAGAATATACCAGAAATGACTTAAGGCGCTTAGAATGGCGAGAACGATAAAGGAAATGATTTCACAACTGTTGTTTGCGACATCCGTGTCGGGCAATTCCTTCTCGCTTTCTGCCATACGTTGACTCCTGTCACGAAAATATTCCTTCGATTTTCGCCACCCATTCAATTCATTTGGGTATTGAAATAGAAACGTACTTTGAAGGAATTATGCTGAATAGACAATCGGCTGTTTCATGTATTTGTTTTTCTTGCGATCGTTGCTGGATCCCTCAAGATTGTCGTCTCTTCATGCTTATCCAAACAGAAAATTGTCCAGAATTTACAGGTCTGTTAAACAGCGAATAGAAAAATGTGAATTATTGAGAGTTAAACGGAATTGCACGTTTGGATCTTACACTTCAAACCGAATTCGGGAGTCGTTTTGCTCAATAAATTCCTTCTCAACTTTTTGAATTTTTAAATACAGGAAACTTCCTATTCCAGTCAGGTGTTGATTGTATTCCCGCAAAGAGGCAGATGCCTCAATATGTATTTGCATATTTGATTTATTTGTTGCAAGGAATCGGGTTAACTGGGATCACTTGATGCCGCGGGGCGATCTGGGGGAGTGCATATGAATCCAGTGCTGGTTTTGAACGAAAGAAATGAAAATAATTCCGCTCATAAGCCTACGCAGATGAATGCCAAATCTCTGGATTCACAAACACTCCTGATAGCAACCATCGACCAGGATATTCGAACGGCCCTGGCAGACCTCCTGGATAGCGCCGGGATAAAAGGGATGTGGGTTAGCAGCGTAAAAGATGTTAAAGCGCTGATCGCGAAGGACGGCATTTCCGCGTGCATTTGCGGTTTCTGGCTTCAGGACGGCACATATCGAGAGATCATTCAGCATCTACGGAAAGAGCGAATAGATATTCCCACAATTATTGTGTCGGCCCCGACTTGTCCGCAGGAATTTCGCGACTATCTGGCGGCCATGAATCTTGGCACACTCGATGTTCTTTCTTATCCATATGAGCAGTCCGATTTTGAGCGAATGCTCGCGTCTTCAATTCCATCGCGTCGCGGTTCTGCTCCCCAGCCATCTTCTGAGAATGTGACTTCATTTGAAGTGCGCGGCGCCGCTTAGAAACGTAATATTTTGCAGGGCATAGTTACTTCTGACTTGGTGTATCTTGCGATTCTATTTTCAGCTAATTAGAATGTCATTTCCTGCGAACAAACCTCTGTTCCTGCCTGTGACAAACACCCGTCGAAAAAATTGATATTGCGTGTTCCATTGGATGTGTTGGGCGGTTGCGGCAATTTTGTGCAGCTCCGTCATTTTCAATCACGAGGCCGAAAAGTAGTGAACTCTTATAATCAAGAATGAAAATCTCGTTCCACGTTGTATCTTCAGAGAGGAATCGCGAAGAGGATTGCCCGCGAAATGAAAAGGCGCAATTCGCGCACTTCGCGGGCGCTTTTAAGCGAATGCGCAGGGCATCATGAATTCTTACCGCCTGCAAAAAGCAACGCCACGCCTCCAATGAGCGCAATGCCGCCAACAATCGGTGGCAAGGGAATCGTCTGCCGCTCTTCTTTCGTGGCTTGAATGGGGCCAACGTCGAGAATTTTCTTGTGCGTCGTGTACGTGAAACCTTGATAGACAAGAGCAATAACCCCGAATACGATCAACAGGATTCCAATCATGGTCGCACTTTTCATAATCTCCTCCGCATTTATTCTTGAGTAATCGTTCACTCCCGAAATGCTTTCGAGATGGAGCATGGTCTTGCTCGCCCGGGGCCGGCAAACACTGATCTTTTGGTTCCTGGACTGTCTTTGATTTTGCAATTTAGGCCAGGCATATCGCCATACGCGCATTCGAGTATCCGTCGAAATGGTTTGATGTAGGTTGAATAGCGATAGATTGAGCTGACGTGCGATTTGTTAGCGTCGTGAATTGCGGTAAAAACTGCTGTCCGCCGCAAGAACTCGAAAAGTCATCGAGTGCCGTATTTGAAAATTAGTTATCGAATTGCGGAACATATTCGATTATTCCAGGAAATAATATCCTTACCCACTATTTCCATAAAAAATAAATTCGTTCGCGCGCAACACTCGTTTACGTAATCTACGCGAATCTTCTGGTGGGAGTAAAGGTTCTACAGTATTGGTTTTGCTCGCCAAATCCTGTCTTCTGTTAGCCGAAGCGTAATCAATGCAAATCGCAATTGATTATTAATTGTACCGATATAGAAGTGGTCAGCCGGGAGGTAAAAATGAACTGGGAACAAGTTGAAGGAAAATGGAAACAGTATAAGGGGAAAGCAAAAGAGAAATGGGGGAAGCTCACCGACGATGATCTGGACGTAATCGACGGCAAACGTCAGCAAATTGTCGGAAAGATTCAAGAGCGATACGGAATTACCAAAGAAGCCGCTGAACAACAGGCGGATGAGTTTGTGAAATCTATGAAAGAAGAGAGCCAAAAGGTTCGCAAGGCCGGGCAGCCCTGAACGAGGTTCCGCGATTATTTCACGGACGGGACGAAGATTCGTCCCGTCCATTCGATTCAAAATGAGGAGCAATATGGCGCAAACGGGAACATCGATGAAGACAGGGAACGGAGTAACCCGAAAGCAACTGGTGACTGCATTGAATGAAGATCTGGCTCGCGAGTATCAAGCGATTATTTCGTACGTCGTATATTCGCAGGTTCTGAAGGGCGCCGAATATATGAATATCGCCGCGGAACTTGAAAAACACGCGCAGGAAGAATTGAGCCATGCGCTCATCATCGCAAAACAGATCGACTATCTGGGCGGAATGCCGGCGATCGAGCCCAAACCTGTCCGAACTTCAGAAGAAGCAAAGGTAATGCTTGGTTTTGACCTGGAGAACGAAACAGAAACAATTAAAAACTATCGCGAACGAGTGCGCCAGTGCGATGCGCTTGGTGAATTTGCAATGGCTGAACACATCAGAGAAATCTTGATTCAAGAACAGGAACATCAAATCGATTTGGCAACTGCATTGGGGATTTCTGTCCCGACTTCCAATTCGCAATCATGATCAACTAGGAAATTAATTCGATCTCCGTTTGTACCTCGCGTGCATACTCACCCCATGAGGCCATTTCACCACCCAACCCCGGGATAAAATGGCCTCTCCTCCCTCAAAAGCCGCGAATTAAATCAAGTGTCCTCGCTTTTAGTTTATTCAGCGCAAAAATGTTTTGCGCAGCGTCGTACTTGTTTCGCATCCGAGAATGAAATGACATTTAACCGCGCGTTGGGCACCTACACTTAAGTTTCTGGCGAGTTACAGGAAGCGCCGGATAGCGTCCTTATGGACATGAAACGAATATATGAAGTTGGATGGACAGTTGTCGAAATGAGAACTGTTACATGGGTGGGGTAAATCAATTTTACGGTTATCGCAGGAGGATTAATGAGACGAGTTGCATTGTTAATTGTAATTGCTGGATTTTTTATTGCGCCGGTTGCGCATGCTCAGAATCACGTGGAGGTCGGAGCATTCGCCGAATATTTTAAATTAGGAGAGACTCATTCCAATTTTGCAGGGGTTGGAGGCAGAGCAGGTGTAAATCTCGTTAAGAATGTGCAGATAGAAGCCGAAATGTCCTACGATTTTAATCAGGTTTTTACCGAGGGATTTGTAACTACTTCGGGCGGAACAATCACGACACAGAACTCAAATATCAAAATTTTGCACGGTCTTTTCGGACCGAAGATTCAAACTTCCGGTCCCGTTCGCGTCTTCGCAACTGTCAAAGGGGGTTTTACGGATTTTCGGTTTGATCCGGTTCCGGCTACATTCACCGGATTTACGAGTACTGTAAGCAATCTCCGAGCAAACAATGTCGATGCCGCGCTTTATCCTGGTGTGGGCGTGGAGGCGTTCCTTGGGCCAATCGGTCTGAGGGCAGAAGTGGGTGACGAAATCGTTTTCGTTGGGGGAGCGCATCATAACTTGAAGGTAACTTTTGGACCCCAAATTCGCTTCTAGCTCCTAATGTGAACAGGATGTTAATAAAATGAAAAGGAAGACGAGAGTTGTAAATAATCATTTCCGAAATGGAAGCAACTCTCGTTTCCCATATCATCATCAGATTCTGCTGTTTAGTTAGAAAAAGGACTTTTTGTTCCGCCAGTTTCCAAGACATCGTAAGGTATTCTCCTCTGTCCGCCTAAGGGTTTCCCTGTATGCGTGCCTTCCTCAGAGAAGTGTAAACTTCCTACCCATCGTGCTCCCGATCTGTCGCGCAGTGAAAAATAGGCTAAACACAGGAATTTATTGGCCTGCAATTCCGCTTGGCATGCGAAGTCGTGGGATTTCTATTATTTGGAGTTGAGAATGAAGCGATCTGACAGCGCCACAGCAGTAGAGGGAATCGGCGAAGAAGCAAAGCCGGGTGCCAAGAGCAACGGCCGAGGCAATTCCCGCAGCGAATCCGCCTCTTCGAACTTGAGCGTGATTCTGACCGCCTTGCAGACTATGCGAGCCGGCGACTTTTCCGTTCGCCTCCCAGGAGCGTGGGTTGGCGTCGAGGGAAAAGTTGCGGACACCTTTAATGACATCGTGGCTTCGAACCAGCACATGGCCCACGAACTGAAAAGAGTGGGTCAAGTCGTTGGCAAAGAAGGTAAGACGCGGGAGCGCGCTCAATTCCACGAATCCAAGGGCTCCTGGGGCGAGATGGAAGTTTCAATCAACACGTTGGTTGAAGATCTTTTGCGGCCCACAGCGGAAGTTACTCGAGCTATCGCGGCCGTTGCGCAAGGGAATTTAACCCAAAGCGTCAGACTCGATGTCGATGGACGCCCACTCGAAGGAGAATTTTTAAGGTCGGCCAACATTGCCAATACCATGATCCAGCAATTGGGAGTTTTTACCGCTGAAGTGACGCGTGTGGCGCGCGAAGTGGGTACCGACGGAAAACTGGGCGGCCAAGCGCAAGTTCCCGGCGTGGCGGGCACTTGGAAAGACTTGACCGATTCTGTGAACTCGATGGCCAGCAACCTGACCGGCCAAGTCCGCAACATTGCCGAAGTTACGACGGCCGTAGCGAGCGGAGACCTTTCCCGAAAAATTACGGTCGATGTGCGCGGAGAAATTCTGCAACTCAAAGAAGCAATTAACACGATGGTGGACCAACTCCGGTCCTTCGCCTCGGAAGTGACCCGCGTGGCGCGCGAAGTGGGAACGGAAGGAAGACTCGGAGGGCAAGCCGTTGTGCCCGGCGTCGCCGGCACGTGGAAAGATTTGACCGATTCGGTCAACGCTATGGCCGGAAACCTCACGGCGCAAGTTCGAAACATCGCTGAAGTGACCACGGCTGTGGCTCGCGGCGACCTCTCGCGCAAAATCACGGTGGACGTGAAGGGCGAAATCCTCGAGCTCAAAGACACGATCAACACCATGGTGGACCAGCTCAATGCGTTCGCCGGAGAAGTAACGCGCGTGGCTCGCGAAGTGGGTACGGAAGGAAAACTTGGCGGCCAGGCGCAAGTGCCGGGAGTCGCGGGCACGTGGAAAGACTTAACTGACAACGTGAACTTCATGGCCAGCAACCTCACTGGTCAGGTGCGAAACATCGCTGAAGTTGCAACAGCGATTGCGAGCGGCGACCTCTCGAGAAAAATTACGGTCGACGTGCGCGGAGAAATTCTGCAACTCAAAGAAACACTCAACACGATGGTGGACCAGCTGAACAGGTTCGCCGGCGAAGTAACGCGAGTGGCGCGCGAAGTCGGAAGCGAAGGCAGGCTGGGCGGTCAGGCGAACGTGCCTGGAGTTGCCGGAACGTGGAAAGACCTCACTGACTCCGTGAACTCAATGGCCGGAAACCTAACGGCGCAAGTTCGAAACATTGCGGAAGTTACGACGGCTGTGGCTCGCGGCGACTTGTCACGCAAGATTACAGTGGACGTAAAGGGCGAAATTCTTGAACTGAAGAATACGATTAACACGATGGTTGACCAGCTCAACGCGTTCGCCGGAGAAGTAACGCGCGTGGCGCGCGAAGTTGGAACGGAAGGAAAACTGGGCGGCCAGGCGCAAGTCCCCGGCGCCGGAACGTGGAAAGATTTGACGGACAACGTGAACTTCATGGCCAACAACCTGACTGGCCAGGTCCGCAACATCGCGGAAGTCGCGACGGCCGTGGCCCGCGGCGACTTGTCACGCAAGATCACGGTGGATGTGAAAGGTGAAATTCTTGAGCTGAAGGACACCATGAACACAATGGTCGACCAACTACGGTCCTTCGCATCGGAAGTCACGCGCGTGGCACGCGAAGTCGGTACCGACGGAAAACTGGGAGGGCAGGCGCTCGTTCCCGGCGTGGGAGGCACGTGGAAGGACCTCACCGACTCGGTGAATTCGATGGCCAGCAACCTCACGGGTCAGGTTCGAAACATTGCGGAAGTTTCTACCGCAATTGCGACCGGCGACTTGTCCAAGAAAATTACGGTGAACGTGAGCGGCGAAATTTTGCTGCTAAAAGAAACCATCAACACGATGGTGGACCAGTTGAATGCGTTCGCCGGCGAAGTAACGCGCGTGGCGCGCGAAGTTGGAAGCGAAGGCCGCTTGGGCGGTCAGGCCAACGTGCCGGGCGTCGCGGGTACGTGGAAGGACCTTACTGATTCCGTGAACTCCATGGCTGGAAACCTGACTGGCCAAGTTCGAAACATCGCTGAAGTGACCACGGCTGTGGCTCGCGGCGACCTGTCGCGCAAAATCACAGTGGACGTGAAGGGTGAAATTCTTGAATTAAAAAATACCATTAACACGATGGTGGACCAGCTCAACGGCTTCGCCGGAGAAGTGACGCGTGTGGCTCGCGAAGTCGGGACGGACGGAAAACTGGGCGGGCAGGCGCAAGTGCCCGGAGTCGCGGGAACGTGGAAAGATTTGACGGACAACGTAAACTTCATGGCCAGCAACCTCACGGGCCAAGTCCGAAACATCGCGGAAGTTGCGACTGCGATTGCCACGGGCGACCTTTCGAAGAAAATCACGGTCGATGTGCGCGGCGAAATTTTGCAACTTAAAGAAACTTTGAACACGATGGTCGAGCAGTTGCGTTCATTCGCCGGCGAAGTGACGCGCGTGGCGCGCGAAGTCGGAAGCGAAGGCCGGTTGGGTGGAGAAGCGAACGTGCCTGGGGTGGCCGGCACATGGAAAGACCTCACTGACTCGGTAAACGCAATGGCGCGCAACTTGACCGCGCAAGTTCGCAATATTGCACAGGTCACGACGGCCGTTGCGCGCGGAGATTTGTCGCGCAAAATCACGGTCGACGTGAAAGGTGAAATTCTCGAATTGAAAGACACCATCAACACGATGGTGGACCAGCTTAACGCGTTCGCCGCTGAAGTTTCCCGCGTGGCGCGCGAAGTCGGAACGGACGGAAAACTCGGAGGCCAGGCAAAAGTGCCTGGCGTGGCCGGCACCTGGAAAGACCTCACGGACAATGTGAACGTCATGGCCGCCAACCTCACCGAGCAGGTGCGCGGAATCGTGAAAGTCGTCACGGCCGTCGCGAATGGCGAGCTTACTAAAAAGTTAACTGTGCAAGCGAAGGGAGAAGTCGCGGCACTCGCCGATACGATTAACAACATGACGGACACGCTGGCGACTTTCGCCGATCAGGTGACGACTGTCGCCCGCGAAGTCGGTGTCGAAGGCCGCTTGGGAGGCCAGGCGAACGTGCCCGGCGCTTCAGGCACCTGGAAAGATCTCACAGGGAACGTCAACCTGCTTGCTGACAACTTGACGAACCAGGTCCGCGCCATCGCCGAAGTTGCCACCGCAGTGACCAAAGGCGACCTGACGCGTTCGATTCAAGTGGAAGCGAGCGGAGAAGTTGCCGACCTGAAAGACAACCTCAACACAATGATCGACAACCTCCGCCTCACGACGGATCGCAACACGGAGCAGGACTGGCTGAAAACAAACCTGGCGCGGTTTACCGGCATGCTCCAAGGGCAACGCGATCTGACGAGCGTGGGCAGAATGCTTTTGTCTGAATTAGCGCCACTCGTTGGCGCGCAACAAGGCGTTCTCTACCAGATGAAAACGGAAGACTCCGCGGAACTCGTCCTGCTGTCCGCGTTTGCCGACAATGGACAAGATGGGCATCCGATACACATGGCATTGGGTGAAGGCCTGATCGGACAATGTGCGGCGGAAAAACGGCGCATGTTGATTACGGACATGCCCCCGCATGCCGTGCCAATTCGTTCCGGACTTTTCCACGCAGTCCCAAGAAATATTATTGTCTTGCCCGTTTTGTTTGAAGATCGCGTGAAAGCGGTTATTGAGCTCGCATCCTTGAGTTCCTTCACGGCTTCGCACCTGGCGTTCCTTGAACAATTGACGGCCAGCATCGGAATCGTGCTGAACAGTATTGAAGCGACGATGCAGACCGAAGGGTTGCTGAAACAATCGCAGCAGTTGGCGATCGAGCTTCAGACACAGCAAAAAGAATTGCAGCAGACCAACGAACAGCTGGCGCAAAAGGCGCAGCAGCTTGCCGAACAGAACGTGGAAGTGGAACGCAAAAACCAGGAAATCGAGCAGGCTCGTCGCGCTTTGGAAGAAAAGGCGAAAGAGTTGGCGCTCACCTCCAAATACAAATCAGAATTTCTGGCAAACATGTCGCACGAACTGCGAACGCCGCTCAATAGCATTCTCGTTCTCGGCCAGCAACTGAGCGACAACCCGGACGGCAACTTGACGCCGAAGCAGGTTGAGTTCTCGCGCACGATTCATGGAGCGGGAACCGACTTGCTCAATTTGATCACCGACATTCTGGACCTGTCGAAAATCGAATCCGGAACAGTTTCAGTCGAGGCCGAAGAATTATTTTTCACGAATCTGTTCGATATGGTTGCGCGGCCGTTCCGTCACGAAGCGGAAAATCGACAACTTGAATTTGAAGTGCATTCGGATCCAAGGCTTTCCCGCAGCTTGGTTACGGACTCCAAGCGCTTGCAACAGGTTCTCAAGAATCTTCTCTCCAACGCATTCAAATTCACGGAAAATGGAAAGGTCAGCCTTTCTGTTTCTGTGGCCACGGAAGGATGGAGCGCATCGCATCCAGTTCTTAGCGGTGCGGCATCGGTCGTTGCGTTTGAAGTTGCCGACACAGGCATTGGAATTCCCGCTGAAAAGCAGAGAATTATTTTTGAGGCTTTCCAACAGGCGGACGCCGGCACGAGCCGAAAGTACGGCGGCACAGGTTTGGGGCTTGCCATTAGCCGCGAACTTGCGAGCCTGCTAGGAGGTGAAATTCAACTTCGCAGCGCGCCCGGCGAGGGCAGTGTCTTCACGCTTTATTTGCCGCAGACATATGTGGGTCCAACGACAGGAGTGAGTACACCGGAGAAGAAAGCCCTGCCCCCTGCTGCTTTTACGCAGCCCGTCAATGCGCTTCTTCCTGACAGGTTGATTGAACACATTCCCGACGATCGGGATAATCTGCAGATCGACGATCCAATCTTGTTAATCGTTGAAGACGATCCGCATTACGCTCGTGTGTTGCGCGATCTTTCGCATGACAGCGGCTTCAAAGTTCTAATGGCCTCGCGCGGATCGGACGCTCTGGCTCTGGCGCGCGAATTTCACCCCACGGCCGTCTCGCTGGATGTATTCCTCCCCGACATGTTGGGCTGGACCGTCCTCAATCACCTGAAACAGGATCCATCAACGCGGCATATTCCCGTCCAGATGCTGACGCTCGATGAAGACCGCCACCACGGGCTTTCGCGCGGAGCCTTTTCATTCGTCACCAAGCCAACCACATCCGAAGAACTTGGACAAGTTTTGACCCGGATAAGAATTTATTCGATGCCGCATCGGAAACGCCTGTTGATTGTGGAAGATAATCCCGCCGAGCAATTGAGCATCAGCGAATTGCTCGGGCACGATGATATCGACGTGCATACTGCCACCACGGGTTCCGAAGCGCTCTCCAGAATTGAAAACGAAATGTTTGATTGTGTCGTGCTTGACCTGCGCTTACCCGACATGTCCGGATTCGACGTGCTGGAGCGGTTGCGTGAGATGCCCCAACTTAGCGATTTGCCTGTGGTTGTTTTCACCGGCAAGGAACTTACCCCTGAAGAAGATGCACGCCTGCATGTCATGGCCCGCAGCGTTGTAGTAAAAGGTGTTGAATCACCTGAGCGCCTGCTGGATGAAACGGCACTCTTCCTGCATCGCGTAGTGGCTGACCTGCCAGTTGGAAAACAAAAAATGCTCGAGCGGTTGCACCGCTCAGACGATGCGCTGGTGGGGAAGAAAGTGCTGGTGGTCGACGACGATGTTCGAAATATTTTCGCGTTGAGCAGCGTCCTCGAACGGCGCGGAATGACCGTATTGTCCGCAGGAACCGGAAACGAAGCTATTTCCATTATTGAATCGACCCCTGACATCGGAATCGTCCTCATGGACATCATGATGCCTGAAATGGATGGATACGAAACAATGCAGGTGATCCGGCAAAATCCATCGTTCCGTCGCTTGCCGATTATCGCTTTAACCGCAAAGGCCATGAAAGGCGATCGCGAAAAATGTTTGGAAGCTGGCGCTTCCGAATATCTCGCAAAGCCTGTAAATACCGAGCAACTCCTTTCGGCATTGCGAATGTGGTTGCACCGGTGATCACCATCCTGTGCTGCCCGCGAGTTACCGCGCGATATACAGATCAAACTGAGCGAATAACACGCTTGAGTGGGAGAAAACCATGACGTTTCGGGAAAAAGTTAATATTCTCATGGTGGATGACCAGCCCGCCAAGTTGCTCAGTTATGAAGTCATACTGAACGAACTGAATGAGAATTTAATCAAGGCCAATTCGGGCAGGGAAGCGCTCGAACATCTGCTCAAGGAAGATATTGCAGTTGTCTTGATGGATGTGAGCATGCCGGAAATTGACGGTTTCGAGCTCGCGGATATGATTCGGCAACATCCGCGATTTCAAAAAACGGCGATCATTTTTATTTCCGGTGTGCACCTCACGGATCTGGATCGCCTTAAGGGTTACGAGCGTGGCGCGGTGGATTATATTTCGGTGCCTGTAAATCCCGAACTTCTCCGCGCGAGAGTCAGCGTATTTGCCGATCTTCACCGAAAAACTCAGCAATTGGAACTCTTAAACAAGGAACTTCGCAATCTTTCCAGCAATTTGATTGCGACGCAGGATGACGAGAGGCGAAGAATCGCTCGCGAACTTCATGACAGCCTGGGTCAGGAGCTCAGCGCCGCGAAAATGATGGTGGATAAAATTATATCGCTCAATCGTTCGACGGAATCCACCAAGGAAGCGACCGAGATCAGCAATCTGATCGATCATGCAATTCAACAAGTCCGCAGCATTTCCTATCTTCTGCATCCTCCATTGCTCGATGAGATCGGATTACAGTCTGCACTTCAGTTTTATCTGGAAGGATTTACAAAACGAAGCGGTATCGAAGTTTTTCTCGACGTGAAACCTTCCAGCTTTCCTCGACTAGCGCTGGAAATGGAAACCGCGATTTTCCGGATCATTCAAGAGGCCGTGACCAATGTGTTCCGCCATTCCGGCGCGCGCGAGGCCTGGGTAACGCTGGCCAGAGAAGACGGTCAAATAATTGGCACAGTGCGTGACAATGGCAAAGGCCTGGCTGACGGCGTTATGGAAGGAAAGCCGGACCGGATTGGCGTTGGCATCGGCGGCATGAGGCAACGGGTCAAGGAATTCGGCGGGGATTTGCGCATTGGCAATGCGAGCCCTGGAACCATTGTGGAAGTGAGCGTGCCCATTGAATCTCTCACTGAAAGTGCCCAAGGTTCAGGCAATCGAATGGAAAAAACAGCGCGCAGGCAAGTCGCCTATTGATTCATTCGAATCACCGATTGGAAATCGCGTGTGTCATGGCAAATGACATTCTCCTCAATGAACGCTTGTGACATGCCTGATGACTTTTAGCGCAAATTGCTGATATACCGTTATCAGTGTATGTACAAACATACTTTTGCGGCGCTAGAGTTTAGTTCAGGATACAAACTCCATGCGCATACTAATTATAGATGACAGCGAAATTGCAAGGACAGGCTTGAAGTTTCTCCTTGCAGGTCATGAAGGCTGTGAAGTCTGCGGCGAGGCGAATGATGGCAAGCAGGGCGTTATTAAAGCGATTGACCTTAATCCAGACCTGATCATTCTCGATTACTCCATGGCAGGAATGGACGGCCTTCACGCGGCTCAGGAAATTTCCAAGGCTGTCCCTCGCGCCTGCATATTGATTTGTACACTTTTTCCATCGCATGAACTTGAAGTGGAAGCGATGAAAGTGGGAGTGAAACAAGTGATCTCAAAGTCTGAAATGAGCAAAGGCCTGATTTCCATTATCGAAAATATTCGCAATAGTTCCAAAAACGATTTCGTAATGTAGATCCTCAACTGCTGCTTCCAACTCCCCTGCGAATTGTTTATCGGTATCTCCCGTCAAGCGTTGCATAGATTGGAACACATCGCGCTGACCGAGGGTGGCTTCCAATTCGGTCAAACTGCAAAGGCCCGGTCGGGCCACCGTGTGCAGTCACTCCTTTTCAGGACATGATCAGGCGATGCGTTTATTCCCCAACGATTGCCAGCTGATATGGCAGCCAGGAGAAATTCTTGGTTGCGCTATTTATTGGTTTTTGATTTGTCAGAGGTTCGAGTCGAACGGGAATTGCCCTGATTTCTTTTCGCGCGGACAACTTTCGAAGAAGAATCGTTCCGATATGTACTGTAATGTTGTCGGGACGCCGGTTGTAACGAAGCAACCATCCGAATTTCGGATGGATTGTCAGCTTGCATTGCGTGTCCTTCTGTGTCCGATGCTGTTTCCGATCTGCTATGCCGACGGCTTAGCAAACGAGTAATGAATTTGGTTGCTTTCGTTGGAACCCAAATATTTTCCTCCGCTTCCAGCTGTGATAACTCGAAAACTGTCAATGTCGTCATGTTTTGCCATCCCCTGATCAGTCCACAGTTAATTATTTTCACCCGAACCCTAAACAACAATAAATTTACTTATATCCTTTGTGTCAGCCTGGCGGTATCGGTTCAATTCTGTATCTTGGGTCTAAGAATAGGTTATGCGTTGCAATGAGGCCCGCGAAAAAAGGCTATTTGTGAGAAAAGAAATGAAGGTGAAGGGGAAATATTCTGTGGCCGCTACAGGCTTTAGCTGATAGGCAACAAGAATAAGACAGGGCATTCTGCTTGCATCATGGGATTGGATCGGATACAGCGCAAGAAATTGCATCAAGCGGATCGCTCGAAACATATTCAATTTGAATCCGCTTGCCCGATTTGCAGGAGTCAAAAGGTTCAATTCCCCAGGTTTCAGGGCATCCTGGACCGCACCATTTTCCGATTGCTGAGGATCTATCCTTTCTGGTGCAGTGCGTGTGATACGCGATTCTATTTATTTTCAAAACCAAACTTCAGCCAGCAAGAGGCAGAGCTTCAATAAAATCTATTCCTGCAATTCTAGTTGGTTCCGCTTCACGAGCCTCGCAAAAAAATCCCCGCCCGTGATGCAATAATAGATTGAAAAATCCTTCCAGGAAAGTCAGCTTTTAATTGGCTGAATCTCCTCTATTTGGAGCGGCCGATTTTTACTAACCGGAGATCTTCGATCTGGTCCGCTTCTACCTTTCGATTTCCGGATCCCGTCTTCACTGCCACTTTCTGAATCACCGCATGGAACCGGTAAGGATAAAGTTTCGAGGGAACAAACTTCACGTGAAGTCCATATTTTGCAATGAGTGCGGCCACTTCTTTGCGTTCATACCAAAACCCCATGGCGTCCATCCCAAAGAGACTTCCGGCCCAGGATTTGAGTAGTCTGATTAGACCTGGCTGGCAATTTCCAGACCATTTACCCGCGTCATACATGAATCGGTGGCGGCTATCTGGAATCGATCCCCAGATGAGCAGCCCCGTTTCGTCCAGCATGGCGTATGCGTTCTTTAAGTGCTGCTCAAGCATGTGGGAATCGAAATGCTGAACAATTCCATTCAGCAAAATTAAATCGTACTGTGCCCCTGGCTCGAAATAGGAAGCTCCTTCCGCGCACTCCAGAGTTACGGATGGCTCCTTAGACTGGAAGCGTTCGATAAACTGTGGCGTAAAATCGACACCTTTATAATTTTCCGCGGGAATATCGAAATACGGAAACAGGTTCCCATCGCCGCATCCAATTTCAAGAACGCGGGCGGTGCGGTTCGATGCATAGAGTTCCCTTAATTCGCTGGCCTGTGCCCGCCAGAATTCCACTCCTTCACGCCCGTTCAAGGTTGAAGTTTTATCCGACCAGAAATGGCGAAACCTTTCCAGGGGAGATCGAAAGGCGCGTCCCGTGGATACGTAGTGAAAGAATCCGTAACCGGACATCATCAGGGCGACCCCAGTAGAAATAAAAAATGCAGTCCAGTTGTGAGCCACCAAATGAATCGCGCCCATGAATCCGGTTGCCAAGCCAATGGATACAATCGCGTCTCGAAGCAGCAAGGCCAGCCCCCTGATATTGAACTCTGCGACGTGGTATGCGAAAACCAGCCAGATCGAACTATAGAGAACCTGAAGGGCCGCGAAAACCATCACGGCTAAAACTGTGTGCTGCGGACTGACCCACAAAACCAAGGTAAGCCCGCCGAGCGACAGCAAGTTCCCGACGAATTCGAGGATTAGCGATAATTTTTGGTGCCCGCTTATATCGAACAGGCGATCAAGCCATGAAGTGAGGAAGTACAGAAATCCGGCGGAGGCAAGGACGGCGGCATAGTTTGCCGCAGGAACCCATTTTGGTCCGAGTATGAGCCCAAATACCAGTTTCGAATCGAAGGCGGCCAGGACGAGCCACGGCGCAGCCAGGACCACCTGAATGCGCAATAGCCGCGTTACGAACGCCTCCAACCTACCTGTTTTCAGCTCGGTCGCGGCCTTTTGATAAAAAACATCATTCATGGAAGACGCGATCAAGGTCACCGGAAGATAAACGGCCCGTGCGGCCATAGAATAGAATCCCACGATGTTCAAGGTGGAAAAAATCCGCAAAATTACAAAAATCAATTGAGAGGACGCATTCCCCACGAAGCTATAAGGTGCTTTATAAATTGGGAAGTTTTTATACCGCTTTATGCAATCCCGGACAACTCCCCAGTCGCGTGCCTCCAAAATGAATTTGCCGTCGTAATAAAAAAGCTGGAAGACCAGGAGCGCGGTCCCAATTGTTTGGCCTATGACCCACCCACCTACAAGTGCCAGCCCGCCCGGCCGCATGATGAGAAGGACAAGCTGCGAGAGAATAATAGCAATGGATTGCAAGACGCGGACAGTTGCCAGCGTATGGAACCGCTTCATCCGCCCAAACCACACGCACAGCACGGAATACAGCGCGTTCACAAAGACGGCTATGGGAGCTGTCCAAAGCCATAAACCCATCCGCGGGTCGCCCAGCAGTTGTCCAACGGCAGAATGAAATAAGGCTACGAGAGCCAAGGCCGCGCCCGTAATCCCGCAGACCGTCACCACTGCCAGCAAAAGAATATTGGCCGATTCCGCGTCGCTTTCCGGCAGCATGATCGCAAGCTCATATCGAGCTCCGCCAAGAACCGAAAAGAAGGACACGATTGTAATGAACAGTGCGAGGGATCCGAATGCATCGGGGGCAAACAGTCGCGCAAGGAGTAACGTTCCAACAACGTTGACAACTTGCGCCAAACCGTTTCCCGTAATCAGGGTAAGAACATGGGAGATAAATTTTCCGGAGGTACGCGGCAACTGAGAACTTTTGGTCGACTTAGCAGAATTATTTTGAACTTCTGTTGCCATTTTGGACACCCTTGGAAGCCCTCCAAAAGTAAGGTCTTGCCTAGCGTGGGATCTTATTTAGTTAAAGTATTGATATAGCAAGGTTTAAATATTTCTGACATCAGGGAAACCCTTTACGACGTCCGGACAGGTCGGGTACAGGCTCTCACCTGTACAGACTTTCCCGTACCAAAACTCAGTAGATTCCTGTAGCTGGAATACACATAATCCCCTAGACGTTTTGCAAGTTGGCACAGATCCATTCTCTGCTCTTACTCCTCGTGCTCGAATCTGGATGCCTCGCGAAATGCCGAATTTTTAATCAGGGGAGGATGTTTGCATGAGAGTGTTCTCAAGCGTGAGCTTGACGGTTTTCTTTCTTCTGATCTTCATGCAATTTGGCTGTACAGGGAGCACCGCAGCGCCCGCTTCGGGAATCAGTAATGGTCAATCGCAAGTTTCAAACATTTCGCCGAACGCAATTCCTGCCGGGAAGCCCAGCTTTCAACTTGTAGTGGCCGGAACTAACTTATCCAATGAATCGGTGGTCACGTGGAACGGAACTGCCCAGGCTACAACGTTCGTGAGTTCAACCGAATTGACAGCTCAAATTCCTTCGCAACTTACGGACCAGGAGGGAGTTGCTCACATAGCAGTACTGAATAATATGTCTCGGCAAACGTCGAATGCGATCCCCATGACGATTGCAAATCCTCCGCAAATCACAACGACGTCGCTGCCTTCAGGCCAGGTTGGTGTGTCGTACTCCGCGCCACTATCAGTAAAGGGGGGTGTAGCGCCTTTCACATGGTCCCATTTATCCGGAGTGATCCCCGCGGGGCTGACGCTTAACTCAAAAACTGGCACAATTTCCGGGACAGCTACAAGTTCCGCAAATTCAACCTTGGGATTAGAGGTCACAGATTCTTTGAACTCTACTGGCAAAGCAAATCTGAACTTAAGCATCGCCACAGCCTCTACTGCTCCTTCATCCGGGTCAGGTTCTGGGAGCCCTACAACGACTCCTTCATCACCCAGTTTCTATGGGTCAAGGCTTGGGGCTAATAGTCTTGCAAACACGACGATAGGAGGACCGTGGGACAACATGGTTAGCTATCGATTTCGCGCAAAGAATTCCGGCACTCTCGTGCAGGCGCTTATCTACTTAATTCCCGATCACGCGGGTTACGCGGGAGGGGATGCCGGGACGACTCAAATAACAATTCATACCGATGATGGAACTCCATCCCACAATCCAAGCTCGACGGTTCTCGCCACCTACGTCATGACGAATGTTTTGTCATTATCTTCGCCTGCTCGCTATTTCTATAAGGTCAAATTTTCTACGCCCCCCATGCTTACATCCGGAAATATCTACCACATGGTGTTCAAGAATATTGATGCAAACCCTAGCGTGAATTTCTTATCCGTAGACGCCATGTACGAGATGAATGCATCAGGATTGCAAGCCTCGATCAACGCGGATACCACGGATTTGGGCCTTCTTCTCAGCGATGGCGGAAGCAATTGGGCGCTGCGCGCGGGATATATTCCGATTTACCAACTTCAATTTGAGAACGGCGTTACCGAAGGCATGGGCTACATGGAAGGCTGGGTTGCAGCGCCAGAGCCGATGTCCGGCACGCGCGCAGTTCGCGAATCATTTACGGTTTCCGGAGCAGACGTTAAAGTCGCCTCCATCGGCATTCGCGCTGCTCGTGTGAGCGGTTCTGATCCACTGGTCGTCCGCCTCGAGAATTCGGATGGGTCTCTGATCGAAGAGGGAAGCATTCCCTCAAGCGCAATTCCGGAGAGCCTTGCACTTGCGCCTTCGTATTTCTGGGCCAAATATTCATTTGCCACAACGTATACGCTGCTTCCGGGCAAGAGCTACAACGTGGTCTTTGAAGCTGCCGCAACCTCCACTTATCAAACCTTCCCCGTTCGCAAAGGGTTAGCCTATGGATTTCAGCCCACCACTTACTTTCCAGACGGGCACGCAGAGTTTGAGCAAAACGGCTCATGGACCGGCTGGACGCAATGGGGCGTGACCAATCGTACCGACGGGGATCTGCAGTTCTATTTTTCAGATGCGCCGTAACGATTGCCCCAAACCGAGCGCACGATTCGTTCAAGAATATTGGCGCGATACGGGCGCTTCCCGTCAAATTCGATCGATCGGCGTATTTCTTCCTGAGAAAGCAATCCGAGAATTTTGCTCTTGATGGTGGATTCAGGAAGGCGGTTTAAAAGCGGGCGGTGATTGTAAAGCAAATCAACGCACGCTTTTACCGCCGGCCGATAAATAATCTTGAGATCGCAATAGACGCGGCTGAATCCCAGGGTCAATAGAAAGTCGTGGGTATTTGTTTCGTGGATAACCGACCGAAAGCCGTTGTACATCGTCTTTTGCTGTTGGGTCACGTACGCACTTAGGGTAGTGTCCTTCAGCGCTGGACCGATACTTTCGTGGATATAGTTCGGATCGAGTTTTAATACGAGGGACGCCGCATAGTCGTGACCCACGGCGAATTTTTCGAAACCGGCCAATGTATCCCCAACGAAGACACCCCAAAATTCGAAAGGTCCGCCGACCGCCCATCTGCATATCGCATCGAATTGTTCTTTTGAATCAGGTTCCGCATTGCGATATCTGGAAAACGCGGACGCGTAACATGCGTAACCGTTATCGGCAAGCCAGAGCGGGTCAATCCTTTTAACGCTGCAACTTTTATAGCCTCGCCGGATTCTGCCCCGAACTTTCTGAGATAAATTTTTAATATCGTATTCTTTGCAGGCCGAATACCAAAAGGAGGTCGGATATTTTACAGTATGTGTAAAATAGCGTAAGAGAAGCGCCCCCGACCGTTCCAATAATTGCTGTCCCTGCTCTTCGCTAATTATTATGGGTTCGGGTTTAAGAGAAGCGGGGATGAGTGCCTTTTGGTAACTTCGCCAATAAGTCCCTGCCATTTCGTAGACCGGCATATTTCTATTTTTAAGCCAACTAACATATGCTTCCATGGTCATCCTTAACTTGAGCCGTATTGAGAATTTAATATTTTCCTTGCCATTTCGCGCATCGCCACCGTATTGCTCACGCACTCCTGCAACCGTTCCGGTTTGCAGATCCGGGAGGAGGTCCAACTGGGCCACTTCGCTTCTTCTCCAAAACTTCCTGGATAAAATTCGATCCACTGCACTTCACCGGATCCGAGCATGGCGAGGCGTTCCTTAAAAGAATCAGCGAAGAGATTAACCTCTTGATCGTTTGTGCATGGAGTTGAATTTCCGCGGGTACATGGAACGTAATCCCGCCGGTCATAGGCATAAACTCCTGCAATGATCTTCGCCTGCGGGAAAATTTTCAGCGCTTGTTGAGTAGCGGCGGCGAAGCTCAGTTTTTCCTGGCGGTAGTGTGGATACAAGTGAACGAAATCGACGCTTTTCCTGAATTGTTCATCGAGATCAGCGAGAGGTAGATGATCGGAATTCAACTCATCTTCATACAAAGTAATTCCAAAATTAAGTTTTGGGTTTGCGCCCTTCAAATCATGCGCCAATTGCGCAAGAAATGCGGATAAAGCCGGCAACGTCATATTCAGCTTGTCGCACTGACCCACAAAATCGTCCAGCCCGATTTCATATATGTTGGGATTGCTGAGGCTCAGACGGCTGTATTCACGCACATAGACGGGCGTTTTTTCAGCATTCAGCGCGATGCTCAGAAAAATTTTATCCACGCCTTGTGATCGCGACATTTGCTGAGCATAACCTGCGCAGCTGGAAGGTGGGTCGGAACATCCCAGCCTCAAGGCTCCCAGGTGCAGCGCACGGTTCCATTCGGGAGTATTTCCACCCCACGTAATCACCTTGTTCGAAGTAGGTCCTCCTATTACAGCCGGAACAATCAGAAGAACAGCTGCCGATGCAGCGACAAATAATCGAAAGCTAATCATTCGAAAGGCGCGCGCGCGTTTCCCTCTCTGCATGATTTTCATCTCCCTTCGACCGGGCGGCCAAAATTGATATGTTAGAAAGTTGCGCAATCCAGTTCCGAACCAGCAATGACCATTGGAAGTTGGAAACTACGAATTTCCTTCCAGCGGCTCCCATTTGGGAAGCTACCTCCGGGTTCTGTAAGACAGTTCGAATCGCGTTCGCAAGCAGTCCGTGATTTTCGGGAGGTACGACGATTCCCGCACCGGCTGTTTGAATGAGGCGGGCGGCCTCGCCCTCGGCGGCCATTACGACAGGTTTTCCTCCCGCCATCATCACAAATGCTTTCGCAGGTCTGGCGCCGGCCATCACCTGTGATTTACGAAGTGTCACAACACCCATATCTGAAATGGCTACAAACGCGGGCACCTCTGAGAGGGGAACCTCATTGTGAAATGTCACATTCGTCAGACCAAGTTTTACGCTCAATTCGATGAGCTTTGGCTTCTCTGGCCCTTCCCCAAGAAATAAAAAGTGATAGGAACTTTGGTGGCGCAGCGATTCTGCGGCATACAAAATCTGTTCCACGGCACCCGCATATCCATGATTGCCCGCATATAAAATAATTTTCTTATCCGAAAGTCCGAGCTTCTTTTTCAGACTGTCGTCCGAGGCGGAAGGGCGGAAGAGTCTGGTATCCACGCCATTGGGAAGAAATAAGACTTTTTCCGGCGGAATACCTTTGGTGTTGAGCAGAGATTCGCGAATTCCTTCCGTCACGGCAGTTACCACACTGGAATGCCTGTAAATCCACCGTTCCAGGCCAAATGCGATCTTCATCAGAAACCCATCGCGCATGACTCCCAGATCCCGTACAGAGTCCGGCCACAAGTCCGCTACATTAAAAATGAGCGGAACGTCCCATAATTTTGCGGCGATCCAGCCAGGAACGCCGACGAAGATAGGCGGAGAATCTACAAAAACGTAATCAGGTTTTTCCGACTTGGCCATGCCAAATAAGCATGTCCCTGCAAATGTTGCGTAGCTCAGCAAACGTTTTAAATTCGATCCGCTGGATGCATAGAGCCACGTTCTATGAACTTTCAGGCCCTCCCATTCCCCATCGAGCAGGAATTGTCCACGATATTCCGGGAAAATTCTGTCCGCATGATGATGTGGCATGCCTGTCACGATTTCTACTTTATGGCCCGCAGCGGCCAGTTCCCGGCACAAGTAAGCAAGGCGAACCTGCGAGGCGCCAATTTCCGGAGCAAAATACTGGGTTAAAATTAGGAACTTCACGCGGTTTGCCCCCTGCCCATTAAACTAGTTTCAAATGCCGCGTCCTGACTGAGCAATTTGCTATAGAAACGCAATAATTCTTCCTCTTCGGTTGCCCAGTTGTAATGCTCCACGATTGCTTGAAAGCCGCGTCGCCCCATTTCCTCAGCTTCCTCCGGGTGCGTCAGCAAAAATTCCATTGCCTCGGCAATTTCCTGGGGTTTCATTGGATTGACCAGCAAACCGCACTGTGCCTTGGTCACGATTTCCCGCCATACCGGAAAGTCAGAAGCGATAACCGGAATACCTGCGCACATGTATTCGTACAATTTAACGGGCTGGGAAGTTACGTAATTTGGCTCCGGATGCAGTATGACCAGGCCCGCATAAGCCTTTTGCAATTCACCCGCAACTCCACCTCGATCCAGGAGGCCAAGGAATGTGGTGCGATCCCATCCGGGAAGTTGTTTTAGTGAGGAGACGAGTTCTGGATCTTCCCAATTCCCGACAAGTCTTAAGTCAGCACGTAAATCTTTGGGAAGAAACGCCATGGAGCGGACCATTTCTTCCGCGCCGCGAGATCTCGTAATTCTCATGCCAACATAAAGCAGCGTCCGTTCTCGGTCCTTGAACGAATTACCGCTTGGTACCTGAATTTCCTCCATTTTGGGGTAATTGTTCACCACGGCGAGATTTCTATTTCGCTTGGTGAATCGACTGGCGATCTGCGGGCTCGCTGTGACCAGAGCGGAAAATCGGCGACTGGCGCAATCTTCAATCAGCTCGACAGTTCGCGAAATAGGCTTAACCAGAACGCGCGGAATATAATTTTTGTAAACAATGGTTCTTGGCAGGTCCTCGTGGATATCGTAAACAACTTTTTTTCCTTGGATAAGGAGCAGCAGTGCAACAGGAATCAGTTCAGGGTCATGAAAGTGATAGACATCTGCGTCTGCCTGGAGAGCCAATCGATAAACCGCCGCGGTTCCGCGCAAAAATCGATCCGCGCGGCTCTTCCATACGGGAAGGCACTTGAGCGTAACACCCTCATAGGTTCCGTCTACTTGTCCGGAGGCAACGAGAATGACTTCGTATCCCGCTCGAGCCAAGGCCTTGCCTTCTTTGTGGAAAATGCGGACGTCGAATGTCGGGTGTGCCGTTGTCAGGATACAAATTTTTCGCGCCACGCACGATCCTTCCTCGAAACGGGATATCTTTCTGAAGCAAATTGGCGGGAAAATGTAGGAGCAGGGAAGGTCCTCGCTGGCATCGCGCCAGATTGTCTCATTGCCCATTGGACTTTACGGTAGGCACTGAGACGAGTCTGGACAATTCGGCACACACTTAATCCGACCCCAATCCACAACCACAGCACGCGGTTGTCGTCGAGATCGCCGCTAAATAGGCTCACAATCACACAATACAAAACCAGCAGGCCTAAAACTAGAAAGTGAGAATGCGAATCCCGCACCATTCTTATCAATGCAATTCCAACCACCGTTAAAAGAAACAAGAATGCCATCAATCCGGCATATCCCTCTTCATAGGTGATTTCTAATAGAAGGTTATGGGGGTAACCTCTCGCATCATTTCCGTAATAAAAAAAGCCCCAGCTTCCGACTCCGCTTCCAAATAGAGGTTGATTGGGAATTGCATCAAGCGTTGCTCTGTAAAAATCCAAGCGCTTGGCAGCCGAACCGGAAGCGGAGCCGCCTGTGGCCATGGTTTGCAGCTCATTGGCCTTAGCGCTGTACTTGTCCATGTCGGTTTGTCGCAACGCGAAAAAAGCTGCTCCAACACCCACAATCAAAAAGAGCACTGTGAGAACGGCGGTAGAGCTTCGCAGCTTTCCGACGATTATCAAATTCCCCATGCCGAGGAACACGCAAAAAGTAAGGGCCACCATAGGACCACGTGCCGCTGCAGCCATCAAACCGCCGACTAATGGGGGCAAAAGGAAAATGAGCAGAGCGCGCTGGCGGCGTTTATTTTGAGTAAGCGGATAAAAAATCAGTAGAAGGATGGCCATACCTACCAGCCAACCTGCTCCAATTTTAGTGATATCAGTGTCCGCATCCCGGCTGCGCATCTCGAGTGAACCAATCAAGCCGATTGCTGTGACGACGCCGAACCCCACAAAAAGTCTCGAAAATGTTAAAAAATCGCTCTCTTTTAGAAGAATAAACAAAGGAGAAATCAAAAGCAGTGTTCCGATAAAAAGGAAGCGAAAAAGTTTCGTCCCGCCGTAAATGGGGGCATTCGTATATGTATAACTGACCGCTAAAAGAGCGGCAAATAGCGCGAAGGCGCCAATCTGCACATACGATCCCGAAAACACTCCGCGAAGTTCACTGTACCCGATTCGCCCGAACCACATCATTATTCGCCACAATAAGCCAATGGCAAGGCAAGCCAAAATGATGACGGTAGGATCCGCCGAACTTTCCCCGGAACTGGCGCCCAGGATTGTCTTCCATTGGGGAACGAACAATGCCGCGACAAGGAACCACTCAGGGAATTGAACAATCAGGTATGGAACCACCGTCATTGCCGCGAGGCCCAGCAACGTCCATTCCAAAGGCAAATTGAAATACGCACTGGCCACCAAGAAAAGTGCAACCAGCACGGAGCTGAAAATCAGCATTTGCTTGCGTTTAATTTCCATGGTTTTTAGAAATACCTGCGATTAGGTGAAAAGGGGGATAGGTTCGGATTGCCAGTTGTAATTTTCTATGCCTGACAAAGATCCCAGCAAGCTCAAATATACGTCTCGATAAAACGGATTCAGAAACGCGTCGTTGTGCCAAAGAATTGTAAATACGCCGCCTACCATTCGGCATCGATCAACTAACTGGTTTACTGCATGAATCGCCTGGCCTTTTGACAAACCCATGTATGCCAGCAATGTTCGATCCATGACCAGCAATGGTATTTCAATTAGATCGGCCTGCCGGTTCAGCGGAAAAAGCCATGGTTGGTAAGGGATGCAAGTGCCCGCCTTGAACCCGATTTGCTCCGCGAACCCTACGCTGCTGTCATAGACTAGGCCGCAATTTTCCCAGTCCAGCCAGGTGTCCGGAGACCATCTCAAATAATGTTGCCGTCCGCCAAGTGGCCGGTCTCCTAATGTGTCGCGAAGAATTGCAACTTCTCTCCGCAATTTTTCCGGAGCTCGAAACGTGTTGTATCCGGGGTGAACGCCGGATTCAACCTGCATGTTATCCAGCCATTTCACCATCTGCCGAACTTTATCGTGCCGAGGGTCGTATCCGCTGTCCTTTGGGCCTGGAGGAGCAGCTTTCCAATAGACTGTGGAATTTAAGCCGTGTTTCATGGAAGCGAGTGTAATGTGGCGGATCGAATTAAGTTCCGCGGGATCGACCCGGCTAAATTGACTGAACACATCCCGGAATGAATTCTGGATCGCGCCGGAGCGGCTATGCCGCAATGCTGTTTTCCAGCGGAAAGGTATACCGACGTGATCGGCGTCATGGCTAACTTTGATCCGCAGTTTTCGCGACGTTTTTTTCCATGATGGAAAAAGTAAAGTCATGGCTTGTTCAAACGCAAGCCCGTACTCGTCTACGATCGGCCGGTCCAGGAATCCTCCTGTACACGTAATGCTGTCTCTTGCCTGAAAACGCCCGTGTCCATCGCGGGGAATTTCAAACATTTCTTCCCACCGCGAAAGGGTCAATAGAATTGATAAGGGAAGATCGAGTGAACATTCCAGATGATTCGGGTCTGAAAGGTAGAACAGTGGGCGACCGTCCAGCGTTTCGCTGGAAACGAAGGGAACCACGGTGTGCGAAAGCTGATTGTCGTTTCCCTCACCAATGTTCGATACGAGTGGAACACTGATGGAACTCATTTCCCCCAAGGCGAGAGATTTTAGAATCTTCGGGGATGCGTGAGGAAAACGAATGAATTTGCAAGTTCCATTTGCAATTTCAAAAACCGTATGGTCGGAGGTCGCGGAAACTTTCCATGTTCTAAAAAATTCGCGAGTTACTCCGGCGCGCCGCGCCAACTCTGCAACCGCGTAATATCGTGCTTGCGGAGTAATTCGCACATTCGTGCCCAGGTGGGGAATATGATTGGCGACTTGTACCCGGCCCCGCGGTGAAGAGTTCGGCTCTGCAAATGACCCCATGGATCTCCTCTTAAAGTGCGCTTGCTGGAAATAAATTTCGACCGAATAAGATTATTTATTAACCCTTTTGAAATCACGGCGTTCAACCAAGGTGTGGAAGAAGCCGCCCCGCCACGATCCTGACTTTTCCAGCCGCCAGATCGGAACCGCCGATGCTCCCCATCGCCGGTAAAAGCATTCCACGCCTCGCAGGCCGGATCCTTCGAAGTCATAGTCGCGACCCGCGAGAAGAGTGTCTTGCATGGCTTTCCAAAGGATTAAATAAGCGCCAGGAATTTCGCGAAAATCGGGATTTACGCCGGAAACGATTTGGTAAGTAGTTCGGTTATCGTGCACCGTGAGCAGAGCGGCTACAGGCTTTTCATCTTGTGTTTTGGCAATGTACAGGTGAGCTCTTTCCTGGGAATGAGCTTCATTCCAAAGACGTCTTAGAAAATCTTCGGAGCAGGTGGGTTTTAATCCCTGCTTCTCGAAAGTTTTCCGGTATAAGAGGACAAGATCTTCGACGCCTTCATCTCGAACGACCGTGAGATTCAGTCGCATAGCCTTTGTAAGTTTCTGAAGATGCGTGCGAGTCATGCCCGCGGTAATTTGATCGAGTGTATGCGTGGAAGGGAAACGGAAAGTGTAGGCGAGATTTACTCGAAAACCAGCCCACAGAAAACCTTGCAAATCCGGAGCACACGCGCCAGCGACGTATCGCACACAGTCGTAGGATTTAATATTTCGCGCGAGCAGTTCTCCATTCGTCCGCATAAAATGAAGGCGATCGCACGTGTTATCAATATTAGACACATCGAACACCGGCCCGAGGTAAGGGGTCAGGCGGGGAGACCGGAACAATTTTAGACCATGGCGGCGTTCAAACGGGATCGGCATCCCGGCAACAATTACGCCACGCTCATTCCGTATAGCGAGAATGGTGAAATCTGCCGAAGTCGTCTGAAGCCACCAGGAATAATGAAAAATTGTTCCGTTAGGAGACCTGTCGATCAAGTTGTCCCATTCCGGGTATTCTTCTTGCCGTAGAATTTGACAAGTAATCTCCCTTGAAACTTTTGGAATGGCTTGTAACTGAAGTGACTTCTTATCTTTCAGAGCTGGTTCGCATCCTGCAGGTGTCGCAATTTTTGTTGACATGGTTTTAGTGGATACTTCAGGCAACCGCGATTTGGGAACCGTATTACAACCAGGAAGTTAAATCTCAGTTGAATGTGACGAAATTGCTTTTGTCATGAGGCCGATCGTGAAAGAGAGGCGCCCCGGGGAGCTACTAACTTTTCTTCCAATTCTTGTGTAGCAGTTGGCGCCAACTCTGCGAGCTTGATTTCATTGGAAACCACAGAATAGTTTTGGCCGCAACTCCCGCAATGCGCATGATCTTTATTTACTTCAAGGCGAGCGCCGCACTTGCACATCCAGCCAATCCGCCTGGCGGGAGATCCAACCATCAATGCGAATGGAGCGACGTCGCGCGTCACGACTGCTCCGGCGCCAATGAACGCATATTCGCCGATCGTTACACCACAAACTATCGTGGAATTTGCCCCAAGGGATGCGCCCCGACGTACAAGCGTCTTTTTATATTCGTTTTTCCGGTTTACGAAACTTCGCGGATTCGTGACGTTGGTGAATACCATAGACGGCCCGCAGAAAACGTCGTCTTCAAGTTCCACTCCCGTGTATAGGGAAACGTTGTTCTGAATTTTTACGTTGTTGCCGATGCGTACTCCCGATGCCACATGGACGTTTTGCCCCATATTGCAATTCTCGCCAATCTCGCAATTCGTCATGACATGCGAAAAATGCCATATGTGGCTGCCGCTTCCGATCTTCGTCGGCAGATCTACGCGGGCAGTTGGGTCGACGTAATAACCCGGTTTTGTTCCACCTACGTTTTGTACCTCACCGTGGCTCTTCAACGACCGCTCGCTAGCATTCAAAATTCGAAGCACGCGGACACCGTTGTCGCCGTCGGTATTAGGCGTTTGACGAGTGGAAATACACTCCAGGAAATGCAGGCATTCCAGACGCAGAGGTTCCTGGGATGGAAGCTGAACCACTTGTCCTTCCGATTGTTTTGCGATGGGATGCCGATCGAGCCATTCAATCCGATGCGAATAGAGAACAAGTTTGCGTTCCGATTGCATGTCGTCAAACACGGCCATTTGACGATCGCCCACGACAACAAGCTTCTGTTCCTTGAAAGGATGCAGCCAACTGACGAAAATGTGCGCCGTCGCCCCGCTGGCAAACGTGCAACTGGTTAGCGTCAGATCCGCGACGTTCGCATTCAAATAGTTTCCGCCATGTGCCGCAACCGAAGTAGGGTCCTCGCCGAGCAGGAACAGGATTGCTGATATGTCGTGTGGAGCAAAACTCCAAAGAATGTTTTCCTCTGTCCGCAGCTTTCCGAAATTCAATCGTGAGGAGTAAATATATTGAACCTTGCCAAGCGCTCCTTCGCGAACCAATGATTTCAGTTTCGTAATCGCCGGGTGGTATTGAAGCAAATGCCCAACCATAAGAATGTTGCCGGACTTGCGAGCCATCTCGGTCAGTTCCTCTGCGTGTGCAACATTCAAGGCGAGAGGTTTTTCGACAAAGACATCCTTCCCCATTTCCAGCGCGCGCTTGGCCAGACAGTAGTGTTGTTCGGCCGGCGCGGCGATCACAATTCCTTCGACATCTTGGCGCCGGAGAACATCTTCGTACGACGTGGAAATATCCACGCCTTCGTATTGCTGTCGCAATTTTTCCAGTTGTGTCCGGTCAACGTCACAGACGACGCGCAGCCTTCCAAGCTGGTGAAAATTGCGGACAAGATTCTTTCCCCAATATCCGCACCCCACAACGGCCACTGCAATGTGATCATTCATGTTTTAGGTTCTCCCTCATGCTCCGGTCTTTCGATTTATAAAAATCGGCGATGGCTTGCACGACACGCTCTTGATCTTCCAGCGGCAATTCCGGATACACTGGCAAGGCGAGAGAATCGTCGCAAGCTTTTTCAGATTCGGGCATCGATCCTTTTGCATATTTGAGGTAATCGAATGCCGGTTGCAGGTGGAGGGGTTCCGGATAATAGATAGCCGTTGGTATGCCCTGATCCTGCAGATAATTGCGCAAAGAATCGCGATTTTCACATCGAATCACATATTGGTTATACACATGTCCAAACTGCGAGGGCGCTTGTGGCGCGACAATCATGTTTGAAAGTTTGTACTGATCAAAAAGTTCAGAATAAAGTGTCGCTCTTTCCTGCCGGCTTTTCGTCCAGCTATCCAGATGCCTGAGTTTTACCCGTAAAATTGCAGCTTGCAGAGCATCCAGCCGGCTGTTCATCCCGATAATTTCCGAGTGATATTTTTTGCGCGTTCCATGGGCACGAAGCAGGTTCAAACGGTCCGCCATGGACTTGTGCCGAGTTGTGACCATGCCTCCATCACCTGCGCAACCCAGATTTTTGGAAGGGAAGAAACTGAAGCATCCAAAGTCACCAATACTTCCAATCATTCTTCCGTGATAGGTCGCTCCGATCGCCTGGGCAGCGTCTTCGATTACAGCCAGCGAGTGTTTCTTTGCTATGGCCATGATCGGATCCATGGCAGCAGATAGTCCGAACAAGTGGACAGGAAGGAGGGCCTTCGTATTTGTGGTTACTGCTTGCTCGATGAGCGCCGGATTAATATTGAATGTTTCGGGAAGAATATCGACGAACACTGGTTTTGCACCCGTACGTGCAATGGATCCCGCCGTTGCGACAAATGTAAAAGGAGTGGTGATTACTTCGTCGCCAGGCCCTATGCCTTGAGCGCACAACGCAAGATAGAGCGCATCTGTGCCGGAGGCGCAGCCGACCGCATGCGGAACTCGAATGAAAGCCGCCGCTTCCTTTTCAAAGAGTTCTACCTGTTGCCCGAGAATAAAATGCTGGCTTTCGAGAACAGTCTCCACGGCCTGGAGAATCTCTATTCGTATCTTTGCGAATTGCGCTTGAAGATCGAAAAAGGAGATGTTTACCCTGGCCTTGCTTGCAACAGTAGAAGTCAATTCCATGTCCGTTATGTCTCCTTGGATTTATACGGTTAGAAAATCACTGCGTACGATGCGACGCCAACAGCCGCCTGGGTTCCCATTTCGCCTAGCCTGCGTGCGCCGGCCTTGAGACCGCTTTGCGGAACAAACAGAATGTCGTTCGCCTCGAGAACCTGATCCGTATCCTTGCCTCTCATTACCTTTTTTAAATCGACAGGAATTTCTTGTCTTTCTTTCGAGCTTGTCGATTGGCGGATGATGATCGTTTTGCCCAGGGACGCATTTGGCATTGGTCCTTCGGCCATGGCCACTGCCTGAAGGACGGTCATTTCCGATCTGCGATCCTGTATGGCAAACGCGCCGGGCCTAGTAACGGATCCGACAACGAACACGACGGGAGCGGTGTTTACAGTTATTACATCTCCGGAGTGGACCGGTCGATTGAGCGATGGATCTTTAGCAGCAAGAAGATCAGTAATATTGACCGTCGCGACTGGAGTCCCTTTCGCTGCAGCGGTGGCAGCTGTTGCGGTCGATCCCGGGGTTTCAGAGCCGTGAAAAATCGTAAGAGAGTTTCCTGCATTTGGACCTAATCCGCCGGCTTGCGAAATCACATCGAGCAAAGTAGAGGGTTTCTCAACCGGATAAACTCCTGGTCGCACGACAGCGCCAAGAACGGAAACATTTTGCGTAACTGCGCGGAGAATGAGCACGGTCGTCGATGGATCGCGCAGAATTTGTTGATTTTTCAGTTCAGTGCTGATGCGCGAAGCGAGGTCAAATGTAGTGGTTCCGGCCGCATCAAGTGGGCTTGAAAGCAGCGTTATCTTTACCTTCCCGCTCTCGTCAACCTGGTACCTTCCTGAAATTTCTTCTTCGTCATTTACGTGGATGTCCAGAATGTCCCCAACTCCAATTTCGTAACCGCCGTAGAAATTGGAAATAGGTTGATCCGAAACCCGGCTTGGGGCAGGTATGGTCGTGCGATTAGTAGAATTAACTTGTGCGCCGGCGACGACTACATTCATCAAGACTAAGGCGGCGGAAATCAAGAAAATACAAATTGGTTTAGGCATTACGCTCCTTTCATGACAGTCTTCCCGAGGGATTCCTGCTAGCGCATTAATTTGAGTTCTAAAAAAAAAGCAGATCTCGTTATTTCGAAACATAAGAATCGTAGTTTTTCATTCCGTAGGAGTAATATTCCTGCTTCAAATCCACGCCATTCAGGACGACGCCAAGAACATTCGCCTTCAAGTCTTCCAGGATATCCAGGCTGAAGGTCACTGCGCTCCTGGCAGTACAGTCACAACGAACAACCAGAATCGAGGCGTCGGAGAGAGTGGAAAGCCATCGTCCTTCCGAAAATGGAATGACCGGAGGCGAGTCCAGCACGATGTACTCGAACCTGGTCCTCAATTCGCTGACGAGATCCGTCATTCGTGCAGAGGTCAGGCATTCCAGAGAATTTGGAATTCTGGCTCCGACACCAAGCACCGTTAGATTGGGGACCTCCGGGACCGGCTTTATGGATTCATCTAATGAATCAGTCGGGTTCGTCAACAGGTCTTGCAATCCGATTCGCGCGGTAAGGCCAAACGACGAAGTAATCGATGGATGGCGGAAATCGCCATCGATCAGGCACGTTTTGCCGTGCCGCGAAAGCGCCAGAGCAAGATTCGTTGCGACAGTGGTCTTTCCTTCTCCGGGCAGCGCGGAAGTTACCAGGATGGTTTGCACGCCACGGCTGACGGAGGAGCATGGAATTCGAATGCTCGTTTCGAGATTTCGAATGGCTTCCGCTTCCGGAGAATTTGGATTTTCCGTAAGGAATTTCATTCCATTCAACCGAATCGCGGCCATGGATTTTCTCATTGCCATGCGAGTCGGTTTTCCCGAGCCCAACGCAGGTTTTGACCCCGGGATTGAAATCTGGGGAACAAGGGCCAGCGTGGGCATTCCGGACCACTGCCGAAAATCTTCCACGGATGAAATCGTGTCATTCATTTGTTCGGCGGCAAATGCCAGGATCGCTCCGCCGAAAATTCCGAACAATGCGCCAAATGCAAGAATACGCAGGCGGTGCGGTCCATCAGGCGAAAGCGGCGTGCGCGCCTGGTCCACCACGCGAATATTGCCGGAATTCAACGCGCCGGTGAGTGCAAGTTCCTTGGTGCGGGATGACAGTGTTGTGTACAAATTGCCATTTGCATCGGCTTCGCGCTTCAACGCGTCATATTGGACAATTTCCGCATTCGATTGGTCGAGTTGGCCTTTCATTCCGTTCAGCGTGTTTTGAATTAACTGCTCACGGTTTTGCGCCGAGTTGTAAGCGGACTGAATTTGGCTTGCGATCCGAGCACGTTCGGTATCCAGTTGTTTGGTCAGTTCGTCGGATTCCATTTCCAGCTTGCGTATTTGGGGGTTATTGCTTCCATACACGCCAAGGGCTTGCGCGAGTTGTGCACGGCTATCCACCAGGCGACTGGTCAATCCTTGAATTAATGGGCTGTCTTTCATCTGGGGAAGTGAGTCAACATTCCCCTCCTTGATTTGCTTCATGTAGGACTCTTGCTGTAACCGCTCACCCATAGCCTGTGTCAGCTGTTGATTCAATTCGCTCACGCGGGTTGCGATTGGATTGCTTCCTGAGGCGCTGGCAAAACCTGTGGTCCCGTCGGTAGACACAGGACCCGCAGCGCCCAACTCCGCGCTGGGATGCTTCTTTTGAAATTCCAAAAGTGCATCCGTGGACTGCTTGACAGAATTTTGCAAGTCCGCCAAATGTGGAGAGAGAGATTGAGCGGCACGCAGCGTAGCCTCATAGCGGCTGCGGTAAGTTCGATCGATAAATTGTTCAACGGTCGCGTTGGCAACATCTGCTGCCAACTGGGGGTTCGTGCTCTCGAATCGAATTTCAACCAGTTGGCTCCCTTTCACTTCTCCTATCGTCATGTTTTTATGAAAAAGAGTCAGGAGTCTTTCTGTGTCGCGAGGAATGCCTTCCTTATTGTTAGAGGGAAGCCAACTTTCGATCCAGGCCATTGCTCGTTGCAATACAGAAGGCTTCAAGAATGCCTGGTTTTGATCGAGATGAAGTTGGTTAATTACGCTCATCGCGAGCCCGTCACTGTTCAAAATTTCTGTTTGTGTGTCGAGATAGGCCGGGACATTCGAGGAAATGGCCGCTGATTCACGATCCAACCCCATGGAATCCGCACCTAGAGGTTCCACATCGATGACGGATCTGGCTTCGTACGTGTTGTCCATCGTCACGACCAACAATCCTAAGATCAGTTCGACTAACAAGATGAAAGCGAGGGAACCCCTCCAGTGCTTCCTGAAAATCCGAAAACACTGCCGCCACAGCGCGCCCTCAGACGGTTCTATTTCGCGACGCGCGTATGGATAGGGAGGATTGGCTACCTCTCGATTCAAAGATTTACGCGGATCATAAGGTGAAATGCTTTCGATCATTTTGTTGTAGGAGGACATTACGGTCTCCAGTTGAACTTGAAGATAAACTTCGGTCTATTCGCCTGCGGACCCCGCAGGACTTTCTTGCCGGGCTGGTTGCAATGGCTTGGACTCAGGTTGCAGGGAACCGAGCAGAATCGCGGAAGAAATCAAACCCAACGCAACTGCAATACACGTAGCTCTCAACCCGATAATCTGGTGCACGCACATCCACCCCAAAAGAACAAGAAGTGCCGATACTCCCATGGAAATATTTAAGACAGTTTCCACACTCAACCCGCGCTGCAGGAGCAGGTCATAGAAATGGCGCCTGTCGCCATCGAAAAGTAATCTGGGCGTACGGGACCGGCGAAGGATAGCGAGACAAGCGTCTGCAAGAGGAATGCTAAAGAAAAGCAGTGGGATCGCGATGCTGTGAGGATCTGAAGTCGTCTTGACCCAATTCAGCGAAAGGAAAGCAAGAGCGATGCCGATTAACGTGCTGCCCGAATCCCCCATAAACATTTTTGCGGGAGGCGTGTTGAATGAAAACATCCCCAGGCAAGCGCCAAGCAGGCAAGCGGCAACCAGCATCCCAATTCCATTAGCTTCCACTGATGAGATCATCAGAAATCCAATGGACACGATCGTGGCGGTTCCTGAAGCAAGCCCGTCCATTCCATCAAGAAGATTCCACGCATTAATCATGAATGCGACGAACACGCTGGTAACGAACAGGTCCAATGGAGCAGAGGTGAACCACATTAAACGCCAGCCGGCAAGCCAAAGTGCGGAACCCGCGGAGATGTGGATGAATAGGCGGAATCCCGCACCAAGTGACCAAACATCGTCTATCAAACCGACGACCCACACGGGGATGAACATGAACAAAGGAAGGTAAGACAGCCTTACGCCGAACACGTAGTGCGTTAATGTGCCGGCAAGAAATCCTACGAACATTGCGATTCCGCCCAGACGCGGAATATATCCGCTATGAATTTTGAGAGGGCCTTGCTCGTCATACAGGCTGAAACGTTGCGCGAATCGCCTTACGAGGGGCAAGGTTCCAAGGCAAGAAATCAGTGCCACGAATCCTGAAACAAGTTGTATCGACATAGGATCTTACGTATCCATTACTTGCGTGGAAACGAGTTGCGCAGCTTCGCAGTTAGCCGACGACTCCTGTTTTTGTGGTTCGAGAGCTTCTCTGATTGAATCGCAAACAAATTTTATTTCTGTCTCGCTTAGTCTGGAATGAAACGGTATGGCTAAACATTCATTGGCAGCACGCTCTGTGTGAGGGAGGGAAGAGATGCCGCCAGACTGGCATTTCAGGTAAAAGGGTTGTTGGTGGATGGCCGTAAAGTAAATCTGAGTTGCAATTTCTTTTTCTCGAAGAACGGTTCGCACATGCTCCCGCAATTTCTCAGGCGAGTTGGACTGGAACCGGATGATATAAACAAACCAGCTTCTTTTCATTCGTGGATCTGTTTCCAGTAGTTGTAACTGTGCGGTGCCCTTAAGCATCCTGGTGTAGTGATCCGCCACTTCTGCCCGCGAAGAAAGAATGGAATCGACGCGTTCCAATTGGGCGAGGCCCAGTGCAGCGTGCAATTCGCTAAGGCGATAGTTATATCCAAGACGAACATGCCGCAGCCACGCGCCATCTGAATCGCGTCCCTGGTTCCTCATACTGCGGCACAGCTCAGCAACGCGGTCATCGTCCGTTGTGATCATCCCGCCTTCGCCCGTGGTTATCTGCTTATTGGGATAAAAGGCGAACACGGCGGCATTCCCAAAAGTTCCGGCGCGCTTGCCGTCAAATTCCGCGCCCAGCGCTTCGCATGCATCTTCGATAATTACGAGTCCATATTCTCGAGCGACATCCATCAACTCGTCCATCGGGCAGGGCAAACCGAAAACGTGTACTGGAAGAATTGCTTTCACGACTCTTTCAGTTTGACGGTCGATCAGTAAACCGTTCGCGTGGCGCGTGCATTGATTCTTGCAATAATCGCGCACTGCTGCCGGGTCTAAATTGAGCGTGGTGGGATCGATGTCGACGAAGATGGGAAGTGCGCCTTCGTACAGAAAGCAGCTCGTCGATGCCACAAAGCTGAAAGAAGTTGTGATCACTGCATCTTTTGGCCCGATATCCAGCGCGCGAACGCACAGATGAAGCCCTGAGGTGCCGCTGTTCACGGCGATCGCATGTTTCGTGCCAATGTATTCGGCGAACCGATGCTCAAATTTGTCGAGCCATGGCCCCATGCTGAGATGATTGGAACTTAAAACGCGATTCACGTATTCCAGTTCTCGTTCTCGAATGTCTGGTGCAGAAAGTGAAATCTTCATCCGGCCATCCTTGCGAGTTTTCCTTCCGCGTAACTAACAACCTGTTTAGATTCGCTGGACCTTTGGTACGCGAAGCTTGGCACGATTTCATCCAGATATTCGAGCATGCTGATTTGGTCGTGATTGGAGAGGTATTCCTGAAGCTGCTGTACGGCAGGGAGAATGTCAATCATCAGCGGGTTCGTGCCCGTTAATTTAAAAACCTGCGGATTTTCCGTCGATTGCGGGACTTCCCATTCTTCCCATAACTCTTCGCTTACCTTTTCTCCTTCCCTTAATCCGGTAAACTGGATGGGCAAATCTTCGCCGGGGACAATACCCGCGAAGAGAGTCAAGGCCCTGGCAAGCTCATAAATATTTACAGGCATTCCCATGTTGAAGATAAACGTCTCGCCGCCTGAGCCGATCGAGGCAGCGCACAGAATGAGTGATACCGCCTCCGGAATGCTCATGAAATAACGGGTGGCATGCGGGTCCGTTATGCGTATTGGTTTGCCTTTGTAAATTTGTTCCGAGAAAATTCGCAGAACGCTGCCGGTGCTTCCCGCGACATTTCCAAATCGCACGCTCATATAACGCACACCGTGGCGCTCGGCGAATTCTTTAACCAATAATTCAGTGAGCTTTTTAGATAGTCCCATGAAGCAACGAGGGTTGACTGCCTTATCGGTCGAAATATTCACAAACGTCTTTACGCCGGCTTCAATCGAAGCGTTCAAAACATTTCTCGTCCCCATAACGTTATTTCGAATGGCCTGGTCGGGATGCATTTCCATCATCCCCACGTGTTTATAGGCGGCTGCGTGGAACACGAATTCAGGTTCTTGGCCGAGAATCGCGTCGCGGATACCATGGGCATCGGTTGCATCTGCAAGGAATGGCATAATTTCAAGTTGCGGGAATGTTTCTACCAAGCCCATATGACAATAGAAAAGGCTGTTCTCCGATTTATCGACCAGGACCAAACGCTTCGGGTTGGCTGCCGCGATCTGGCGGCAAAGTTCGGAGCCGATAGAACCGCCAGCTCCCGTGACAAGCACAACTTTGCCGCTGAGAAGTTCCTGTGCCAACAAATGGTCAGGCACGAATTTTTCTCTTTGCAACGCTTCTTCGATCGAAACGGCCCGCAAGTCCTGTGTTGTGGCTCGATTGTTTAGCAAGTCAGCGAGGCCGGGAAGAGTTCGAACCGGGACGCCGCACTTGAGGCATTCGGCGAGAACACGATGCCGTTGTTCCTGCGTAGCGCTCGGAACGCAGATCAATACTTCTGACGCCTGATATGTAAAGAGTGTGTCAGATAGTCTTGCCAATCCTCCGACTACAGGAACGCCACAAATTAATGTGCCCTTCTTCTTTGGGTCGTCATCCAGGAGCGCTACAGGATGAATTCCTGATCGTGGAGTATCGACCAATTCCTTTAAAACAGAGGCCCCTGCGTCTCCCGCACCGAAAATAATTACTCTCCGTGAAACGGAAACTGCTGCGACTGGCCGTTCCGCGCCAAAATGGTAAATTCGAGCTCCGAAGTGGAGTGCGGAAAGGAGAAGAAACAAGCCGGCAGCGTCCCCTAGCAGAAACTCACCTGGCAATGGGATTCCGCCGCGAAAGGTTTCAAAAATGGAGACGAAGTAGAGCAGCAGCGTGCTTGTTCCCACGGCCTTACCAATCGCTATCACATCTGGAATTCCCGCATGCCGGAAAGAACGGTCACAGACTCCGAAAAATTTGAATGCGAACGCGCGGAAGAACATTGCCGCGAAAAAATAAGTAAAAATGACCTTTGATGGCAGGTAAGCTGTGCTGGCCATTCCAAAGAAGGACGCGGTTGCCATGAATGAAATCGCTGCAAGTGCGAGATCCGCTGCATATACCCAAATTCCTCTCCGACTCCAACTTGTTTTGCGAAACCATGAGCCTGGACGTGGGAAAGTGCCAAGATATCCGGAGGAAAAATCTGTTATTTCGTCGCCGTTCTGTTGGAACATTGCAACCCACCTTCTAAGGTTTTAAATTGGGAAATAATTCAGAGGCTTGCCACGTCATAACCTTCGAGACGAATCGCCACCGACTTGTGAATCAAGTCGACGGAGACGACCAGGCTGTGGTCGCTCGCTACACGGACCAATACTCCCTCCAGTCCCTGGAGGGCTCCGTTTCGGATTCGTATTCGCTGGCCGACATTGAGGTAGGGATGCGGACGAATATCAACTTGAGCTAGGAGCAAGGATCGAATCGTTTCGATTTGTTGAGCTGGAATTGGTGTAGCTTTGTTATTCGGCCCTACGAACCCAATAACCCCTCTGGCCTGAAAGATTAGCAATCGGGCGTGGCTGGAATTGGGTATATGAACAAAAACGTAGCCGGGGAATAAGGGGAAATCAATTTCTTTTTTTCGATCGCTCCAGTTTCGCACTTCCGTGCACAACGGGAGAAAAACTTCAACACGGCTTAATTCCAATTGCTTTAGAACTGTTTTTTCATGTCGTGGCCGGGTACGAACTGCGAACCACTCCGGTGTAGCCAACGAACCACTTAAATTTGAATTCGCAATTTCCTGAATATTTGTAAGCATAGAAGATATGGCTTCGCCATTCTCAGTCCCAACCGATGTTTCCCCTCAAAAAGTTAGTTGGAAATGTGGGTTACCGCTCAGCTAGAAGTAATCGCCCCACGCGATCTAAAAAGCTCCCACAATCTCCGTCCCTAAGAGACCACGGAAGGTTGGTTTCGATAAATCGGGTGAAAGTTGTATTCCCCCTTGAATAGTCCCCTATCAAAAAATAGTACTTGCGAAGTTTGAATTTGCGGAAATTTAAAATGCGCAACGGAGCATTTTTCGCGAGATTCCGTGATTTTTACAGGAAGATTATTAAAAAATCGTTTAATTTCGCGGTATTTGTAAAGCCGAGAAAAACTCGCTGCCGAGGCTCGTAGAAGTGTATTTTGCGTTTATTTTGATGTCTGATTTTCCATAAAAAAACGATGAGTTGAGATGCCGTATTCGGGGCGGAGGGAATCATGTAGGCGGCCCCTAGATACACTTGAATATTTGCCGCAATTTAATTAAATGATGAAAGGAGGAAAAGTTTAATTGGCGCCGGATACTACTCAGATTGTTTTGCTCAGCGGAAAAAAGTCCATCTCAATTGAACTTGCTTATTGTTTATGTATTGCCGAGGCGAATTGTGATTTGTTGTGCCAAAACTCCTCAATCTCCTCAAGACTTCGTCCTTTGGTTTCAGGAACGTAGAAATATGAGAAAATCCCCGCACCAATTGCGCTTGCCCCATAAAGCCAAAAAGTTCCGCTCGGCCCCACCTTTTCCAATAGGGTTAGAAAAGTCAGTGTGATCAGAAGATTTGCGCCCCAATTGAATGTAGCCGCTATGCCTTCGGCAGAGTTGCGGATTTTCAGAGGATAAATTTCTGAAATCAGGAGCCAAAAAATCGGGCCTAGGCTGATTGCAAACGAGGCGACATAGGCCATCAGGCTGATCACCGCAAGCCAAGCCATGCCGGCCGATTGGTTGGACATGCGGAATACGAATCCAAGTATTGTCAGCGTAATCGCCATGCCTGCAATTCCAACGAGGAGCAACGGTCTGCGCCCTTTACGATCGATTAACCACATGGACAAAATTGTTACCAGGACATTCACCACGCCAATACCGGCAGTCGCGAGAATGGCCCCTGACGCCGAGGATATCCCCGCGCTCTGTATAATGAGTGGAGCATAATAAATAACCGTGTTGATCCCCGTAATTTGCTGGAAGATTGCCAGCCCAATGCCAACAATTAACGCAGGCCGGATGGATGGCGCGAAAAGGTCCGAGAAATGGCCGCTTTCGGGCGCTTTCTTAAGAGATTCCTCTATTTCCTGCAGTTCAACGCGAATTTCTGATGTACCACGCACACGTGCCAACATTGCGAGCGCTTTTTCGCGCTCTCCTCTTCGCAATAACCAACGTGGACTCTCGGGCAAAAAGAACATGCTGATTCCGAAAATGGCAGCGGGAACTACTGAAATGCCAAACATCCATCTCCAGCCCTCAATTCGCGCAAACGCATAGTCCACCAGGTAGGCAAGTAATATGCCGACGGTTATCGCCAATTGAAAAAGAGATACCTGCCATCCCCTTGCGCTGGCGGGAGCTACTTCTGAAATATATACGGGCACTCCGCTGGAAGATAATCCGATGCCAAATCCAACAATAATGCGCCCGACCACTAAAATAAGGGCCGATGTCGCAACCGCGCAAAGAATTGCCCCCAGTGCGAAAATAATTGCAGTCGCGATCAGCAATTTTCTGCGTCCAAACAGATCGGCTAATCGTCCGCCAATCAGCGCGCCAATCGCAGCTCCGGCAAGAACGCCGCTAACAATTATTTCCAGTGCGATTGTCGACAATGAAAATTCATTGCGGAAGAATAATTCCGCACCTGATATTACTCCTGTGTCATATCCAAAAAGCAAACCTCCCAATGCGGCGGAGACAGCTGCCAGATAAACGAGAGCGCGATTGGCGGATTTATTTGGAGATGCGCCACTCTGCAAATCAGATTCAGTTTTCACGGCGTCCACCTTTGGAAGGCAAAGTTGTGGCTGGGGAAATGAACTTAATAAACCCGGAATACCCGCGCTACCAAATCCATGCTCGAATTCTACACGTGTATGCCAGCTTATTATTGAGAATTATTGAACAGTGCCTCCACCATTCCGGGTGATTCGTGCAATAACTCAATGAAAACGCCGTTTGTCCACCCAAATCCTGTGAAGTTTTGCGCATAACCCGCTACAACATTGGTTTCCGACGATCTCTTGACCACATTGTACTTTTCGCGAATCGTATGCTCCCGCTTAAAATTCTCGACAATCATGGACAGGAAGTTGTCGCTGATCCGGTTTGCCTCGGTATCGAAACCATATTTACGCAAACCTTCGACAGCTAAAAGTTGTATCGGAGCCCATCCATACGGAAAATCCCATTGTGCCTGGCTGTCCGTCCGGCTCGTCGCAATTCCACCCGGCTGTTCAAATAAGCCCAAATTATGAACAATCGCTTTGGCCTGTTCCTTTGTCGCCAGACCCGCCCACAGGGGATAAAAAGTTGTTGCATACACATATTGCGAGCGTTTTCCCACCACAAAGTTGTAATCAAAGAACATCCCTTCGTGGCTGTCCCAAAAATATTTAACCATCCGCTTTTGTCTGTCCGCTGCCTTTGTTTTCCATGCCTCAGCCTGCTCCGGTCGGCCAAGTAACATGCTCATTTCTTCCATATCTTTTTCGGTTTTATAAAGAAGGCTGTTCAGACAAACTGGAGCAAAATGGTGTGTAGCGGCTCCAAATGGACCGAAACGAAAAGTTATGTCGAAGCCAGACTCCCTCAAACTCCGATCCCCTCTGTAAAAGTCGGGAGATAGTCCCACCCAGTAGGCCGGGGAGCATTCTCCGGTTTCCGCTTCATCCGCTTTCGCATCGCATGCCAGAACAGGGAAGTGGGGTTCAGGGACAGGCGCATGTGTTTCATGCTCCCCAACGCGAACCAGATACGATTTATTGGTATGCTCATGGGCCAGAAAAAAATAAGCAGCCCCGCGATAGTATTGGCTTGGATCGCCCAAAATTTCCGGTGCAGGGCCATCTCCATGATCGAAATATCGCGAAAGGCCGGTATCTCCCGCTAAATGCGGCTTCTCGTTCCACTCCTCATAACCGCGCTCCGCAAACGGATACGCTTTTTCCAGCCATGTAAGATCCGTTTTTCCTTCGGCTTTTTCGGCCTCATAAACAGCCAGGATCATCGATGTTAAAAAAGGAGGTTGAGAGCGGGTCAGGTAATAAGTGCGATTTGCGTTTAGCACACCTCCATAATGTTCGATTTCAAAAAAGAAATTCTCGACCATGCCTTTCGCCATCTCCACCCTGTGATCGCGAATCAGACCTCGAATAATAAAATAGCTATCCCATCCGTACATTTCGTTGAACTGCCCGCCTGGCACGACATATGGATTTTGCAAATAGAGCAAGCCTTCACCGGGAATCTTGCTTGAATCAAACTCACCAACTTTTTCGATTTTATTCGGAAGGTGCTCGATGCGGACCCTGCAGGTATTCTGGAGTTTCGATAATGACTCGGGGACGGCCATGCCGGCAGGAAGGTAGACGATCGCTTCGCTGTCCGTCTTGGTGTCTTCCAAGCTTTGGCATTGACCCATGGACCGGGTCAACGTATCCCATGCGCCGTTTATATAGTGCAATATATCCTGCAATGAGCTTGTGTCGATAGACGTGTGAGGAATTGGAGCAGCAGGATCTATAACTGTAATCGGAGTCTGAATCATCGACATCAGCAAGACTCCTTGGGCCGCCAGTGAGCCGATCATTTGCAAAGTTCTTGAGCTATGAAACATTTTCAGTCTCTACTGTTTTTAAAATGCTCACTGAATCAGAGTTACTTGAGTCAGAGTTACTTGAATATGTACCCGGAATTCAACTCACATCGATATAGTCTTGCTTTATTTCTCGCTACGCTTACGCCGCAATCGGCCCAACTCAGGACAGGAATCGGGCCCAGGGGAAATACAATGTTTTCGCCATTCAACTCCGCTTCAATGCTAGGGCCGCCTGCTGTGGGTGGCAACGTAAAATTCATCGAAGTCCCAAGGATAATCGGGTAGGTCATCTGCACAAGATCGTAAATTTGCGGCCGGAAGACCTCTGCTTGAAACAAAAAGGTCGTAGTGTCCGACCAATCTCGCACAGATACCTTTATCGTCCTGCCGCCCTGCGAAAAGCCATCATAGTCAATTTTCGTGAATGGACAAGGTCCTGCAATACAGGGAACTCTGGCGTTTTCGAAAACATTACCCTCGCCCGCGTCCATCGACAGCGAGTTGGTTGCCGCTTTCCACCTGCCATCTGGAGAACAAGGAGAGCTATTCTGGCAAGGAATGTTGCCCACGTTTCGTATTTGGAATGTTTTTACTCCAGTTCCGATATTCTCCTGGGTCACAGCTTGCGTCGAATACCTGATGCGAATGTTCGCTACGCTAATAGGCGGGTGATCGGATTGAACCGGCGTATCTTCCGTGTCTCTGCGGATCGGAACGAGGTGAACAATCGTGAGTGTGTCGCTCACTAATTCGGTGAGTTCCAGTGGCACGTAGTCTGGATGCAGAAAGCGTAGTGTCACGGATCGATTGCGTCCAACGCCCGATTCCAGCGGGATCGCGAAGTAACCAGTGAAGTTGGATTTCGCATCGCTGGCTGCCAGTCCATTTGCTTCGCTGATATCCACGTCCATGATTGGCGATTGTTTATTGGGATCTTCATCCTGTTTGATGACCGCTCCAATCAAGACGATTGGACCCTTGCGGTGATAGCGAAATAAAGTAAAACTTAAGATTATGGCCAGCACACATCCGACACCTGCAACGATTGTCCAGAGAAGTAGTCGCCCTTGGAACATCGTGTCACCTTTGTGATGGGATGCTAAAAGTGAGAGTCATGCTGCCCCCTATTTAACTCCCGCATCCGACCGTTTGACGATGGCTGGAATACCGTTCACCTATATTAAACAATCGGCGCTCTTTTATTGAAGCAAAGAAAGTCTATAATCAACGATATGTTTGTTGGCGGTGGAAGTCACGACAGCAAAGGTATCTCTCGTCGCGGACTGCTGAAGATGCTCGGCCGCCTGGCTGCATTCACTCCTTTTGCAGCGCAGGAACGTCTCAGTAAGCACGCGAATCCTTCCAAGCACGCTTCTAACCCGCCAATTCCCGCGCCCGAGGTTAAAAAAGTATTTTCGGATCCGGACGACGCGCTTCTTCAGGAGCTGGAAGCCGCGAACTTCCACTACTTCTGGGATCAGACGAATCCGGAAACTGGCATCGTCAGAGATCGTTGCAATGTCAGAACCCCTGATAAAAGCGATTTGGGCAGCATCGCTGCAACCGGTTTCGGATTGACGGCAATTTGCATAGGGGATATGCGCGGATTTATCTCGCACGCGGAAGCAAAAGAAAGAGTTTTGAACACCTTGCGCTTTCACTGGAAAAAGCTTCCAAACCACCGCGGCTTTTATTACCACTGGGCCAATATAAACACGGGTGAAAGATTGTGGGACTCGGAAATTTCTTCCATCGATACCTCTATACTTCTGTGCGGAATTCTTACTTGCCGCGAGCATTTTCAAAATACCGAAATCAGCGATCTTGCCTATGATATCTACAATCGTGTGGATTGGGACTGGCTGTCGGAAGATACCACTATTTTGCCTCATGGCTGGAGGCCGGAAAGCGGCTTTCTGCAATATCGCTGGGACAATTACAGCGAGATGATGATGATGTACCTGTTGGGGCTCGGCTCGGATTCCCACCCGCTCCCCGCTGCAAGTTGGGATGCATGGAAACGAACGCCATTCGAATATGATGGTATTCGCTTTATCGGTTCTTTTGCGCCTTTGTTCGTTCATCAATATTCGCAAGCCTGGTTTGATTTTCGCGGCAAGCGCGACAAATACACGGACTATTTTCGAAATTCAGCTATCGCCACCGATGTACACCGTCGGTTCTGCATTGACCTCTCAAGTCAGTTTCCTGATTACAGCGACGATTTATGGGGCATTACTGCCTCGGATTCAGCTCGTGGCTATGCCGTCTGGGGCGGTCCACCCTCAGTCGGTCCAATTGATGGGACCGTCGTGCCATGTGCGGCCGGCGGCTCTTTGCCATTTTTGCAGGAGCCCGTCATGCGCGTCCTTCGAAACATAAAAAACCGTTACGGCAATGGTGCCTGGTCTCAATATGGTTTCGTCGATGCTTTCAATCCTTTGACCAATTGGTATGACCATGATGTGATCGGGATCGATACGGGCATTACCATGGTGATGGTTGAAAACGCCCGCTCGGGCTTCGTTTGGGAAACTTTCATGAAGAATGCCCAGACGCGACGCGGAATGATGCGTGCCGGATTCCAATCCACGCCTGAACTGGAATTACAGGATAGAAATGCGCTTTCCGATAATTTAACCAACCGATCTCTCCAAACATCCACTTAGTGAAATTCAATTACGGCCAATCCCTGGGGCGGCAAATCGATCGTGAGTTCACCTTGTTGGAGGCGCATCTGTTCCGCAGGCGGCAATGCGGCCGCTTTTTGTAGAGTCTCAATCTGTGCTTGAGTAGGGAAGGCAGGCTTGCCCATGCCGGCGTACGCGGCCAGCAGCGAACCATGCGTGGAATCGACCCGCGAAATCACGGCCCGGTGGAACGCTTTCGATCCTGGAAAGTGAATTACAACTTGTTTGTGTTCGCCATTTATCCCCGGCAAATATAGATTCCATACCGCCATCACAATCGTCCCATCCGCGCGTTTCGTCACAATCGCGGAATGCGAATCATTATCGATTCGCGTGTTTCCCAGGTTATGCAATATTTTGAAAGCGTTGAATGCAGGTTTCGGTAAACCGTCTTCCGCAATTAACCCATATCCGCCATAAAAAGGCTGCTTTACCACGCCCTGTTCCTCAAATACGTCGGAAAAAGCCCAGTAAGACATCATCGTGACAATGCCATCGCATTGCCGAATCGTATCGGCAAGCCAGGGCCCCATGAATTCGGAATCAGTCACCTCGGGCTCGTTTTTGTAACTCGCGTTATATTCGCTCCAAATGAGAGGCATATCCCGGAATGGAGACGCCTGAATCTGGTCATGGACTTTTTTCACGGCACGACACACAAATTCCGTTCGCGGGATCTTCTCATGAGTTCCAAATACGTCTTCGCTCAAGTCATTCGCGTAAACGTGCGTGGAGATAAAATCGACAGGAACTTTATTTTCCACGGTGTGGGTGATAAATCGATCCACCCAGGCCGCTTGCGCTGTAGCGGGGCCACCCACGCGAAGCCGGCTATCGACTTGCTTTAATGTCTTTGCCGTTGAATCGTAAAGTTTGAAATAGGTTTCCTGTTTCGGATTTCCCGCCCAGAAATCCAGATTCGGTTCATTCCAGACCTCAAAATACCACTGAGACACCTCTTCAATCCCATAGCGCTCTATCAGATGCCGGGCAAAATGGGCGATCAGGTCGTCCCATTTTTCGTAGTCTTTTGGTGGCGAAACATTTGGTTTGTACCAGAACGATTGAAGGATAGGCTCTGCGGCTAACTTCTGCGGCATGAAGCTAAGTTCTACAAATGGGCGTACGTGATTGGCCAGAAGGCCATCATAGATTTGGTCGACGTAAGAGAAATTATATGAAACCTGGCCGGCAGCATCTTCGTTATACAACCCGACTTCATCATGAAAAATTGCGTGGAATCGCACGTACTCAAAACCGGTGGCGCCCTCCACTTCACTCAAATCTCGCCTGTATTGATCCCGCAAGGACAAGACAGCGCGCCCTGATCCGAACATTCGCTCCCAATAATGCGGGAAATCGTGGCTCTGAGCTTGCAGGTTTACATCTATTGTTTCGTTCTGCGTCTGCCCCGACGCGATCTGGGGCAGAAAAATTAATGAAAAAATGAATAGGCAGGAAACAAAAAAATAAGAGCAGGTTCGCTTCGAGGAGTTCACAGGTTGGGCACTCCACTTTCGGGCAGATGATGAATTTATTGGTGGGTCGTTAATCTACGATCGCATGTGCCTGTCTGCTTTACTCCCCACTTATTTATTGATACTCCCTCCTGCTTGTTTTCACAAGCTTATTGGAGCATCAGCGGTAATGCGCGGCCTGCAGCTCAAACATTTCCGCGTAACTCCCTCCGCTTCGCAGAAGCTGGCTGTGGGCGCCTTGTTCGGCAATTCTGCCGTTTTCCAGGACCAGAATACGGTCCGACATTTTGACGGTAGAGAACCGGTGAGAAATTAGCACGGACATTTTGCCCTTGGTCAAATCCGCAAATCGTTGGAATACCTCATGCTCGGCACGCGCATCGAGCGCAGCTGTAGGCTCGTCAAGGATCAGCAATTGGGCGTCACGCAAATAAGCGCGCGCCAGTGCAATCTTCTGCCATTCGCCGCCGGAGAGGTCCACGCCGCCCGTAAACCTGCATCCTAGCATCTGGTTGTAGCCTTCCGGAAACTTGTGTATTACGGTTTCCGCCAGGCTCTTGAACGCCGCCGCGCGAATTCGGAACGCATCGTTGCGCTCTTCGATCCGGCCCGTGGCAATATTGTCGGCCACGTTCATGTCATACTTCATGAAGTCCTGAAAAATAACTCCGATATTCTTCCAAAGATCTTCGAGGTTGTATTCACGCAAATCAACGCCGTCCAGGAAAATCTGTCCGGACGTCACGTCATACAGCCGGGTAATCAGCTTAACGATCGTCGTTTTCCCATGCCCGTTTGCGCCAACCAGCGCAATCCTTTCGCCCGGTTCAATGCGGAAGTTCACATTGTCCAAAACAGGCTTGTTCTTCCGTGGATAGCAGAAGGACACATTTCTGAATTCAAATCCTTCGCGGATGGGGCGCGGACCCGGCAAACTCCCGGCCTTCGAAAAGATCTTCGGTTTGACGGAAAAGAATTCGACCAGGTCCGTAAGGAAGAGGGCATGGTCGGCAATTCTGGAGAAGGTGGCAAACACGGCCTGAATGTTGGTACTCGCGCCGGCGATTGCCCCTGCCAGGAATGTTAGGGTGCCAATCGTTATCGCGCCAGCCACGGTCAAATAGATTCCGTAAACATACGCCCCGTAATACCCAACGGTTCCCAGCAAAGCCAAAAGTGTTCCGAAAAGTAATTTACGCAGGGCTAATTCAAAATTTTCATTCTGAATTTTATTGGATATCAGTTCATACCGGCCCGAAAAGAATGGTCCCAGTCCGAAGAGCTTCAACTCTTTCGCGCTCTCCTTGCTGGTCCCCAGGATACGCAGGTAATCCAACTCGCGCCTTGCAGGCGTTTGCTTCACGCTGAGGGAGTATCCAAGAAATGCAAACGATGTTTCCGCCAAAAATTCAGGCACTACGCACACAACAAGCGCAAAGAGTATCCAGGGAGAAATTACGCAAATTCCGACGGCCAGCGAAATTGTGCTGACCAGTTGCTGCAGCAACTCTCCGCTCTCCTGGATCATTCCAACGCGGTCGGCGCCCTGAACCCTGGCACGCTCCAGCCTGTCGTAAAAATCGGGATCTTCATAGCTGCTCAGGTCGAGCGTGGCACCGTGACGCATGATCCGGATGTTGACGTGGCGCGTATACCGCTCGTTCAGATTCGTATTACAGAATTCTACAAGCCGGGATAGTAGAATGACCATGCAAGCCATTCCGAATTGCAGAGCGACGAGACCCCAGAACCCGACCGGCAATGCGGTATGGTGCGCGGTCAAGGCATAAATGGAATCGATAATCCGCCGAGTGACGACCAGCATCCCAAGCGGAAGCAGTGCAGCGCTCACGCGGATCAGCAATCCAGCGGAAACCAGGCCAGGTGCCGCTTCCCATACCATCTGAAATATGGGAGGCACATTCCTTAAGGAGTTAAATCGCGCGTGCCAGTCCTGTTTCGGCATCCAAACTTTATCACTTTTTATTATTTTCGCGATGTTTTTCATGGAAGGTCCCAGTTAGGTCATCCAATATTTCTTTGACTTTCTTCACCCGCGATTAAGAACTTTTTTGAAGCTATTCCGAAGGAAATCAAGAGGGACCATCTGGGCTCGGATCCGAGTATTCTGCGGCCTTGATTTGCGCCCTGCATTTAATCGTTCCTTACTTCTAACTCCTTATTCCTAACCACACACGTCCTGATCCAGTGCACGTTGATTGCCACAACGAAAGTTCCAATAAGTTCCTTTGAATACTTCAGTTTCGATTTTTTCGCTTTTGTTACCGATACGATTTTTTCGCCCCGTTCGTTACTTCTTTACACATAGGCAGGCACGGCATGTCCGTGTGAATAAAGAACATTACTCATTTTAGAAAAGGAATTGGGACGGAGATCAGCTGGCGAGTCGATCCAACAAAAGTTCATCTTGCTGTGTGATAGGACTTCGGTTCAGGTTCTTAACAAACCGTGTGTGATTCCACACTTCAAGGTAATTCTGGTAATCCAGGACATCTACCTCGCCTCGAAGCAAAGCGGTCTTTCTGAGCAGGGAGGGAATCAGGACTCTTCCATGTGCATCCATGCTGACAGTCTGTCCAAAATACTTCGCGCGGATCAGAAGTTTCTGCATATTCTTGTCATGCGCGGAGAGCCTTACCAGCCGCTTTTCAATTTCAGTCCAGATGCGCAAAGGGTAGATTCGAGCACTATGACCATCTTCGCTCGCTATAAAAAATTCCTTGCCCATCCCTTTCACCCCATCGATCAGGCTGGCAGGGATTTTCAATCTACCTTTCTGGTCAACTTTGACAGGCTTGCCCACGTTTCATTCTCCTTGGCTTAAGTCGCTACCTCCGGGCATTCTGCGTTAAATGGTGTTAAATCATGGAGTTCCATTATTTCATGGCGCTCGGATGCTTGCCCAGCAAGCGCCCATGCCGCCGAAAGTGCCTGCGTTGCTACGTCACCAACGCGGGATATTTCACTGATCGAATCGAGGACTTCAAATGCGCCGTACTTCAGACAACTGGCCCAGTCGCTCAAATCAAATGACCGAGCGACGATGACAAAAGATAAGGCCTGCCCTCTACCGCGTGCAAAATCCATCAACTTTTGCCAGGAATCGCCAGAGACCCTCGGTGTAGCAAAGACCACATGAAACTTGCCTGTTTTAAGTAACTTACATGCTGATGTGAAATCCTTGGCCCATTCCGGCCTCAGGTTGGCCTTCTTTAAAATTGCCACAAGTTCATCTGCCGCTTGACTATCTTCGCAGGCAATTAAAACGCGCCCTTTGGCTTTGAATGTGGATGTTGGTTTTGATCTAGTGGGACTTTGATATGTGCTAATCATATGGTCAACACCTTAAGTCCATTAAGAGGAATAGTTTACTTTAGGTGGGTTAATACTTAATTCAGGGACAAAATCAAATCTATACGCTAAACCCAGTATTTGGATAGTTGTTATCCTTTATTACGCTTAGGATACACACTTTAAAGATACTTAATGGTTGGAGGAAAATTCGGTGCTGGAATATAAATAAGCTGACATTTGGTTTTAATGTCGGGAATTACCTCCTGCCTCATTCAAACTACAATTGGAATGCCCAGGTAACTGGATTATCTGCTGCTTGATGATTTCCTGGGAACTTTTGCTCCCTTTTTTCGCGCCTCTGATAGTCCGATGGCAATCGCTTGCTTCCTGCTCTTTACCCGCCCGCCTTTTCCACCTTTGCCAGATCGAAGGGTTCCTTTTTTCTCTCTGTGCAACGCGCTTTCTACTGACTTTTTTGAGGCAGCACCGTATTTAGCCATCTCTCCTCCGTGTCATCCAAAATTCATGGTCGCGACTTCATCCGTACGCAACCAAAAATATCAGTCCGTAAATTCCTTTGCGATCAATGGCTTTCTGTAACATTTCCTCTTAATATCTGTAGGTACATCAACTTCTTCACCAGGAGTGGTTCTATGCCGGGACTTTGTGAACTGACCGCAATCAGGTAAATACCCTATGGAGATGAGGAATTGCAGCCCCTATTATGCAGACCGAAACGTCATAGGAGAGAGTTCGACATAATAGGCCGTGGGATGCCTCGACATCCCCTTCTATTGGTTTAGGCCTTGTGTTCGTTCCGGGAATAAGAACGATGCGAATTCTCGTAGTCGATGACCATGAGCTGGTAAGACGCGGAATTTGTTCCGTACTTACCACTGAGCCCTCCATCACGCTCTGCGGCGAAGCTGTGGATGGCTATGACGCCATCGAAAAAACAAAAGCCCTCCATCCCGATATTATTGTGATGGATGTCAGTATGCCCCGCCTGAATGGCCTGGATGCCACGCGAGAAATTAAGCGCATTTTTTCCGATGTGGAAGTAGTAATTGTCAGCCAGCACGAAGCCCCCGAAATGATGCGACAGGCCTTTAACGCCGGCGCGTGTGGATACGTCGTTAAGTCTGCAATCTCCGCTGACTTGCTTACGGCGATTTCAAAAGCCAAAAATCGCGAAATTTTTGTTAAACCAGTATTAACCGGAGAAGAGCATCGACCTCTTGATTTTCGGGAGATTCTTCAACGCAGCGCTGCTTACGAGTTGGCCCTTCGCGAAAGTGAGGAACGTTTTCGCTCCGCGATGAACAATCTCGCCGAAGGTTTGTACACCCTGGACTTGAACGGTTGCGTAACTTATATCAATCCATCCGCAGAAAAAATGTTGGGGTGGACTGCCAATGACCTGTGTGGAAAAAACATTCACGAGATTGCCCATTACAAATATCCGGACGGCACGTCTTTTCCTAAAGAGGATTGTCCGAGCCTGCGCGTCCTGCAGGATGGCCTTGAACTTCATGAATTTGGAGATAATTTTATTCGTAAAGACGGTAGCTCTTTCCCCATAGTGTGCAGTTCCTCACCCCTCAGGATGGACGGTAAAATCAAGGGAATTGTGGTCAGTTTTCGCGACGACACCAAACGGCGGGAAACCGAAGAAGCATTGCAACAAAGTGAAAGGATCTACCATGCGATTGGCGAGTCCATTGACTATGGCGTTTGGATTTGCAATACCGATGGAAAAAACATTTATGCAAGTTCGTCGTTCCTCACATTAATCGGTTTAACGCAGCAGGAGTACTCCGAGTCTGGATGGACGAATGTGCTTCACCCCGAAGATGCCCAAGCCACCATGGATGCCTGGCAGGAATGCGTCCGTCGTGGAACATTCTGGCAACGTGAACATCGTTTTAAACGCCTGGGTGGCGGTTGGCACTACATACTTTCTCGCGGAGCCCCGATTCGAGACCCTTTCGGTAATATTCAATATTGGGCAGGAATAAATCTGGACATACAGCAATGGAAAGAAGCTGAGGTCGCTCTTGAAGCTCGCGTTGCCAAACGTACAGAAGAATTGTTGAAGGCCAGAAATGAACTTCGCAGCCTTTCTGTTCGCCTCCTGAAAGCACAGGATGAGGAGCGGCGCCGCATCGCGCGGGAATTGCACGATGGCGTTGGACAATTACTCGCCGCCATGACCATGAGCGTCCCGAAGCTGATTGCAGAAAAGGGAAATCTCAGCGAAGAAACTGCCAAAGTGGCGGAAGAAATCGAAAGCCTGATTGAAGAAGCGTTGCGCGATATCCGTACGATGTCATACCTTCTGCATCCTCCACTACTGGACGAAATCGGCTTGGCCCCGGCTCTGCAATGGTATTTGGGCGGTTTTTCGGAACGCAGCAACATTGCAGTCCATTTGGACCTGGCGCCTGATTTGGGCAAATTGCCGCGTGACGTTGAGCTGTCGCTATTTCGGATCGTGCAAGAGTGCCTGACCAATATCCATCGCCATTCCGGCAGTCCGACCGCCGAAGTCAGCTTATATCGCACTCCTCTAGAGATCGTTCTTAAAGTCAGAGACGAGGGCAGCGGGATTTCTCCGGACGTTACCGAAAAAATATCCTCTGGGGATAGTTTCGGTGTTGGTATCCGCGGCATGCGCGAACGCTTGAGACAGTTTGGCGGACGTCTGGACGTCGAATCAAATGGAAACGGTACGGTCGTCATAGCGGCACTGCCGACCCCTCAAGAAAGCGCTTCGCGGGATGATTCTCTACCGGATGAACCACAGAAGGAAACACCTGCGGATCGACCTGTGCATCTGGACCGATCCGATGGCTCCGCTACCATTCTGTGCATCGATGACGAAGCTACCGGCATGTTTGCGCGTAAGCTTTTGCTGGAATCCGCTGGCCATCATGTGATTGAGGCTCGCTCCGGCCCTGAAGGTATCAATCTGTTCAAGTCCCAAAAAGTAGACGCCGTCATCCTCGACTACTGGATGTCTGGAATGAAAGGTACGGCAGTCGCTTCGATGATTAAAGAGTTAGACCCGTCTGTGCCAATTGTCGTTCTATCCGGATTGCCTGATTTTCCGGGAGAGACAACTGGCGTCATCGACGAATGGTTGCTGAAGGGTAACAATCGCCCCGAGCAGCTGCTGATTACGATCAAATCTTTACTTGAGCGGCGGACGGGCTAAACAAGTTTTTGCAAGAGGGTGCTCCTCAGTAATTCGTTTTCATAAAAAAGCTAGATAAATATGCGCCTTATGAAATTCAGCACATGAAGTTCATCAAGGGTTTGTGAGTTTGTGGGCGAAGCAATCGCGAAAATTACTTTGTCGGAGGTAATTCATCGGGATGCGAACGAATGTGATACAAGCCTGCTTGCGGGCCTCGATGCTCCTCTTTTTCCTCAACAGCCCAAACATGGCCTTTGCCCTGGACTCAACGACTCCACCCGGCGCACAGGACTCGCAAGGCAACCTCAAACAACTCAGCCTCGAACAACTTGGGAATATTGAGGTCAGCACCGCATCAAAATCTCCCGAGCACGTGTGGGACACGCCGGCAGCAATTTATGTTATTACGCAGGAGGACATCAAGCGCTCGGGAGCAACGACCATTCCGGATGCTCTGCGGCTCGCTCCTGGAGTGGAAGTCGCTCGCATTGATGCCAACAAATGGTCGATTGGAATTCGCGGATTTGGCAGCCGTCTTTCCCGTTCCGTGCTCGTGCTGATGGACGGACGCAGCGTTTACAGCACATTGTTGACCGGCACCTATTGGGAAGTGCAAGACACGGTCATGGAGGATATCGACCGGATCGAAGTGATTCGTGGACCTGGCGGCACGATTTGGGGACCGAATGCAGTAAACGGCGTGATTAACATTATTACCAAGAAAAGCAAGGATACGCAGGGTTTGCTGGTTTCTGCAGGCGGCGGAAACTTTGAGCAAGGCTTTATAAGTGCGCGATACGGAGGCAGTAATGGGAAGGGGCTAGATTACCGAATCTACGGCAAGGGTTTTGTTCGCGGGCCTGAATATCATTTCGACGCTCAAAACTACGATCGCTGGCGTGCTGCCCAGAGCGGGTTCCGATTAGACTGGAAGAAAAACGAACGCGATTCCTTCACTTTCCAAGGTGACATTTACGACGAGGGAGCGGGCGAAACCGTAAACCTGACGAACTATACCCCTCCGTATACGCAGACCGTCACTGGTACGGAATATCTATCCGGTGGAAATATATTGGGTCGATGGACGAGAACATTCAGCGAAGATAACGATGTTCAACTTCAGGTTTACTACGATCGGACCAATCGTCGCGAGCCGAATTTCGGCGACCTGCGGAACACATTTGACGTAGATTATTTGCAGCGGTTCCATCTGGGTTCGCGCCATCATATTTCTTTTGGCTTGGGCGCGCGCGCCAGCCAGGGGCACGAACTGGAAATTACCCCAGGCCTATATTTCAGCCCCGCTTTCCGAACGGATCAGCTGTACACCGCATTTATTCAGGACAAAATCACGCTGATTCCCAATCGCCTGGCTGCTGAGATTGGCACGAAACTTGTGCTCACGAATTACACGAATGTCGAACCTGAGCCCAGCGGGCGTTTGATTTGGACTCCAACGGACACAGAGACTTTCTGGGCGGCGGTGACTCGCGCCGTCCGCACGCCCTCGGATGCGGAAAGAGATTTTTTTCTTTCCGGGTTCATCAATATACAGCCCGACGGTACGCCTTTTTTTGCGCGGTTCAATGGCAATCCAAACTTTAAATCCGAATTATTGAACGGGTACGAATTGGGCTTTCGCCGTTTGATTGGAAAAAGTCTTTACGTCGATGTTGCTGGATTTTTTAACCAGTATAATAATTTGTTCAGCGAAGACATCATCGGTGCACGATTCCTTGAAAACGTTCCGCCCCCGCCCCACCTTTTGCTTCCCGCCGAATTTGGAAATGGCCTGGAGGGGTCCACGATCGGTGGAGAGATCGTTCCTGAATGGAAGCCAGCTAGTTTTTGGACCTTGAAGGGATCGTATTCATTCCTTCACATGGTACTGAAGAAAAATCCGGGCTCGTTGGATATTGGTTCTGCGCCTGGAATAGTGGGGGCCAGTCCGCAAAATCAGGTAATGACCCAATCCTCGCTTGATCTTCCCAAGCGAGTGACTTTCGATTTGACTTTCCGTTATGTAAGCGCTCTGCCTGCTTTTGCTATCCATGCTTATTCCACCGCCGACGCGCGCCTGGGTTGGAAAGTCGGAAATCATCTCGAATTGTCCGCCGTGGGGAGTAACCTTTTTCAACCTTACCACGTCGAGTATGCGAGCGATCCCGGGCCGAATGTCGCGATCCGTCGTAATGTTTACGGAAAAATAGTGTGGAGAAGCTCAGGGAATTGAGGCCACTCAACCCTTTTTCCGGATTCGTTCTATTCTTAACGCCTCTCAGACTTGAAAAAGTCAGGCGGGCGAAAATTGCGTTGCTCGCATTAAATCTAGCCGGATACGTGATCTTATCGCCTTCCGTTTTTGCACAACAACCCAAACCGCAGGAATACCAGATTAAAGCCGTCTACCTTTATAATTTCAGCAAATTTGTGCAATGGCCGCCGAGGGAGGAAAATAAAGATTCTTTCGTTATTTGCGTGCTAGGCCATGATCCGTTTGGCGCAGCCCTTGATGACGTTCTCGTCGGGGAAAAAATTGAACAGAAAACCATGGTGGCGCGGCGTATCACTGACGTTCAGGAAGCGGCGAAATGCCAAATCCTTTTTATTGCTACTTCCGAAGCTGCTCGCGCGAAACAGATTCTGTCTTCGCTGGGTAAAAATAGTATTTTGACCGTTAGCGATATTGCAAATTTTTCGCTGATCGGCGGAATGATCCAATTCGTAATTCAGGATAGCAAGGTTCGGTTCGAGGTAAACCTTTCAGCGGCTGATAAAGCGGGGCTGACATTCAGCTCCCAGTTGCTGAAAGTCGCCAGCGCTGTGAAAAAAGATTCGCCGGCGGAAAATGCTACTCCATGACGAAGATATTCAGGAATTCGCTTTCCAGGAAACTGACAGCAATGAACATGCTGGTCAGCGGCGGAGCGCTTTTGCTGGCCTCAGTCGCTTTTTTTGCGTCGGACCTGGTCACATTTCGTACAAACCTTGTAACCAATACTTCCATCCAAGCCCAGATCATCGGTTCGAATTCAGTTTCTCCCTTAATTTTCAACGACGCAAAGTCCGCGGAAATTACATTGTCAGCCTTGCGTGCCTCGCAGCACATTACCTACGCCGGAATTTATTCGGCCAGCGGCGATTTCCTGGCAGGTTACTGGCGCGATCACGCGTCTCAGCCACCTCATCTGCCGCCTCTTGATACAGTTAAAAGTGAACTCGTTAATTTTGGGAATGGTGAGTTTTCACTGGCTCGCGCAATCGTGTTTCAAGGCAAAGAAGTAGGCTTTGTCCTCATCCGTTCAGACCTCGGCGCGGTGAACGACCGCCTCAGAAGCTATGGCATCATATTGCTAACGATTTTAGGAGCTTCACTCGTCGCGGCATTAACACTTTCGCGAATTTCGCAAAGTTCCATTTCAAAGCCGATTCTGGCGCTGGCGGATACAGCAAAACTAGTTTCGCAGCAGAAGGATTATTCCGTTCGAATTCCGGTGCCACCAGACCGTGACGAGGTCGCGGTTCTGGTCGATGAATTCAACGAAATGCTCACCGAGATTCAAAACCGTGACACCGCGCTGCAGGCACGGGAAGAGGAATTTCGAACGCTGGCCAATTCCATTCATCAAATGGCATGGATGGGAGACCCGGAAGGGAACCTGACCTGGTACAACCAGCGCTGGTACGATTATACAGGGACCACTCCGGAACAGATGGCAGGTTGGGGATGGCAGCAGGTTCACGATTCGCAAAAACTTTTAGAAGTTCTCTCGAAGTGGCGCGAAGCCCTCGCCAAAGGGGAGATATTTGAGATGATTTTTCCGTTGCGCGGCGCTGACGGCAACTTCCGGCAATTTCTCACGCGGGCGGTCCCTATTCGAGACGCACAAGGTCAGGTCGTGAGATGGTTCGGCACCAATACCGACATCACCGAACAACTTCGATCGGAAGAAAATCTTCGCCAAACCGAAAAACTCGCGGCCACCGGACGCCTGGCGGCAAGTATTGCCCATGAAATCAATAATCCCCTGGAATCCGTGACCAACTTGATTTACCTGGCGCGAAAGCAGCCTGCGAATTCAGAAAGATATTTGCGTTTGGCTGATGACGAACTCGATCGCATTGCCCAAATCACCAAGAATACTTTGGGCTTCTATCGAGACAGCGCCTCACCCGCAAAAGTCAATATTTCAGAAATTCTGCGCGAAGTTCTGTTCCTATACTCCAGAAAAATCGAGTTCAAGCGCATCACTCTCATTTGCGATTCAGGAAACGAGATTGAGATCGTCGCGTATCCGGGAGAAATCCGTCAGATTTTCGCCAATCTGATCGCCAATGCAATCGATGCGCTCCCCGAAGCGGGTGTGCTTCGAATCAGGGCGTCCAACGCCTGCCGCTGGGAAATTATTACGGAACGTGGTGTTCGTATCACCTTCCTCGATAATGGCACAGGGATCTTGCCGTCGGACCGCCAGAAAATTTTCAAGCCTTTCTACACTACAAAAAAAGATACCGGAACCGGCTTGGGTCTTTGGCTGGTACACGGCTTGGTGGAAAAGCACCACGGAACGCTGCAGGTGCGCAGCAGTGTTGAACCGGGAAAGACTTGGACAGCTTTTTCAGTCTTCTTGCCTGAACGCGCTTTGACGAATTAGAATATAAGCCCGGCTTGCACGAAGAACATCCACAATACGGTGATCCTATGATTCAGAATCGGCAGATTCCGAACGTTTACCCATTCCCTCTATTTGGGGATTCGAAACGTAATCCTGAGGGAGTGAATTCCCTGGAAGACAACCGCGGATCGGCTGGCTTCGGCAAGCGGGTCAAAATCATGGTGGTCGATGATGAGTCCCTGATCGCTGAAACGGTCGTGGAAATCCTTCGCGATGAAGGTTTTGACGCAATTTCTGTTTCTTCAGGAGCCTCCGCAGTCGAGTTGGCGAAAATCTTGCGCCCGGCTGTTGTTTTAAGTGATGTGATGATGCCCGGGCTTAATGGGATTGAAACCGGAATCAAGATTCGAGAAATCGTGCCCAATTGCAAAATAATTCTGTTCTCAGGGCAGGCGGCGACCGGCAATTTACTTGAAGATGCGAGAAGACGCGGTCACTCGTTCGATATCCTTGCCAAGCCGATCAAACCAGAACACTTAGTGAATATTATCCGCGCAGGCCTACCATCGCAGTAATTAGGCCGGATTCGTGTCAGAGCCGGCTTTTCGCGATTCAGGTTTAATCGTTTTCTATCTACAGCAAACACTGTATATCTAGCTCACTCACCTAAGCTATATAAGCTAGCCTGTCATGAGCCACCCCTAATTGTACAACTTGAATGTTTCGAGACTGATTGTTGTCGAAGCTGCTTATTTGAATTTGGTGCTCTAGCTGGATCTTGATTTGACACCAAAAAGGAGTTGCGTTGCCAAAACGCCAAAAGACAGTTGAGTTAGAGATTCCCATGAACGGGGACCTTCATAACTTGGCGCTGCAAAAGGCCCCTACTGGCATCCATGGACTCGACGAGATCAGCAATGGAGGATTTCCCCGCGGACGTACAACTATCATTTGTGGGGGACCCGGCTGCGGCAAAACCATGCTGGCAATGGAGTTCCTCATCCGCGGAGCCCAGGAGTTTGGCGAGCCGGGAGTCCTTATCGCATTTGAAGAGACTCCTCAGGAAATGGAGCACAATGTCGCTTCGCTCGGATTCGATCTAAGGAACCTGGCGAATCAAAAAAAATTATATCTGGATTATGTGTATGTCGAACCGAGTGAAATTCAGGAGACCGGGGATTACGACCTTGAAGGATTGTTTATTCGTTTGCAACATGCGGTTGATTCAGTGGGCGCCAAGCGAATCTGCCTGGATACGCTCGAGGCTCTTTTTTCCAGCTTTTCCAATGAAGCTGTGCTTCGAGCGGAACTGCGCCGCCTATTCCGCTGGTTGAAGGACCGCGGCCTGACCACGGTCATCACCGCCGAAAAAGGCGAAAATATGCTGACCCGCAATGGTTTGGAAGAATACGTTTCCGATTGCGTTATCCTGCTGGATCACCGGGTACGCGATCAGATTTCCACGCGCCGACTGCGGATCGTGAAATACAGAGGCACGAGCCATGGCGCTGATGAATATCCCTTCCTGATTGACAGCAAGGGCATTTCCGTCTTGCCGGTTACTTCCCTGGAACTTCGTCATAAGGTTTCAAATGAGCGCGTTTCCACGGGAATCGCTGACCTGGATGAAATGCTCGGCGGAAAAGGTTTCTTCCGGGGTTCCAGCATTTTGATCAGCGGCACGGCTGGCAGTGGAAAAACCACAATGGCTGCCAGTTTCGTGAACGCAGCTTGCCAGCGCGGAGAGCCATGTCTTTTCGTAGGCTTTGAAGAGTCGGTTGCGCAGGTCGGACGAAACATGGAATCCGTTGGACTGAATCTTAAGCAATGGGAGGATCAGGGTCTGCTGTTTCACGAAGCATGGCGCCCGAGTCAGTACGGCATTGAACTTCACTTGCTCCGTATACACAAGCTTATAGAGCGGGTAAAGCCCCAGCATGTGGTCATCGATCCCATTACAAATCTCATCACAGGGAGCCAGCAGAAAGAAGTTTATTCGATGCTCGTTCGCCTGATGGACCACTTGAAGGGCCAGAATATTACCTCGCTTTTTACGAACCTGAATGTGAATAACGACCAGCTCGAACAAACCGACATTGGAATTTCGTCGTTGACGGACACGTGGATCTTGTGCCGGGACCTGGAATTAAACGGCGAACGGAACCGTTGCGTTTACATTCTGAAATCTCGCGGTATGCCGCATTCCAATCAGATTCGAGAATTTGTAATGAGTTCGGACGGAATTCAACTGATTCCGCCATACATCGGTTCGGGTTTGGTGCTTACCGGGTCTTCGCGCGTAGCTCAGGAAGCCAAAGAAAAAGCGGAGGAACTGCTTCGATTCAGAAGTATCGAACAGAAGCGTGAAGCGCTCGAGAGGAAGCGCAGCGCACTCGACGCCCAAATCAAAATGCTCAATATGGAGTTCGCCGCAGAAGAGATGGAATTGGAATCGTCCATAAACCAGGAAATGTTGAGCGAAAAACAATTGGAACAGGAACGGGATGCCATGAACCGCTTGCGGTTGGGGGAATCCAGATCGACGGATAGGACGACATCGGCGAATGCCGTGGGAGATTCCATATGAAGAAAGGCGCCAAAGTAAACGGAAAAGCTGCCCTGCCCAAAGACACGGTCATGCAACTTCGGCTGTACGTTGCTGGACAGACTCCTCGATCGCTGGCCGCGTTGGCCAATTTGAAGCGAATTTGCACCGAGCATCTGGACGGAGAGTACGCGCTGGAGGTTATTGATCTGGCCAAAAATCCTCAATTGGCACAGGGCGATCAAATCCTCGCCATCCCAACCCTGGTGCGCAACTTGCCTGTTCCTATTCGCAAAATTATCGGTGATTTATCGAATGTGGATCGCGTCCTCGTAGGCCTGGATCTTCGTGGACCTGAGCAGATGACGGTTAAGAGCTCGCCGCGAAACGATCGGCGCCTCGGGGCGAAAGCATGAAGCGTTCTGTTCGGAAGAAGGCAAATCAAACAGCGAAAAGGAAATCTTCTCAACGGAAGATGTATTCCCTTCGCCTCTATGTAACCGGGCAGACGCCGCGTTCCGCCGCGTCCATTCGCAATCTTCGCGACGTGTGCGATGAATATCTTGAAGGACGATTTGAATTGCAAGTGATCGATCTTTACCAGCGACCAGAGTTGGCCAGGGAAGCCCAGGTGGTCGCCGCACCCACTTTGATCAAGAGATTGCCGCTGCCATTAAGAAGATTGGTTGGCGACCTGTCTGATAAGCGAGAGGTATTGCTTGGTCTTGACCTTAAGGAATAGTGATGCCAGACAAACTAGCCGGCAGGACAAGAAGATCGGCCGCAAAACAAATTAAAGATTTGCGGACCCGCGTGCATGAACTGGAGGAAACGTTCCTCGCAATCAAGCGCGGCAGGGTAGACGCAGTGGTTGTAAATGGCGAGGAAGGTGATCAGGTTTTCACGCTGCAGGGAGCCGAGCATCCTTACCGAGTTCTTGTCGAAACCATGAACGAAGGAGCCGCGACGCTTGATGAACACGGAACGGTTCTGTATGCCAACGCCAGTTTCGGAAGCATTCTGGGGATTGCCACCGAGGAAATCATCGGTACTTCGTTACAGAAATACCTGGAGCCTCAGGAACAAATCAAACTGAACAACCTGATTCACAATTCGCTCAAAGACGAGTCCCACGGCGAAGTGATTCTCGCGACTTCCGATGGCAAACGGCGTCTTGTTCGCATGTCTCTGAGCCCCATTCACGAGTTCGGCGTCCGCACCATTTGCGTGATCGCTACGGACATGACAGAACTTTCAGGCGCGAACGAGGCTCTGAAAGCCAGCGAAGATATTCTGAGAAATCTTTCCGGCCGGCTCTTACGGCTGCAGGATGAAGAGCGCCGCAGGATTTCCCGGGATCTTCACGACGTCACAGGGCAGAAGCTAGCCGTTTTGTCCATGAATCTATCCAGCGCACTCAAGAATAGGGCCGTAACCAAGAATGAAGAAATGAATCGGCTCCTTGCCGAGTCCATCGGTATTTCCAACGATGTGAACAAGGAAATTCGCACACTATCGTATCTTCTGCACCCGCCGCTCCTGGATGAACTCGGTCTGTCATCGGCCATTGAATGGTATGCGCAAGGATTTGAAAACCGGACCGGCATTCGCACCAGCGTGGATATTCCAACGGGTTTTGTGAGGCTTGCACCCGATGCGGAGGTTGCTTTGTTCCGTGTCGTTCAGGAAAGTCTGGTTAATGTTCACCGCTATTCGGGTAGCGCGACTGCTCAAGTTCGAGCCATGTGCGACGGCACGGAAGTCAGATTGCAAATTGGCGATGCTGGCATTGGCATTGGCAAGGAAATGAAAGTGTCCGCTCCGACGGCCACCGCGCTGGGAGTCGGCATTCAGGGCATGAAAGAGCGCCTCCGTCAGCTTTCCGGACGGCTTGAAATCACATCCGTTCCAGGCAGCGGTACGCTGGTCACTGCGATTCTTCCGGTTTGCAGCCATGAAGCGAAAAATTTGGTGGATTACGCAGATTCGGCGAACCAGGATGTCCAATCCACCGCCGTCGAGGTTGTTTCCGGGCAAAATGGCTGGCGCAAACGGATTTTAATTGCGGATGATCACGATGTGCTTCGGCGGGGAATCAGGACCATGATTGAAAGCGATCCCGGGCTGGAAGTTTGCGGCGAAGCCGTTGACGGAAAAGACGCCCTGGAAAAAACGCTCTCGCAAGGCCCTGACCTGGTCATTCTGGATATCAATATGCCGGTCATGAATGGATTGGACGTTTTGAGGCAGATCGTGCGGCACAGGCCTAAAATAAAAGTGTTGGCATTTTCTGTGCATGACTCGAAGCAAATTGTTGAGGAAACCCTTGCCGCAGGAGCCCATGGCTATCTTTCTAAGGCTACTGCTGGCCAGCATCTTGTCCATGAAGTGCGCGCTCTGCTCAACAGCACACCACAAGTCGTCAATGCGTAATGATTGACCGTTCTGAATGGGCGATAAACGGACCAAACCCTTTTTGAAAAAAATCTTTAGAGCGGTTTCGAGTCAAGTATTTACATTTGACAGCACTGGTCTCCGGTGCAGGACAGCCCCGCCAGGGGCGAAGGAATGTAGCCCACCACGGAAGTGGTGGGAACGAACATCGAAATAAAAAAGCCCTGTAGGGGCGGCGCACAGGCCCGAATCAATGTGCCGGCCCCTACGGGGCTGAATTTTTACGGCGCGTGAACCCCCACCACTTCCGTGGTGGGCTATGTTGTTGCGTCCCTCCGGGACTCCGGACGATCGGACTAATGTGCCGTAAATACTCCAATCGAAAATGCTCTGGGATCATTCTGACTTAAGCGAAATCTTGAGTTTTTCGCCTTTGTTGGGGGCCCTGCCCTGCGAACCGCGCGGATTATCCCGAAGTCTAAATTATGGCGCCTTCCCAATCCACCAGAGAACCTTGGCTATTATTTTCCAATTATTGTTGCGATCGAGGGTGACCGATTCATATTCACGATTTTCTGGCTGCAAGACTTCGGTGTGGTCATAGCGACGGAAGCGAGAGACCGTTAATCCAGAATTTTTGTGCCAGGCAATGACAATCTTGCCGTTGAGCTGAGTGCGGTTCGTCTGTGATGAATCCACTACGAGAATGAATCCATCGTATATCATAGGATTCATTGAATTGCCACGGACTCGCAGGCTATAAGTGGAGGCGGGACTTGGACACCATTCTTTCGGAGCAGCAAGCATGCTTTCAATCGGCGCATCGTGAAGCATGGGGACGTCATCGCCTTTTTCGCCATCCGTGGTTGCCACTACCTTCAGCAAGGGAATGGCGACTAATTGGGCTTTTTTTAACTTTTTGCCAGCTACTCCCGCATGCACAATTTCAATACTAGCCGTATCTGACAGTTTAAACCGATTGCGCAACTTCGGAACAACCCGCATCAAATCTTCGCTGCTTAGACCTGCGCGACTCCAAAAAAACCAGCAATCCGGATCTCCGGCGAGATTACCCAGCTCGATATAACTGTGTGAGGACGGTTCCTGCGCCCCGCGTTCCCATCGGGAGACGCCCATCGCCGATGAATGGACTTCGTGGCCAAATGCTGATTGGTTCATGCCCAATTTATTGCGTAATCGATAGATCATCGAAGCCCATTCAGGCTTCGCGGCGGATTGCGATTTGCTATTTGGCTTTCGCATCAAATTCGTTTCGCCCCGACCTCCATTATCTGCAAATGGCTTTCGCTTTCAGTGTACGCCACCGTACCCATCTGTCAAACAGAATCCAGTCATGGTCCGTGTTTAACATTTGGAGCTAGCATGATGCGATAGAAAAGAGTAACTTTAGGACGCCTAATTGATCATCCACACAATGTCGCCTGTGGTTTCTTAACGATCAGGCAAATTTCGTTCAGTGGAGCAGCATGGCTGGTATTGCCCGCGGAACTGGTCCGAAAGTGTCTGTCAAACGGCAGAATGCCGGTTCAGGCCAGCAGAGCATTGAGAACGAGATTCTTCGCGGAATTCCTACCTCGGAATTGGACGTGCTGCTGCCAAAAATGGAAATCTCCGCTTTTCCAGCCCGCGCCGTTCTAACCGAAGCGGCCAAACCAATCGAAAATTGCTACTTTCTGAATGGCGGCGTGGTTTCGATTATTCACGTCATGACGGATGGCCGCAGCATTGAAGTGGGCCTGACGGGAAGTGAAGGTTTTATCGGCCTCTCGGTGATTGTCGGTTGTGAAATCAGTTTGGTCCGGTCGGTCGTTCAAATTGCTGCCACGGGACACAGGATCAGCGTAGAAAATTTGAAATCTGTTCTACAAACTTGTCCGGTGCTTGAGCGAAATCTACATCGTTATTCCCAGGAACTATCAATTCAGACTATACAAATCGCTGCCTGCAATCGACTGCATTCCGTCGACAAGCAATTGTCCCGCTGGTTGTTGATGACGCAAGACCGCGTGGGGAAGTCCTCTTTTCCACTGACTCAGGATTTCATCTCGCATATGCTCGGCACACGCCGGGCCAGCGTTTCCGTCGCTGCCAGTGCGTTGCAGAAAAGAGGGCTGATTACGTATACGCGCGGGCAAGTTACCATTCAGAATCGCTCCGGATTGGAACAGGCTTCCTGCGAATGCTACGGGGAAATCAACAAGCTATTGGAAGCCTGGGGGAAGGTTTTACAGTTACAGACTTAGTCAGGATCGATTACTCCAATTTGGGGGTAAATGCCGTAGAAAAAAGTTGCCAAAATTGTTAATATTTTTGCACCTGCTTTTGAATTTTTAAGGGAGCGGTATGAAAAAACTTAAAAAACCGAGGACCACAAGACCAGGCACCGTCGAGAAAATCATCAATTCTCCCATTCCGCACGAACCTGAGAAAGCCGAAATCTCCGTGGAGGGTGCCGATCATTTGTACCGGGAAATTCGAATTGAAAATACCCTGCGTGATGCGAACGGGAAAAAAGTAAAACTTAAGGTTGGTGCTCCGGTCGATGTTACGTTCGAAGCGGATATCAAGGACACTGTTCCCAAAAGCAAAAACGACAACGCCTAAAATTCACGCGGCAAGCGCATGCTCAACCAACTCCAGGTAATTAACTCCCTCTCAAGAAATTGAAATACAACTATCAATCCGCCCTGTAGATAAGCTGGTACCGCTTATAAGCCGTTTGATTCCTGCAATTGGGGCATTGCAGTCGAATGCCCTCGTTCGGAAGCTCCGGTTTGTCACATATCCATGAGAATGCATCAACGAGCGATGGTCCATACGTGTCTATCACCTGACTGTGAGTGAATTCCAGTTTGCATTCAGGACATGTAAGAACCCAACGTGCCAATTTCAAACTCCATTCCGGTATCCGAAAGTTCGTGTGCCAATAAATGAAAGCTGGCTCCTCAATAAAACATAGGCTCATAGCGGAAACAATACTCCGAACGCTGTAATGTTCGCGTAATCTAAAGAAAATCGCTGAATGGAGAGCCGCAGAATATAGATTTGCTGTATTGAATTGCAAATCAGGGAAGGCACCCCGGCGTGATTAAAAGCGGCCCACAACTGTACAAACGGGCTGTCGAGAAGACTGATCGGGCCACGGCCGGGGGGCAAGCCTTGGCCCGGATTATCGCTCCGCTAAACGGCGGATCGCCGGTCGAGCAAGGCGAACACGATTACGATAATCAGAAGCATGCCCAAACCTCCGGCAGGGTAATATCCCCAACCGGTGCTGTACGGCCATGCCGGCAAGCTTCCAAGCAATGCCAGAACCAAAATGATAAGTAGAATTGTCCGCAGCATATTTTCGCCTCCGGAATAAAATTCGATAGACCATTTGCGGGTCTAAGCTAATTCTTCGAGCGTCAGCCGGTTATATTTCTCGGCAAATTTCAATCCGTAAGGTTGAACAATCTTGACAGCCTGTTTAGATCGTTCACCACCTGGCGCATGCACCACAAGAAATCCGCAACCCTCTTTCGCCAGTGCCAGATACTCCGCAATTTTTGCGACATCCTGTCCCACTTGTAGTGGATCCGCCGCATGTTCATTGCTTTTTTCGCATTCAAGAATTACTTCTTCCTTTGAATAACGTATCACCTCACTTTCGTTGAATCCCTCTGCAAGCAAGGCGGCTCGAGCCATCACAGCGCAGTCGTTGTTCGGGAAAGCCATTACGATGTGCCCGGTCGGGCTAAAGACTCCAAATGACGCGGGAAATTTGGCGCGCACTGCTTTTGCCATAATGATTCCTTTCACTCAGGGCGCGTTTTCTAACCGGTTGCGCATCTATCTAATCCAACTTAATTTGAGGTTACATTCCAAATTGAGGGGCCAACAATCCACGGGAAAATGTAGCGCAACTGGAAGAACCCTGTAGGTAGTCGCCTACAGTAGGGAATTCTAAAAGAACGGGGGCTGACTAAATGTCGTCAGCCCCCATAAATTCATGCATGACCATGAATTACAGTCTAATGGTGGGAATAATCATCCTTGTCATACCGATCATGATCCCAGTCGGCCTTGCGATCCCGGCACCATTGTCTGTCGGCTTCCATTTTGTCTCTGTCCCGATCGACCTGGTGGCTGCGCTCACCATGACGGGCAATATCCCGATCTATTCTTGCGCGATCCGCCTCCAAACGCCGATGGCAATCATCACCATCATCTCTATCTGCTCGAGCCACTCCGACAGTGCCCAGCATTAATCCACCGGCCAATGCAGTAATCAGTGCAGTGCGGCTTAACCATTTGCTGTTCGTCATGACAACCTCCAGGGGCGAATTTCGCAATGAAGCCGTGCCCCTACGGCATAAAGAAGAAATAACAGAGCGGGGAGCGGCCACACATCCGGTCAAGGCTGTAATTCCACGGGACAGATTGCCCATGCGCTAAGCGACAGAAGAAAATAAGCTTAGTGGCGATTTAATTGACTGAGACTATTTTGTGGGCGCCACGAATCGGCTCACGGTTCCGCTGCCAAGTCGCGGAGCCGATGGAACGAAATTGCGTTTAGGGGCGGTCTTTATCGGTGAACGTGATTGAAGCGGCCCGTTCTTGCTTGGGTTGCACAGTGATGGATTGCTTCTTCGTGCCGAAGGTTTCGTGCCATGCGGTCAGCGTATAAGTTCCTGGGGGAATATTCCGCAGCGTAAACTGCCCGTCTTTCCCTGTAACTTGAAAATACGGGTGATTTATGACCGCGGCGTAAAAACGCATCCATGGATGCATATTGCATTTAATGGTCATGGGAATTTCTTCTTTTGAGAAGTGCCGTAGGATGGGTTGGCCTCCCTGGACCTGCGTTTCATTCCATCCCTGGTGAAGTTGGGACATCGCATTGATGTTATGGGTTACACCGTCCTTGTTCGTGACCTCCAGCGCGTCGCCTGTCATTAAGGCCACGATGTGCGGCGCGTAGATGCAGCCCTCCTGATCGACTTTTACCGGGCCTGTGGCTTGCGGAAACGAATACGCGCTGAAATCACCTTGGAGATAGACCACCACATTTTGCAATGTACTGTTATCGCCCGGCACAACATTCTCAGCCATCACTGGCGTCGCGTGAAGCTTGGCGCAGTTGGGCACATCGATCATGTTGATTGTTTTCATCTGGGGGACGACGCCTTCGAAATGGATTGTCCCGGTTATGGACCCGGCAGTAGATGGGTCCACAGGTTTTCCGGCTATGTGATTCGCGGGAGGGCTGTCAACATTGTCCGCGGTGGATTCTTTTTTAGCGCAACCTGTTATGGTGAACAGAAGGAACAGAAGCACTGCGGTAAACATGGTCTTTAAATAGTATTTCACTTTGTCCCTTCGAGTTGAACATCGCGCGGTTTGCAAATGTAAGTTTGAATCTGTGGTGAATCGCCTTGTCTCGTCCATACCAACAGGTTTTTTCTTCTGAGCAAATCGATTCCCGGAGCAGGGACGAAGCTTGTTGTTAGCTCGACGATGTCACCCGGATTCATGGAAGCGACACGATCGAGAATCGTCAGGATTGGCATTTTGTTCGGATCGTGATTTTTCTCATCAATCGTTGCTACGATTCTTGAGCTGCTGAACCATTCCGGTTTCGGCGCGAAGTTAGAAGATGTATCGCCCACTCCATCCGACGAATCCCAAACAGTCTGCCCGGCTGCGAGCCGAAGTTGATTGACCAGATCAACCACGGGGATGCGCCCAACTTGAGCGACTTGTTCGAGGCTTGCAACTCTTGCAATCGTTTTGCGAAGAATCGGATTCTTTAGTTTCTGAAATGCAGGAGCGATACGAATCAAAACATCCTCGAGTTCGGGGAGTTGGTCGAGTAGCGCTGCAATTGTCGTCGAAGGCAAGATTGGAGACGCGGATCTCTGGTCAATATTGTCGGGCATCAGGGCCCCTCATTCTTCCAAACGATCCTCATGCTGATTGAAAAATAAATTTCAGTTCCCGGCTTCGAGCTTCAGCTCTTCATCCTTTAGAAGGATCTTGGCGATCCAGATGGAGTTTGTGCCGTCTTTGGTCCGATACCCGGTGATGGTGATATCGTCTCCCGTTTTTAGGGACTCTTTCGTCCAGCCGGTTCGGATCAAATGGTTCGGGCTGGTCAACTCCGCCTGCCATTGCTCCGCTTCGCCATTTTCGTTGGCGACCTCAAAAAATACCTGACAATGTGGGTTTATGAAGTTGAATTTTGTCACTTTTCCTTTGACTGTGATCGTTTTTGACATGTCATACGCCGCTGTCCCATGGTGCGCAAACGCCGCGGCTGAAACAAAAATCAGGCCGAGACCAAGAGCCAATAGATAAAGAGCTTTGCGTTTCATTCGTAACCTCCTTAGAGAAATCCTGCGTGAAATGGAATTGAAAATTAAGTGACTGAAATCATGCTCGCGCCATTGGCGGAAAGAATCTGTGATCTGTGTCGCATGGGGATGTGACCGCCCTCACGTAGCAGGGTGCTCCCAATCACATATTTCTGAAATGAAAGAGCGCAACGTGTCTCCCATGTTTTAAGTCCGGAGGCGTCCGGCGCCACTTCTTCTGCCATCCCATATTTCGTTGTGCACAGACAATCCGGCGGCAGAGCCGACGCTGACCCAAAAGTTCCTCTTGCGAAAATAGGGAAGGAGACTTCATGCACCTTTTTGAATTGTGCCAATGGTTGCAATCCACGTCCTGGGCGACGGGGATTCGAGAATCGCTCAATCTATATCCCGCAATTTACACCCTGCACATATTCGGTTTCGTGATTATGGTTACGGCCACCTCCGTGCTGGACTTGCGCGTTCTTGGCTTGGGGCTGCAGAGCCGCTCGATTTCCGATATTGCGTATCTTACGCTGCCATGGGCGCGCGCGGGACTGATCGCAAATCTAACCACTGGGTTCCTTGTTTTCGCAGCTCAAGCGGTGGATATGTTCACGAATACAGCGTTTCGTTTCAAGATCGCAATGGTCCTGGTGGCCGGGCTGAATATTTTTATGCTCGAAAGAGCTATCAAAGGAAACGAAGGAAAATGGCAAGAGCCGGGGAAAACACCGTCCACAATCAAGTGGAGTGCCGTGATTTCTGTTCTCTTGTGGTTTGGAATCGTGGCGATGTCCCGAGTAATTGGATTTACCGGCGCACGCGAATAGGCCAATGCAATGATTCTGAGTCAAGTTGGTTGGCGCTGCTTGCCTGAAAAAAAATAAGGAGAAAACAAGAATGCTCGACCCGATCGCAATTTGTCACTGGCTCGAGGGCACATCCGTGGGAAGCACGATCGCGACATCCTCTTGGATGTTTCCTGCAATTGAGAGTATCCACATGTTTGGGATTGTCACGGTTGTAGGAGCCACTTCCATTCTGGATTTGCGGCTAATGGGCGTTTCCTTACGCAATGACCAGGTCTCGAATGTGGTGAACGGCACATTGCGATGGGCGTTATATGGTTTTGCTCTAATGCTCACTACTGGCGTACTGATGTTCGTTTCCGAGGCTACTCGCTGTTACACGAATACAGGATTCCGCTGGAAGATGCTGCTGCTCGCTGTTGCGGGACTGAACGCGCTGGCCTTTCACTTTTCCGCTTACCGCAGCGTTGATAAATGGCAAAAGGGCGGCACGCCATTTGCCGCAAAGTTCGCAGGCGCGTTTTCGATCTTGATGTGGTTCGGAATCGTTGGGATGGGCCGGTGGATCGCCTTTTTTTAATCGCGCGCATAATTGAGGGAATAGGCAGAACGACAGGCTTTGCGGTGATAATATGATTTTATTGTGCTCAATAAATGAATGGTGACCCTCCGCCTATCCGAGTCTGCCGGGCGAGGATCGTCTAAGTAATTATGGACCGTCGAACGTTCGTGAAAACCGCGATCACTCAGCTAAGTGCTCTGGCTGTGAGCGCTGTGACCGTGGGGACTCCACTCTCTGCCACAACATTCGGCAATCCAGAGGAACCACAGAACGGAATAATCAGTGTTGCTCCAAATCGGCCGCCGCCTGCGGAAACCCTTCGTGAATTTTCTTTAGTCGCGGAGCCCACCCAGTTTGAGATTCCTTCCCTTGGTATTTTTGAAAAATGGCTATATAACGGAAAATTTCCGGGCCCAGAAATTCGCGCAAGGGAAGGCGAGCGATTTCGCCTTTCCATTCAAAACAATCTCCCCGAAGGAACCACGATTCATTGGCACGGGATTCCTTTGCACAACGCCATGGACGGGGTTCCGGATATAACACAACCTGCGATTCCTCGTGCTGCGAATTTCGTCTACGAGTTCGATGCAGCGCCTTCAGGAAGTTTTTTATATCACTCGCATTTCGGCCTTCAGCCCGACCGAGGGCTTGTCGGCCCTTTGATAGTGGAAGAGCAAAAAGCGCACATTCAATATGACCGCGAGTACACGCTGACCTTAAGCGATTTTTTAGCCGATGCACCCAAGCCTTTGGGAATGGAAATGAATGCAGGGGGTGGTCCGATGGTAGCGCCTCCTTACGTAAAGCTTCTCATCAATGGGCGCCCTCCCGAAGCGCCCTCCGTCGTTGCCATAAAAAGCGGAGAGCGCGTTCGCCTGCGGCTTATCAATCTTTCCGGGGCAACTATTTACCGCTTTGCGATTGGTGGCCATCCTTTGTTCATCACACACACAGATGGAAGGCCGGTCGAACCGTTGCGTGTCGATGCGTTAAATTTGGCACCCGGCGAACGCTACGACGTTTTGGTGGAAGCAAAGAATCCTGGCGCGTGGCCGATCGCCGCTTCTTCCGATAATGAATTGCCGCCCGCACGAGCAGTGCTGCGATATTTGGATTCGAATGAAACGCGGCCGCGCGAAGGCGCTTCGCCCGAGGGCTTGAGCGGCGGGCAGTTGCTCAAATTGGAAGACCTGCGCGGAATGGACTTGCCCGAAATGCGAAAACCGAATCGCACATTTAACTTCACGTTAGCCGGCGGAGAAATGAAGCCGGGCGGGATGATGAGCTCGCCAGGAATGATGACTCAGCAATGGACGATGAACGGTCAGGCCTACCCAAACGCTGAGCCTCTCGAGATTCATCAGGGAGAAGTGATTCGCATTCGCCTCGACAACCAAAGCGCAATGCCGCACCCGATGCATCTTCACGGTCATTTCTTTCGCGTCGGAAACATTTACAAAGACACGACCATAGTTTGGACGCATTCCAAACGCGTGGAATTGGATTTCATCGCGAATAATCCCGGGTCATGGCTCTTTCATTGCCACAATCTGTATCACATGGAGGGTGGCATGACTCGTTTGGTTCGATACTCGCCTGCATAGAATTCACTTCAGATAAAATTCAACTTTTCACTTGGGCTGTGACAGTGGTCACGCCCTGCTGTGACGCGGAATACTGACCTCCCGTGCCCGAAAGTCTACGGTGTCTCTCTGAATCGGACACCTATTCATTTATGCGAGGTGAGACGGGTGCGAACAATAACAATAATGATTCTCTTGCTGGCAAGCTCTGCCCTGGCGGATGCGCCCACGTTTCAGCCAGTCGGTACCAATCTTCAGGTGATGAAAGCGATGGTGATTCCATCGTCGGACGTGCTCTTTGCAATTTCGGCCAATGCTCCGAAAAATGACAAGGAATGGACCGCTGTACAAAACAGCGCCCTGATTCTAGCTGAGTCTGGAAATTTGCTGATGATGACAGGCCGCTCAAAAGACAACGGGGAATGGATGAAAGATTCGAAAGCCCTCGTTGACGCAGGCAATGCGGCGTTCAAGGCGGCCAACGCAAAAGATTTGAACAAACTCGGTGATATCAGCGACGATATTCTAGCGGCTTGCGAAACTTGCCACACAAAATACAAACCGCAATAAGTTGTGGCGCCGGCATCTTGCCGGCGGTTTTCCTATCAACACTCCTACTCAAAAACCGCCGGCGGGACGCCGGCGCCACAAAGACTTACAAATCAAAGCCCTGGGAGAAGAAACCCACCGTCGACGGTTAAAGTTTGCCCCGTGATGTAAGAACCCCTATCGGAAGCCAACAGCAGCGCCAGCTCTGCAACATCCTTCGGCTGCCCGATTCGCTGAATCGGTTGCTCGGCCAGCACGCTTTCCCTTTGCGCTTCGTCCTTCCAGTAATGTTCGCTGAGCGCGGTTTGAATCAGACCCGGAGCGATTGCGTTGACGCGCACTCCCTTGGCGCCAAGTTCGAGCGCATAGGATTGCGTCATCATGATGAGCGCAGCCTTCGTCATGCTGTAGAGCAGGCTGTGCAACTGCGGTCTAAGCCCCGCGATGGACGCGATATTTACGATCGAGCCGCTCCCGCGCTCGCACATTCCCGGCGCCACGGCTTTGATCAAGCGGAATGCGCTCTTCAAATTAATTTCGATCATCTTGTCAAATTGGGCTTCGTCGATTTCAAGGCACGGGCCGAAAGAAACATTCGTCGCTGCGTTGTTCACCAGAATGTCGATGGGGCCCAGCTCGCGCGTCGCGGTCGAAATCAGGTTTTCAATTTGATCGGCTCGGCCAACATGGCACGCAACGGGCAACACATTCGGTCCGATTTCTTCAGCGACCTGATCGAGCGTTTCCTGCTTGCGCCCGCAAATCACCACCCGCGCGCCTTCACGCGAAAATATTTCCGCAATGGCGCGGCCGATGCCGCGGCTCGCACCCGTAACGATCGCAACTTTTCCGGTTAAGTCTCCCAAAATGTGCTCCCCCTGAAAATTACTTCGCTGGCTTAACTGCTGTTTCCAGTCCCGCCAGCCTCATGGCCAGCGCGATGGACCGTGACGGGTCGTACGCGCGGAACATGGCCATTTTTTCCGCTTCAATCGAGCCTTCGGCATGCACGGCCAGGACAGCCTGGTACCCGCCATACAGCCGCGTGGTTAAGTCGCTGATCAAATTCATGATGGCCATGCGACGGTCCGCAGGCCATGCACCCGGCAAATATTTTTCCAGCACCGGCCGAACGTCGGGAGAATTCCAATCCATGCCGCCGGGGCCGGTTACAAGCAATCCACCCGCGAGATCCTGCACGGTTTCGATGGCCTGGTGGAATTCGCGCGCGAAAGTCCATTTGGCCATGTTGGTTGTAAAAACGTCGGGGTACGCGACTCCGTTTTCGGTTTTGCAGCGAAGTGCCGCGAGTTCCGTGAGGCCGCGCACGGTTTCCGCATACCCCCCAAGCCAGGTCAGTTTGTCGCGCACATGTCCCGCGCGATCGATGCCGTTGGCCTTGGCCATCACGATTCCCGCGCCCACCATCGCATCCAGTAATGGAAGTTTGTAGCTCACGGCGGTGAAGCGGTGAAATTCGACAAAAGTGAGGGCCGTGGCGCCGGCGAGGTCCGGCCGGTCCACAAAAAACACGCGCTCCCACGGAACGAAAACATTTTCAAACACGGTGAGAGTTTCCACCATTTTGTGAGTCGTGGAAATAGGACGCGTGAACGGATCGTCTGTGCCGTGCAGATAGTCCGAGGCGTAAAGGCGAAGGCCCGGTGTTGCGGTGGGAATCGCAAACGCGAGCGACCACGGCTCATCGCCCGGTCCCATCGAGCGGCTGGGCAGCACAATCACTTCATCCACATACGGCGTGCAGGACGTGTGAATTTTTGCGCCGCTAACGATGATTCCGTCCGCGCGTTTTTCCACGACGCGAACGTACATGTCAGGATCACTTTGCTCGCAGGGTCGCTTGCTGCGGTCGCCCTTCACATCGGTTTGCGCGACGGCGAGCGCAAGATCTTTTTCGCGGCAATGTTTATAGAAAGCTTCCACGCGCTTGATTCCGTCGGCGTCGCCGCTCCGGCCGAGAACGCGTGTAAGGGCGAATAAAGCGTCCGTTCCAATTTCCTTGATCAGCAGGACCAGCGTGGCGCCCTCGGCCGTGCCAGCTTCGATCAGCTTTGAGCGGGAGAGCAAATCCTGCGCATTGCGCGGCACGTGGTAGTACGCAGAATATTCTTCAGAGCCTTCGCGGTGAACCGCCAGTTCGCGAAACTTCGGATTTTCGGCCATTTCAAAATCGATGGAAGCATGACGCGCTGCGACGCCGAGTTCGGGATGGTCCACGACACTCGAAACTTTCTCTCCCCGGTAATAAACTTCGCGGTTATCGCGCAATCCCGCGAGAAATTCAGCAGCCGTTCGTAACGCCATTTCAGTGCCTCCGGAATAGAAATGCGAATTGTATTAAATCGTGAGGGAGTGCGCTCATCTTAAATGAAGCCACCTGGCCTCTTGACATCCTCAAAAAATGGCCAAGTTTGCTGTAGCCCGCCTCTTCAGTGGCGGGGAGTTAGATGCCCTCGAGGCTGAGTCGACGTGTGAAATCTAAACCCCCGCCTCTTCAGAGGCGGGCTACGGCAAATCGACAGCGGAACTGGGAAAGTCAAAAGAGCCAGATGGCTTCATCTGAGACATTGGATTATTTTACTTTGCGGATTTCTTCCTTTTCCGTTTGCCGGCTCAATCTTTGTCGCAGCAAATATTTTTGAATTTTTCCCGTGGAAGTTTTGGGAAGCTCCTCAAAGCGAATTTCTCGCGGCGCCTTGAACCTGGCAATCCGTCCGCACACAAATTCAATCAACTCTTCTTGCGTCGCTTCCGCTCCCTGGTGCAAAACTACAAATGCGACTGGAATTTCCCCCCAGCGTTCATCGACTCGCCCAACCACGACCGCTTCCAAAACCGCAGGATGCTCAGCCAAAGCTTTTTCAACTTCAACGGAGGCTACATTTTCTCCACCGGTAATAATGATGTCCTTGGCGCGGTCGCGCAGCTCGATATAGCCATCGTGAAAGCGGACGCCGAGATCTCCGGTGCGAAAGTAGCCGTTCGATTCCGCCGCGCGCGTGGCCTCTTCATCCTTGTAGTAGCCGATGGTCACGTTGTTTCCGCGGATCGCGATTTCACCCATCGTTTCGCCGTCCGCGGGGACTTCGCGGCCCTCCGCATCGATCACCGCAATATCTTTTGTGACCACGTTGCCGACACCTTGCCGCGCATTCAACCGGGCCTTTTCGTTTTCAGACAGGGAAGACCATTCCGGCTGCCAGTCGTTGAGCACGGATGGGCCATACGTTTCCGTCAAGCCGTATAAATGCGTCACCTGCAAATTCAGCGCGGAGAGTCGCGCAAGCAACGCGGGCGTCGGCGGAGCGCCACCTGTAAACGCGTGAAGTGCACGGCCAGGCTTCTTGCCGTGGGAAGACGACGCGGCCTCGGCAATCATTGTCAGCACAGTAGGCGCTGCGCAAAGATGCGTCACGCTGCCAGAGCAAATCGAGCTCCAGATGGCTGCCGGATCAATCTGCCGTTCGCAAATGTGCGTCGCTCCGGCGGCAGTTACGGCCCAAGTAAAACACCAGCCATTGCAATGAAACATGGGGAGCGTCCACAAATATGCGCTGTCCTGCCCAAGCCGCGAGTGAAACGCCATCGCTAGTGCTTGCAGGTATGCTCCGCGATGCGTATACATCACGCCCTTCGGGCGGCCCGTGCTTCCACTCGTGTAGTTGATGGCCAGCAGAGACATCTCGTCCATCTCCGACGTACGGCAGGGCTCGGAAGACTTCAATAAATCTTCGTACTCGCTAGATTCATCGCCCGCGACAATGAGCCGCACGCCCATTGAGGAGGAAATCGCGTGGGCCATTTCCGTAAATTCATGCGTCGCGATCAAAATGCGCGCGCCGGAATTTTCAAGGATGTAAGCAATCTCCTGTGAGGAAAGGCGAATATTGATGGGGACAAGCGCGCAACCGGCCATAGGCACGCCGTTGTGCATCTCCAGCATTACATGGCTGTTAGTGCAAAGAGCAGCGATGCGGTCGCCTTGCCTGGCTCCTGCTTTTTGCAATAGGCCGGCGAGGCGATGAGACCTTTCTCCAAACTCGCCATATGTAAAACGGCGATCGCCATCCACGATGGCCGCGCGTTCCGAAAATATTTTCGAAGCGCGATCGAGGAAATACGCCGGATTCAAGGGAGTAGCCGTGCCAAAAGACATTTCCCGCTCCGATTGTAGTGCGCCTAAAACTATCATCAACGCAGCGCTGGCGGGAGAATTTCCAGTAGCGCGGGCTTCAGCCTGCGGGTTTTAGGTTTTGCAAGGCCAAAATTCTACAGGCTGAAGCCTATGCTACGGGATGCACTCACAAATGAAAAAATGAAAGTATGCCCAGCGCAGTAAGGAAAAGTCCATACATCCGCGCAAGCCTGCTGGAACGAGAGCGAATGGCAACGCGCGCGCCAATCACGGAGCAGGGAATAGAGCCGAGCGCCACGAGACCCGTAACTGTCCACGAAATATGTCCGAGATACGCATGAACGATGGTACCGGGCACGGCCAGAGCCGCGGACACAGCCAGCGAACAGGCAAACGATTTCTTAATCGGCAGTTTTAACAGCCGGATATATGCAGGAGCAAGTAAGAATCCTCCCGCATTTGCGAGCAAGCCCGAAATGAATCCAACGCCGGCGGCAATAAGTGCCAGCCGCGTCCGGGAAAAATTTGCTTTTTCTTCCTCGATTAGTTTAGGCACAGACGCGGCGGATTTTGTTTCCGTTGGCGAAATCAAAAAGGAAAGACCGAATCCCAGCACAAAAATTGCAGTTAAAATCAGCAAAAAACGTGCCCCGGTAAACTTGGTGATCAGGGAACCAATAATCGTGGCGGGAATTCCGACGCCGATGCTCCACGAGACGACTTGCCAGTCAATCAGTTTGTGTTTCCAATACTGCGCGGAAGCAAGCAATGTTCCCGGAATTGTGGCAGGCAAAGGAGACGCGACCGCGATAAAACCTGGGAAACCCACAATGGCCAAAAGAGGCGTTGCAATGGCGCTGCCTCCTTTTCCGAATAATCCGCCAAGAAATCCAATAATAACTCCAACCAGGAGGGCCCCTAAATGCTGCAATTGACCGCCTTTCGCGATTAAAAGGACGAGAAATGTTCTGCCAGACGAAGCGCAGATTGTCCAGTCAGTATTTGAAGATGCAGCGTTATTGTTTTCTACACAGTTTCAAATTGAGTAAAGGTTTAAATGTGGAATAGAAAGAAAGCGCCCAAAGCGGCGAGCACCAGTCCATAAACCCGTTCTAGACTGCTGGATTTTGTGTGAATGGCAACTTTTGCGCCAAGATAAGAAAAGGGAACCGATCCCAGCGCGACAAGTCCCGCAACTGCCCACGAAATATGCCCCAGATAGGCATGCACAATCGTGCCGGGAAGCGCCAATATCGCAGAGACCGCGAGCGAGCACGCGAATGACTTCTTGATCGGTTGTTTCAGAAAGCGGGCATAGGCCGGGGCAAGCAAAAAACCTCCAGCGTTCGCTAGCAGGCCCGAAATGATTCCCACTGCCATGGCAACCAGCACAAGCCGCAGATGCCAAAATGATGGGCGGGTTTCGGCCATCGGACGCGCCATTACTACTCCGGATTTTTTCTCTCTGGGCGATAGCAAAAATGTGAGCCCAAACCCAAGAACCAGAAGAGCAGTGAGAATCAACAAGGGCCGTGCGCCAGTGAATTTAGTTAGTAGAGAACCGAGAGTGGTTGCTGGAATTCCAACGGCAATGCTCCACAATACGATTTGCCAATCAATTAGATGGGAGCGCCAGTATTCCGCGGAAGCGATGAGCGTGCCGGGAATCGTGGCGGGCAGCGGCGAAGCAACGGCAACGAATCCGGAAAAGCCAATGAGGCTCAAAAGAGGAGTGGCGATTGCGCTGCCTCCTTTTCCGAATAATCCGCCAAGAAATCCGATAATTACTCCAACCAGGAAGGCCCCTAAATGCTGCAATATTATGCCTTTCGGTTTCGGAGATGGTTTTGCGTTTCATGGAAACATGAATGAAATTTGCCAATGCACTTGATCTCAAGCGGCGCGGGCTTCAGCCCGCGGGGTTTGGGCCTTGCAAGCACTAACCCCGCAGGCTGAAGCCCGCGCCACAGATGAAACGGAATCCGTCTGTTCAACCGCGCGGGCTATTGCGCGGCAAAAACCAGCAGCGCGTTGCCAGGCGTTCCCCCTGTGAACACGTAACCGGAGCCGACGAACAACATGCCGCCTGCCACGGTTGGACCTGCCGCGGCCATTGAGCCGCCCTTGGCCGGAACATGATTTACTGCATCGTAACTATGTAGCATGTTATATTCCCATAGTAAATGGCCATCTTCCGTGGAGAAGGCCCGCATCATGCCGTCCCAGCTTCCGGAAAACACCACTCCCGGAATCGCTGTAATGGCAGCGGTTTCACCCTTGGCGCCGGGTCCCGGCGTTGGAGCGATGGGTGTAAACCACTTCTGTTCGCCGGTATCGTTGCGCACAGCGGCGATGCCCCCTGTGCGAAGTCCGAAGTAAGAATTCTGGTCGTCCGAGGCTCCGCCAAACGTGATCATGCCGAGCGCAAGCCTCTTCACGAGTTGTGCTTTCCAGACCACGGTCCCTTCGCGGTCGGGATCATGTCCCCAGACCATTCCGCTCTTCTGCCCGGCCACAAGCATTCTGTGGCCGTTGCCCAGGGAGACCAAAATGGGAGAGGCGCCAAAGTCATAGTCCGGCCCAATTTCGTTTGGCGGCAGGCAGTTCTCTGACTTTATTTCGCCACCGCAGCCGGAAAGCCACGCGTCATTCTCCGTGTCCTGAATCGACCACATGATCTTGCCAGTCTTCATGTCGAGTGCCACAATCGCATCGGTGTTCTTCGAAACAGGCTTCGTATAGGAATCGCCAGTCCCGATGTAGAGGGCATGGTTCTTCGGATCAATCGTGGGCGAGTTCCAGACGGCTCCGCCGTTCGGGCCATATTCCTGCACGCCGCTGGGAGTTTTCTGCGTGGGCTTAGGCGCGTCTTGAACGATATAAGTCTTCCAGATCGTGTGGCCATTGCTGGCGTCGAGCGCTACGACGCTGCCTCGAAATGTGCAGCAGGGATACACCGTGCTCCAGCCGGCCGAACGTTCTTCCTGCGAAGAGACTGGCACATACAGGCGATCTTCATACAGCGTAGGCGCTCCAGTAATTTTCGCTACCGGATGATCTTCCACCTTCACTTTCCAGATCTCTTTGCCCGTGGACGCGTCCAGCATGTAGGCATTGGCTCGAATGTCGCCGAAGTAAACGCCAAACTTGGCTGCGCCCTTGCCCTTCAGCGGGGCAATGGTAATTGCCGTTCGAACGCCCGCGTCCGCCTGGTAGGACCAATAGACACAACCCGTCTCCGCGTCGAGGGAATACACAGCGCCTGTATCGACTCCCAGGAAGACCCGGCCGCCCGCCACTGTAGGCTGGCCGTAGACTTCATCCGCGCCTGGGAAACCGAAAGCCCACTTCAATTTGAGGTTTGGGACCTGCGCTGCCGTTAAGCCGGCTTCTTTTGCGGACTGGAATCGAGTGTTGCCTATTCCATTGCCCCAGCCATTCCAAAGAGGTTTCGCGGAGAGGTCGCCAATCGGAGAGTTTCCGGGGCATTGGTTGGGCATTAGCTTGGCATCGGTGATTTTCGCGACGTCCACGCGGCGGCGGCCCATGTAAAAGGCAACCTCGCGCCAGTCATCGTCCGAAGCGTCCTTGACGGAACTATGCGCGCCTTTTCCCTGGGTTGCGTAGATCGCTTCCGCGGTCAATTTCCAGAGAGACAGCACGTCAGGCGCTGGCGTCGCGCTTTTCGGATTTCCGTGACACGAGGCGCAATGGTCTTCAAACGCAACTGCGCCTTTTGTGGTCTGCGCGTTCGAGCTTATGGCGCCGCAAAATAGGACAAGCAGGACAGCGAAAATCCAACGGAATGAATTCATGCGCGAAGGTCCCCCAAATCGAAATTATTTTCAAAGATTGTCTGTCAGGAACTTAATATACCCCCGCCCCGCTGCATGCACAATCTGGGTGATCCGTGCATTACTTGCACCATTCTTTACTAATGTTTGGCTGCTGTTTGGCCTTGACACGGGTTAGCAGTAGACGTATGTTCGCCCATAACAGGTGTCAAAAAAGAATGTAATACCCCTTCCAGCCAATCCTTCGGAGTACAGGAAAGAAACCTATGAACCTCATCGACACAATTGGAGTGCTTCTGAAACAGAAGGGCCAGAACGTGTGGCACATTTCGCCTGAAGCGTGCGTTTATGACGCGATTGAAATGATGGCGGAAAGACATGTAGGAGCCCTGCTGGTCGTTTCAGAGGAAAAACTTGTGGGCGTGGTTTCTGAGCGGGATTATGCGCGAAAAGTGATTCTGCAGGGAAAGTCCTCGAAGGAAACACAGGTCAAGGAAATCATGACGACTCCCGCGGTTTTTGTGACACCCGAGCAAACCGTGGAAGATGCCATGCGGATCATGACGCAGGAACACATTCGCCATCTTCCTGTGGTGGGGAACGGCGTAATTTTGGGGGTGGTTTCAATCGGAGATATGGTGAAGTGGATTATTTCCGCGCATGAGCACACCATTTCACAACTGCACAGCTATATCTCGGGGACATACCCCGGGTAATCCGGAATCCACTCCAAGTTTAAAATTGTTTCCAATATTTTGTTCAACCATCCCGATGCTGCGCACGAATTGCGTTGGGGCAAACCCGGGACCGCCAAACTCCTGAATAGCGGTTTGCCATGCGCCAATCAGGAGATTGGCGATCCCAGGAAACGTACAATCCCGTGAGAAATGTGGGTTAGTCGCCGCTCTTTGTGCTGACGCCCTGATCGGCATCGTTGCCGGGATCTACGTCCAGTTCCATCAGGCGAATTTGCACGCGCTGTTCCCATTCGGCTGAATCATCGTCCGACTCTTTTTTCGCTACAAATTGAACGGGCCTGCTTGCCACGGTGACAGGTTTGGACGGATGGATGGCAACACTCTTTGTAACCACTTGCCATGCTTTCGCTTGCGCTTTGGCGACAACGGCTGGTGAAGGTGCGGGCACAGCTGCTGGAGCGGTTGCCGGCGCGGCCGCCGGTGCAGGCGGACGAGGAGCGTGCTCCGGCGTACTGGGCATTCTTTCCTTCATCAGTTCTTCGGCTCGCGCGAAGAAATCTTCGCGTGAGATTTTGCCCGCGTCGACATCGGCCAGAATCGACCGCTGCGCCTTGTATTCCTTGTTCTCGATTCCGGATTTGCTCTGCAGCATGCGCCAGGATTTGCGGCGTTCCACGCAGAACAGGACGAGTTGCCGCGAAAGCGAACGATACTCCACGTCGCCATTAGATCCTTGGACCTTGATATAGACGCCGAAGTCCGGAATGAACGAGCGGTTTTCCGGATGCAGATAGCGGCGGTAAACAACGTCCTGCTGGGTGACTCGAACGAGCATGTTTTCGAGCGGAATGAATTTAGAAGCGTCGTCCTTCTTGATTTTTTTCAAGTGGTTGCGGAAGCGGGCCTCCGTCGAGCACCAGTGCGCGACGGTGTACCTGTAGGGTTCATTCGTGGCTTTGAATTTTGTTTCGTACCAGTCTTTTTCAAGAGAAGGATTGCCCTTCAGATCGAGGGCTTCGCTATACGTTTCGCCGAGGCGCGGGTTGAAGATGAACTCCGGCGCACCGCGCGAGTCACGGACGCGCTGTGCTTGCGTGAGGGCCATGTCGTCGGCCACACCATGTTCCGGCTGGCACGTTGTGAAGCACTGCAGGAAAGCAGTGCCGCGATATTCCAGGCCGTCGAGGATGGCGCGGTAAAGCTTCGGAGCATTGGCGATGGAAATCTGTGCAAGGAACGGAGACCCGTGTCCCGCGAGGAACGTTTCGGCAACGGTTTTCTTCTCGACATTCTTGCCTTGCGTGGCGGCCCCAAACACGTTCATGTCATTTCCGCCGAGCATGGGAGTTGAGTCTGAGTTTTGGCCGCCCGTGTTCGAATAGACTTGCGTATCGAGCATCAGCGCTTTAACGTTCGGGCGATTCTGCAGAACTACTTTCGAAGTATTCTGGTAGCCGATGTCGCCCATCCCGCCATCGCCGCCCACGACCCACACCTTCGGAAGCTCCTGAATTTCCTGGTCGGTCATGAGGGCGTCTGTGAAATGCGAGTACTCGTAGTATTCGCGTTCGTTGATCACGTTTTCGGTGCGCTGCATCAGGATGTCGGCCAACCGCTCAGGGATTACGGAGCGGCGAGCATGATCGACAATAAAGCTCTCGCCGAGCAGCCAACCCACGGTGATGCCGTCCTGGAAGAGAGAATTCATCCATGGATACGGATGCGGATTGTTCGATGGCGTAGAGCCGTACACGGTGTTGCATCCTGTGTGTGCGGCCATGGCCATCACGGACATCCCGTTCGCGAGACGCCCATCAATGGCCTGCAGATTCATGTGATTGAACGCTTCTTGCAGCATCACGGTGGCGATAGAGTGGACGAGGTCGCCGTCCGAGATTTCTCCGTGAGCGGCTATGCGCTTCTTCGTATCTTTTTCGTCTTCGCCGCCGAGGCCCATGACGAGATGCGCGATGGCCTGGCGGAGCATTTCGTATTCTTTCGGGTTGCGCGCTTTCAATTCGGCAAGTTTCTGCGCGCCTGCTTTTTCGAGGTCGCCAGCTTTCGTGCGCAGACGGGTGGCCTTGGCGTGATAGATCGGCCGCATGTAGGCTTCGGTTACGGAAGTAATCGCCTTCAGGATGCTCTTTTCGCCGCAGCCCGCGCAGGCGCCATCGCCTGACACGAGCGCGTCATAGTTGCGCCGCACCATCAGCAGGTTGCGGAGCGCGGCCGTCTTGGACTCATCCGGATGCGTATCGTTATAGAGGCCGAGATATTTCTGCGGAGTATCGGGCAGCAAATTCAGGAAGGCCGTGCCTGTTTCATGCTCAGCGTTGACCTGTTCCGTCTCCTGCACCATCCGAAGCGCATTGTGATCCCCGCAGGCTGTGACGCACGCGGCGCATCCTTTGCACAAGTCGGAAACGAATATGGAGAAAATGCCGCCGGCACCCGGCGTTTTGCGCTCGGGCGTCGAAAAGATGGCGTTGACCTTCTGGAAGGCCATGGGAACCTTTTCGATGACGGCGAAAAATTCGCGCTTGGCTTTATCCGAGAAACCATCCACTTCATTCGTTACTTTGCGCAGAAGTTCGGGCAGGGGAGTGAGCGCCTTGGCGGCAAGAGAATCGCGCATCAAGGCATGCATACGCTTATCAATTTCCGGAACCTGGCGGAACATTTTTGTCCGCTCCTCCGGTTCCGAAACATAATTTGCGATGGCCGTTCGCAAAACGGTTTCCAGATCTTGAGAGCAATTCGGCAGCGCCGTGTCCGGACAAACCGCGATGCACTCCATGCACTGCGTGCAATTTTCCGGAATGTAGAGCGGCGTTTCGCGGCGGGCAACGTACTTGGAAGCGGTGTCGCCACTGCCCGCGGCCATTACGCCGAGCGAGGCGAGCGGCGAGGCCGGCTGGTTGTATCCGTAGTTCGAGCGGAACTCCGCGTCGAACTTTGCAATGGTCGAGAGCGGCGTGCGCGGGCCCTGGCCCGCGGGGACTTCGTGCGAGCGGCAGCCGGAACCGCATCCGCCTTCCGCCGTATGCGCGGCGAGCACGGGAAGGAGAGCTTCCCCGCGCAGCGAAGAATGGTCCGGGGCGGCCATTTCACCGACGCGGATTTCGCGTACTCGCTCGAAGCCCTGCGTCATGACTTCCATGTTGGAATTCACAACCGCATCGCCCAATCGTCCGAATTTCTTGACGTACTGCTTGTGCACGACGTCGCGGAACTGTTCTCCCGTAATTCCAAACTCGTGCAAAATCGGGGACACGGAAAAGAACGCGCCAAGGAAAGCGTTTCCCTGCATTCTGAGTTGCAGGTCGGCGCGATCGGTTGCTTTGCGGGCAATTTCAAAGCCGGGCAAGGTGTACACGCGGATATTTTTGTCGATGATTTGCCTGCGCGCCCACATGGGCAGGCGCTCCCAGGCTTTCTCGCCTTCTTCTTCCGATTCCCAGATCAGGCAGCCGCCTTCGAGAATTCCGTCCAGCGGATTGGTGTGGGTGAAGGCTTTGGGATCGCAGCAGAGAACGACGGTGACGTGGCGCAGATCGCAATTCACGCGAATGCGCTGCGGAGCGGCAACCATGAAATAGGAAGTCGGCGCGCCTTTCTTTTCCGATCCGTATTTCGGATTGGCGCTGACGTGAATAATTTCCTTCGGATTGCCGAACTCGTCCACCACTTTGTCACGATCGTAGAGCAGATCGTTCAGGTCGCCGATGATTGCGCCGAGATTTTTTCCAGTGGTGATGGCGCCCCAGCCTCCGATGGAGTGGAAGCGCACGGCCACGGATTTTTCCGGCAGCAGGGAAGGAGTCTCGTCCGATTTCACTTCGTACGGATGATCGACGCCGAGAACGAAATAGGAAATTCCGTCGGCGATGCCCTTGCCGTCTTTGCGCGCCCGCGTTCCGGTTGCAAATTCATAAGCGCCCAGAATGTGTTCGGGCCGGAAATCGCGGGAACCCAGG
>DATHNC010000038.1:0-29502 GCA_035486415.1 Saccharimonadales bacterium (SeqCode)
TCCAGCACCGCGCCGGTAATATAACCCGCTTCTTCGCTGGCAAGAAATAAGATGGCCGCGGCAATTTCCGAATCGCAGCCCATGCGCCCGAGCGGCACTCTCGCCAGCAACGCATCCTTCACGTTTTGAGGCAGTGGATCGGTCATGGGCGAAACCACGAAACCCGGCGCCACTGCATTCACCGTGATATTGCGCGACGCGATTTCCAGTGCCAATGCGCGAGTCAAACCGATCAGCCCGGCCTTCGCCGCCACATAGTTTGACTGGCCAGCGTTTCCTGTCTCCGCGACAACGGAAGTCACGTTGATGATGCGGCCATACCGCGCGCGCATCATCGTGGCCATGGCCTGCTGCGAACACAAATGCGCGCCGGTCAAATTCGTGCGTATTACCGCATCCCAATCTTCAGCCTTCATGCGCAACGCTAAACCATCGCGCGTAATCGCTGCGTTGTTCACCAGAATATCCAGCTTGCCGAATTTCTCGATTGCCTGACGAAATCCAATCTTTACTTGCTCAGCATCCGCGACGTCCATCGCCACAGCAAGTGCTTGTCCACCCGCTGCTTCAATTTCTGCAACAACGCCAGCCAATTTTTCCGTATTGCGCGCCGCAACAGTCACGCGCGCCCCGGCATCGGCCAACGCAAGCGCTGTAGCCCGCCCAATTCCTTGGGACGCACCAGTCACCAGAGCTACTCGATCCTTTAAATTGAACATGGATATTTTTTTAGTAGCACAGGCTTCAGCCTGTAGCCTTTAGGCCTTGAAAAGGCTAACCCCCGCAGTCTGAAGCCCGCGCTACTTTAAACCTCAGCCGACTCGGTCTGCGCCTGGGAAAGCTTTTCCATTGTTAAACGCAGAGATTTTTCATCCTCCACGTTAAACACGTGGACCGACCGCTCAATCTGCCGCAACAGCCCGGTCAGGACACGCCCAGGCCCCACTTCGACAAACGTGTTGACACCCTGATCGATCAACTCGCGTATCGACTCTTCCCAGCGCACGGGCAACGTCACTTGACGAATCAGCCCTTCGCGTGCCTCGTCGCCGCTGGTGGTAATTTCCGCGTCCGCATTATTCACCAAAGGAATTCGCAAATCGTGAAACTGCGTTACGCGCAGATCCGCATCAAGCCGGTCCGCGGCCGGCTTCATCAGTGCGCTGTGAAACGGAGCTGACACCGGAAGCATCACGGCGCGCTTTGCGCCGCCTGCCGATGCGGACTCCACCGCGCGTTTCACTGCTTCCGCGTGACCCGAAATTACTGTTTGCTCCGGAGAGTTCAAGTTGCCCGGCGCTACCACTTGTCCATCCGCCACTTGTTTGCAGATTCCTGCAACTTGTGCGGGAGCTAAACCTAAGATTGCGGCCATTGCGCCGACGCCTTCAGGCACAGCCGTTTGCATATACTCGCCGCGATGCCGCACCAACCGCACAGCGTCCGCAAAGTCCAGTGCACCTGCCGCTACGAGCGCGGAATATTCGCCGAGGCTGTGTCCCGCAACAAACGCGGGTTGCACTCCATTTTCCTCAAGCACGCGGTAAGCGGCGACGGAAACCGTCAGGATCGCAGGCTGCGTATTCGCCGTAAGCTTGAGCGCCTCTTCACTGCCGCTAAAGCACAGTTCGGAAATCGAAAAGCCCAGGGCCTTGTCAGCCTCTTCAAACACACTTCGAGCAGCCGGATGGTTAGCGGCCAGTTCTTTGCCCATACCCGGGTACTGAGAGGCCTGCCCCGGGAACAAAAATGCTAATTTTCCCATTGAAAATACCGCCGTTTCGTCGCTTATGCTTCTACAGGAACGGGGAGTGTAGCAAGTTCCTGCTCGATGCGTTCGTTGACCCCGCCCCGAACTAATTCTGTTGCCACGCGAATGGCATTTTTAATCGCGAGCGGATTAGAACTCCCATGCCCGATCACGGTCACGCCCTTTACCCCTAGTAAAGGAGCGCCGCCGTATTCCGAATAATCAATCTTCTTCCGAAAACTTTTATACGCTTTGCGCGAAAGCACGTATCCAACTTTTGAACTGAGTGTGCTCGAAAGCGCTTCCTTCAGCATTCCCGCAATGTGTGACGCAACACCTTCGCTGATCTTCAACGCGATATTGCCGATAAATCCATCGCATACAATCACGTCGACGGAACCGTTAAAAATATCGCGCCCTTCCACATTTCCCATAAAATTCAGAGTGGAAACTTTCAACCGGCTATACGCTTCGCGCGTCAGATCATTGCCCTTTGACTCTTCTTCGCCGATCGAGAGCAAAGCGACCTTTGGCCGCCTCGTTCCAAAAATTGCGCGGTAGTAAATTTCACCCATCACCGCGAATTGCACAAGATGCGCAGGCTTCGAATCCACGTTCGCGCCGACATCAAGCAGAACCGCCGTGCCGCCCTTTGAAGTTGGGAACGGAGCCGCCAGCGCCACACGATCCACGGACGAAAGCGTGCCCAGCCCGAATCGCGCCACGGCCATTACCGCGCCTGTATTCCCCGCACTGACGATGGCGTCAGCTTGCCCTGCTCGCACCAGCTTCGTCGCCACGTGCGCTGAACTATCTTTCTTCTTGCGAAATGCGACCGTCGGCGAATCGTCCATCGTAATGACTTCTGTCGCCGGAACAATTTCAATCGGCAAACCACGATGCGAGTGCTTCGAAAGCTCCTTCTTCACTTCAGGGACGAGCCCTACAAGGAGAATTCGAACGCCCAACTCCCGTGCTGCCTGCACTGCTCCCTCGACCTCGGGACGCGGCGCATGGTCTCCACCCATCGCATCTACGGCTATGGTGATCATTCAAACTCCGGTAGGGGAACTACGCAAAGGCCCAGGCACAACGGGCGTCAGGACCCGGTGTCCACTACTTCCCGGCCCTTATAGTAACCGCATTGTGGGCACGACTGGTGCGGCTGTTTCATTTCGTGACAGTTAGGGCACTTGGCAAGCGCCGGAGCTTTCAGGAAATCATGGGCGCGCCGCTTGTTCTTTCGCGCGTGCGAGTGACGTCGTTTTGGATTGGGCATGCAAACTCCTTCTTATGGCCCCAAATGGAATGAGGCATTCTATGGTGTTTCGTCTAAGATTCCTATTGCTTTTTGAACCAGTCCTGTTTCAGGCGCGCCAAAGGCGCAGTACGCGGATCTGCTGTATGGCTTTCACAGCGGCATTCCTCGTTGTTCAAGTTCACGCCGCACTGGGGGCACAAACCGCGGCAATCGCTGCGGCAGATGGCCTTCATGGGCAATGCTAGAAGAACTTGCTCGGCCAGGACATCGGCCAGAAACATTCCTTCACCTTCAAAAAAAGCGATTTCCGTGTCGTCCAGCTTCAGGCGTTCCTCTTCTTCCTTGGTCATGGTCAGAACGGGCTTATAGAAGAGGTCAAATTCGCGGGCAATATCCTCGTGAACCGGCTCCAGGCAGCGCGCACACACCATTTCCAGCCGTGTGTGCAGTTCGCCGGTTACGCGAATCTGCCCTTCCACGAGTTCGGCCGTTGCACGCACCTCAAGAGGCTCCGCCTGGCGGAAGTCGCCCGTACGGTAATCAACCGTGCCCGGGGCGTAGCTCTTCCGGATGCGAACCTTATGGATTGCCAGTTCTTTGACGTCTAGGAACATCGGTTTTCACCGCTACTGCGGTTCCCCCTGAAACTTGGAGCAAAACCCATTATAAGTCCCGTTGGAGTGATGTCAAGGAACGTGCAGAGTGGTTAGAGCGATATGGTTCGAAACAATAAAGAGTAGGACAGGCGTCAGCCTGAGAGAAAAACGCCAACTTCAATCCTGTCATTCCGAACAAAGTATGGAATCTCGATAGTGGGCTACTTTGGATTCTTGGGACGCTTCTTGCGGCGTTTTGCATTCGCCTGCTTTAACGTTAGTTCGGCTATATGCCTGAATGAATTAGCGGAGGCTTCATCCCACTTTGCGAGACTCTCTTCGTCCGCAATGCGCTTTGCGAATTTTCGTTGTCGTCTCCGAGCCTTTTTATTGAGGCGAAAAGGCGATGCCATGCGAATCTCTCCTATCTCGAATCCAGTTTACGCCGCTATTTCTGATTCTCCATCCTATTCTTCCCACAGCGTTACCAATAGTCAAAGTATCCCACTACCGGAATCTCCCTTCGATTGACTCAATTAGAGAAATAAAGCAGGAGAGATTCCTCGCTTCGTTCGGAATGACAGAACGTCGAGTTTTTTCAGCGGACGCTGAACCCTGTCCTACGCGGAGCGAACTCCCCTCGCGCCAAGCAGTTCCGCATGCAGGCGCAGCATATAGTGGTCCGTCATTCCCGCGATGTAGTCGCATATCACGCGGTACTTGCCGCCCTGCTCCGCAAGATCGGCATAAGTCTTGGGCATCGCTTCAGGGTGCTCCACATAGAAATTAAAAAGTTGTTCGAGAGCTTCCACAGACCGTTCGCGATCCACGACGATGGCTGGCTGGCTGTATAGCCGCGCAATCAGAAATTTCTTTAGCGCCGCATTTTCCGCCGCCATGGACTTGCTAAGTCCCGCAAGGCGGCGCGGTTGACGCCGCACATCCTCCACGCTTTGTACCCCTGATTCCGTAATGGCAGCTTGCGTATTTTCGATCAAGCCAGTAGCCAGATAATTGAGCACGCGCTTGGCGGCTTCATTGAATTTTAATTTTTCGGCGCCCTGCGGGTAGCTACGTTCTACCTGCTCGTAAAAACGCGCGAATAGCGGTACTTCCGCAGAAATCATATCGATGTTCAAAATGTGCGCTTCGTACCCGTCGTCGAGGTCGGCGGTGTTGTAGGCGATTTCGTCGACAAAATCGATCAGCTGCGCTTCAAGCGGCGGGCGCTCGTCCAGCAAATATTCCGAAAGCGCGGGAAATTGCGCCGCGTCGTAATCGCGGGAATGCTTTACGATCCCTTCGCGAACTTCAAACGTGAGATTCAGGCCGGGAAAATCCAGATAGCGCTGCTCGAATTGCTCGACCAGATGCAGCGCTTGCAAATTGTGATCGAAACTTTCGCCATGCGGGCGCAGCAATTCATCCAGCTTGCGCTCTCCTGCGTGTCCGAACGGCGGATGCCCAATGTCGTGCACGAGAGCCAGGGCTTCCGCGAGGTCGGAATTCAAATGCAGCGCTCCTGCAACGGTGCGTGCGATCTGCGCGACTTCCAGCGTGTGTGTCAGGCGATTGCGGAAATGATCCGAGTACCGGGTGGTAAAAACCTGCGTCTTCGCTTCGAGGCGGCGAAACGCGCGCGAATGAATCACGCGGTCGCGGTCACGCGCATAATCATTGCGGTAGGGATGTTGCGGCTGGGGATAACGTCTGCCGCGCGATTTCGCCACATCCATCGCGTAGGAGGCCAGGGACATAGGATGATTCTATGCTACTGCGCGGGGCATTCCAAACAACGGGCGATGGAATGGCTTTTTTGTAATGCGCGAGCTGCGAATTTTTAGCGGGCCCGGTGTATAGTATTCGCCAAGTAATAATTCAGTTCGGATGAATGGATCGTCAAAGCGCAGGTGTGGCCATGAAAATAAAACTGCTGATGGCGTTTATTTTTGTCTTGTGCGTGTGTGCGATTTCGTCACCGCTGTTTGCTCACCATTCCAGTTCGGCGTATGACATGGCGCACCCTGTCGACATGAAGGGCGTCGTCACGAATATGGAATGGTCCAACCCTCACGTCTTTATTTACATGAACATGAAAAACGATAAGGGTGAGGTCGAAGAATGGCGCGTGGAGGGCAACAGTCCCAACATGCTTTTTCGCGCGGGCTGGAAAAAAGAAATGATCAAGGCAGGCGATGAGCTCAGCGTGAACGGCGCTCCCGCCAAGAATGGCGCAAAATCCCTGCGCCTCATCAGCCTGACTCTGGCGAACGGGCAAAAATACGACGGCCAGGGATTTAAATAGTCACATTTGAAATTGAAATTAAGTTTTCTCATAAGTAGTCTTTGTGGGTCGCGGCCTTAAGCCGCGACATTCAGGCGCATGAAAGTCAAAGGCTTTAGCCCCTGAATCCCTGCCAAGCATCTGCAGCGGGCTATTTATGGGATGGCTTCATTTAAAGTGGAGTTCAGAGTGCGAATCTATTCCGTACTTCTATTCTATGCCGCATCCGTTCTTGTATTGCCGGCGGGAATTTCCGCGCAAGGGACGCATTCTGAAAAGCCCGCAAAAACGCATGCTGCTGCTTCCGCGAAGCCCGATTTTTCCGGCGTCTGGTTCATCGACGAATATCACAGAAATATTCTTCCCAACGAAGATCCGCCGTTTCAGCCTTGGGCCGAAGCGCTATTCAAGCAGCGTCAGGTAGAAAGCGCGAACCGAACTCCCGACTCAGGCCCGGACCCGACAGAGAGGTGCATCCCGCCGGGAACTCCGCGCGAAATGCTGCAGCCATTTCCATGGGAAATTGTGTACGCGCGGGACCGGATCATCATCCTTTTCGAGTATCAAGGATTGATCCGTCAAATTTTCACGGACGGGCGTGGACACCCGAAAGATTCGGAACCAACGTACATGGGCCACTCCACCGGAAAATTTGAGGGAGACACGCTGGTCATCGACACGGTTGGCTTTAATGATAAAACGTGGCTCGATCCGATGGGATTGCCACACTCCGAAGCGATGCACCTTACCGAACGCATTCGCCGCGTGAACCACAACACGCTGGTCGACGAATACACGATAGACGATCCCAAGGCCTATACCAAACCCTGGAAGACGCGCCGTACTTTCATCTTAAAACCGGATTGGCAAATCCAGGAATACGTCTGCACGGAAAACAACAACGTGAAATGAAGATTTCGCTTTATGTGGCACGGGCTTCAGCCTGCGGAGGTTGGTCCTTGCTAGGACTAAACCCCGCAGACTGAAGCCCGCGCCACGTAAACCCGCGCCATATTGTGCGCGGGCAAATAATTTTTTAATTAGGATTTCGCGTTCAACAGTTCCAGCCCTTGGTCCGCTTCCGCGGCGGCCGCCGGATATTCCTGCTTCACCTGATTGTAAAGTTTGGTGGCCTGCGCGGGATCGTTCTTGCGGTAATAATCCGCCAGCGCCAGCATGGACACTGCTTTGGGAACCATGATGCTCGGCTTATCGGAAAGCTGCTTCAAAAGGTCCACGGCCTGCGGACCTTTATTTTCCTGCAGGTAAACCTGTGCCAATTGATATTTGGCAAGGCTGGCCAGATTTTCATCGCCGCCCGAAATCACCTGCGACAGATTTTTTTCCGCGTCCGGATATTGCTTCAATTGAACCTCGGAAAGCGCAGCGTAATACTCCGCCACCTGTCCGGGTTTCGTACGGCCAAAATCCGCCGCTACCGCTCGAAACTTCTTTTCCGCATCCAAATATTTATTCTTTTCGTCGAGGTAGGTCACTTCCGTCGGATCCGCCGGTTCACCCGCAGCGCGAATGCGCGCCTGGTAAATCTTCAACGCGTCGTCCAGCGCCAGGGATGCCTTCGCCGTTTGCCGGCGCGAGTAGCTATCCCAACCCAATACCGCCAGCGCCACAACCAGCGCCGCGATAATCACAATCCACATTGTCTGCTGATGCGTAGCGACCGTTTCGAGGCCCGAGACCATCTTCTCCCGGATCTCGTCCTTCTTCAGGTCCCTGCGCAATATATGCTGCGCCACAGATGTATCCCCCCGATTCGATTTGAATGATGAATCTTATCATGAAATTGCATGAGGCGACGGTACGGGGTAGGAAAAGCGAAAGGGCCCTGCTGACTTGCGCCGGGCAGGGCCCTCAGAACGCTTGTATCCGACTAGCTAGGAAGCAGCTGTTACGCTTTCAGCCTGATAGCCCTTCGGTCCTTGCTTGACCTCGAACTCAACCATCTGGCCTTCGTTCAGCGTCTTGTATCCATCCATCTGAATGGCGGAGAAATGCACGAACACGTCTTCGCCCGACTGGCGTTGGATGAATCCATAGCCTTTTGATGCGTTAAACCACTTCACTACACCTTGTTCTCTGCTCACCTTCTTACTCCTCTATCGCGAGCGGTCGCTGTTTGCTGGGCGTAACGCCAGTCGGTGATAGATAAATGTCCGCGTGACCGGTGACCCTTCCCCGTTTGCCCTAAAACTTGGCCAGAACGGAGGACCGTAGCGGGCCTTCGAACACCTACGGAATTACTGGTCCCACAAAAGCGGGCCATGAATACAACAAAATTTCTTCGCTGTCTAGCGGTTTCCCATATCGGGAAGCGCCTGCGCTGCTCAAGGGTGTAGCGGCACGGTTCACCGTGAACGGCAATGCCGTGCCCCTACGGGGATCATAAGTCACCAAAATTATCAGTGGTTGTAATTCAAGATGAAATTCCGTCCACACTGCTTGCGAGACGAGCGGCTAGTCCTCGAAGCTGGATAAAGCTTCTGCTTCTTCATTGTGCACGTCGAATACGGTGTAGAGCTTGGTGATTTGCAGCAGGTCAGTGACTTTTTTATTTAAATTTAAAAGCTTCACTTCCCCGCCTTCGCTTTTAATCAAGCGATATCCGCTGACCAGTTCACCGAGCCCGGAGCTGTCGATGTAATTGATTCCTGCAAGGTTCATCACTATTTTTCGATGGCCGTTGGCAAGATTTTCGTGGATCAGATCGCGCAGCAGGGCGCTGCCTTCACCGAGCGTGATGCGCCCGTCCATGTCGATGACCGTGACGTCCCCAACTTCTCGGCTGGTCGCTTTAAAACTCACGAGAAAACCTTTCCCCTCAAAATTTTCTGCCCCAAGAAAAAGAGCGTCGACCTTAGCCGATCCTGCATGTCGCAAGCGTACTAGCGCTTGTGGTGCTTGGCCATTACAACTTCCGCGCCGCCCGCGGCGCTGGACATCACATCCACTTCGTCCATGAACGCCCGCATTAACAAAACACCTCGCCCGGAGTCACTGAGGACATTCTCGTCGTTCCGCGGATCCGGCACATCCTCAATCCGAAATCCCGCTCCCTGATCAACCACATGAATCTCTAATTTCTCTTCATGCAGGACAAAGGTCAGGTGAATCTTTCGTTCGCGGCGCTCCTGATTGCCATATTGAAAGGCGTTCATCACGCCTTCATGCACAGCCAGGCCAATCTTATATTGATCGTCCTCGCCAAATCCTGCTTCTGCGGCGACACGGACTCCCATCTCTTCGGCGAGAGCAATGCTCTCGATCAATGTCTCCAGGACCACTTCGATCCGCTGAGGTTTCGTGGGCATCCAGCTGTTGGATTCCGCCTTGGGACTTGTATGGGTAACATAGCGCAATCTACTAAGTCAATCCAATACATGATCTTGGAACAATTTATAGATGCGCTTTGTAGCAGCCCGAGCGGTTAAAAAATGTTAAATTTGAAAGTTCGGGGTACTCATGAATTCTTATCTGCTGCTGGGCATCGCTGCTCTGGCCGCCGGATTGATCAATTCCGTGGCGGGAGGAGGCATGTTCATTACATTTCCTGCGCTGGTTTTTACCGGAGTTCCTTCGATTATCGCCAATGCTTCCAGCACCATCGCACTGATACCCGGAGTTTTGGCAAGCGCGGGCGCCTACCGGCAGGACTTCCGCAAATCGGAAAATTTCCCTTTTGTCCCGTTGCTGGTGGTGAGCGTTGCGGGCGGCATTGTGGGCGCGCTGCTTTTGCTTTACACGCCACAGAGCACATTTGACTCCGTAATTCCCTGGCTGCTGCTTCTGGCGACTACGCTCATCACCTTCGGCCCGCGCATCTCTCCGCTGCTGAAGCGCGTCATTCACATTGGCCCGGTGACGGTCGTGGTCATTCAATTTTTTATCGCGATTTACGGCGGCTACTTTGGCGGAGCAATCGGCATCCTGATGCTGGCGACGTGGACCGTCTTCGGCCTCACCGACATCCATGTGATGAACGCGAACAGAACTTTGATGGGCGCAGCGGCGAACAGTATTGCTGCGATATTGTTTATCGTTGCCCACAAAGTGTGGTGGCCGCAGACGCTCTTGATGTTGGTGTTCTGCAGCATTGGCGGGTATATCGGAGCGGTTGCAGCGAAAAAAGTGCGTCCCAGCTACGTGCGCGTTTTCGTGATCCTGATCAGCACTGCCATCACAATCGCGTTCTTCCTGCGCAAGCATTAGTTCTCAAGTAGCACAGGCTTCAGCCTGTGGGGATTAGTCCTTGCAAGGACAAAACCCCATAGGCTGAAGCCTATCCACAAAAAGCGACTCCCGAGTTTGATGAGATCCCGCCACCCATTATTCAGAAAACTCCAAAGTTTGCAGCTCATTAGCACTATAATAATGAACGGGCGAAGTATGGCGCGGTAGCTTAGGGTAAGCTCAGGTCCGAAGCGGAAAGGACTTCTCGTGTCAAGAATCGACGAATTAAAAGCTGAAATCGAGCATCTTTCGAGCCATGAAATTGCGGAAATTTATCGCTGGCTTTCAGAAAAAGATTGGGAAAGATGGGATAAGGAAATCGAAAGCGATAGTCAGTCGTCTAAAATCGACTTCCTGATACGAGAAGCTAACGGAGAAAAGGCCAAAGGAAATCTCAAGGACCTATGAATGCACCGCGCTACCAGCCGTTTCTGGAAATGCTTCCATGAGCTGCCGGAAAATATTCAGGCTACTGCCCACAAGAATTTTTCTCTCCTGAAAAGCGATCCATCACATCCCTCACTTCATTTCAAAAAAGTAGGAAAGTTATGGTCTGCGAGAGTTGGATCGCATCATCGTGCCCTTGCCGTCCCGGACGGTGCGGACTATATCTGGGTCTGGATCGGCACTCATGATGAATACATACGATTGATCAAGCAAGAAGGCTAGCGTTACGAAGCCTTCTGCTTCGCGTAAACCAGGAAATCCTCGTACGGCCCCTTGAAATCCTCGACATGCCCGCCCTTGCACTGCCAGATGCGCGTGGCCACTTCGTCGATTACATCGTGGTCGTGCGTGACGAACAGCACGGTGCCGGGAAATTTCTGCAGCGCGATGTTGAGAGCGTTGATGGACTCCAGATCCAGGTGGTTCGTCGGCTCGTCAAACACCAGCACGTTCGGCTTTTGCAGCATCAGTTTGCAGAAAATCAAGCGAGCCTGTTCGCCTCCGGAAAGAGCGCGTGTGGACTTCTCGGCGTCTTCGCCGCTGAACAGCATCTGGCCGAGTACTGCGCGCAGTTCCTGCTGCGACGCCTTGGGATCGAATTGATGCAGCCATTCGATAACATTCGTATTCTTGGCAATCGTATCGGTTGTGTCCTGCGCGAAATAACCGACCACCGCTTCGTGGCCCCACTTGACGTGGCCGCCGTCCACAGGAAATTGACGGTCGGAATCCTCGATGTCGCCAACCGCGCTGCGAACCAGCGATTTAATTAACGTTGTTTTGCCGGCCCCGTTGCGGCCGATGATCGCGATTTTTTCGCCGCGCTCGACGTTGGCCGTGAATTTGTCGATCACCTTATGACCGTCGTAGGACTTCGTCAGGCTCTTGAACTCCAGCGGGTGCCGCCCGGACGGAATTTTCATGTCAAAGCGAATGTAAGGCCGCGCAATATTGGATCGCGCTAATTCCGAAGTCTGGATGCGCTCGACTTCTTTCTTGCGGGAAGTAACTTGCGAGGAACGCGTACCGGCCGAAAAACGCGCGATGAATTCGTTCAGCTGCGCGATTTTCTTTTCGCGCACGGCGTTGTCGGCTTCGATGCGCGAACGAATCTGCGTCTTGGCCAAGACCATTTCGTCGTACCCGCCCGTGTACATGATCACCGTCTGGTAATCGATGTCCGCGGTGTGCGTGCAAACGCTGTTCAGAAAATGGCGGTCGTGCGAAATGACGATTAGCACGCCCTGATACTCGTGAAGATAATCCTGCAGCCAGTGCACGGAATCGAGGTCCAAGTGGTTCGTCGGCTCGTCCAGCAGTAGCGCCGCGGGATTCCCGAAAAGTGCTTGCGCAAGAAGTACGCGGACCTTCTGGCCGCCTTGCAACTCGCTCATGTTGCGCTCATGCAAAGCAGCTTCGACGCCGAGCCCGTCCAGCAAGATCGCGGCGTCCGCTTCTGCCGTGTACCCGCCCTCGTCGCCCACAACGCCTTCCAGTTCGCCGAGGCGCATGCCATCCTTGTCCGTAAGCTCTTCGTGGGGCTTGGCATACAAAATATCCCGCTCTTGCAGGGCCTTCCACAAGGGACCATTGCCCATGATGACCGTGTCGATGACGCGAAACTGGTCAAAAGCGAACTGATCCTGCCGCAAAATTCCCAGCTTTTTGGGGCGCGAAACGGAACCCGTTGTCGGCTCCAGGTCGCCTTCCAGAATCTTCATCAAGGTGGTTTTGCCCGCGCCATTCGGGCCCGTGATTGCATAGCGGCGCCCTTCGAGGAAAGAGCAGGTGACTTCCTCGAACAGCAGCCGCGCGCCATAGCGCATAGTAATGTTATTTAGCGAAAGCATATCTCTCCATTATATCTTGAAATCGGCAAGCGTGCTTGTTGATCAGGGCCGCGGGGCGTATTCTGAATCACAATGGAAGCGCTTGAGGACCGAGACATAAGTTTAGTCTATGTGACGGGATGATTCAATTATGAAAAAGCCACTATTTGCGACTATTTTCGCAATTCTCGCATCTATCAGCACTTTGGCCGGCCAATCTGGCAACCCCAGGACTGGTTCGTGGTCCGGCGTCATCATCAACGGAATTTGCACCCCTGACGAAGCGTTCGCCGAGGCGGCGAAATGTACCGATCCGGCACCCGGCGCGCCCCTTGCGCTCTACGATGACACGATCCGGCAAGTCTACGCGCTTGAACCGCAGGAGCAGGCAAAAGGTCATTTGGGAGACAGCGTCACGGTTCAAGGCGCACTGGATGCAAACAAGATTCAAGTTGCTTCGCTTCAAATGTTTTCCGAAGTCGGGCTGCGCACGGGAGAGAAGGCGCCTGATTTTTCGGCGCGCGATCAATTTGGCAACACGCAAACGTTGGAGACCCTGAAGGGAGCGAAGGGCACTGTCCTTTTGTTCTATCGCTCCGCGGATTGGTGCCCGTACTGCAAAGGCCAGCTCATTCAATTGCAAGCGGCCAGGCAGCGTTTCGAGGAGCAAGGCATCAAGCTCGCGGGCGTGAGTTATGACAGCGTCGAAATCCTGAAATTTTTCTCGGACCGCCGCAAGATCGAATTCCCTCTCCTCTCCGATCCGGATTCAAAAATTATTCGCATGTATCAGGTGCTGAATTCGGAGGCCGTGGGGCCGAATGAGGGAATGGCGCGGCCGGGATATTTTTTCATCGACCCGAAAGGAAATATTCGCGAGAAATTTTTTGAAGCCAAATATCGCGAGCGGCTCACCGGAAACACAGTGCTCTCCAAACTTTTCCCTGCGCTTGGCGAAGAAGTCAGTGACGCGGTTGAGGCGCCGCATCTGCAATTGCACGTGGGTCAATCGGATCGAACGGCTGTTCCAGGCAATCTTGTAACGCTGACCGCGGACGTGCAGCTCCCGCCGGATGTGCACGTGTACGCGCCGGGAACGAAAGGATATAAAGCGATCAAGCTGACAATCGATCCTCAGTCCGATTTCGCTTTGAAGCAGGCCAGCTATCCCGCCGCAAAAATTTTGTATCTTCCCGCAATCAAGGAAAAAGTGCCCGTATTTGAGGGCACATTCAAAATTCGGCAGGAACTGAAAGCAAATTCCGCGACCGATTTCAGCGGCGCACTCGGCGCGGATGGAAAGCAAGTTACAGTCAAGGGAACATTGGAATATCAGGCTTGCGACAGCAAGATTTGCTTCCTGCCGGCTTCCGTGCCGGTCGAATGGCATCTCCAGATCGTGCCGCTCGACCGTCAACGCGCGCCGGAAGATATTCGCCATAAATAACTGCAAAGGCTGACCGTTAATCGAAAAAATATATTATTCTGTCATTCCGAGCGAAGCGAGGAATCTCTCTTCGATTTCAGCGTAACAAGAAAACCAAAGAGAGATTCCTCGCTTCGCTCGGAATGACAGACGGTGACAGAACCACTTTAATAATTGGCGTACGGGAGAGTTCATGAAACTCGTGGGCGGAATTATTGCGATCGCACTTCTTGCTGCAGCTCCGGCCAATTCCACGCCGCCGCAGAAAAATAAAGTTGCCGCCATTCCCCCGGCCTGGGCCTACCCAATTAATCCTCCCGATGACAAACCCTCCACGGATGACGGCTCCCTGCATCATGTCCCGGGCAGCAAGAAAGCACTGACGCAGACGCAAATCACGGATTGGTTCAACATTCCCGACTGGAATCCCGATGGGCATCCCGCGATGCCGGAAGTTGTCGCGCACGGAAGAAAGCCTGCAGTGCGAGGCTGCGGCTATTGCCACCTGCCCAATGCGCAAGGCCGCCCCGAGAACGCCAGTCTTGCGGGGCTTCCCGCTTCCTACATCGTTCAGCAGGTCATGGAAATTAAATCCGGCGAGCGCCGGTGTTCCGAGCCGAAAATGGGCCCGCCTGCAAATATGGTGGCGATTGCGCAAAGCGCTTCGCTGGAAGATGCAAAAGCTGCTGCAGAATATTTTTCCTCGCTGCAATTGAAGCCGTGGATCAAGGTGATTGAAACAAACACGGTGATGAAAACGAAAGTGAAGGGCAGCATGCTGGTCGCGGCCGATGGTGGGGGCAAAGAGTACATCGGGCACCGCATTGTCGAAACGCCAGCGAATCTGGAGCTGACAGAATTGCGTGACGATGCCTCTGGATTCATTGCCTATGTTCCGGTCGGGTCCATCGAAAAGGGTAAGACACTCGTCATGGCTGGCGGCGACGGAAAAACCACGCGATGCTTCTTCTGCCATGGTCCTGATTTGCGCGGGCTTGGCCCCGTACCGCGGCTCGCGGGACGTTCGCCGAGCTATCTCTTTCGGCAGCTCTTCGATTTTCAGCAAGGCAGCCGGCATGGCAAATGGAGCGCCCTGATGAAGGACCCGGTCGCGAACCTGACCAACGACGACATGCTGAATATCGCGGCCTACCTGGCTTCGCTGGAGCCGTAGCCTGCAAAAAAACGAAAGGCTTTAACACAGAGGACACAGAGAAACCCATAGAGAAAACCGGAGAATGATTTGGAGACTAATAAATGTCTCCGCTTTTCTCAAAGTTTTTCTCTGTGCCCTCTGTGTTAAAGCCTTTTCCGGTGTTTTCACGCCCAGTAAGACCGATCCAGCGTTCGGTACTGAATCGCCTCCCCCAGATGCCGCGTCTCAAGGTTTTCCGACCCGTCGAGATCCGCAATCGTGCGGGCAACTTTCAAGATGCGATCATGCGCGCGCGCCGAGAGCCCCAGCCGCCCGATCGCGTTCTCCAGCATTTTCTCGCCTTCTTCGCTGATGGCGCAAAATTTCCGGATCAGTTTCGGCGGCATGTGCGCGTTCGAGAAAACCTTTCGTTCTCCCGCATAACGTTTGGATTGTCTCTCACGCGCACGCAGCACGCGCTTACGAATCGTAAAAGAATCCTCGATGTTTCCGTTGCCGCGCAATTCCTTATATTTCACGGCCGGAACTTCAATGTGGATGTCGATGCGATCGATCAGCGGCCCTGAAATTTTGGAGACGTAGCGCTGAATCTGCGGCGGCGAACAGTGGCACTGCCGCGTGGGATCGCCAAAAAATCCGCACGGGCAGGGATTCATGGCCGCCGCCAACATGAATCGCGCTGGAAACGTAATCGAAGTTGCCGCACGCGAAATCGTCACGGCTCCTTCTTCGAGCGGCTGGCGCATCACTTCCAGCACGTTTCGCTCAAACTCCGGCAACTCATCCAGAAAAAGCACGCCGTGATGCGCCAACGAAACTTCTCCCGGGCGCGGAATCGCTCCTCCGCCGATCAATCCCGCATCGCTGATGGTATGGTGCGGCGAGCGAAATGGCCGCGTGCCCACCAGCCCGCGCGCATCGTCCAGCAAACCTGCGACGCTGTGGATGCGCGTCGTTTCAATCGCTTCTTCGAGCGACATCGAAGGCAGAATCGTGGGGATGCGCTTCGCCAGCATCGTTTTCCCCGCACCCGGCGGCCCAATAAAAATTATGTTGTGCCCGCCGGCGCAAGCCACTTCCAGCGCGCGTTTGGCCGCCTGCTGCCCGCGCACGTCGCGCATATCGACGGCGTACTGCGACGCGTCCGCCAGCATCGTGCTGGCATCCACACGCACCGGAACAAACGATTCCGGCGCGTTCACCAGATCCACAGCCTGCGGCAGCGAGCGCACGGCGAACACGTCTATCCCCTCCACCACGGCCGCTTCGCGCGCATTCGCTTCCGGGACGACCACCGCCTTAATTTTATGCTCGCGCGCCGCGAGCGCCGCCGAGAGAGAGCCGCGCACCGAGCGCACTTGCCCGTCGAGCGCAAGCTCACCAAGAAAAATGTATTGATCGAGTTGCTTGCCGAAAAACGCGCCTTCGCAGCCCAGAATCGAAAGCGCCATCGGCAGATCGAGCGCCGAGCCTTCCTTGCGTATGTCGGCAGGCGCGAGATTCACGGTAACGCTCTGCAGAGGAAACTCGTGCCCGCAATTTTTGAGCGCGGCCTTGATCCGCTCCCGGCTTTCCTTCACCGCAATATCGGGCAGCCCCACAATATTGAAATCCCCAGGCCTCCCCGAGCCGACGTCCACCTCGACCTCCATGAGGTAAGCGTCAATCCCAAACACCGCCGCGCTGAAATTTTTAAAATGCATTGTTGTCACCAGACGTGACACGCCCGGTGCGCGCAAGAGTAGCGCAAATAGTCTTGCCTGACTAGCGATAAAGCCAATTACTCAGCATTGACATATATTGCAAGGTAAACTAGGATTTTGGAATTCGACGGAGCTCTTCTTATTCCTGGAGCCTTCATGCCTGCCCGGCGCATGGTCCGACTCTTTTCTGTGCTTTTGTTGTTTGCCTCCACCTGCGCGGCCCAGCAGTCCGCAACGGGATCTCACGAATTTTCTTTCACCCAACCGGACGTCGAGCTCCTGGATAGAAGCAACCAGCTCGACAAGAAATTCCAGGAAAAAGGTCTGGTCTTCAACGATTCGGAGACAACGAAATATTTAACCAAGGTTGGCCTGTCCGTTCTCCCAGCAGGCGCGGAATACCAGAATGTTCATTGGCAATTTTTCGTATTGCGCGACCCCACGCCTAACGCGTTCGCTCTTCCCAACGGATCGATCTATGTGCACACAGGCTTATTGGCCGAGCTCACGAACGAGGCGCAGCTTGCCGGAGTGCTCGCGCACGAAGAAACGCACGTGACGAATCGCCACGGATACCTCGAGAATCGCAGCTACCGTAAAAAAGCCGAAGCGGGGATCATCCTCGCCGGAGCGGCATCAGCCGCCGGGCTCGGGATAGGAGTTGGAAACGAGGTGTTTTGGATTGTGCAGCTCGCGATTCCCTCGATTTTAGCCTCCAGCATTAACGGATACAGCCGGGATTTGGAGCAGGAAGCGGACTTGCGCGCGGTTCATGCGCTTGTGGATACCGGATATTCCGCCGCGGAAATGAAATCCACATTTGACGCCCTGCAGCAGGATCATGAAGTGGATCTTTCCAGAAAAAGTTTCTATCAGGACCATCCAAAATTGCAGGAACGCAGCCGCTATGTGGGCAATCTCGCCGCATCCATCCAGCACGACTCTTCAAACTCCAGGGTGGACGCTGACCAATACCTGATCGAGACCGAAAGCGCCGTGCGCCAAGACGCCGATCTGGAAATCCGCAGCGGAAGAGCCCGTACCGCTGTGTGGGAGATGGAACGAATTGTAAAACGAGATGACAAACTTGCGGATAATTTCTACGTTTTGGGCGAAGCTTATCGCGGTCTCGGCCCCCGCACTCCGGAACCCCAACCCGAAGAACTCACCAACAAAGGAAAAGATACGACGCGCAAACAGATGGAGAAAATGACTCCCCAAGAATACGAAGCGGCGCTGCTGAAAGCTCCGGGCGCGCAACAAACCTTGGAATCAAATCAACAGTTGGCGGAAAAGAATTACAGGAAAGCAATTGAAATGTCTCCGGAATTAGCTGGCCCCCACAAAGGGCTGGGATTCATGTATCAGCAGGAACTAAAGCCGGCGCAAAGCGTCCAGGAATTTAAAAAGTATCTTGAACTCGCTCCTTCGGCCATGGATTCGCCACAAATCACAAGAAGAATCGAAGCGCTGGAAAAAGGAACTGCCGGAAAGTCCCAAGCTACCGGCGCGAATTAAATTTCCGAGTCGTGAACGACGGAATGAGTGGCGGAGGCCCTGTGAAGCGAAAAATCAGTACTCCATTGGCAGCTTTTTTCTTTATGTGCCTTTTGCCGTGCGCGGCCGCGGCGCAGAACGAGCATCAGGATTTGAAAAGCGGCAAAATAGTGATCTCGAATATCGTCATCATGCCTCCCGCGGCGACCCTCGTCAAATCCGGAATGAAAGGCCAGGAACCTCTGGTTGAGGAAGCGAAATCCTTCGAAGGGGGGCTTTCCGTCGAGCTGATGGAAATTCTTTCCGGCAAGGGGTTCAACGTCACACAAGGCTCAGCCGCTTTTGATTCCCCTGCAGAAAACCCCAACCTCAAATATGCCCTTTCCAACCTGCAAACTCGTTACGATCAGGTGGAAATCCTGCTGAAGAAAAAACCGAAAGATGTTCGCAAGGGACGATTCACACTGGGGGATGAAGTGACAAACTTCACGCCGGCCTCAAATGCGGATGCGCTTGTCTTCGTTCGGGCCAATGGCATTGTCCCAACCGCGGGAATGAAAACGTTCGTGGTCCTGAGCGGCATTGGCTACACGCGAAACTATGCCAAGCTGGGTATCTCCGTGGTCGACGCACAGACCGGGACCATTCTCTATTTCGCACATCCTTCGATTACCGGAAACTTTGTCGGAAAACCGGACAGCATGAAAATCAGCATCGAAAACTCGCTGAAAGAATTCCCAACCCCGCTCCACGCCAAAAAATAGGCACCCCTCTCCATCTGACTTCAAATAAAGGACTTAAATTTACCCTAAGTCGATACACGGCGATTCTCGCACACCGAATCCACGCGCTTCTTTACTGCATTTAAGAGGTCTCTTATAGTTGCGTAAAGCATCGGCCGCCCGCTCGCCGATTGCGAAAGGATATTCCATGTTAATTGGCCTGGTCGTTCTAGTTGTAGCCGTGGTGTTGTACCTCATGTTCACGTACAACGGTCTGGTGCGTTTGAAAGTGCAGTGTGACAACGCGTGGTCCGATATCGACGTGCAACTCAAACGCCGCTATGACCTGATTCCCAACATTGTGGAGACCGTGAAGGGTTATGCCGCACACGAAAAAGGCACGCTCGAGGGCGTCGTCGCCGCGCGAAATCAGGCCATGTCCGCGCAAGGCCCGGCAGCCAAGGGCGAAGCCGAAGGTGCTTTGACCGGAGCGCTGCGTCAAGTCTTTGCTCTCGCCGAAGCCTATCCGCAACTTCGCGCTGTCGAAAGCTTCACGCAATTGCAGGGCACGCTCAATCAGATTGAAGACACCCTGCAGAATGCGCGCCGCTACTACAACGCCGTCGTGCGCGATTTCAACACCATGATCGAGCAATTCCCTTCCAACATCGTGGCCGGAATGGGCAACTTCAAAGAACGCGAATTCTTCCAGATCAGCGCTCCCGCCGAGCGTGAAGTGCCGAAGGTCAGCTTCGGCGCGACAGGCGCGTAGCACCAATGAAAAATAAGACGGAGATCGCAGTAAATCGCGCTGAAGGCGCCGATGTGTTCGGATATTTGCGCGTGCGACGCACATGCATGGCAGCAATCCTGCTGTTCGTACTTGCGCTTGCGTTTGCGTCGCCGGCTTCCGCGCGCGAGCTTAAGATCGAAAAATTTTCTGCCGAGATTTTCATTCAGCAAGACGCCTCGCTCGAAGTGAACGAAACCATCGATGTGAATTTCATCGGCGTGTGGCACGGCCTGTACCGCACTATCCCCGTCGAATACGTTACTCCGCAGGGATTCAACTATTCGCTTTTTGTGAAGCTCGAAGATGCGACGGATGACGCGGGACAACCTCTGAAAGTCGAGTCCTCGCGGCAAGGCCACTACCTGAAATGGAAAATCTACGTTGACGATGCCACCGACGTGGATCGCACTATCCATCTGCGTTATAAGGTCCGCAATGGCCTGAAATTTTTTGAAGATCACGATGAACTCTACTGGAATGTCACAGGCGATGAGTGGGATGTCCCGGTTCACGATGCCAGCGCGCAAATCCTCCTGCCTCCCGGCGTAACCGGCGTTCGCACCAATGTGTTCACTGGCTCCTTCGGCTCGACGGCACATGGTGGCGAGGCTTCGACTTCTGGCAGCACCGTTGAAGTATCCATGGACCGGCCACTGTCGTTTCACGAAGGGCTGACGGTCGCAGTAGCCTTTGATAAGGGGTTTGTGAAAGAGCCCGGGACAGGCGATTTAATTGGACAATTCTTTGAAAGCAATTGGCCCCTTTTTCTTCCCATTCTAGTTTTTTTCATTATGTTCTGGCTCTGGTCGACACGCGGACGCGACCCACGCATAGGTTCTGTCGCCGTACAGTACGAGCCCCCGGATGGATTGACTCCGGCGGAAGCCGGCACTCTGGTCGATGAACAAGCCGCCATGCGCGACATCACGGCAACCATCGTGGACCTCGCCGTGCGCGGCTACATCGTCATTGAAGAAAAAGAAAAAGCGGGAATCGCAGGAATGCTCCTGCATACCAAAGATTACACTTTTCATTTGAAAAAGGGTTTAGCGGAATGGCCTGGCTTGAAAGCACACGAGCTTGCTCTACTAGGGGGAATTTTTTCTAACGGTGCGCTAACGGACGTGGATCTTTCCAGCCTGCAAAATGTTTTTTACAGAAATTTGCCCACGATCAAAAACAATATTTTCGATGAACTGATGCAGCACGGCTATTTCCAGCATCGACCCGACTACGTACGCGGAGGATTCATCACAGGCGCCATCGTCGCGGGTGTGCTGCTCTTTTTCATGGGCAGTGCGATGTCGCAAAAAATGGGGATGGCGCCGGCTCCGTTTTTTGTAGCTGCAATTTTTTCCGCGGGAATCATTGCCGGTTTTGGCTGGTTCATGCCCGCGCGCACGGCGACCGGCGCGAAGGCCCTTGCGGGAGTTCTGGGTTTCGAAGATTTTCTGACACATGTGGAATCCGATCACATGAGCCGCGTCAGCCAGACTCCGGAAACCTTCGAGAAATTTTTGCCGTTCGCCATGGCCCTGGGCGTCGAAAAGAAATGGGTCGGCGCGTTCCAGAATATTTATTCGCAGCCTCCCTCGTGGTATCAGGGAAATTATTCGAGCGGCGGCTTCTATCCCATTATGTTCGTCAACAGCCTCGATCATATGACAATGAGCGCAAGCTCAATCATGGCTTCCGCCCCACGCAGCAGCGGCGGCTCAGGCTTCGGCGGTGGCGGATCATCAGGCGGCGGATTCGGTGGCGGCGGTGGCGGCGGGTTTTAGTAGGACAGGCTTCAGCCTGTCTTCTTTTGATTTTTGCAACCAGTAGAAATTCAAAAGATAACAGGCTGAAGCCTGTGCTGCTAAAATTTACTGCCTGCTGGAAAGCTCCTCAATGCGCACAGCAACTTTTTGCCCTTTGTTTTTCCTATAACTCACGCGCACTCGATCCCCCAGCAGCACTCCGCGCACCGGCGCGCTCAGCAAATAAATATCGGCAGGTTCGTCCGAATCCGTATTTGGCGTAAGCAGAAGCTCCGCGTCCGTAAGGGATTCAACGCGGCCAACCGTGACGCCGCCATTTCCTCTGAAGTCGGAAATCGACCGTAAATTTTTCAGCCAGCCGTGTTCGCGCACCGATTCTGCATGCAGGTGGCCGCGCCACGAACCCATCACGTTCGCGCGATTCATATATCCAACCATTTTTTGCGGATCGGCGCGGTCCACCACAGGCAAGCGGCCAATATTATTTTCCAGCATTTTTGTCACCGCATCGAATACGCGCTCGTCCGCATGCGCAACCACGAGCGAGCGCGCTCCCGCTTCAAGCACGCTGATTTTTCCCTCCGGATCGAATTGCAGCGCCCTTAACAAATCTCCCTGGGTCACAAGGCCTTGCAAGCGCCCTGCGGAATCCACGATAGGCAGCGCATGGTGCCGCGAATTTTTTAAATCGCCGCTCGAAAACCGGTCAGCAGCGCGACGAACAGTTTCCTCGGGCAGAACGGTTACCACGTCGCGAACCATAACGTCAGCAACTCTCAGTTGTTTCAGCGAATTCGATTCGTAATCCTGGCCCGCGCCGAAACCCATCTTGGCCAGTTTTTCCGTCATGATCGAGTGCGGCATGTAACGCACCGCGACCGCATCGGCGACAATGCAAACCAGAATGACCGGGGCGACGGCATGAAAATCATGCGTCGTTTCAATCGCGCAAACCAGAAACGTGAACGGAGCACGCGCGCATGCGCACAATAGCGCTCCCATGGCGGCCACAGAATAGGCGCCAACGGATAGATGCGCGCTCGGAATTAAATAATTCACCCCCATCGCGAACGTGCTGCCGATCGCCGCGCTCAGCATGAACATGGGAGCCAGCGTGCCCCCTGAGGTGCCCGAGCCAAGCGACAGCAAAACGACGAAGGCCTTGAAAATCAAAAGCAGCACTACGGCCGTCAGCGCCATCCGCACGTTCAACACGTCCAGGATGGTCGCGTAGCCAGGGCCAAACACGCGCGGGAAAAAGTAGCCGACGATGCCCAACCCCAATGCGCCCATGGCAGGATGAAATACGGCCGGCGGCTTTTTCATGTGGTCGAAAAAATCTTCCAGGCGCTTTAATGCCGAAGCAAAACCGATGGCGGCAAATCCGCAAATAAGTCCAAGCAGCAGATAAAAAGGAACTCCATGTATAAGGTCATAGTTAAAAGAGCCGACCTGAAACATGGTCTCGTCGCCAAACAAACGCAATCGAACAGCGACAGCGAGCGCGCTTGCCAGCATCAAGGGAATGAACGAGCGCGCCTGAAATTCAAAAAGTAAAAGTTCAATGGCCAGCAGCGCTCCAGTGATCGGCGCATTGAACATGGCCGCAAGGCCCGCTCCCGCGCCGCAGGCCAGCAAAACTTTTCGCTCCGAGGCCGTGGTCGAAACCAGTTGCCCAACGAGCGAACCGAGCGCTCCTCCCGTTTGGATGATCGGTCCCTCCGCGCCGAACGGGCCGCCCGTGCCAATCCCGATGGCAGCGGAGATGGGTTTTAAAATTGCGACTTTCGCCTCGATGCGGCTTTTGGAAACCAGAACAGCTTCCATCGCTTCGGGAATGCCATGGCCTCGGATCTTCGGCGATCCGTATTTTGCCATGAGCCCGATCAGCAGGCCGCCAATAACGGGAATCAAGATGACCCAGATACCACGCTGATTTTCCGCAGCGCTGCGGAATTGGAACGACCAGACGCCAAAGAAGGCAATATTTGTGATGAATCCAATCAGCTTGAAAAGCACGAACGCGGACAATCCAGCGATGATGCCTACAACGGAGGCCAACAACGAAATGAAGCCTAAACGGAATCGAATGGGAGCAGCAAGGCTCTCCTCTGGTTTACCCATTCGAGAAAACAATTTCACAAGCAGTAGCCTCCTGATAAGCATTTCATGTTCGAGCCCCTCGGAGCCTGATTACGAATTGCAGAATCATTGTGGTTCGTGGATTGTGCCGCGACATTGGTTCTGCAAAAGGAGTGCGTCTTTACACGCCACGGAAAAACTCGCACTTTGTCATTCCGAAGGGCGGTGTTTGCCCGAGGAATCTGCTTTTTCTTGGAAACCGAAAAGAAAAGCAGATCCCTCGTTTCGCTCGGGATGATAAGAAGTACTTTTTTCCGGAGCCTGTTTGGCCACTGCGGTTCCAATTTGTGCAGTTCCCACACAGTCTCTTCAAGTCGTCAACTTTTCACTTCAAATGTCCTAACGCCTCTCGCCCTTATTGCCCTGGGTCGACTTGATAACGGCAGTCAGCGCGCGAACCAGCGCCGGCGCGGAAGTTCGTAGTTCCGAAATGCGCTGCTTGGCAAGCTTGGTAAGAATTCTTTCCCCGCGCGGAGTTAAGTGCAAAAGCACTTGTCGCCGGTCGGCCTTTGCGCGTTCTCGGCGTAGCAGCAACCTCTTTTCAAGCCGGTCCACCAGCTCCACGACCGAGTGATGCCGCAACTGCATGCGCTCGGCCAGCTCTCGGATGCTCGGCTCAACACCTGATGGAAGTCCGCGCAAGGCCAGCATCAGCATATATTGCTGCGGCTCGAGATCCGCGTTGCGCGCGGCTTCTTCGCTGCCATTCAGAAATAACCGGATTTGATATCGGAATTCCGCGAGCGCCCGAAACTCCGCCGCCGTCATCGCTCCGCTGGACACAGTCATATTGTATCGCACCCCGATATATTTTTAATCAGATTATTTCGAGATACTCCATGCGATTGCGCGCCATTTCCAGACCCGCGACCATCAATCTATTTCTCGGTGTCCAGCAAAAGAGTGACAGGCCCGTCGTTGACCAGCTCCACCTGCATGTGCGCCTGAAAAATTCCCGTTTCCACCCTGATAGTAAGTGCGCGTAGAGCGCTGACAAATTCCTCATACAGGCGAACCGCTTCTTCCGGAGGAGCGGCCTGAATGTAAGACGGCCTGCGGCCTCCACTCGTATCGCCGAAAAGTGTGAATTGAGAAACCACCAGCGCTGCCCCAGCAGTGTCCAGCAAAGAAAGATTCATCTTCCCTGCCTCGTCGGAAAAAACGCGCAGGTTGGCAATTTTCTCCGCCAGATACGCGGCGGATTTCGATGTATCGCTTCGCCCTACGCCGAGCAATATCATAAGGCCGGAGCCAATTTCTCCTGAAATGCGCCCTTCGACCGTAACGCTGGCCCGGGTCACACGCTGAATGACAGCCCGCAAAATCTCCTCCACTTCTTCGCTTCACCTTGAAATGAATCCCGGAACCGCGGACATATACGGATTCACAGGCATAAAAAATAAGAGAAAATTACAAGAACTGCTACGGTTATTTTCTATTAATTTATTTAGATTTCTTATTTTTTGATTTGACGCGGGGCTTTAGTTTCGCGGTCTTTTTTGACGCCTTGCGAATGCGCCCCGCAGGCTGGCAGGTGGGACAAAAGTGAGTGCTCCGCCCAGCGACGATCATCCAGCGGATGATTGACTTGCAGACAACGCATGGTTTTCCATCGCGCCGATATACGCGATGCTTCAGCTGAAAATTCCCCCGCTTCCCCTCGGAATCGCGGTAGTCGGAAATCGATGAGCCGCGAGACACGATTGCCTCTTCCAACACATCGCGCAGGGCCGCGCGCAGGGCCAGCAACTGATCCTTTTTCAATTTTTCCGCAATGCGAGCGGGATGCAGGCCCGCTCGGAACAGGCTCTCATCCGCATAAATATTTCCGACGCCACACAAAACACTTTGGTCGAGAAGCAGCGCCTTCAGGCGCGCGCGTCGCGAACTAAAATCAGCGCAAAATTCCTCCGCGCCAATTTCCAGCGGCTCTTTCCCCAGGCGGCTCTTGAATTCCGCGAATTGTGACGCCGGAATGGTGAGCATCCTCCCAAAGCGCCGAATATCCGTGTACCGCAACTCGCGGCCATCATCGAGCCCGAAAAAAACATGCGTGTGAAGTTTAAAAGGTTCACTGGAATGCGCGACAGTCAGTTGCCCGGTCATCCCTAAATGAATAATGAGGCAATGACCTGCCTCTGAATTCTCAGAAACAGATTCAGCGCCAAGCTCGATGCAAATGAATTTGCCCAGACGCTCAACTCCCGAAATTTTTAATCCGGGAATGCGTTCAGAAATTAAAACGGGATCGTCCACGAAATCTGTTTTGCCAAAGCGCACTTCATCGATCCTGCGTCCTGGCAATGAAGATCGCAGCCCGCGCACAACGGTTTCAACTTCTGGAAGCTCTGGCATTGTTGAGTCTCAACAAAAGTAACACACGGTTTGAACTAAGTTATGGAACTGCGGGAAGATGACCCTGCAAAGAAAAAATGGCAACCCCATTTGAAGAGGGGGTTGCCAGAGGCGTCAGCCAAGAAACAAAAATTATGGCAGAGGCAGGCCCGGAGTTGCCACGATCCCCGCCATTCGCAGAATCTCCTGGTACTCCTCTTCCGTGACCTGCGAAATGATCAGCCGCACGCTCTTCAGGAACTTTACTTTGCGCACGGATTGATTGGTCCTGAGTTCGTCCAGGGTGATCTGGCGCGGCAAGCGCTCCATCGCGCGCAAGTCCGCAACCATCATCTTGGATTCGCGGTCATGCGGGTCTGGATATGGATCGCGCGTAACTTCCGCGATCGCATACAGAGCCCGTTCTGGCGCGGAGTGGTAGCACAGGACCCGGTCACCCTTGCGCACCTGTTTCAGCGCGCGATTGGCGTCGGCTCGATTCCCTGCCCCTCTCCACATTTCCTTACCCTTAACGAACAGCGTATCCCAATGATAATGATGAGGGTTAACCGAAAAAATCCAATATCCCCTCTTGGCCGGCGGGCGAATGGTCGTCAAACCGGGCAGCCTCCGAATGATTATTGTTCTCCGAGATTTGAGTCGGTCGGACACTATACACGGGACCTCGCCCGTTGTGCAAAAATTCATACATTTCTGGGTTTTCCCGTTTTGGGGGTCAACCCGTGATTCATGGTGCCTACACACAATTAGACGCAAATTCTAGAAAAACGGGCGCAAAAAAAGATATGCGCGAGAGTTACAGTTCCAGCTATTACTAACTCCTTACTGTTAAATAACTTAGAAAGGAAGGCTGCATCCAGAGGATTTCTTGTTTAGCTTGCCTCAATCCAAAGGTCTTCGCCCCTTACCTCGATCACATAGGTCTTTACGGCTACTGCCGGATTCATGGTGAGTTTTCCTGTGGTCACATCATATTGCCATCCATGCCATGGGCACGTGACAGCCACGCCGTGCAGTTCTCCCTGACCAAGAGGGCCGCCACGGTGCAGGCACGTGTTGTTTATAGCATAGAACTTGTCTCCGACGTTGGCGATAGCAACTGTCAGGCCATCGACTTGGAACTCGCGGATCGCCCCTGCCGGTATTTCGTCTTTTCTTGCCGCACGAACAAAACCCATCTGCTAACTCCTCATTCTTCGTAACTGGCCTTTTTTGGCTGGACTTTGTAGCTCGCCTCTTTAGAGGCGACGCTTCTCTGATGCCCTGGCACAATTGTCAATTCATTCCTGCGCGGCGCTTAAACCTTGCTGTTACACAGCCTAAATCCCCGCCTCTTATGAGGCGGGCTACAGCAGCCTGTGGCCTCTATCGCGGCGACGGGGTCTGCGCGACCATCACGTTGCGCTTAAAATCTTCAGCCATGCCCGGGTGCAGGCGAATTTCCGTGGGGCGCTTCGCCAGTGACATCTGGTCTATCTTGTCCTGGAGCTTCAGCAACGCGTAAATCAGCCCTTCCGGTCGAGGCGGGCAGCCGACAACATACACATCCACCGGAACGATCCGGTCAACGCCCTGCAGCACGGAATAGGCGTTAAATGGCCCTCCCACGCTGGAGCAGGCGCCCATGGAGATGCACCACTTGGGGTCGGGCATCTGATCCCACACGCGCTTCAGGACCGGCGCCATCTTCAGCGTCACAGTTCCGGCGACGATCATCAAGTCAGACTGCCGCGGCGAGGGACGAAACACTTCTGCACCGAATCGCGCGATGTCAAACCGCGACGTGGTCGAAGCGATCATCTCAATCGCGCAACAGGCCAGGCCAAACGTCAACGGCCAGATGGCGGATTTGCGCGCCCAATTGAACACATAGTCCACGGAAGAAATCATGAAGTTCTTTTCAAACCGCTGATCCAGAACGCCCATGGGTCTCCTCTACTTGGTTCGGAAGGGGGAGTATATCCACGCACGGCAAGGCGAGTCAAACACGAAGAAGAGTTTCTTACGAAGTGACTTTATTTCGTCCCTTGGACGAGTAGTGCACCTGCCTTGCGGAACTCGCGCATCTGGGCCGCATCTTTGAACCAACGACCCGAGTAAGACTCCGGGACCGGCGTTGGATCGGGGATTTGACTGTTCGAAACGTGGGTGAAGCCAACGTGACGAAATAACGTCTCCCATTCTTCGGCGCTCATCAAGTGCGTGGGCGTCGCGAGCACGTTGCCCCACTGATGAGAATGCGGATTATCGCGGTAATAATTGATCAGAATCCAGGCTGTGCCGCCCTCACGCAGCACGCGGTAAATTTCTTGCAGCCCTCGCACGGGGTCAGGCCAGTAATATGCGGACTCGACGGAAATCACGTGCGTGAAAAAATTTGCGTCCCACGGGATTTCGTCGGCCGCGCCAACCACGAACATGGCGTTTTCGATGTCGACATAGTTGCGTCGCGCGCGCCGAACCATTTCGTCAGAAATGTCCATGCCAATTACGCGGCCTTCGGGGACGCGCTCAGCGAGCAAACGCACGAGCCAGCCCGCGCCACATCCTGCGTCGAGAATATTTTCATCCGCGCTTAACTTCATTCGATCGAGCAAGGGCAGGACAATTGGGAGGTGGCCCTCCTCCATGCCTTCGCCACGGCCGGCTTCGGCCCAGCGATTGAATTCTTCGCGCAGCGCTTCGTTGTGTGAGGATTCCGGCATTGGAATTCGGTTTGGGATTAAGTAGCACAGGCTTCAGCCTGTGGGTTTTAGTCCTTGCAAGGACGAAATTCCACAGGCTGAAGCCTGTGCTACTCAAAGCCCGGCAAATACTATTCGCGCTACTTCTCGATTTTCGCCAGCAACTCTACGAATTTCTGCTGGCGTTCGGATTGATCCTGTCCGCCGGCCGACTCGGCCAGCTGCGTCACGTTCATCGAGCAGAATTTCGGGCCGCACATTGAGCAGAATTTTGCATCCTTGTAAAAGTCATCGGGCAAAGTTTCGTCGTGCATCGCTTTGGCCGTTGCGGGATCGAGCGACAACTCAAACTGCTTGTTCCAGTCAAAAAGAAAACGCGCGTACGACAAAGCGTCGTCGCGGTCGCGTGCGCCGGGCCTGTGCCGCGCGACGTCCGCCGCGTGCGCCGCAATCTTGTAGGCGATCACGCCCTGCTTCACGTCTTCCGCGTTCGGCAATCCCAAATGTTCTTTCGGCGTCACATAGCACAGCATCGACGCGCCGTGCCAGCCCACCATCGCCGCTCCAATCGCGCTCGTGATGTGGTCGTAGCCCGGCGCAATGTCGATCACCAAAGGACCCAGCGTGTAGAACGGAGCTTCGTGGCACAGCTCCATTTCTTTTTTCACCTGCATCTCGATCTGATCCATCGGCACGTGGCCCGGCCCTTCGATCATCACTTGCACGTCGTGCTCCCAGGCTTTCGTCGTCAACTCGCCCAGCACTTTCAGTTCCGCGAATTGCGCCGCGTCGCTCGCGTCCGCAAGACAGCCGGGCCTGAGGCCATCGCCCAGCGAATAACTCACA
>DATHNC010000039.1:0-2945 GCA_035486415.1 Saccharimonadales bacterium (SeqCode)
GCAACTAAGCCCATGCCAAAACGACGACGCACCCACCCGCGCACTAGCCCGGCTTTAGCCGCTGAGAAGCCGGGTGCCGCACCCTTCGGTTTTGAAGGGTGCGGGTTTAGATCCAACGTCAACCGAGCCTCATAGCCACACAGATGGTAAGCCCAGAAGAAACTTCTCATCATTCAATCCGCCGTTATGAGAACTTGTAGAGAAAATGAATCGCCGCCAATTTCTAGGTCTCAGCAGCGCCGCCCTAGTCGGTCTCTCCCAAAAAAGTGAGCGTCCGATCGCAGGCTCATTCGTCAACGATTCATTCCAAGCCGGTCATCTCTTGCGCGACCATGCAAGCTTTCCAGCTCCAAAACGTATCGAGAAAGTTGGCGTCGTCATCGTCGGCGGCGGCATCGCCGGCCTGAGCGCCGCCTGGCGCCTGCGCAAACGAGGCTTCACCGATTTCGTCCTGCTGGAAATGAACGAGACCGCAGGCGGAAATGCCCGCTGGGGAGAAAACGAAATCACCGCGTATCCATGGGCCGCACACTACGTGCCAGTGCCGGGTCCGAAAGCAATCTACGTGCGCGAGCTATTTGAGGATTTAGGTGTTTTACAAAACGGACAATGGAACGAGCGCTATCTCTGCTTCTCCCCGCAAGAGCGTCTCTTCCTCTACGGCCGCTGGCAGGAAGGCATCGAACCCGCCATCGGACTGAAACCAAAAGACCGCGAACAATTTCAACGCCTGGAAGACCTTTTCACTAAATATAGAAGTAGTGGAGAATTCACGATCCCGCTCGAGATCGGTCGCTCAGACCGTGTCGCCGATCTAGATCGCATTCCCTTCTCCGAGTGGCTCCGCCAACAAAATATCGATTCCCCGCTCGTAAACTGGTACATGAACTACGCCTGCCGCGACGATTACGGCGCGCTGGCCAAAGACACATCCGCGTGGGCCGGCATTCACTATTTCTCCTCGCGCGAAGCCGAAGAAAAAGGTCCGCTCACCTGGCCCGAAGGCAACGGCTGGATCACGCGTCGTCTCCTTGAACGCGTCGGCGAAAACGTCCGAACCAACCAAATGGCGCATCGCATCACGCCCAGTCCGCGCGGCATGACCGTCGAAGCCGGCGACACCCAATTCCAATCCGAATTCGTGATCTTCGCCGCTCCCACCTTCCTCGCTCCTTATCTTGTTGAGAACGTTGCTCCCGTGCGCGATTTCGTTTACTCGCCGTGGCTCACCGCAAACTTAACGCTCGATCGGTTGCCCGACGCACGTGGCGCCGAGCCAACTTGGGACACTGTCTTCCTCGACTCACCCTCGCTCGGCTACGTGGACGCCACGCACCAGAGCATTCGCTCGCACATCGACAAAACGGTTTGGACGTTCTACTGGGCGTTAGCCGAAGGCGATCCCGCACAAAACCGCCGCCTCTTGCTGGAAAAAGATTGGGCGTACTGGAAGGAGGCAATTCTTCACGACCTGGAAAGAGTTCACTCCGACATCCGGAAGTGCGTTTCGCGAATCGACATCATGCGCATGGGCCATGCCATGGTCCGGCCCGTTCCGGGATCGATTTTCTCAGCCGAGCGCCAGCGGCTGACAAGACGCCAAGGCCGGATCTTGTTTGCAAATTCCGACGTAAGCGGAATTTCCATCTTCGAGGAAGCGCAATATCACGGCGTGAAATCCGCGGAAGAAATTCTGCAACTCATCGAAGGCAAAAAGTAGATCCATTAAGTTATTCGAAGTTCTGAGCAGCGCCACATCGGCGACCCTGTCCTGGGATGCCGATCACGTTCGCATGTCATCCTGAGCCAATCCGTGAAGGACAGGCTCAGGATCTCAACGCCCGCACGATCACCAAACCAACTCGACAGCAATACTCAGAGCGGCTGGGCGCTCTCAGGCGGTCCTGGCGCTGCCGGTAAACAAGTGGACGATCAATGAGATCACGGCAAAAATCAGCAGCAGGTGAATCATGAAACCGGCGATGTGAAAAAATACGAATCCGCCGGCCCAAAGAATCACGAGCAGTATCGCTAAACCTAGAAAAGGACCAAATCGCATAATCGCTCTCCTTTACAGATACAGACCGCGATGGCTGAGTATTGGGACGGACATCGCGCACTCATCTATAAATAATATTGGGCTGAGATGGACAATACCGGGAAGCGTGTAGCGCGACCAGTAAAGTCGCTTACCAACGCTATCGTCGGAGGCTGCGGGGACGCCCTATTTGTCTTTCTCTTCGAATCACTCACCGATAGACTCATGCTGCGTTTACCGACTTCAGGAGGCCCTCGGCATATAACGCGCCCTCTGGCGTGTCTTCGTGTTTGAAGTACACGAAGACGTCGCCTTTTTTGGCGAGCTCTGCCACTTTCGTTGTGACTGCCTTTTGGGCCTTTGCTGAGTAATCTTCCTTGCGCAGGCGCAGGTACGCGAAATCCGCTGTCTGCACGTCGGGGGTTTCCAGTTTTTCGCTTTCCGCCTGGCAGAGCGCGACGTTCGCAGCGCGCATCGCGTCGTATACTTCGTCGGTGAACCACGAAACATGCCGAAATTCAAAAGCGCTGCGCAAACTTTGCGGGAGTGCCGCCAAAAAATCTTTCAGCAGCGCCACGTCGCATTTCAGATACGGCGGCAACTGGAACAGCACCGGCCCCAGCTTTTTCTCCGCGTCCAGGGGCTGCAACGAGGCGACGAATTCCGACGTGAAGTCCGCGACATCTTTCAGCCGCTTGATGTGCGTGATTTTCTGGTTGGCTTTGACTGCGAATTTGAAATCCGCTGGCGTCGCCGCCATCCAGCCGCGTAGAAGTTTCTCGGTGGGGAAATGCCGGAAGGTGTAGTTCACCTCCACGGTGTTCAGCCGCGAAGAGTAATGGCCAAGGAACTTCGCCGAAGCTAGTTTCGCCGGATAAAAATCGGGCTTCCATGTTGCGTACGCCCA
>DATHNC010000040.1:0-8481 GCA_035486415.1 Saccharimonadales bacterium (SeqCode)
GACCGTGCAGCACAAGGCTTGCCGCAATTCGCGTCGAGCCTCGCCTGGCCAGCATGATCTTCTGCCCCAGCGGCAATTGCGCCAATTGCGTCAGTATCCGTTCCTCGGCCAGGCGGCGAAGTTCCATGGAAGAAGTTGTCAGCAAGCTGATGCGCACGAGGTCCATCAAATGCAACTCTCTGAGCAGGCGCATGGCGATCAGGCGCGGAGTGTGCGGATGTGCCGCAAGCCCCAGGCGAACACGATAAGCCGCGCGCCAACTTTTACGTTTGCTAATTTCTTCCAGCAATAATCCGGAGAGGTCTTTTCGTTCCAGCAAAAGACACACATGCGTCTCATCGAACGCTGGATTATCGAGCAGAGAACGCAGAACGCTCTCATCGCTCGACGCCAGAAGAGTGGGGATTGCTTCGCGGGCCGCGGTCGCCGCAGCCTGCGCATCGACATGTTCTTCAAGCGCCATGAGTCGCAGCTTGCGAAGAGGGTTCCGTTAAGCGCGCGGCCATACGCGCGGCACCGAGCGCAGGAGAAATTTCAACGCGTGAAATTTTCGCGCGTAACGCGCCGCTCGCTAGGACGGAGTCAAGCAGCGCATCTAGCATCTGGCACTGGCCAAACACGCCGCCGCATTTCACAAGCGGAAATACTTCGCCCTTCATTCCCAGGCGACGGATTACAACCATGGCCAGATTACTCAGGCCAATTGCCGACGCGAACATGATTTCTTTTGCCGCGCTGTCATCGGAATTCGCCGCAGCCGCCACCACCGGAAATAATTTCGGAAAAACTGCCTCGGGCTCTTTCATGATGCGCACAAGTAATTCGTCCCAGTCAGGGCATTCCAGCGCAGCGGAAATCATTTCCGGCAAAACACTGGAAGGGGCGTCCATGTCGCGGACTCGTGCGACAGCGGAAACAGCTCGGCGCCCGATTTCAAACGCGCTTCCTTCATCACCAATCCACGGCCCGTGCCCGCCGGCTCTTGCTGTTTCTCCCGCCGCGTTTCTTCCGAACGCTATGGAACCGGTACCTGCAATCAGCACAACTCCTGGTCCGGATCCAGCGGCGGCTTCCAACGCAATTTCGCAATCGGTGGAAACCTGTGCCAGAGCGGAAGAAAATTCCTGCGCAAGGAAAACCATAATGCGACGAGCAACGCTGCGACGGCCCGCCCCTGCAAGCCCCGCATGAACAGCGGAAATATCCGTTGGTTGAAGATTGGGGGAAGCAAGCGCCGCAGTGGCTGCATCCCGCAGCGATTCAAACGCGACATCGTACCCACATCGCAATGGATTCGAGGGCCCGCCGCGGCCTTCGCCAATTACGTTTCCGCTCTCATCGATCAAAACGCAGTGCGTTTTGGTCCCGCCGCCATCAAAGCCCAGGTAGTAGCTCATTCAACCTCACCGCTGACCAGATTCAGCAAAACATAGGATGCGCGCTTGACGCTTTGCGCATGCACACCTATCATCGCCTCGCTCTCAACATGCAACTGACCTTTCTGGATTCCGCAATCATCATTGTTTACCTCGCCGGAATCACTGTTTTCGGTATCGCCTTCCGGCGCGGACAAAACACGGTGCGCGATTATTTTCTTGGCGGACGAACGGCGCCATGGTGGGCGTTGGCCATTTCGATTGTCGCGACGGAAACTTCTACGCTCACCATCATCGGCACTCCTGCTCTGGCCTTTGCCGGAAATCTCACATTCCTGCAATTCGTTTTTGGTTACCTCGTTGGCCGCGTTGTGATCGTATTGCTATTTCTTCCGCACTACTACCGCGGAGAATTTTATACGGCCTACCAGTTGATGGAAAGCAAGTTTGGCGCAAAAGTAAAGGCGGTAGCGGCTTCGACATTTCTCGTTACGCGGGGTCTCGCCGAGGGTGTCCGTGTTGCGGCCATTGCGCTGGTGGTAACGGCCGCGTTAGGCACAGGACAGCGTACATCCATCTTGCTAATCATGACTCTCGTCCTGATTTATACGTTTGAAGGCGGAATGAAAGCCGTGATATGGACGGACGTCGTGCAATTCATTCTTTATTTCTCCGGCTCGCTCGCCGCTTTTTTCCTCCTCTGGCACAAAATTCCCGGAGGCTGGCAAATGATTGTGCAGGCCGCAGGACCTGCCTCCAAATTTCGCATTTTTGATTTCTCTCTTAGTTTCACAAATCCCGCGAAGTTATACACTTTCTGGTCCGGTGTGATTGGCGGGACATTTTTTACAATGGCCAGCCACGGCACGGATCAAACCATCGTGCAACGCCTGCTCGCCGCCAAATCCGAACGCGAAGGGAAATTGGCGCTGCTTGCCAGCGGAGTCATCGTCCTGATGCAATTCGCGCTGTTTCTGGTGCTGGGAGTCGTGCTCTACGCGTGGCAAGGCGCTCCGGCAATTATTGCCGGACGAAGTTACGATTCCGTTTTCCCTGACTTCATTGTCACGGCCATGCCGCCGGGAGCGCGCGGCTTAATCCTCGCCGCAATTCTCGCTGTCGCCATGTCCAACGCCAGCGGCTCTCTGAACTCTCTTGCCGCGTCAAGCATCGTCGATTTTCAGAATTTGCGAGGATTGGAAAAATTGGAAGAAGATCCTGAGCGGATGCTGCAGCGCTCTCGTTGGATGACAATCGTGTGGGGAATCGCGCTTGCTGCGCTCGGGACATTCAACTGGGGCCCGCTGCTGGAAGCGGGATTAACTATCGCTGCCATTACTTTGGGAATCTTGCTTGGTCTATTTCTACTAGCTTTTCTTTTCCCTCGAGCAACCGCTAGCGGAGTCCTGTCGGGAATGTTTGCAGGATTCATCGCAATCCTCTACATTCACTTTCGCACTCCGTTGCTGTGGACATGGTACGTCCCCTTCTGCGCCGCGATCACTTTCTGCGCTGGCGCGCTTGTAAGCTTTGCCACAAAAACCCAAAGCCCAGCGAGCTGAGCTGGCTCCGACGAAAATCGCCGGGTCTGAAGACCCGGGCTACAAACGCCGCTGTAGCCCGCCTCTCTTGCCGTGAGAGAACGCGAAGGGTCAGAGGCGGGGCTTTTCTGCCCAAATGAGATTGCGGAACGGGAAAACGGCGGGTTTGACTCTAAGGAAAGAAAGTTCAAATCCAAAAAAAAACTCATTCCACCGAAGCAACACGAACAAGCCTTCCCTCAGCTAAACTTTCAGGAACACCATCCCGCTTCCCCGAGTGAATTGCGGAGGCAAGCGCCGCCAGCCCATCAGCCAGCCGCGGTCCCGGCCGCGAAAAATAACCCGAAGCGTCCACGGCAAAAACTCGCCCCTCTTTCACCGCGGGCAAATCTCCCCAACCCTGCGGCAATGGCAAACTGAGAAACTCCGCCTCGGCTGCCGCAAGGTTATACCCGCAGGGCATAATGACGATCACCTCAGGCCGCGACTCGATGACTTTTTCCCAATCCACGCGAAACGATGGTTTGCCGCTCTGCCCCAAAACGTCTACGCCGCCAGCGCACTCGACCATCTCCGGAACCCAGTGCCCCGCAACGTACGGCGGGTCAAGCCATTCGAGGCAAAGAACGCGTGGGCGATCCAGACCGGCGACAGATCGTTCCACACTTGTTACTTTTTCTTGAAATTCTGCGATGAGCGTGTTCGCCCGGGCATTGCTTGCGGTCGCTTCGCCGATCGTTAGAATATCCGCGCAAACATCCGCCAGCGAATGTGGATTCAGGGTCACAATTTGAGGCTTGTTTTGCAGATAACTGAGCGCCGCGCCTAAATCGTCCGGCGTTGCGGCGCACACATGGCAAAGATCCTGCGTGACAATGATGTCGGGCTCGATTTCCCGCAACATTTCGAGGGCAACGCTGTAAAGGCTCTCGCCCCGCTCGAGATACTCTCGAACTTGCCGGTCGATCGATGCCGCGCTTTCCGTATGCGAAATACGCGACCTGATCAGGACTGGTTTGGATTTAGCGTCCGAAGGGAAATCGCATTCATGGCTGACGCCGGCAACCTGATCGCCAAGGCCCAACGCGTATAAAATTTCCGTAGCCGAAGGCAGCAAGGAGCAAATCTTCATGACACTTAATTTAACATGATTAGAAATTTTCCCAGTCTGCGATTGCGGTAGGTCTCGAAAAATCTAGTTGCTAGCTCTCGACAATAATTCGAGATCCTCCATTTCGTGCAAGGAGCCGATTGGAATGAAGATCATGCCATAGTGTTTCGGCTCCCGAATCATCACTCCACCGCCAAACTCCTTCATATACCAATCTAGCGTAGCGTTTTCTGTTAGTCCCTCGACTACAAACTCAATTTCCGCAGGCTCTCCGTGAAAAATCACATGGTCACCCTTTTTTATTTCTTCACCAGATTGATATTTGAGTCTAGTCATTTTAATCAATCTCACTGATACAACAGGTACTTCGTGCGGAACTTCGCGAACGCTTCTTGCTCATGTCTCCAATTCGCCACAATCGCAGAGGGATCTCGGCCCTCTTGCAGTTGCTTGATCGTTTCACCATTTCCAACCAGCGCGATCATTTTCGCCGTTTCAAATTTGCTCGGATAAAGTTTGGACAGCGCTGCCGCAATTTCAAACCCCACGCGCATCGATTGCAGCGTGTTGCGATCAACGAGCACAACTCGGACACCCTCGCACAGTTCTCCCTTAAACACGCCTGAATCCGGCGTAAATTTCTGCGACTCGAATCGTACGCCGGGAATCGCCCGGCGATTTAAATAGGCTGCGAATTCTTCCCCGCGAATCCACGGCGCGCCAACGATTTCAAATGGCGTTTCCGTCCCGCGCCCCACGGACACGCCGCCCGCCTGCAAAAATTCCAAGCCTGGATACAAGATGCCAGCCTCTTCGGAACGCAGATTGGGAGACGGGTTGATCCAGTGCAAGCCCGTATCGCGAAACCACATTTTGCGTTGCCAATTTTTCATCCGGATAACATGTAAATCACAACCAATCTTTTTTTCGGCGTTAGACATCTGCGCCATTTCTCCAAGCGTCATCGCCATGCGCACGGGCATCGGGAAATAGCCCACAAAATTGGTGCGGTCGGGATCGAGCATCGGGCCTTCGATGCGATCCCCTCTCAGTGGATCAGGGCGATCGAGAACGTAGAACGCCAAGTGATGCGCTGCCGCAGCCTCCATCGCGTAGCCCATTGTCGTGATGTAAGTATAAAACCGCACGCCTGCATCCTGAACGTCAAACACAAGAGCGTCGATCCCCGCGAGCATCTCATCGGTAGGTCGCTCCGTTTCACCGTAAAGGCTGTAAACGGGCAGCCCGGTCGCCTCATCCGTCGATGATGAAACGCGTTCATCCAAAGCCCCGCGAATTCCGTGCTCTGGGCTGAATAATGCGACAAGCTTCACGCCCGGCGCGTGCGCCAGCAAATCAATCGTGCTGCGCCCCTGCCGGTCAACGCCAGTTTGATTGGTGATAAGCCCAACGCGCTTCCCAGCCAGCGAAGCAAATTTCTCCGACTCCAGCACATCGATCCCAGTAAGTGTCTGGGCGGACACCACAGAACGTTGGAACCACGGATGCACACAGATGAACACGGATAAAATCAAAATGGAGAAAAAAAACTTCTTGTAGCGGAAAGTGCCCGGTAAATTCAAACGTCTAATCCTATGCCTTGAGGACGGCAGGACATATTTGGGAAAATCGTGATTGCTGAAAGTTTCCATTAGGCCTTATGCGATTCAGTTTCTACGCGCATCATTTTAATCTGCATTCTTTGGCAATTCTCTTTCGTTACTTTCGATTCGTTTTTTATCCGTGTTTATCTATGTGCATCCGTGGTTCCATTCGGGTTTGTAACCCATACGCGCGGGTGCTATATATAAGTGCTGCATGCGGGCGAACAAAATGGAATCCGCGCGATGCGAAAACTAAGTCGCTGGCTTCTTCTGCTAGCGCTTTTCTCGATGGCTACCACGAGCCACACCCAAAAATCTCCGCGCACATCTGACGCGTCGAAACCCGCTGGCCTATCGCCGGAAAGCGAGCGCTGGGTTTCGCAAACGCTCAAGTCCATGTCGCTCGATGAAAAAATCGGGCAACTCTTCGCCGTGTGGGCCTACGGCTCCTTCCTTTCCACCGAAAGCCAAGACTACAAGGATCTTCTCAGCGATGTCGAGGAAAAGCATATCGGCTCGTTCGCGATCCAAACGCAAGGCTCGCCGGTTGGAATAGTGCGCAGCCAGGTTTACCCCACCGCTGTTTTAGTCAACACGCTGCAGCGCCACGCGAAAGTCCCGCTTCTCGTTGCCGCCGATTTTGAACGCGGCACATCGATGCGTGTCGAAGAAGGTTCTTCCTTCCCGCACGCCATGGCCGTCGCCGCCACCGGTCGCCCGGAAGACGCCTACACGATGGGAAAAATTACTGCTATTGAAGCAAAAGCCGTTGGCGTCCCGTGGATTTTTGCGCCAGACGCGGACGTAAACAGCAACCCAGAAAATCCGATTATTAACACTCGCTCTTTCGGAGAAGATCCCGCGCGCGTTTCAGAATTCGTCGCCGCATTTGTGCGCGGCGTGGAAGAAAATGGTGGCCTCGCCACGGCAAAACATTTCCCCGGCCACGGCGATACCAGCACTGATTCTCATCTCGATCTTCCCACCGTCACGAGCGACCGCGCGCATTTGGATCGCGTGGAACTTGCTCCCTTTCGCGCCGCCATCGCCGCAGGCGCAAGCGCCATCATGACCGGCCATCTCGCCGTGCCGGCACTCGAGCCTGATCTCGATGTGCCCGCAACAATGTCTCCGAAAATCACAACCGACCTGCTGCGGACTCAAATGGGTTTCGATGGACTTGTAGTTACGGACGCGCTCGACATGGGTGGCGTAACAGTCCGTTATCCTCCCGGCGAAGTTGCCGTTCGGTCCATTCTGGCTGGCGCCGATGTGCTGCTCGTTCCGCCCGTGCTGGACGCCGCGCTGCAAGCCGTCCACGAAGCCGTCGCTTCCGGACGCATATCAATTTCGCGCCTGGACGAAGCCGTCACGCGTGTCTTGCGCGCAAAAGTCAGACTCGGATTGAACAAGTCGAAACTGGTGGATCTCGAATCTCTCGCGCGCGATTTTGACCGGCCCGAATTCGACGCTGCCGCGCTGGACATCGCCGACCGCGGCATCACGCTCCTGCGCGACGACCAGCACATTCTTCCGCTTGACTCGACAAAGCCTTCGCGAGTTCTGCTTGTAGCGGTTTCAGGCGATAACGATCCGTATCCCGCAGGAAATCTCGAAAACGAAATTCGCCAGCGCGTCGATTCCCTGGCAAGCATTCGAATGGATACGCGGTTTGTTCGCGCGGATAACGTTAAGCTTCCTTCGCCCGATACGTACGATGTTGCGATTGCGGCAATTTTCGTCCGCGTTACCGATCGCAAAGGCAGCATCGGCCTACCTGATGACCAAGCCGCCTTCGTCGACCGATTGTTAGCGACCGGAAAACCTGTGATCGTGGCCTGCTTTGGAAGCCCTTATCTCGCTCAGCGATTCCCTACCGCCAAAACGTGGATTGCCGCGTTCAGTACTGTTGATGTCGCGCAGAGGGCGATGGGGCGCGCCATGTTTGGCCAAACCGGCGTTAATGGCCACTTGCCCGTAAACATTCCCGGCGTTGCGATTCTCGGCGCGGGGCTCGATCTGCCCGTGCAACCCATGAGATTGCGCGCAGCGGATGCAAAATCCGCAGCCATATTGCAGCCAGCGTATGATGTGCTGAATCGCGCAGTCGCCGATCACGCATTCCCAGGAGCAGTGCTGGCCGTCGGTTACAACAATGAATTGATCGTTCACGCATTCGGCCGTCAGATGTATGAATCGAATTCCCCCTCCGTCACAGCGGATACAATTTACGATGCGGCCTCGCTGACCAAACCCGTTGTCACTTCCACGCTTTTCGCTATGCAAGCGGAAGCGGGCCACATTGGCCTCGATCTGCCAGTGGCTCGTTACATTCCTGAATGGAACGATGGCCCAAATCCAGATTGGCGCAAGTCCGTCACGATCCGGAACCTTCTGACTCATACTTCCGGTTTGCCCGCGCACAAAGATTATTTTCTAACGCTTCATTCCAAGCGAGAATTCATCGCGGCGATTTGCAATGAGCCGCTTGAATACACGCCAGGATCGAAAACCATTTATTCCGATCTCGGTTTTATTCTCCTCGGTGAAATTCTGGAACGCGTTACAGGGGAAACCGTCGATCAACTCGCTCAGGAAGATATATTCGCGCCGCTGCAAATGACGAGCACCACGTTTAACCCGCCGAAAAATCTGTTGGCTCTAATTGCTCCGACGGAGAACGACACAACATTCCGCAAACGCCTGTTGCATGGCGAGGTGCATGACGAAAATGCATTCGCCATGGGCGGCGTGGCGGGCCACGCGGGTATGTTCACCACGGCCTACGACCTCGCCGCTTTTTGCCAAATGATGCTGAACGGCGGCATTTACGGCCACCATCGCATTCT
>DATHNC010000041.1:0-8857 GCA_035486415.1 Saccharimonadales bacterium (SeqCode)
ACGCCTGGACGAACTCCTCCAGGTTGAAACGCTCCACCACTCCATGAACAAAGAACACCAGATGATCAGCTGTCAACACATCTTTCACGTTCGGTGGCAAAAGATACGCTTGATCCGGGTTGTACGGTAGAATTCGTGTCAGGCCTCTTTACTGCATTATTCTATTTTAAAATTCAAGAGAGTTCTCACGCACACTCGTAGGGGCTTTGTGCTGCTGCAATGCGACGCTCCCACCACTTCCGTGGTGGGTTAAGTTATTGCGTCCCTCTGGGACTCCGGACGATCGGACCAATGTCCCGTAGAAACTCCAATCGAAAATGCTCTAATTTTTCACTATTGAGGGCGGTGGAAAAGCCCCATGTACACGGCCTTGCCGAGGATATGTCCCTGGATCGCTTTCATAATTGCTGCGCGCGTTTCGAACGCATCCGTTCCGGGCTGGATATCGAGCTTCGTGTCCAGGGCAATTAGCTCAAACGTGTAATGATGGCGCGGGCCACTGGCGGCCGCGCCAGGTCCTCGATAAACCGCGCCGCTCGCGCTGAGTTGATAGGCGCCGTTCTGCAGCTGAGCCCCCGACGGAACTCCTTCCGGAAGTCCTGTCGCTGTGGCAGGAATATTCCACACGAGCCAATGAAGCTGATCGTCCAGAGTATGATTGCGGCTAAATTCCAGGTCATGCATGTGCAAAAGAAGTGTCACCGTGCCGGGGGGAACGTTGGTCCACGTGAGGGCCGGTGAAGTCTGGTTGCCTGCCTGAGTATATTTTGCTGGAATTTCAGTGCCATCGGCGAACGCCGTCGTCGACATTGTCATCGCCGGAGGAGCCGGCGCAGCTTGCCCGCCGCCCTGCGCTCCCGGAGTTTGCGCCGCAACAGCCACTGCCAGTCCGAGCCCCATCGTAAACACGGAAACCAATCGCCGAAATTCCATCTGTCTTATCCTCCCGATTTTTACTGCGATTCGTGAGCATACAATTTCAAACTTTTTTTTACAATCGCATGAGTTCGCCACAGCGCGAAAATTCCGAGAAACCGTTGTTTCGATATACGGAAATGAATGCCAAGGATCAAAAAGCCACATTCCGATAAGAGGTGCTTGGCATAACCTACTTGTGTAATTGTGCTTCCCAAAGTGGCATCAGCCAATTCATTTCTATATATCCAACGACACCAATAATCGGTGTAAAAATTGGATGAAAACGCCACGATCCTAACAGAAACAGGACTGAAACCGCCCAAAGGACATTCAGAGGAATCGAGAGATATTTTGGCATAAGTAACGGGCCTTGGCAGACGGCGATAAGAATGAGACATAGCGCCCAATTCAACGGTGCAAGCCTTATAGGTATATAGGGCGTAACGAAATCAGCCAGTGCTATCGGGATGACCGACAGCTTAGGTACGATCAACCACATAATAAGAAGAACTGCAGCGACGCCAAACCAATATCGCCGTTTTGATTCGCCCACGGAACCCCCCAGAGTGGTCCTTGCCGTTATTATCATGATCGGGGCAACTTCGTATTCCGAAGACTCTTCTTGGTATGCCATTTGAGGACGGTGTAATGTGTCTTCGCGGCCAAGTCCTGAGAGACTTATCGGAATGTGCCCAAATTCAATCAAAACCAAATAAAGATCATTGCTAGGGTCGAATTTCTACCCGAGTCCCCACTGGCACCATCCCGAAAACTTCTTCAATTTCTTCATTTGTGACCGCAATGCATCCATCTGTCCAATCTGTTAAACGATGACGGGCACCAATCCACCCATACTTTTTCCCGAGGCCGTGGATTTCGACATCACCGCCGGGACTAACTCCGAGCCTGAAGGCCTGTGTGCGGTCTGTTGCATTTGGATAGGAGAGGTGAAGCGCCATATAAAATTGGCTATTTGGATTTTTGGCATCGACGAAGTAATCGCCTTCGGGAGTCTTGTGATCGCCTTGCCTGCCCTTGGCCCCAATAGGCTGAGTTCCCAATGCCACTTTGTATGTCTTTAGAACATGACCATCGCTTTCAAGGGCCATTGTCCGCTTCGATTTGATGACCACAATCCGATCTACCTTCTTCGCTTGAGGTGACTGCGCAGCAACAATTGAAGCGACGAGGACAAAAAATAATAGCAGCTTCAATACCCAACAAAAGATCCTCGTTTTAGGAAGCATCACTCGCATAACCAGCAAGCCTTCTCTTAACACAGTTTCCGTCTTTTCGGATATGTCCTGTGAAACGGCGTTCTCAGAATGTGGAAATTGAGTCACTTCAGCTTTCGACAGCCTTCGCGGATTCAGCTAGTCTGCTTTCTACTTCTGGCGGTAGACAAATGTGACACTTAACTTTTTTCCGTTCGCTTCAGTTACGTACAAGAAACGAAAAATTGATGAATTCATATTCTAATGAAGCCACAATATGGAGCAGCCCTCTGGTGAACTACACGATCCGTGGACACTCCGGCACTACTCAAGATATTTCCCAACATCCGCGCTGCCCGTGCCGGTGCAGCCTGTCTCGCCGTAGCGCAAAAACTTCTGCGCTCTTCCTGAGCCGTCCACTTCGCCGACGTAGACGTTTCCATCGGAATCCGTGGCGACGACATGTGGCCAGTGGAATTCGCCAGCTTGGCGGCCGCCGCCACCAAAGCGGCTCAATTCCGTCAGGTTCTGGCGGCTTATCACGTAGACGACGTCGTTGAGGAGATCTGCGACGTACATGCAACTCTGCTTCGCGTCGGTTGAAAAATTTACTGTGCCGGATGTGCCGCCGATGGTCTGGGGAGCAACGTGGACTTCGCCCACATACCCGCATTTGCCAACCTCACCTTCGGGATTGGAGCACGGTTTTCCCACCTCGGATGCTTTGAAGATTTGCACACGATTGTTTCCGCGGTCGCAGACATACAGGAGACCGTCGCTCGCAAGCTTCGCGCAGTGCACAGGACTGCGAAAAAATTTCGGCTTCATGTTGCCGGCCTTGAAATCCGCGGGCCATGAGCCGGCGCCCTCGCCGGCATCTTCACCGCCGCCATTTTCGCCGACCACAGGATTCTGCCCGTACGCGCCGAAATGCCCGACATACTTTCCGGTCGCCGCGTCCACAATCAGCACGCGCCGGTTTCCGTAACCGTCTGCGATGTACATAAGATTTGTTTTCGGATCCACGACCATTTCGGCCGGCCAGAAAGGTTCGGGCGTTCCATTCACGCCTCCATTCGTATCGTTGCTGTTCGGCCCTTTCGCTCCGGGAGTGCCAATCTGGTAGACGAATGTGCCGTCCATTTTAAATTTCAGAATTTGCGAATCGTTTCCGAAACTTGGAGCCCACGGATACTGGCCATGGAAATTTCGCGCCTGCCCATTGCCTGCTATGTAGACGAAATCATTCTGATCAATATAAATGCCGTGTTCGCGCGCGGGCCAGACGCAGCCGTCCTGTGCGCGGCACTTCGTTTCAAGAAAGCCGGGATCGCCGGGACCTCCCCACGACTGCAACAATTTGCCTGCCTTGTCGAAAACAAGGATGGACGGCGCGGCCATGCAGCAGCCATTTAACTGCCCAAAGGGCCGGGGAAATCCGAGCGCACTGATCGGGTTGCCCTTCGCGTCCTTGCCCGCCGCACCCTGCATCCCGCTATCCGTGGAAGTGACCGAACGAGGGCGGTGGTAAACCCAGATGTGATCGTGCTTATCCACCGCGATTCCGCCGACATCGCCGATCACCCAGTGGTGCGGCAATGGAAGTGGCCACGCGGGATCGACAACAAATCCCGGCGAGCTTCCTTTGTGCTCGATCGCCATCCCTTCGGCCATGCGGTCATCGACACGCGCCTTTTGTAGCGCGTCCTTGGCGGTCGCCCCGGACTGTTGTGCGCGCAAAGAGGGAACCAGGCACGATACGCTGAGCAAAAGGGCGAGCGACCCCGCCCAAATTATTTTTTCGCCAAACTTTGAAGTCATAGAGGTCCCCTTAAAATTGCGGTGGCGTTTCGCGCAGCCGAGCCTCAGCGGCTAAAGCCGCACTCATTTTGCTCCACCAATGTCGCGGCTAAAGCCAAGACCCACAAAGATTCTGCAGTCGAATAATCCTTGTTTTCGTCCCGCCTTGTGATCGCAGTCTACTGCGCAACCCATTTGTCGATTCGCGATGCATACAAATTCGCCAGATAAACGGCCTTGTCGTCCGGGCAAGAAATCCCGTGAATGGAGTCGATGGTGCCCTCCATTCGGCCGGGGTGGCCGAACACTCCCAGAATTTTTCCGCTGAGATCCATCTTGTAGACATGCCCAACACTGCCAACGAACATCACCTGATTCGGTCCATTCGTGAGGCAGAGCGCCCACGGCGCGGTCGGCAAATTCCAAACGGCTTTGCGAGTTCCGTCCGTGTCGAAAACCTGGATGCGGCTGTTGCCGCGGTCAGCCACATACACGACGTCGTTATTGTCCACCACCAGGCTGTGCGGCGTGTTGAATTCTCCTGGCTGGTTGCCTCGCTCTCCCCATGACTTCATGAAATTTCCATCTTTATCGAATTTGGCCACGCGCGAATTGCCGTAGCCGTCGGAGACGAACATGCTGCCGTCCTTCGACCATCCAATATCGGTCTCCTGATAAAAACCGGCCCTGCCAATAGCGGCATGTTCGATCACATGCGTCAGCCAGGTCCATGGCTCGGGGTTTGTTCCGAGCGTGCCGACCGTCCGCCCTTCGGAGTCGAAGCGGTAGATGATGTCATCGGCCGCATCGACATACCAGAGATTGCCCTGCGGATCGAAACGCAGTTGATGCGCGCCCACAAACATCGTCGAGCCCTCGCCCCACGAGCGAATGAAAGTCCCGTCCGGCTTGAATTCCAGCACCGGATGATAGCCACGATTGAGCGCCAGGATGTTCCCCTTGGGGCTGACTGCGATGCCGCTCACACGCCCGACGATAGAGTTGGCCGGATAATGGAAGAAGCCCGGCACGAGATGGAAGGGAAGTTGCGGCAATGCTGCTATAGCAGCGGCCGCACCACCACCGCCCCCACCGCCTTCTTGCGCATGCATAGTTGCATCGGAGAAAATCAAAATCAGTACGAAGCAAACCGCGGACATCAAGAAGCGTTTCTTCATGGAAGCCTCCCAAGAGTTTGGATTGGGCGCCATCTTAGGCCGGGTTCCTTGATATGGCAAGCTCTGCATAATTCGCAATGGTTTTTCGAGGAGTCACTAAATGTGACGCTTTCGTTGCGAAAAAAGCGGGGACAGAGACATCTCAACAAGACTGTAATTTGCATCGCTAGTTTTGTGGAAGCCGTTTTTATTTCAGGCGGACAACTTTTTGACTTCCCAGGAATCGCTGGGCGCGACCGGTTCTTTAATTTGAAATATTGTGGAGGTCGAACCGTACCAAGCATTCTGAATGTATCGCTTGTAAAATTGGATCTGGGCGGGTTTAGGTGCATCGGGGAAGCGGGAAGAAATGGAATCGGTTGGGTTAGTTTCCGAATTGGATTTTTTATCCGCCACTGCCTTCCCGATCCCCGATGCATAATTGCAACTTGCAAAGCACTTTAACAACCACTGCGATATTAATCAGTGCATTACTAAAGCGCCGTGACGTCTCTCACTCTTGGCTGTGATATGGATCACAAAATCAAAAATCAGCGAAATGAAGCTGAAGGCTTTTGCAGAACCCCTCGATTCGCCAAGCCGGCATGCTGGAATCTTTAACCTAGTTCTATCGTGTTTATTCATGGGGCGATTTGAAAGAGAAAAATTGCAATTTGGAATTACGGTTTTCGCTCCGCGATTTGAGCTGGCCGCCCACCCACGCATCAGCCGAACCGAATTTGACAGTGTGGTGGGGAAAAGTAAAAATGAATCAAGGGGGCTTGATGCCCAGAATACGGCCCAAACTTGCACGCAAGAAAGTTCGCAACGAGCCACCCGCTATCGTCGCGCCCTTCGACCCCGTTGAAGAAGCTTCCAAGGAATCCTTTCCTGCAAGCGATCCGCCCGCCTGGAATATGGGAGAGGATGAACCTCTACTTCCCGCACAAGGGAAATTAAAGCTATCGCCAGTTTCGCAAATAGCGAATACACCGACTCGAATGGAATCGGACAGCATGGGTAAGATCGAGGTTCCATCTGACCGGTATTACGGCGCGCAGACTGCGCGTTCGCTAATCTATTTCAATATCGGGCATGACACGATGCCACTCGACCTGATTCGAGCCCTGGCTATCGTGAAAAAAGCCGCGGCTTTAGTGAACCAAGACCTTGGCAAGCTTTCATCTGAAAAAGCAAAACTGATTGTGCAGGCGGCGGATGAAGTGATCTCGGGCAAACTGGACGAACATTTTCCGCTGCACGTTTGGCAGACTGGCAGCGGTACGCAAACTAACATGAACGTGAACGAGGTGATCTCCAATCGCGCAATTGAGATCGCGGGCGGCGCGATGGGCAGCAAGAAGCCCGTTCATCCGAATGATGACGTCAACCTGTCGCAATCCTCGAACGACGTGTTTCCCACGGCCATGCACATTGCGGCGGCGAGCCGCATGGTTGAAACGCTGATTCCTTCCGTTGAGCGATTGCGCGGAGCAATTGAAGTTAAGGCGCGGGAATTTGCCGGCGTCGTGAAAATTGGCCGCACGCACCTGATGGATGCCACGCCCATCACTGTTGGCCAGGAAATGTCCGGCTGGGCGAGCTTGCTCGATCGCGATGTGCAGCGCCTGAAAGGGGTTCTTCCTGGACTGTATGAGCTTGCGATTGGCGGCACCGCCGTAGGGACCGGTTTCAATTCGCATCCTGAATTTGCTGATCGCGCTGCGGAAAAAATATCGGAATTGACGGGACTGCCGTTCAGATCGCACCCGAATAAATTCGCCGCGCTTTCCGCGCACGACGAAATCGTTTTCGCCAGCGGTGCGCTCAAAACGCTGGCTTCTTCTCTGATGAAAATCGCCAACGATATTCGCTGGCTCGCTTCCGGTCCGCGCGCAGGCCTCGGCGAATTGAAACTTCCGGAAAATGAGCCCGGCTCCTCGATCATGCCGGGGAAGGTGAATCCCACACAATGCGAAGCGGTCACCATGGTGGCCGTCCAGGTTTTTGGGAACGATGCCGCCATCGGGTTTGCCGGCTCGCAGGGAAATTTCGAGTTGAACGTTTACAAGCCCGTCATCATATTTAATTTTTTGAATTCCGTGCGATTGCTGTCCGATGTATGCAATTCATTTACGGACGATTGCGTCGCGGGAATCCAAGTGGATGCGAAGCGAATCGATCAGAACGTAAAAAATTCGCTCATGTTGGTCACGGCGCTCAGCGCAAAAATCGGATATGACAAAGCGGCCGAGATCGCGCATAAGGCTTATCACGAAGGACTCAGCCTGCGCGAAGCCGTGTTCAAACTAGGCTACTTGAAAGAAAAAGAATTCGATGAACTGGTGCGGCCGGAGCTTATGATCTCCCCAGATTCCCCTAAAACATCGAGCCGTAATTAATAAGAGTTAATCGCATCTAAAGATTTTCATTAGCGCTCTCCATCCCCGTTCTTCTGAAGGTTCTCCGTGGATTTTCACATCATTTTAAGGTTGTAGTGTTCTGATGGGACTGTAGACGTCTTCAGAAATTCAGAAAAATTGACCGGCGAGTTATGAAAGTAGGCCGTTGTTTTCTTGTTACCGGAATTGTTTGCGAAATTAAAAGGAGAATTATGGAAATGGGATGGAATAGAGGGAAATTTAGAATTTGCGGGGCGGTCATTTTAGCTTTCTGCGTGGTCTTTGTTACGAAGGTAGGAGCCCAGGATAAAAAAGAAGAGTACGTGAACCGTCAGGCTCCCATGGAGCACATGTCCGGCCTCATGAGGCTGGTGGAAACGATCCCGATACCAACCGAGGGGTATATGGATCACCTCACGTACGATTTGAAAAAACAGCATCTGTTTCTCTCCGCGGAAAACAATAAAAAGATTGTCGTCATCGATATGAAGGCAGGGAAGGTGATCCATGAGACCCATGTAAGCGGAAATCCGCGCAAGCCATTCTTCGATCCAGCTTCGAACAAACTTTGGGTGGACCTCGGCGACAACACCGTTATCGCTATCGATGGGGATACGTTCGAAGTGGTCACGACGATTGTGCTGACAGGTGGGAAGGATGCTCCAGGCAGGGACCCGGATAACGGTGCATTCGATGCTGCCAAGGGTATTTATTATGTAGCTGTCAGAAAGCGCGTGGAAGGAACCAAGGATGCCACGATCGAAATCATCGACACAAAGGCAGCGAAGCTGATCGGCAGCATCAAGATGGATGGCCAGGAACCTGCCGGAATCGCGCTCGATCCTGTTGCGAACCGGCTCTACGCGGGCATGGGAGATGTTGTGAATGGCGTGAGCGTCGTCAAGGTTGTTGACCTCAACAAGCGCGCGATTATTGCCGAGTGGTCAACCGCCGGCGGGCCGCAGCCGCACGTGGCGGGTCTCGATACCGAGCATCATCGCTTGTTCATGGGCAGCCGGCTTGGGGGTGGGCACAACGTTGAGCCCGGCAAATTGGTCGTCATGGATACGGACACCGGAAAAGTAATTGAAACGGTCGATGCGGTTGGCGGCGGAGATGAAATTTTCTATGATGCGCCGACCAAACGGATTTATTTTTCGGGCGCCACCGGCACATTGGCCGTTTTTCATGAGGATGATCCGAATCACTTCGTGTTGCTCGGCAAGGTTCCTACCGGAGCAATTGCGAAGTCTGGAATCTGGATTCCGGAACTGAAGCGATATTACGCGGCTGTTCCAAAGCACCTCGTTCAACTGATGCCCACAACACAATATAATTATCATGATTGGATCACCGAAGAAGCGCA
>DATHNC010000042.1:0-5559 GCA_035486415.1 Saccharimonadales bacterium (SeqCode)
ATCCGAATTGCGAATCACGATTTGCACATACTCCCTTGTCTCGGTGAACGGGATGGACTCAACGAACTCCGCCGTCTCGAGATAATTTTGGCCCGCCGTCCATTGCTCCACGCGATCCTCGCCGGCATTGTATGCAGCCAGCGCAGCTTCCCTTGTTCCGAAAGCCTGAATCAGGTTGGCAAGGTAGCGCGAACCAAGTTGCAAATTGTAACCCGGATCGGTCAATCGCGCCCTCGCATATCTCACTTTTAACTGGCGCGCCAGTTTCAGCGCCGTCTTCGGCTCCACTTGCATCAGTCCAACGGCGCCCGCGCGTGACAATGCCTTGGACTCAAATCCGGATTCCTGGCGAATGAGCCCAGCAACCAGCATCGGATCCAGTTGATTGCGTGCCGCCGCGCTGCGCAAATTAATTTCGTACGGAAGAGGAAACGCAGCGCGCCATGCTTCGTTCGGAACATCCGTAATTCGCCGCGCTTCGAGTTGAGGAATTGCCTGCCGCACCGCTGCCATCCCCGCGCCGTAATGCCCGGCGGCAATGGCCGCGCCCGCCGCATCGATCAGGAATTTTGGAGAGTGGGTCGAATAATACGCCGCGCGATATTCCAGTTCCGCTGACGAATCGAAAGCAATTTCGCTAAGCGCGCGCGCACGAGCCTGCCGGTCCTGCGCTGCGGCCACCACGGGTTGATCGAGCGGCGTAAGCGCCGGCGCTGCGGGAATCGGCAACGAAAAATCGGTGAGCGTCATGGGCGTTGCGCCAATTCCCAGCGGCTCAGGGCGCACGTGCTCGGCAGCTTTCGCACCAAAATAAGTGAGAGGAAAACGCTTCGCGTCAGCCAGATAATAATTCCGCGCGAGCTCCAGATTTCCTGAAACTTCGTAGGAACGGCCGATCCAGTACAACGCATCCTGCACGTAGCTGGAATTTGGGAACCGGCGAACGTAGGCTTCGAGCATGTCCGCGGCTTCCGGTTTGCGATTCAAGTAAGCGGTCCAAGCGACACGCCAGTTAGCAGTCGGCGCATTTTTTCCGTCTTCAGAAACCGCAAGCGAACGAAGATAAAAATCCGCGGCGCGCGCACGATCCAGATTTACCCAATAAAAATTGCCAGCGCCGAACAATGCGTCCGCGGTCCACGAGCTTTGCGGATATTTTTTCTGCAACTGGTCGACATCTTCGAGCAATTGCGATTCAAGTTTCAATCCGCGATGAGCTTGCGCGATGGAGAAAATTCGCTCCGCGTCCAGTTCGGGATCGGCGAGTGGAATTTCAACCAGCTGGTCAAGCTTGCCGCCCATTTCCACTTCGCACTGCACAATGCGAAGGTCGGCGCGCTGGTGATCCACGCCGGCGAGCTTCGGCATCAAGTTTGCAAATTCCGTGCTCGCTTCGCGCCAACGTTTCGCCACGTAAAAAGCTTCGGCGCGCGCGATCTGCGTTTGCAGCGGCACTGCGGGCAGAGCATCGACCAGCGTCGATTGCAAAACCTGCATTTGCTGGCCTGCGGTTTTCGCTTCGTCATTCAGGGGGAAGCGATAATAAATATCCTGATAATCCGTGCCTGCAGCCACAGGCTTTTCGCCCTTGATTGTGGCGAGCGCCTGGCGAGCTTGCGCTCGCAGCAGCATTAATGCGGGCTTCGCGGTGGTGTTCGGATAAGCATTGAGCGCCGCGAGAGCATCCGCGGGCTTGTTGATTGCGATTGCCGTTTGCGCCAGAGACGTAACGGTGGGCTCGGTTATCGCGCTTCCGGGATAATCGCGCAAGATACTTTGATACTGTTCGAGCGCCGCGTCTTTTTGCCCAAGCGCGACGGAAGCTTCCGCCTGCCAGAACAACACATATTCACGCAACAATTTTTCGCCGGAGGCCTTGCGCAGCCAACCCAGAGCCAGCTCCGGCTTGTCGCGATTCACGTCGTAATAGCCCAGCGCGAGAGCCGCGCGCGGGCCAATTTCATTTTTCGCGTTTCGCGTTGCAAAAGCGGAAAGCGCGGAGTATGCAGTTGCATTCGGCTCATCGCGTAGCGCGCGGGAAAGTTGTGCGAGTTGTTTTTCGAGCGGAGTCGCGCTCGAATTCGCGGCGGCAACGGTAGCCTTCGCCGGCGCTTTTTTAGAAGAGGTTTTCGTGCCTGATTTTTTTACCGCGCTTTGTGGCGCTGCCGCGCGCAGTTCGGGCGTGGCAATCGTAAACATCGCCAGGGCCGCAGCGGCAGCAAGAATACCGACGTAACCAAATTTCCGGGCGGGCGCTTTTAGATTAACGGCGCAGGACCGCAGAGGGGTAAGGATACTCGCCGAGCGTTTGTGGATCTCCGCCGCCCAGGATTTCCACCATCCAGTCATAAAAATAATCAACCGGGTGGGATTGAATGGATTGGAAGCGGCGATCGTATTCTTTATGTGCCTTTTCAATGTCATCACGCAGTCTAAAACAAAGATCCTTATTTTCACGCCCGACGCGAACATCTTCAGGCCGCAGCATTCTAATGTCCTGCATCGAAACTTTAGCCACGCGGAAAGCGCGCCGGTGCAATTCTTGCTCTTCCGGTGCCAGCAAGTCGAGATTAAAAACCGGCCCCGATTCCCTAGGCTCAACGGGTACGTGAGACTCGAGCTCCGCTTGCACGGCCGCAGTAAGATTCAGATCGAAATCCGGCTCTGGGTCCGGCAGCGTAACAGGCACAGTCTCTGCCGCATATTCGTCCTGAACTTCCGGTGCAGCCACGGGAGTGATCCCGGAAAATATGGTTGGCTCCTCGGGCAGCGTTTCCGAAAACGCGCGAGTTTGCTCCACCGGCGGAAAAATATCAGCCACGCTTGGCATTGGCGCAACCGGCGAAGGAGGCGCCCAGGTAATATGCTCAATTGGATGCGGAGACGCAGGAGGGGGCTGCTCAAAAACGCTAACCGGAACACTGACCGGCGGCGGAGGCTGAAAATTAACCGCAGGCAAAACGCGCGGAGTCTCCGTTTCCAATTGGACTTGCACGGGCGGCTGCAACGCGCAGGTCACCAGCCGCGAAAGAACGTCGAGCGTGGCGGAAAGCGAAGCGGCGCAGGTTTGCGCGCGCACCATCGGAGGCAACGCATTGCCTGCACGGCTGCTGGCGCATGCGGAGGTCAAGTCGTTTACTGCCTGGTGCAACTCGTCAACTGAGCGCTGAATTTTTTCGAGATTGTCCCGAAGTGTCCGGGATACAACTTGCTCAACCGAATTTGGTTCTGCCGCCATACCCTTGCGCCTCCCGTGGGTTGGCCCCAATGCTGATTATCGGAACCCATGGGAAGGATTGTCAACTTAACATCCCGCCAAGGTTTCGGCCCGAGCAAGGGACCGATTTCAACTTCGCGCGGAATGGATTATGTGTTGGCTCTTTTGGAACGAAGCCGCAGGTCGCAATCTGACACATCTCACGCGACTGCTAACATCAAATCATGAAGTCGCATTTCGATGTGCAGAATTCAAGCCTTCCACAAGAGAGACGGACAACGTCAGCAGCGCCCGGCGTTGCTTCCCTCAATTCCAGCGATGCGCCATCTCCCGCGTCCGCATTTTCGGCTGGCGCTGATTTCCTGCGGCAAAATCCTTTTCAGTCCCTGGGCGTTTCCGCGGCAGTGCTAATTCCCTGCTTCTGGCACAGCAGAATTGAGGCGGGAGATCTCGCGAGCCATACCTACAATGCATGGCTGGCGCAGTTGATCGAACGAGGCCAAACCCCCGGCCTGTGGCTCGCAAAGCAGTGGAACAATATTTTATTCGACGTGAGCCTCAGCGGGTTGGGAACACTTGTAGGGCTGCGTCTGGCTGAAAAAATCTGCGTTTCCGCAGCTGTCTTGATTTTCTTTTGGGGCGCCTTCGCCATGATCGGCGCGATCGCGCAGCGCGCTCCGTGGTCGCTCACGCCTTGCATCGCCATGTTCACCTACGGCTGGACATTTCAACAGGGATTTCTGAACTACTACATTTCTCTGGGACTTGCATTTTTTGGAATTGCGCTCCTGCAACGAGGAAGAGGACTCGAACGCGTATATGTTCTGGTGTTGTTGGCGCTCGCGTGGATGGCTCACCCGCTCGGTGCGGTACTTTTGCTCGGACTAGGTTTCTATGTGTTGGCCGCAGCAAAACTTGGTGCGCGCAACCAACCGTTGCTGTTTACCGGCGCCGCTTTATTGTTGATCCAGGTGAGTAACTATATTGTCCGCCACTATCCTGTTTTTTGGCCGGACAGAGGAACACTGCAGGCCTTTCTCACGCACAGCGGAGTTGACCAACTCCTTCTTTACAGTGCACGCTACCGGCTGCCTGCGGATCTGTTGTTTGCATTCATTCCAATCTGTATTGCCGTGGATATATATTTTCGACGGAAGCGCCACGAGGCGTTGAGCATTTATGCATTGCCGGTTCAAATTTACTGTCTGGCCTTCCTTGCTGGCGTTCTGCTTCCAAGCGCGGTAATGCTTTCAAGCTATGCTGTTCCAGTGGGATTCTTGCAGGCCCGCCTGACTTCCTTAACCGCCGTAACAGCGTGCTGCCTTCTGTGTGCGGCGCAACCGCAAAAGTGGCATTTTCCATGCCTGGCTGCGATCGCAGCTGTCTTCTTTCTCTTTTTATACGGTGACACGGGAAAGCTCAACAGAATGGAACAGCAGATTGAAAATTATGCAAGCGCCATGCCGCCGGGCCAACGAGTCATCGCCAATATCGGCCCAGATCCCGGATCAAGACTTTTGATCAATCACATGGTCGATCGTGCCTGCATCGGGCACTGCTTCAGCTACGGAAATTACGAGCCATCTTCGGGGCAATTCCGCGTGCGTGCGCAAGGCGAAAATCCATTTGTAATTTCAGACGCCTCCAGTATTGGCCAAATCGACGGCGGCAGCTACGTCGTTCGCGCGAAGGACTTGCCGTTTTACGGAATCTACCGGTGCAAAATGAATGAGGTCGACTTGTGTATACGCGAACTTAAAGTGAGTGAGAGAAACGGCTTCGTGGATGTGCAGCCTGCCAGCGTGCCTGTTCAATAAAAAAATTCTGCGGAACTCACGAGGAACACCGGTGGTGCGTTAATTTAATTTTTGCGGTGCCGCGGCAGAAAGCCCGCCCGCCCGAAAATACGGGCGGCCTCTACCAAAGCAAAGCAACTGCGAGGCACTTTGGAGTGGACGACTTTGCTCGCAGATTGAGGGACTACCGGCGCGCTGTCCGCAGGGCTCCTTCAAAAATGATATAATTGTCGTAGGGGGCGACACGGTTTCGACGGAAGCTGTCGCGACTCGAAGGCATGCAGGGCGCCACCTGCCCTCAATCGGGTGGAAAACTAGAACTGCCAATCAACAACTGGCATTGGCCGCCTAGCTTAAACTAGGACGGTTACGTTTCCCTGGGCTTCGCCTACGGGCCCAGTCAGAAACGTCACACAGTAGGCTGGCCGTCGAGTCTCGGTCCGCGGCGAGACGGCGAGAACCAATCGGACTAGTCAGCTGCGTTTCTTGCTCATTCTGAGCGTGGCGGGCGAAACCAATGGAATTGAGCTAAGCATGTAGGCTTCG
>DATHNC010000043.1:0-88886 GCA_035486415.1 Saccharimonadales bacterium (SeqCode)
ATCCCGCGTTGCGTTCCGACGAACACGACTCCTCTTTCTCCTTCTCGCGACATCCATTCCCGGCCAATGGCGAGCGCAGGAATGACGTGGCCGCCCGTCCCGCCTCCGGCAATCAACAGCTTAAGGCTCCGATCTTTCTCACGTGTCACCTGGCGCTCACCTTAACCCGTTCGGTACGGCATGAATCGCCAGCTTTTGTAGCGCCGGCGTCCCGCCGGCAGTTTTGTTGTAGCGCTGGGCGAAAAACTGCCGGCGGGACGCCGGCGTTACAATAAAACGACCCACAAAGCGATCCACCTAATCCGCCTGCCGGCTGATGTTCAGCAAGATGCCAGTGGAAAGCAGCATGACCAGCAAACTGGATCCGCCATAGCTGATAAACGGCAGCGGGATTCCCTTGGTCGGCATCATGCCCAGCACCACGCCGAGATTGATCATCGTCTGGCTCAGAATCATTACCGTGATGCCGAGCGCAGCCAGCCGCCCAAAATCGTCCGTAGTTTTAAAAGCGGATCGCATTCCGCGCCAGCCATAGATCACAAACAAAGCGAGAACAATCGCACCGCCAATAAATCCCAGCTCTTCGCACAAAACGGCGAAAATAAAATCCGTGTGCGCTTCAGGCAAATAAAACAATTTTTGTTTGCTCTCCATCAGGCCTACGCCAGTGAAGCCGCCCGATCCCACCGCGATCAGCGATTGCATGAGCTGAAAACCGTGGCCCTGCGGATCGGCATTAGGATTCAAAAACGCAATGACGCGCTCGTAGCGGTAGGAAACGCGCACGATCAACAAATAAATGATGGGGAGCGCCGCGAGTCCGGCGCCAATGATGTATTTTCCGTTCAGCCCAGCCACGTAAAGCATCGCCACCGCGATAATGAAAATTTCGACCGCCGTGCCGAGGTCCGGCTCAATCACCACCAGCCCGACTAAAACAAGTACGGGACCAAGCGCCGGAAGAATCGTGTGCTTCCAGTCATTCATCCCAAATCCATCCGGGCGGCGACGCAATTCCAGAAACCATGCCAGATAAAAAATTACGGCGAGCTTGGCGAGTTCGGATGGCTGTAAACTGGCGGGGCCGATGCGAATCCAGCGATGTGTTGCGTGTGATTTATCCAGGAAGAAAACGCCAGCCAGCATCGCGAGCACGCCAAACAGCACGGAAAAAATCACCGCCGGCCGGCGCAGTTGCCGGTAATCCAGATTCATTACAGCCATCATTCCGCCCAGGCCGCAGGCCAGCCACAAAAGCTGGCGCAGCAGAAAGTGCGAGCCATTTCCATATTGGTCGCGCGCCATCACGGCGGATGCGCTGAACACCATGATTGCGCCCACCAGGCAGAGAGCCAGGGTCGACCCGAACATCCATCGATCAGTTTGCAGTTGCCGGGGCATGTTTTCTAAAAAGCCTTTCGAGCGGCGACTTTTATGCCGCGTGTAATTTTTCAAGCTCGCGGACAAGTTGCTTGAACACACGTCCGCGATGTTCGTAATTTTCAAACTGATCGAAACTTGCGCAGGCGGGCGCGAGCAGAACCGTGTCGCCCGGTTTAGCGCGTTGCGATGCGCTTTCCACGGCGCGCTCCAATGTTTGCACCTGCTCCACGGGAATGGCGCCGGCCAGATCCGCTTCAATCTTGTCCGCGGCGCTGCCGATCAAGAGCGCCAAGCGCGCGCGGCTGCGCAAGGTTTTCCGCAGAATTTTGTAATCGCTGCCCTTATCCTTGCCGCCAAGAATCACCAGCACGTTGCCCGGAAACGCGTCGAGTGCTTTGAGCGTGGCGTCGACGTTCGTCGCCTTTGAGTCGTTGAAATATTCCACGCCGCCAATTGTGGCCACATATTCGATGCGGTGCTCGACTCCTGCAAATGTCCGCACACCCTCTGCAATCGCGGCGGGCTCTACACCCGCAAGCCGCGCGGCACTGGCGGCGGCCAACACATTTTCCATGTTGTGGCTTCCGCGCAGTCCGATCAATTTTCGATGGAGGAGAACTGTTTCCTCACCATCACAGCGAAAAACAATTTCATCGCCGCGTACATAGCAGCCGCTCACAACTTTTTTCTCACGGCTGAACCAGAACACGCGCGGCCCTGCGGGCGCATATTGAGCAGCAACCTCGTCATCGGCATTGACGATGGCGAAGTCTCCCAGCTTTTGATTTTCAAACATGCGGGCTTTCGCCGCCGCATAGGCTTCAATCGATCCGTGCCGGTCAAGATGATCCGGCGTGATATTCAGCAGCACGGCGATGTTCGGGCGAAACATGGAAATAAATTCCAGTTGAAAGCTGCTGGCTTCCACTACAGTGAAGCTCGCATCGCTCGAAATATCCACGCGCGAAATGAGCGGCGTGCCGATATTTCCTGCCACCTGCACGGGCAGCCCTGCAGTTTCGAGGATGTGCCCGATGAGCGAAGTCGTGGTCGTTTTTCCATTTGAGCCCGTAATGCAAACCAGCCGCCCGCGTAAAAAGCGCCATGCCAGTTCGATTTCGCTCCACACCGGAACGCCGATGGCGCGTGCGGCGGCAAGCGCAGGCATGGTGGGCGGGACGCCCGGACTCGGCACAATTAAATCCTGCTGAACAAAAGTTTCCGCCTGGTGCGCGCCGAGTTCGAGGGTTACGCCCGCAGCGCGCAATTTCCTCGCGGTCTCCGCGATTTCCGATTCGCTGCGCGACTCCGTGGCCGTCACGCGCGCGCCACGCTCCGCGCAGAAAAGCGCCGTGGCGATGCCCGTTCGCGCAAGCCCCACGACGAGCACTTTCTTGCCAGCGAGTTCGATAACTGGTTTCACGCGCTACCTCAATTTAAGCGTCGTCAACGAAAACAATGCAAAGATCAACGCCATAATCCAAAATCGCACAATCGTTTTCGATTCGCTCCACCCACCCAATTCAAAATGATGATGCAGCGGAGACATTCGAAAAATACGCTTACCCGTCAGCCGGAAAGACAAAACCTGCAGGATGACGGAGGCCGCTTCCAGAACAAAAACGCCTCCAACAAAAAACAAAAGAATTTCTTGCTTGATCGCAACTCCGATCATGCCGATCGAGCCGCCCAGCGCCAGCGAGCCGACATCTCCCATAAATACTTCCGCCGGGTGCGCGTTATACCAGAGAAATCCGAGCGAAGATCCGACCAGCGCGCCGCAAAAAATAGTAAGTTCGCCAACCTGCGGAAGATGCTGCAAATCGAGGTAAGCTGAAAATCGCGCGTGGCTCGTGACATAGGTCAATACCGTGAGCGCGCCGGCCGCGACCACCACGCAACCAATCGCCAAACCATCCAGCCCGTCGGTAAGATTTACAGCATTCGACGAGCCTACGATGACCATCGCCACAAAAAATAAAAATGGCACGTAGGAAAACCACCAGCCATAGTCAGAGTAAAGGAGCGAGTGAATCACCAGGTCAGGATGAAAATTTTTGAAAAAGGGAACGCTCAGCTGGGTTGAATACGTACCACTGGCTGTGAGTGAAAGAAGCGTAACGGCAACCGCGCAGCTGGCGATGATTTGAAATGTAAATTTCAGCATGCCGGTTAATCCAAGATTCCGTTTCTTGACCACTTTGTTGTAATCGTCGACGAAACCGATCGCCCCAAACACAAGCATCGTGAAAATGGCCAGCCATACGTAGGCATTCTGGAGGTCGCCCCAGAGCAGCGTGGGGATAACGGTGGAACCCACAATGAGCACGCCTCCCATCGTAGGCGTTCCCGCCTTGGCCTGGTGGCTTTTCGGGCCCTCTTCGCGGATAAACTGCCCGATTTGCAGCTGGCGCAAATTTTGAATCACCCATGGGCCAAGCACGAGCGTGATCAATAATGCAGTGAGACTCGCGAGCGCCGTTCGCACCGTGATGTAGCGAAAAACGTTGAGCGCGTGAAAATAGCGCTGCAGCAAATCATAAAATAGATACAGCAGCATTTCAGGCACGCTCCCTGGGCGCGCCATTCGCTCCGGAAGCCACAGGCTCGGACTGTGTACGTGCAAATTGGGAATCGAGAGCTTCCACAATGCGTTCCATCTTTACGCCACGCGAACCTTTCACCAGCAAGAGGTCTCCCCGCTTCATCAGTTTTTGAACAAACTCTCCGGCTTCTTCTGAGGACACGCAAAATTTCGCCTGCGCCGCCGGATGTCCTGCTTCAATGGCGCCGCGCACAAAACTTTCCGCATCTCCGCGCACGCCGATAATCCACGAAAGTTTTCCGGTCTCTGCCGCCGCGCGCCCGGCTTCGCGATGCAGTTCCGCGGAACCGGCGCCAAGCTCCAGCATTTCTCCGGCCGCAAGAATGTGGCGGCCTTCCGCAGGCGTGCTCGTCAGCAGCTCGATCATCGCTCGCAGAGCGAGTGGGTTCGAGTTATAGCAATCGTTGATCACCGTGAAGCCAGCCTCATAGTGAAGAATGCGCCCGCGCATCCCCGTGGCTTCGAGTTTCGGAAACACTTCGCCGGCCTCAGTCGCGCCAATTCCCCACACACTTGCCGCAGCGAGGGAGCCAAGCGCGTTTGAAATGTTATGGCGACCAGCGAGAGGCAAGCGCAGCCTTGTACGGCCCGACGCGGAAATAAAATCAAATTCCGTCCCGGCAAGTCCTCGATCCTGAATATTTTCAGCTCGGAAATCGGCGGGTTCCTTCAAGCCATAGGTGACGATTCGTCCCGGCGCAACTTTTGCGAACAAGGCCACGCGAGCGTCATCCGCATTCAGAACGGAGACACTATCGCGACCGTTCAGCCCTTCGATCAATTCCCGCTTGGCCAGCGCAATTTCATCAACCGAAGCAAAAAATTCCAGATGCACTGGCGCGACACAGGTCACGACGCCCACGTCTGGCCGCGCAATCTCCGCGAGCCGTTTCAGTTCACCGGAGTGCGACATTCCCAATTCCGCAACCGCTGCTTCATCCGTGTCTTCCAGCCGCAGCAGTTGCAGCGGCAGTCCGAACTCATTGTTCAGATTGCCTTCCGACTTCAGCACGCGGAACCGCGCCGCAAGCAATGCCGCCAGAATTTCTTTTGTTGTGGTTTTTCCTGCCGATCCCGTGACGGCTGCCACGCGCCGCCCCCATTTCGTTCGAACACTCTGCGCGAGATTCTGGAGCGCGAGGAGCGTGTCAGGAACGCCGAGGAGTTTGGCGCGGATGGGCTCCGCGAATTGAGGTAAACGATCCTGCGCCACGACACACGCAAGCGCGCCGGCGCCGAGAGCTTCGGCAACGAATGTGTGTCCGTCATGACGCGGTCCGTGTATCGCGATGAAAAGCTCATCGCGAGCCACGGTGCGAGAATTAATCGAGACACCGGCCAACCGGGCCAGGGGGGCGACGCCTCCGGGCGGCGTAACTCCCAGAGCGCGAGCCACTTCTTCAACCGTCCACCGCATAGCGTCCTCAAGGGGCTGGGTTTCACTGGTTTCGTTTCACCCTTGGTTCAGCATCCCTTACGAATAAAGAGCAATTCCCTTGCCGCCGCGCATCCTTCGCCCGTAGGGGGCACGGCATGCCATGCCCCCCAAACGTCCTACTTGCCCACTAATCCCCGTATCCTCGTTTGGTAAGAATGCGCTGCGCAACTGCGCTGTCATCGAACTCAATCGTTCGGTCGCGCAAGATCTGGTAGGTCTCATGGCCCTTGCCGGCAAGGAGAACAATGTCTCCGGCCCGCGCTTCGTCCAGAGCCTTTTCGATTGCTTTCTGGCGGTCTGGCTCAATCAGCAGTTTCGCTTTGGTGCGCTGCGCTCCGACAATTACGTCATTAATGATCAGGAGCGGATCTTCGCTGCGCGGATTATCCGAGGTCAGCACAACAATATCGCTCGCGCGCCCTGCCACTTCTCCCATCAGCGGGCGCTTGGTGCGGTCTCGATCGCCGCCGCAACCGAAGAGCGTGATAATGCGGCCGGCCGTGTGAAGTTCCCGCGCCGTCGCCAGCAGATTTCGCAGCGCGTCATCCGAGTGCGCGAAATCCACAACCACGAGAAAAGGTTGGCCCGCTTCAATACGTTGGAATCGGCCTGGCACTGCCGGAAGTTGCGCAATGCCCTTGGCAATCACTTCCGCCGGAAGGCCCAGCGCAACAGCCGTCGCGATTGCCGCGAGGATGTTATAGACATTCGGCCGTCCAACGAGAGGGGAACGAATCTCAATTTTTCCCGTCGGAGTTTCCGCCGTAAATTCGATTCCAGAAAGTGTGAGCTGCGGCTTGCGCGTGGTCACGTCCGCCCCCGGCTCGAGGCCATAGGTCAACGTTTGCGAAGCGAGGCCCGCCAGTCTTTGCCCATATTCGTCGTCGCGATTGATGATGCCCGTGCGTGGCGCCGCCGCGCCCGTACCCTCAAACAATTTTCGCTTGGCCGCAAAATATTCTTCAAATGTTTTGTGGTAGTCGAGATGATCTCTTGTGAGATTCGTGAAAATCACCACAGCAAAAGGGCATCCCCACAAGCGATCCATGGCCAGCGCGTGGGAACTGGCTTCGAGCACGGCGTGCGTGCCACCCGCGCGAACTATTCTGGCCAGATATTTTTGCAGGTCGAGCGATTCCGGCGTGGTGTTCGGCGCGGGAAGATTCTCGCGCACTAAACGGTGACCGATCGTGCCAAGAAGGCCCACTTCGCTTCCCGCCGCCCGCAGAATCGAATCCACCAAGTAGGAAGTCGTGGTTTTGCCATTCGTGCCCGTCACGCCGATCAGCTTTAAAACTTCGGCGGGGCGTTCATAGTAATTCGCCGCGGAAATCGCCAGCGCCTTGCGTGCGTCCGCGACCTGAATCCATGGAAAATCCTGTGGCAGCGTTTCCGGCCTGGCTTGCTCGCTGAAAATGGCCACGGCTCCGAGATTCACGGCGTCGGCCACAAATTTATTGCCGTCCGTTTTCTCGCCATGAACAGCGACAAATAAAGTGCCGGGCGCAACCTGCCTACTGTCGTAAGCGATTTCCTGAATTTCCAGGTCGCCATGCGCGGACGCGCTACGCGTTTCGATACCTCGCAATAATTTTGCAAGGCGCACTCCTGTTCGTACTGTTTTTGCTTTCACCACGCGAGCGTCGCTTTCTTTACTATCCGCCACGGAGTCTGCCTTCGCGGTCATTTTACTTTTCCCCGTGCCGACGCCGATAGAAGCGATGCGGAACGGGCAAACTGTACTGTAATCCGATTCCCACGGCGAATCATCGCTCCCGGTTCGGGAGATTGCGTAGTCGCCACGCCCGTTCCAACCAGGACGGGAGTAAGCCCCAGCTTCAGGCACTGCTCGGTAACTTCCCTCACCGTCTTTCCAACCAGTTGAGGCGCCGGAATTCCTTCGCCTTCGGCGAGTTCCACAGTGGGTGCCGAAACAGGCGGAGCGGTATTTGAAGACTCCGGCCCCGGATCATCAAACACACCCGCCGTAGATGTCTGCACGGGTTCGAAGTCGCTGGCATCCGACAAATTCTCATCTTTTTCGCGAGCGGCCTGCATGCGGCTGGCGCGAAGCGTTTCCGCCGTAACAGGAATATCCCTCGGCACATCCATATAGGCGAGCACTTGCTGGGCCACTCGTTTGAACACGGGCGCGGCCACCATGCCGCCTTCATGTCCTCCCGCCGGAGAATCGAGCTGAACAAATATCGTCAGTGCCGGGGTGTTGATGGGTGCAAACCCAACGAACGAAGCAATCAGGTCATGTGTGGAATAGCGACCCGTTTCGGGATCGTATTTTTGCGCCGTGCCCGTTTTTCCCGCCGAGGTGTAACCTTCGAGCTGCGCCTTTTTTCCTGTCCCATTCAACACAACGCCTTCGAGCATCCGGCGCAGCGATGCTGCCGTTGTTTCTTTGATGACTCGGCGCGGCACTTGTTGCGAGTCCGCCGGCTCCGTCAACTGATTCCCCCGCTGCAAACCTCGCACCACATGCGGCTTGATCATCAAGCCGCCATTGGCAATCGCCGACACCGCGGAAATCATTTGAATGGGCGTGACGCCAACTTCCTGGCCCATGGAAATGGAGCCAACGGAAACCGGAGTCCAATTTTCGAGCCGCCGCAGCTTTCCGCGGCTTTCCCCGGGCAGATCAATACCGGTCGGCTGTCCGAAACCAAATGCGCGGATATAGTCGTAAAATTTTGGCGCGCCCAGACGCAATCCCACCTTGATGGCGCCCACATCGCTCGAGTTCGCAAGGACCTGCGAAACCGTGAGCATCCCGTAAGCCTTGTGATCGCGAATGCGATGGCCAGCAATGTAAATCGCGCCGTTCTGGCAGTCGATCACTTCATCGGGATTCGTAATTCCCTGATCGATAGCGGCCGAGAGAGTCACAATTTTAAATACCGAGCCGGGCTCATACAGCGAACTTACCGCGCGATCCACACGCGCTTCGGGAGCGCTGTCTTTTGCCGCATTCGGATTAAAAGTGGGCCAATTCGCCACCGCCAGCAGTTCACCAGTAGTGGGATTCTGAACGATCACGGTACCAGCCTTGGCGTGCGTTTCCTGAATAGCCTGCGCCAATTCTTTTTCCGCGATGTACTGAATTTTTTCGTCGAGCGTAAGCACGACGCTCGAATTCGTGTCGGGAGCTTTCTCCGTGGAGTCGTACCAGCGGCGATGCGCGTCGGCCAGAATCAACATCTTCCCGGCCTTGCTGCGAATGCTGTTGTCGAGCGAGTATTCGATGCCGCCCAATCCCTTTTCGTCGATGTCCACATAGCCCAGCACGTGCGCGGCTAAATCGCGCTTGGGATAAAAGCGGCCACCCTCACGCTGAAAATAAATTCCGCGCAGATTCATCGCCGCAATCCGGTCCGCTTTTTCCGGCGGCAGCTTGCGCGCAATCCACGCAAAGGAATGCGAACTGGCAATGCGCGTATTGATTTCATCCGGAGAAATGTCGAGCACTTTGCCGATAAGGTGCGCAACCATGTCCGGGTCGGCAATTTCCGAAGGCACGGCGAAAGCGGAGTCGACTGGCACACTCATCGCCAGCGGATTCATGTTGCGATCAAAAATTTCCGCGCGGCTTGCGCCAACATCCACGATGAGCCGCTGCTGATGTTGCGCCCGGGAATAATATTCGCTGTAGCGGAACAGTTGCAGGTAAGCGAGGCGGCTAAATACGGCCCCTGTCCATAGTGCTACGAGGGCCGCTACGAGAATGATCCGGGTCCGGGGACTGCGAAGATCCATATTTTCGCCGGAAACTCCAAGCCGTACAGTCGTGAGGGATGAGCACGTCCGTCTGGCCGGCGGCTCCGGCTCACCTTTCCAAAATCTTTTTGGCCGGGGGCGGCGGTTCACTTCGCCGCTATAAGAAGTTTACTGAAGTGCAGCCTGCGTGCTTGCCGGGCGCGCTTCCGCCATCACAGCGTTCGGCGGTTGATCGATCGGAGCAACCTGCCCGGGGACGGGGGCAGTCAAGCCAAGCTGGCGTCGCGCGATCATGTCGATGCGCTCCGGCGCGCGCAATCCAGCAACTTCCAATTTCAGTTCCTGATTCAGTTCCGTAGCTTGCGCGCGCTCACTGCGCAGCGACTCAAGCTTGTAACGTAGCTGGATCGTTTCAAAATGCTGCCACGCGTACAGAAAAGCGCCCAGCGCGATCAACGCGCCCAGCGAAACAACGCGCACGCATTCGCGCATGTGATTTGGCGCAAGGTTGCGTACGATTCTGGAATTGTCGATATTTTTTACGGTGAAAAACTCACTCATTGCTGCCACTCTTCCTCTTGCGGCGTCCCGTGCTGGTCGGGGCCTGACTTTTCGGCGACACGCATTTTCACGCTGCGCGCCCGCGGGTTAGCCGCAATCTCCGCGTCCGAAGCTTGAATCACTTTCTTGGTGAGGATTTTCAGCACGCCTTCGTGCGCGAGCCGCTGAAAACACTGCTTAACGGGACGGTCCTCCAGCGAGTGATAGCTAAGTATCACCCATCGGCCTCCCTGAGATAGTGTGGCAGGAACCCTAGAAAGAAACTGCCCGAGTTCCTCCATCTCTCGATTCACCGCAATCCGCAGCGCCAGAAACGTTTTTGTCGCGGGATGCAGCTTCTGCCTTCCCCGTACGCTTCGGGCCCCTGCCACAACCGTTGCCAGGTGTTCGGTATCCCGTATGGGACGCGCTCGAACGATTGTCCTGGCGATTCTGCGTGAATCCCGCTCTTCCCCTAGTCGGTAGAGCAGGTCGGCGAGTTCTTTTTCTCCCGCCGTGTTCACAATATCTGAAGCCGTTTCTTCGGTTTCGCGATCCATGCGCATGTCGAGCGGGCCTTGCGCGCGAAAGGAAAAGCCGCGCTCGCCGCGGTCCAGTTGCATGCTCGAAACGCCCAGATCGGCCAGCACGCCATCCGCGGGTGGGAGCCCTCGCTCCGCAAAAACCTCGCCGATTTGCGAAAAATTGGCGTGCACCAAAGTCACCTTATCCCCGAACTCCGACAGCCTGCCGCGCGCTATTTCCAGTGCCTGCGTATCGCGGTCAAGCCCCACCAAACGCCCGCCAGCTCCGAGCCGACGAACAATCTCAATCGAATGGCCGCCAAGTCCAACCGTTGCATCCACATACAACCCATCGGGCTTGATCGCCAGCCATTCCATCGTCTCTTCGACGAGTACTGGCTTGTGCTGAATGCTCAAACTAGATGCCCAGTTCGTCCAAAATCTTCAAGTCTTCGTCCGTGATTGGGCTCTTCTTCAAATTCTCAAGTGACCGGCTGTGATTCCAGACTTCCAGATACGTCAGGTGTCCCATCACGTCCACGTCGCCCTTCATTTGCGCCGCTTCCCGGAGTACCGGGGGAATCAGGACCCTTCCCTGACTATCCACTTCCACTGCTTGTCCGTAATAGTTCGTCCAGGTCAGAAACTTCTGCTTGGTCTGATTATGCGAAGAAAGCCTTGCCAGCTTGCTCTCCAACTCTTCCCACACTTTCATCGGGAAGATCCGCGCATAATCACCGGTTTCGCTCGTGACGTAGAACTGCTCGCCATATCCCTTGAGCTCTTCCAGAAAGGCCGCGGGAATTTTGAGCCGCCCCTTCTCGTCCACTCTTGCCGGTATGTTTCCCCTTAGCATGTAGTCGTCTGCCCAAAGCCTCAGTCGAGCGTTCGCTCCTCATAACGAGTCCCCTTTAGATCTTAAAGCCCATCTACTTCGCCACCGCTTTTCACTCGCCACCACTTCTTCCCACTTTGTGCCACGATTCTAGTCAGTAACGAAAACTTGTCAAGTAAAAATCCGTTGCATCAAAAAAATAATTGTGGATATCAAGTGGAATTGTGGTGGAAATTTTTAAAACCACTACAGGTGGGGTAAACGATTTTAGAAATGACTAGTATTGGGAGCTCACTTCCCGGTTGACCTAAAAAATAATGTTGCGTAAGAGTTACTGCGGTCGTCGTTCTCGGAGGGCGAGAGACGGAATTTGGCTTGACGCAAGGCTGAAGCGGTCGGTTCAGACTGAATTTCCAGGCATTTTGCAAGAAACAGAATCATCACTCACCGTTGAGTTCATGCACTAAAGCACCTTTGCGCGAATAATTTGGCGCACTTTTTCCAAAATTGACTTCCCCGCAGCATGTTGACCCTGTTCGCCGCGCGAATTTTTCTGGTGTCTGAGGAATTTTGTTCCGATCATCGCTGACTTTTGAAAATGAGCGTCTTAGGCAAGCAACCGCGACAGCACTAACAACAACTCAGAACTCCATGCGCATTTGAAACGCGACCATGCGCGGCGTGCTGTCGCCGCCCAAACCGACGCCGAGCAATCCGGTCGGCGGAGACGTGGTGTAAGAGATGGCTCCAAATCCGCTTTGCGTGGAAGGTTTTCCAGGAATGCCAGCCGTCACCATGCTCGGAAGCGCAAAATTCGGATGGTTGAATACATTGAAAAATTGAGCGTCGAACCGCAGCTTCACGCGCTCGGTCACCTGGAACCATTTTGTAAGGTAGAAATCGCTCCAGAAGAATTGAGGGCCGCGTAAAGCGTTGCGGCCAAGGTTGCCGAATTGGCAATTTTGTGGGGTGTCAGGATTCAGATCGTTAGGGTTGTTAGGGTCATAACATTTACCCGTGCCCGGGTCCACGGTCGAGACGAATGCATTGGGATTGAGCCACTGAACCGTCCCTGGCTGTGTGATGCCTCGAATGGAATTGTGGTCGTAAAGCGGGACGCCCGGAACGACACTCGCAAATTGTGGCCCGCTACCATTCACGATGCCATTTCCGCTCGAAGAATAAGGCGCGCTCAACACAGAAAACGGAAGCCCGCTATGCCAAAACGCAGTTCCTGAAACTTGCCAGCCGTTTAGCGCCAAGCCTAGAGAGCGATTTTTCGCCTTCACGGGCAATTCATAGACGTACTGCGCGTTGAAATTGCCGCGAATATCGTAATCGCAAGGTCCATAGTTTCGCGCCAACTCTCCCGGCAGGGGCGAGAGAATTCCACCAGCGGAGAACTGCAGAAATCCGCCGTTGGAGACCTCGTCCATGCAGCGGCTCCAGGTGTAATTGATTTGCCCCATCAGGCCGTGCCCTAGGCGCTTCATCGCGGTCAATTGCAATCCGTCGTAGTGGCTGTTTGCTCCGGTTGATAATTGCGTGACCGCACCAAACCGCGGATCGGTAGCCTGAGCGTAGGGAAACGGAGCAAAGCAGCCGGCACACACCGTTTGATAGCCATTCACTTGTGTGAAATAAGGTTGGCTTATCGCGCGCGTTCCCACGTATTGCGCCTTAATGCTCCCCGTCGTCCCCAGTTCGTGCTCCAGGCCGAGACTCCACTGCATGAAGTATGGCGCGTGAAGCTCCCCACTGGGCACTGCCGAGATAGCGACGGGAGGGAGGCAGGTCGAGGCAGCTACTTGCGTCGAGACGCAGGAAAGCTGGCCCTCGGTAAATCCCGAGCTGAATTTTTGATTGGCGGCAACGGTTGCGTCAACAGCGCTGCCTGGAACTCCCGGAGCGATGGCCACGCCGCCGACCGTGCCAAGAATTCCGCCTTGAAAAGTTTTCACATAGGGCGGATTGACGCCGACAACGTCGGCGATGCTCCCCGGCAAAATATCGCTGAAAATTCCGAAACCGGCGCGGAGCACGGTCTTCGGTTCAAATTGCCAGGCAACCGCCGTTCTGGGCTGCAGGATGCTGAGGGGCGTCGAAGAGAATACATTGCCAAGGCCGGTCTGAATGGCGGCGTTCAGCGGCTGATTTACGTCATGCGAAATGGAATCGAAGGAGCCGCTAAGCCGGGCAATTTGTTTGTGCGAATTGAGCGGATTGGAATTGAATGTGTCGCGAACGCCGAAAGTCCACGTCAGAGTCTTGGTTACTTTCCAGGTGTCCTGCGCATACAGGTCGAGATTCAGGAAATTAAAAGGTTCGTTGGCCGAGGCGGGGAAAGTTTCCGTGGCCGTGTTGGCCAACCCATAAATGTATTGCTCCAGATTGGCGTAAGTCACGGTTGGCACCGAGCCTTCTCCAAAGTCATAATCGTTCAGCCGCAGAACTCGAGCGTTGGTGCCAAAACGCAGTTCGTGAGCCCCGTGCGTCCACGCCAAATTGTCATTGATAAATAATCGCGAGGCGCGCCGCCCCTGCACCCATGTGTTGTCCAGACCTCCCAGCGTCGTGAATGGATTCGATCCCGTGCCCTGCAGCACGATAGGGAAGGCGGCTAATGTCTTCTGAAAATTGCTCGGCCCAAACAAACTTGAGTACCATGAAAATGCCGGATTGAAATAGTTCACCAGATTTTGCGAAAACACGTGCGTATATCCCGCCGCAAACGAGTAGAGCGGTTGAGGAGAAAACGAGTTGAATACCGCATTGATCGGATCGGTGTAGGCGGCTTGCACGCCGGTATCGGTCTGCAGGCGATACCAGGTGGTGTTTTTTTCGTCGATATTGTAGTCGATGCGCAGCGTCTGGACCTGTTCATGGTCGTCGCTGGAATGCGAGACGCTTTGGGCGTTAGCGCAACCCGTACTTTCCACCGGATTGCCGCCTGCTTGGCTGCCATCCGCATTCAGGGGGCATCCGAGAACGCCGGTTGGCGCCCCAGCCACATTTCCATAGAGAGAAAACATCCTTTGATAGAACTGCACCAACTGTTGAGACGCGGCGGGATAATTGATGCCAGTAAGAGGCCCCGTTCCGCCCTGCTGGAGTTTTTGTACGACGTAATTCTGAAACGCGACGGTTGGCACGAGCGTGGGTGTCACGATCGGAAGCGCAATGCGAACCCATTCGCTATCGAAGAAAAAGAATAATTTATCGTGAACGATCGGGCCGCCCAAACTGCCTCCAAAATGATTCACCGTCGCGCCAGGCTTCTGCCTTCCCGGCACGGCGTTTGTGAAATAGTCCGCTGCATTTAGCGCGGAGCCGTTCCACAATTCATATAAATTTCCATGAAATGTGTTTGAGCCCGATTTTGTAACGTAGTTGACCTGCGACGCTCCATACCGTCCTAAATCGACGGCATAGGAAAGCGTGTTGACGGTTACTTCCGAAATCGAATTGAGCCCGAGTACGAGGTTGGTGGAAAGTCCACTGTTCAGATTGGTCAGCGGATCGTTGGTCTCCAGTCCATCGACGATGTATCCGTTCGACAGTGCGGGCAATCCATTGAACTCCACGTTGCCGTATCCGTTCGTACCGCCGACGAAATCGTTGCCGCTGCCCGCAGTGTTGATGACCGCCCCGGCGGCAAATTGAAGCGGGTAGGTCAAATCGCCGCCCGGATTCGGAAGGTTTTCCAGGGCGGGAGCGTTGAGAGTCGTCGAAGTATTGGCATTTTCCGGGCTGAGAATCACAGCTTCGCCGCTGACTTCGATGGCTTCTCTCGTCTGCGCGATTTTTATCGTGAAATCGACCGTCTGCTTCTGGCCAAGCCCGGAAGTCACAGCGTCATTTTGCTGCGGCTCGAAGCCTTGCGCTTCCACCCGTACCGAGTACATTCCCGGCTTCAGTTGCGTGAAGTTGAATCGGCCCGAGTCGTCGGTCGTGGCGGCTCGCCGCAATCCGGTTTCCGTGTTTTGGATCGTCACAAGGGCGCCCGTCACGGCCGCTCCACTGGCATCGCTCACCTGCCCGACAATCGCACTGGTGGTTTCACCCTGCGCAAACGATACCGTAGCGAGAAATATAAACGTCCCTAGAAGAAAGAATCTCAGGACGACGGTCCGCGACATGGTTCAAGTCCTCCCGATTCGTCGCTGCGCCCATTGGCGATCCTCAATTGAATACAGACGTATAAGCGATTTCCGATTATTAATCTGCAATCACTAAATATATTAACCACACTTAATATCAAAAGTAAATGCTGATAAATATATTCGTCTCCCGGGCAGATGTTGAACACTTGTCGGTCCGCTGAAAATACGTCTCATCACATGAAAGAATGTTGCATCGTAGTTCACCTTTGAAACTGTGAATGCAGTCCGCAAGCCTTGCAAAGTCCCAGAGGGACGGCACACTTGATCGGCCGAGTGTGCCGCCCCCCGGGGCTTTCTCCACTTACTGATGCATTCCCACAGCTGAAGCTGTGGGCTGCGGTGTGTCGTCCCTTCGGGACTGGCAAAATGTGAGAAATGCGATTTTTCGTTCTGCGTGAATGGCTTATTTTTTTGGGAATTCCGTGGGGCAAATATCTATTTCGGAGAACTTGACATTGAAGCCCGATCGACGATGTTACATTGCGGGCGGATCGGGGGCCATGCCGACGTGCAGGTGGGCGAGTTGCCCCAGCATTTCGCGATCTTCGGGATTCAATCCTTCTGTGAATGCCGGGTCGTTGAGCTTGGCCTGGCGTTCGGGTTCCGTCATGTTGCGAAGCGAGTGCAGCCGCTGCAGAATCGCTTGCCGGCGCACGGGAGCCATCTGCTGCCATCGAGGAAGCAATGACTGGCGCACATTTCTCTGCTGCTCGGGAGTCATCTGCTCCCAGACGTGTTGTCTATCCGTCAAAGCCTGCCGCTGCTCGGGCGTCAGGCGGTTCCATGCCTCCATACGCTGGCGAATTTGTGCCTGCTGTTGCGGCGGCAAACTCTGAAACCGCTGATTGTTCCTAAAAAATTGTTCCTGCCGCTGCGGAGTCATATCCTGAAGCCGCTCAATGGCTTTTGGCGGCAATTTATTCGCGTTGGGCCCGGGAGGAATCGCGTTGGGCAGCCGTGGGCGCACTTGCGCGCGCGGCGGCGCAGGCCGTTCCGGCTTGCCTTCCTGCTGAGCAGCCGCATTCGCTCTCTGCGCTGAGGCAGCGCCGCAAAACAATCCGGCAGCAAACCATGCCGTCAGGACAAACGCGAATTGGAATCGTCGTTTCATTACCTGGTTTCTTTGTTCAAATCCTCGGTTGAAACTGCAGTTGAACCGGGAAGCTCGGAAAGCGCATCAAACTTGGAAATCACATCGTAATTCTCAAGCTCCGGCAAATTCTGAATCATTCCAAAATCACTTTCCGTGGAAATTTTATTTGCCTGAACTGCCGGGCTCAACTCCGACGGAGTCTTCACCACTCGGGGGGCAGAAGAGAGCCAAACGGAGAGAACCACGAGCGCGGTAATCGCAAAGGCAAAACGCGCGGACGGCATCCAGTCCCAGAAATTTCGGCGCACGGGTTCAGCAGTGATGCGCGCGCGCAACGAAGCGTCAAATTCGCGCGACGGTATAATTTCCGGAAGATCATCCATCGTGCTCCAGATGGCGCGGAACTCCTCGGCGCGCGTCTTGCACGAAGCGCAGCCGGACAGGTGCTCTTCAACTTCGCGGCGCTCGTCGGGACGGGCGCGCCCATCCAGGTATTCTATTAATTTGCTTTCCATCGTGGCGCATGTTTTGCCGCTGCTCTTGTCGTGATGCGTTGTGCCGAACATTTGGCCCTCACTTCCCTTTCGAAACATCTTTAAGCCCTTGCTGAGGTATTTACGAGCGGCGCGAGTTCCGCGCGCAATGACTCGTACGCTCTGAACAATAATGATTTTAACGCACTCTCTGAACATTCAAGAACACGGGCAATCTCGTCATAATCCATTTCCTGATACTTGTGCAGGAGCACAGCGGCGCGCTGTTTTTCCGGCAAAGTGTGAATCGCTTTCATGATCATTTCCGCGCGGCTTCGTGCGACTAGTTCCTGCTCCACGGTTGGCGCCCGATCCGGAACTTCCAGTGGCGGCTGTTCGTCCTCGCCCGTATCCATCGTCTGGTCGATGGAAATTTCCATCTGGCGGTGTCGATTATCGCGCACGGAATTGAGCGCCAGATTCGTGGCGATGCGGAACATCCAAGTGGTGAACTTCGCGCTGGGAGCGTATTCCCCGCGAGCGCGGTAGACGCGAAGAAACACTTCCTGGGCGAGATCCTCCGCCACCGCAGTATTCCGGACCATCCTGTAAAGAAAATTGACGAGAGGAGTCCTGTACTTGCGGAGTAAAAGCTCAAAGGACTGTTCGTCCCCAGCTTTTACGTCCAGCATCAATTGGACGTCGGTCCTGGCCATGGCCTCCACGTTCTATACAACCCGTGCCCTGTCTAAAAGTAGCGGGGGAAATTCAGGGCCTTGCTGGTACGGCAGTTATGGGTGAAATCTTACTGGATTGTACAAGAGTTTGCAGCTGATGGAATAGCTTTTGTATCGAAGAGTGTCCTGCGAATGACTGAATCTAAAGGACATAGTAGCAGTGCCCCGGCTAGATCTAATTTCAGCTAGCTCGACCTCGCTGTAGGGGCACGGCATGCCGTGCCCCTACAATTGCCAGAACACCCAAACGCGCTGAAATTTTCAAATCTACGAACCACTCATGATCAAATTGGATACAGCCAGCGCGCCAAGTCCAGATTGTGATTGAAATAATCTGCACCCGGAGCATTTTTCGCGTTGTAAACGAAGAGCGGAATGTCCGTTTCATGCAGCGAGCCGTGCGAGCGAAGGCCTGGGAAATTTTCCTTTTCTTCGTCGAGCTCGCCGAACACGGTGTCCTTGTCGCCCAGCACCATGAGTTGGCCGATTCGCGATGCCATTAGATGGAATTCCTTCGCGGCTTCTTCCTTCGTGAGGATCCGCTCGACGCCCGGCACGCCTGAAATAATTTCCCGAACACGCGGCGCGTCTTTCGGATCTTTCAAGTGAATGTAGGCGGCGCCGCTGCAACCGCGATGGTGCTTCATATAGCGATCGCGTCCTGTTGAAACCGCTTTGCGGATCGGCGTTCCCTTTTTCGCGCAGACTTGTTCAAGATCCCAGCATGCGCTTTTTGCATTCATTCCGTGATCGGCCGTGACCAGGAAAGCCGCATCGGGCGCAGCCTTCATGGCTTCGCCGATGAGTTCGTCCATGCGCGCGAGGTGATCTTTTGACTCGGCTTCTTCGGGGGCCCACATGTGCATTGGATAATCCGTCGTGTGAACGTAGAGGACGCCGATATCAGGACGAGTTTTCAGCGTATGGATGGCGGCATTCATTAACCAGAAGTTGATATCTGAGCTGTAAATAACGGGCGCGGGCCCAAGTGCCTTGACCCACTCGGGGCCGGGATTCTCCGCCGTCAGCACAATTTCCGCGCCGCGCATGAGCAGCGTTGCTGTTTTCGCCTTGCTCGACAGCAACGCGGACTTCACACCCTGCCGGCCCGCACGTTCAAATAATGTGGGAGCAAGCACAAGGTCCGCGGATTCCACGTAAAGTTCTTCCCCGCTCTTTTCGTCGAAATAAGAATTGGCAATGATTCCGTGCGTTTCAGGCCACGTGCCGCAGCAGATTGACGCGTTATTCGCATTGGTAACGGAAGGCATCACGCCCTTCACCTGCTTGTATAATCCTTCGCGCTTCCATTGGCCGAGGACGGGCATGTTGCTTGCGGCAATGTAGCGCGGGTCGAAACCATCGAACATAATCACCACGACACGCTGGTGCGGAGCCGGCATGCTTTGGCTCATCGCTGCATTTCCAAGCGCCGCGCAAGCAGCTGCGGCCGTACCGTACTTTAGAAGTTCTCTGCGGCTGATGGTGTCGGTCATGGCTATGAGAGCGTTGCTTCCACGCTCTTTCTCCTTTTTGAAAATCTCGCTCAGGGATAGAGTCTGCGGCCTGGAAAACACCGTGGTCCAAGTAGTAAGTCTAATCGGCCATTAGTTTTTCTTATCGCTCAACCATATACGTACGAGTGGATTTCCACGCAACTTTGGAGAGATGCCTTGCGCGATCAATCGCAAAGGTCCGAAACGCACCCGCCGCACCCGAGGGCTCCGGTCCAGTGAGAGAGACAACGGAATAGTGACGCGTGATGCGAACCCCATCGACTTCGACTAACTTCAATGATTGCAATTCTAATTCTTTATTAATCGCACAATGGGACACAAAGCCAACGCCCAGCCCGGCTTCGGCTGCGGATTTGATGGCCTCTGTAGAATCGAGTTCGATCACGTTCTTGAATAAGTTGAGCTTCAAGTGAGACTTCTTCAAAGCCGCTTCGACAACACGCCTTGACCCGGAGCCCGGTTCGCGCAGCAAAAGAGTTTCGGCTGTCAACTGTCCGTGAGACACATGACTAAATTCGAAGTCCGGGGAGGCGATGAGGACCAGTTCGTCTGCCATAAATGGTTCTGCATGCAAGCCGCCCTGCTGCGTGGGACCCGCGATGAGACCTATGGAGACTTTGCCATCTAGCAGAAGCCGGACTATCGCGTCGGTATTGGCGCTGTGAACCGACAGCTTGAGCCGCGGATGCTCCGCGAGAAAAATGGCGAGGAATCTCGGAAGCACGTACTGAGCAATCGTCGTCGAAACTCCAAGCGCAAACACACCCGACAGTTGAACTTCATTGTCGGAGAGCTCTTGCGCTGCTTCCAGGGCGATGCTTGCAAGTTTTTGAGCGTGGGGCAAAAGGATCGCACCCTGCTTGGTTAGAGAAACTTTACCCGCGGCGCGGTCGAAAAGGCGTACGCCAAGTTCTTCCTCAAGCGCCTTAATCTGGAGCGAGACGGCAGGCTGGGTCAAGAACAGCAACTCCGCAGCTTTTCGGAAGCTAAGATGTTCGGCAACAGTGCGAAACACCTTCAGACTGAATTTTTCCAACGGGCTCATCGAGTAATTATAACCAATTGATCTGCTCCCTCTACATCCGCCTTTTCGTCGAGCCGGCGGCACAATTCCACGCGAGCCTCGTTCACTTTTGATTGGTTGCAAATTGTGAAAGGCCGACGAGAAATCCAAAATTAATCGGCGCTTCAGGCGTGAAACAAATGGGCAAGCAATAACATGACCGAGACGCCTAAAAAAACCAGCAAGGCCACACGCGTATCGGGCTCGCGATTCACTTCGGGGATCAAGTCCGTTGCGGCCACATACAGCGTCACGCCCGCTGAAATCGGCAACGCGTAGCCGACTTGTGAGTGCAGCAATCCCATGAGCAAGATGCCAGCGACCGTGGCCACGCCCAGCCAAATAGCCGCAAGGAACGCGGTGCGGCGGCTCTGGCCGCTGGCGATCATCAGCGACGCGACGGTAAATCCCTCAGGAATTTTGTGCAAGACAATCGCAACGAAAATTACGCCACCGAGCCATCCGGAAACTAGAAAGCCGGATGCAATCGCCACGCCATCAAAAAAGGTGTGAATCGAAAGGCCGAGCAACGCGGAAATTCCAGCATGATTCGGGACAAAATGTTCGACGTGAGTTTCTTCCCCAAAATGAAAATGCGGCGCAAGGGTGTGTTCAAAAAAATGAACGATGAAATATCCGACGAGGACTAAAAAATACGCGGAGTTCCCCGTCATGGCCACGGATTCCGGCAGAATTTCAAGAACCGCCGCGGCCAGCATGAATCCCGCGCCGAGCGCCAGAAAATATTTTAAATATTGGCGCGACCATTCGCGATGAAGAATGAAAAGCCCGCCGAGAATGTTTGCAGCAGCGGCCGTCAGCCCGAGCACCAGCGCTAGCATCATGCGGGATGTGGGCGCGGGGATGGGGGCGGTTAGCATGATTTTTTTCGGCGGGCTTCAATTGAAACCGCGCGCCGGAGACATCTCCCGCAAAAATCTTCTGCCGGTGCTCACACGCAACGTCTTGTTTTTGCGTCGATCGAAGTCCCGGAGGGACAGCACAACGTAGCCCACCGTTTCAACCGTGGGTGTATGTTGCAATTCCACACAGCCCCGTAGGGGCGGTGCACTCTGGTAAACCTGTGCCGCCCCTACGGGGCTTCGAGGTCTGCCTTTGTGCGTTCCCACCGTTGAAACGGTGGGCTACGATCTTTCGTCCCTAACGGGACTATTCAAGACGAGACGACCCAGGAAATTTAAGAGCGATTCTTCGTTGCATCAGACAGAATTCTATCCGCTATGGCGGAAGAGCATTACATCGCCTTCCTGCACGATGTATTCCTTGCCTTCGAGCCGCACTTGCGCGCGCTCGCGAGCCACGCCCAGGCTTCCCGCGGCCAGCAAATCTTCGCAGCGCACAACTTCGGCGCGAATGAAACCGCGCTCGATGTCCGAGTGAATTGCTCCCGCGGCTTTTTGCGCGTTCATTCCCCGCTTGATGGTCCAGGCGCGCACTTCGGGTTCGCCGGCGGTGAAAAAGGAAGTCAGTCCGAGCAGTTGATATGTGGCCTGAATGATGCGATCGAGGCCGGAAGATTTCAGGCCGTAGGCCGCGAGCATTTCTGCGCCCTCGGCGGGTTCGAGTTCCGCGAGTTCGGCTTCGATGCGTCCGCAAATGGAAAGCACAACCGTGTTGGGTCGCCCCACCAGCTTGGAAAGATTGTGGCGCTCGACAGCCGTGTCGAGTTCCGCGACTTCGCTGTCGCCAAGATTCAAGACGTACAGCATGGGCCGCTGCGAAAGAAATTTATATCCGTTGATCATCTTGCGTTCTTCCGGATTAAATTCCATTTCGCGCAGAGGCTTTTCCGATTCGATGGCCACCTTGCAGCGATTCAGCAGCACGAGTTCCTGTTCGAGAATCGGTTCCTTCTTCTTTTTCAAATCTTTTTCCACGCGCTCGATGCGCCGCGCAATCTGATCGAGGTCGGAGAACATAAGTTCGAGGTCCATGACTTCGGCGTCACGCAAAGGATCAATCGATCCCGCGGAATGGGCCACGGCAGGATCGTCAAACACGCGCAACACGTGCGCAAGCGCATCGACTTCGCGCAACGGCGCGAGAACGGCGGAATCCTTGGCGCGATCCTTGACCATGCCGCCGACGTCCACATATTCGACGGTCGCGTAGGTTATCTTTTTTGGATTGTAAAGCTTAGCCAGCTGTTCGAGGCGCGGTTCAGGCACGCGGGCCACGCCCACGTGTGTCGCCGCTCGCGCAGCCTTCTCGTCCAGCCGCGCTCGCGTCAATATTTTGAACAAAGTTGTCTTGCCCACCTGCGGTAGCCCGATGATCCCTGTTTGCATAGGTCGGAAATCGTAACATACCTGTGGACAAGACGCCTTATGACACGGGCCAATTTCCAATAAAATGTGGAGATATGTGACGGACTACTGCAATCTTGCCAGAAAAATGCGCATTTCGCGGAGTACATCTGACTCGTTCGACAAAAACACATAGTGATTTGCGTGTGTCAATCGAACTATCCGCGCAGAAGATTCACCGGTTTCAAACGCCTTCGCTTGTGCCTCATTGCTAGCCGCATCGGCGGCCTCAGCCGCCGCCCGAACAGCTGGGTCATTATAAAACGCTCGATAATCGTGGGGGATCGCATATATGGAAAGAATAGGAACTCTGATATCCATATATTTTTGTATGCCTTCAACGATTGCCTTATTGGCGGAGTTTGATGGAGTTTTGTCAACTTCTCCGCTCGGTTTCAATTTATATTCTTGGCGCAGCTCAGCCTCTGGAACAGGTATCCCATAGGCCCGAATAAACCAGGTGTGAAACGCCGAATAGCTTGCGAGGTCAGTAGCACTTGGCTCAGGAGCCAACCCCTTCTCCTCCGGCAAAGCCTGCAACCTTTTTGTTTCTTCCTGAAGATCCCTTTCAAAACCCGGAAGATTATCCTGCAAAAGTTCCTGCACGATCTGCAGTCGCGTAGATTTGTCCAGCGGTGTTTTCAATCGTTCCAGCTTTCTTTCTAACTCCTGCAGGTCAATATCCCTATCTCCCCGTGAGTGGTCATAGTAAGCGTATGGGTAAGCCGCATCGAGATAGATCAACCCCGCGACTCGCCCAGGATGCCGGGTTCCTACAGAACTTAACTCCTCTCCTGCGATGGAATGCCCCACCAACACCGGCCGCTCAAGTTTGAGCGAGTTGAGCACCGCTAGCACATCGTCGCCGAGTTTATCTGCGGAGTATCCAGAGGCAGGAATACTCGATGCACCATAACCGCGCCTTGTAATTCCATAAACATGGAACTCGGAAGTAAGTTTGGGCGCGAAATCATCAAAAATGTGCGCGGTATTCCCGAGGCCTGTGAGCAAAACAACAGGCCGTCCTGAACCGCCCCAATCGAGCACCTCCAGTTTAATGTTGTCTTCTACGTTTATGAACTGAACACTGTGCGGGGAGGGATCGCGCCACGGAAGGGATTCTTGCGCGGACGGATTCACCGCAATGGCGTTCAGCGATAGGACGGAGACAGTGGCCCAGAGACGTCTGGTCATTTGCGCATCTCCTCGGTACGGACCGGATCAAGAACGTAACACAATGGCACGATTTGGACACGCAAAGACCTTGCTGAACAGGATAAACGGTCTTCTTTGAATCTTGCCTGCACCAAACTCTTGACGCTGTCTCAACTCGCTTCTATGCTTTGGTTTTTATCATGGCTAAAACACATTATCCGGTTGACGCAGATATCGTGATGCAGGAACTTTCCCGCGTGGACACGCACCTCGGACGAATCATTCTTAAAGTCGGCTCGTTTCCCACCAAGAGACAAAAACCGCAAGCTCCGTTTGAAAGCCTGTTGCGGGCCATTGTTTACCAGCAACTCGCGGGTGCCGCGGCCGCAACCATTTTCGGACGCGTCAAGGAGCTGGGCACAGACGGCAAATTTCCCACGCCGGAAGAAATTCTTCGAGCCAGGAAAACGAAACTGCGCCGCGCCGGATTATCACGGCAGAAAATTGCGGCGGTAAGGGATCTCGCAAAAAAGACGATGGACGGGACTGTGCCATCGCTGGCCGCGATTCGGCGCATGAGCGAGGAAGAAATCCTAGAGCGGTTGACGCAAGTGCACGGGATCGGCGAGTGGTCCGTGCACATGTTTTTGATGTTTCAACTGGGCCGACCTGACGTGCTGCCGCTTAAGGATTATGGAATTCAAAAAGGATTTCAGCATGTCTACGGGCTGGCCGATACGCCGAAGCCCAAGGCGATTCTCGAACATGCGGAACGGTGGCGGCCCTACCGTTCGATTGCGTGCTGGTATTTGTGGCGCGCGGTGGAGGAAAGAAATGATGAAAGAAAAACTAAGAAAATTCCTTCGAAGAAAAAGAAGTAGTCAGTAGGACAGGCTTCAGCCTGTCTGCTTTTGATTTCTGTGGAGTTAACAAAAGTCAAAAGAAGACAGGCTGAAGCCTGTCCTACTTAAAACCTAATTCATCATTAGCTGCGCGCAGCTTGAGTTCTTGCGATTGGGGCGGTCGCGCTCGATTCCGTCGAGAGCGGTCCACAGGGCTTGTGCGCCGCGGGACATTCCATCCAGGGCTTCGGCGGCGTGGCGATCATCCTGCTCGACCAGCGTGGAGATAATTTTTCGCCACACATTCGAATGGTGAATATCTGCTTTTTCGTGCAGCGTGAAATAGCTGCATGCGCGGTCATCGGCTCCATAATGCTGCTTCAGGCCATTTCGCTTTTCGGCGGCGATCTTCGGCACTTGCGATTCGTAAGCGAAGAGCGCTCCGAACGCGGCAGCCACTGGCGCATCTTTTGCCAGCGCGCGGAACGCCTGTACTAATTCATTCATTTCAGGGACGCGCACATTTTCGTCGAGAGGAGCGCCCGTGCTTCCCATGCCTTCGGCAAATCGCAGCCACAGATCGGAGTGCGCCACGCCTTCGCATTCCTCTTCGTAGGCGTTGGAGAGGACATCGCGGCGCATCGAGCCTTCGGGCAGGCGCGAATGAAGCGCGGACAAGTACGTGGGAAACTCGGAAACCTGGTGGTAATACTGCTCGGCGTAAAATTTCAAATCTTCCTTCGTTAATTCGCCCGCGGACCATGCCTGATAAAAGGGGTGCTTCAACAGATCGTATTTTGCAATTTCCTGCTCAGCTTTTTGCCAGAATGCGGAAACTTCCATCTTGATTCCCTCCCGTGGGGGTTATGAGTTTTACTTCCATTGCGTGGTGCATGTGCAAATTACAAAAAAATCGCACGTCCACAATTCGGACGGTCTCTACAAAATCTTCGGGCGCTATTTTCTGCGCGCCGTGAGAAACAATGCTGCCAGACCTGAGAATAACACGACGCTTTCTAGGCGCACGGAATACTGGTGCAAACGATCGAACGCAACCCGCAGAGGATTATCCGCGGAGGTAGCGTCGACCGAGCCCATCTGCGCGCGCAGGACGTCCATGCGCGCGATCACTCCGTATTGCGAGGCCATTGTACAGAGGATCATGACAAACACGAGCAAGGCCGCGGGCCGAACCAGCGCCCCGACGGATCTTTCCAAAACGACCGTGGAGAGCAGGTAAACGCATCCGGCGACAATGCCCATGATGTGCAAGCGGGCGAGCGAATAGCCCACGACGAGTCCCGCAAGATCTTTGGTGGGCATCACGGAAAAAATGCCCGCCGTGAAAACAATGAAGAAGATAATGCTGCCCAGCCAGCAGCCAAGCGAGAGGAACTGAAGGAATCGCAGCGTCGCCGTCACTTTTTTGTTCCTTTTTGTGCCGAGGATGAAGACGCCAGCCCCGGCTCTCCAACAAGAAAGGCATTTCCGGACACTCGCCAGAGTATCACAGCGAAAGCGCAGCCTGTTCATCCTGGGCGGCTTAGTCTCTCTTACGATAAGAAACATAATTTAACCAAGCCGGTCCCGTGCGCAAAACCTTTGCCATGTGCGCCACATCAAAACTTTTTAGGCACAGTGAAAATGGCAAGTGTTAAAGATTTCTTGGAAACAATGGCAACATAGGAGTGCTTGGAGAGTGGTGGGCGATCAAGGACTTGAACCTTGGACCTCTCGCGTGTGAAGCGAGCGCTCTAACCGCTGAGCTAATCGCCCGGAAATCAAGCTTCGTTTGTAGCAGAAGCGATAGGGATTTTCAACCCAATGACCACCATGACGGCAAATCTTATTTCGCAGTTGCAGGCAAACATTGCGCGCGTAATTCGCGGCAAGGATGAGGTGATCCGCCTCTCGCTGGTGGCCCTCCTGGCCAAAGGCCATTTGCTGATTGAGGACGTGCCAGGCGTGGGGAAAACGACCCTCGCGCAGGCCATCGCCAATTCCTTTCATTGCTCGTTCCAGCGCATCCAGTTTACTTCTGACCTGCTTCCGTCCGATGTGGTGGGCACCAGCGTGTTCAACCAGATTGAGCAGCGCTTCGACTTCAAGCCGGGCCCGATTTTCGCCAATATTATTCTCGCGGATGAAATTAACCGCACGACGCCCAAGACGCAGTCCGCGCTGCTGGAAGCCATGAACGAAGCGCAAGTGACTGTCGACAACCACACCTATAAACTGCCCCACCCCTTCATGGTGCTAGCCACGCAGAATCCCGTGGAGCATCACGGAACCTATCCGCTGCCGGAATCGCAGCTGGACCGCTTTATTTTGCGCATTGGCATGGGATATCCCTCGCGCGACAGTGAGCGCGAAATCATGCAGCAGCACGCCAGCGGACGTAATGCGGCCGCTGAAATCACGCCTGTGATGGAAGCCGAGGAAGTGGAAGTCATGCAGCACGCCGTTGAAAAAGTGCGCGTCGATGACAGTCTGCGCGACTACGCCCTAGACATTGTGGAACGCACGCGAACTTCCGAGCAACTTACGCTCGGCGTAAGCCCGCGCGGTTTGCTGATGCTGCAGCGCGCGGCGCAGGCGCGCGCATTTCTCGAAGCGCGCGACTTCTGCACGCCCGATGATTTCAAGCAACTGGTTGTACCGGTCTTCGCCCACCGCGTGGTAGTGAACTCGCGCTACGCGGCAACGCAGAAAAAATCGACGCAATCCGAAATGGTTTTGCGCGAAATCATGGAAACCACGCCTGTTCCTCTCTAGTTCCTGTGAGTGCTGAACCAAATGAGTGTTGAAACTGATGAGCGCTGAATTTGTAGAACGCCGTGTCGGCTCACCACTTTTACGCAAAGTGGTGGGCGTATCGCGTGCGGCTCAGTGGACACGCCTGCGGGAAACTCTCGACCGTCCCAGTTGGCGCAGCTTTGGAATCGCCATGGGCGCGCTGGCAGGAGCGCTTTTTCTGGCGCTGTATTCTGGCGCTGCCGCCGAGGAAGGCCATCTGTTTATCGCCGGGGGCTCCGCGCTCGCAGCGCTGGTGCTCGCCGGGTGGGTTGCGCTGACGGTTGTTCCGGCGCTGGCCAGGCGCACACCGCTTGGCTGGCTCAGCTATCAGATTGAATACAAGGTGACGCGCGAGGGTATTGTGTACATCGCCGGCATTCTGGTGGTGGCGCTTGCGGCGCTTAACACGGGAAACAATTTGTTGTTCATGGTTCTGGCGTGCCTTCTCGCCGGACTGCTGATTTCCGGATTGCTTTCGCGCGTGGTGCTGGGTGGAATCGATGTGAACCTGGAATTGCCGGAGCATATTTTTGCGCGGCGCTCCATTTTGGCCGTCGCGGAACTCTACAATGAAAAACAGATGACGCCATCCTTCTCCGTTTCGCTGGTAAGCGAAGCTGCGCCGCAAACTAAAAAAAATATTTTGGCAAATCCCCTGCCCCAGATCCTCGACCGGCCCGTTTATTTTCCTTATATTCCGCACCGTCAAACAGTGCGGCAAAGCGTGGAGCTTACGTTTCCCCGCCGTGGAGTTTATCGCCAGGACGCGCTGGGATTGCGCACCAGATTTCCATTTGGATTCCTGCAAAAAACGCGCCGCGTGAATTCCAAGATCGAAGTCGTGGTCTATCCGCAGATTCAGCCCACGGAAGAATTTTATGAAGTGCTGCCGCTAGTGAGCGGTGAACTGGAAAGCTACCAGCGAGGGCGCGGAAACGATTTATATGCGATCCGCGAATACCAATCGAATGACAGCGCTCGCCACGTCGACTGGAAAGCTTCCGCCAAACTCGGCGCCCTGCAGGTAAAAGAATTCGCGCGGGAAGACGAGCGCCGCGTAATGCTTGTCTTCGATCCTTACGTGGACCCGCAGGCGACGACCGCCAAGGCCGCTGAACAATTCGAGCGCGCCGTGACACTTTGCGCAGGCCTCGCCTGGCATTTCTACGAAATTAATTCCGTGATGGAGTTTCGCTCCGCGGGCTTTGGCACGCCGCGCGTGAGCGCCGGCGAAGTGATTTACGATATCCTGCGCTACCTCGCGAGCGTAACTCCCTTGAGGCAAGAGGCCGGCAAAAGTTTTCTCGACACGCTGGGCGACACACATGACATCTTTAAAATTGTGCTGACCAACCAGCCAAGCGGTTCGATTCCGTCTTCTCTCTGGAACACTGCGTATTTCCTGTTCGTTTCGTCACTGTAAATTCTAATCCAGAAGATAAATTCTAGACGCAGGAATTAAGTGGCATAGGCTCCGGCATGTGGGGTTTATGGTTTTGTAGCGCCGGCGTCTCGTCGGCAGTTTTCAGCTATCGCAACGCAGGGCAAAGACCGCCGACGGGACGCCAGCGCTATAAGGTCCAACCCTCGCTGGCTGAAGCCCGCGCCACTCTGCTTTCCAATTATTCATCTGATATGCGAAAATCGCGACGGTGAGTGCGCTGAAAATTCCCGCGAAAGATTTGCCGAAGTTCAAGCGGCGCATGCTTTCCTGGTTTGCCAAATGCAAGCGCGACCTTCCCTGGCGGCGCACGAAAGATTCCTATCGAATCTGGCTTTCAGAAATCATGCTGCAGCAGACGCGAGTGGCGGCCGTAATTCCCTACTACGAACGATTCGTGGAAAAATTTCCAGACGTGCATGCGCTCGCAAACGCGCCCAGCGATCACGTATTGAAGAATTGGGCTGGCCTTGGCTACTACAGCCGCGCGAAAAACCTACAAAGCGCCGCAAAAGAAATTGTCGTGCGGCACTCTGGCGAATTTCCGCGCAAATATGAAGCGGCGCTCGCTCTCCCGGGCATAGGACGATATACGGCGGCGGCCGTATTGAGCATCGCCTACGATGCGCCGCACGCCGTGCTGGACGGAAACGTTGCGCGCGTCCTAGCCAGAATTTTTGCTCTGCGTGGAGATTTACGCGCCCCGGCCACGTGGCACAAGCTTGAAGCCGCAGCGCAAGAACTTCTCGCGCAGAAAATTTCCGGCGACTGGAACCAGGCCATGATGGAGCTCGGCGCCACTGTCTGCACACCCAAATCGCCGCGTTGCGACGAGTGCCCGGTCAAAGAATGGTGCAGCGCTCGCAAGCTTGGCATCGCAGAAAAGCTGCCCTCCCCTCGCAAAAAGCGCGCGTCGGTCGATGTAACCCTCGCGGTGGCCGTGCTACTCGATCCGGATGGACGCACACTTCTCATTCGTCAGATGGGCGGAGATGGTGCTCTCTTCTCGCGCATGTGGCAATTCCCTGCTCTGGAAGCAGTGGGAACCCATTCGAAGCTGGCAATTGCGGCGTACTTGAAGGAAAAGTTTCGTTTGGCGACAAATGGAAATCTGCTGCCGATGTCCACCGCCCGCCACACGGTCACATTCCGCAACATTCGCCTTGAGCCATACCTTGTACGGGTCGCGCACCTGCCTCGAATCGTAGACACGAGCATCGCGGCCCTTACCGATGTTCCAACCATGTCAATCTCCAATGCCACACGTAAAATAGCCAATGTGGCACTTGCCGACGCAGCATTATCTTTTTTCGAGCAATGAAGGCTGAGGTTTTAGACTTCACATCTCATAAATACCTTGGCACATAAAAACGCAGACTTTTCATGTGAGCATCCGGCGCATTGAGTGGCGCGGGCTTCAGCCTGCGGGGTTTTGGCCTAGCAAATCCTTAACCTTTGTCTTTATAGTCCTTGCAAGGCTCAACCCCGCAGGCTGAAGCCCGCGCCACTTAAAGTTCCTTCCTGCCATTACCCGATACGTCTCAGATGATCCCGCGTTGCCCGTGGGATGTTAAACTAGTGGTTCGCGCCATGGACCCTGCAAGCCAAATTCCCGTCCCGTCCCTTCCGGCTCACCTGTCCGCAGTTCGGCGCCATTTTGAGATCTCCCTTTATTTTCTTCTGCTCACAGGTGTTCTGACCCTCGTTTGCACTGGAAAACTCGATCTGGTGACGATCCTCCTACTCCCGGCATGCATGCTATTAAAGGGCTATCGGTGGTGGCACGGCAAAGGGCCCGAAATTTCCAATCGCACAGCCACCTGGCTAACAGTTGCATACTTTGTCTTCTTCCCTTTTGACCTATGGGTCATTTCACGAATGCTGGCGGTGGGCGCGCAAAGCCCCGGGCTTTACGCCGCTCTCCTTGCCACAGTTCATCTCATGCTCTTCGCGACCGTAGTGCGCCTGTACAGCGCCACGACCACGCGCGATTACCTGTTCCTCACCATGATGGGCTTTACTTCCATGCTGGCCGCGGCGATCCTCACTGTCGATACGCTCTTTCTCGCTTTCTTCTTTATTTTTCTTGGCCTGGCAGTATCCACGTTCGTCGCGCTGGAAATGTGGCGCAGCGCGCAAGGAACGGTCACGCGCCCCATGGAAACCGGGACGGCTTCGGCGGATCGCCTACACAACGCCCTGGGCATCACCTCGGCAGGGATCGCGCTCGGGGCGCTGGCTTTGGGCGGAGTTATCTTCCTGGTCCTGCCGCGATTCAGCAGCGGATATATGTCCGGTCTGAACATGCAGCCGCAGATGATTTCCGGCTTCAGCGACGACGTGGAACTGGGAGAAATCGGCGAGATCAAGAAGAACAGCACGGTGGTTATGCGCGTCACGGTGGATGGTGGGCTGAAATCGGCGCACGGCGTTCACTGGCGCGGCGTCGCGCTGACCAAGTTTGATGGCAAGCGCTGGTTCAACGATGCGCATGAACCGACGACGCTGACGGCTCCGGGGGATGGCGGCTGGTTTCAGCTCGATCCCGATAAGCCTGTCGCTCGAAATTCAGGAACGCCAATTCATTACACAGTGCTGCTGGAACCCATCGGCAGCACGGCTCTATTTTTTGCCAATGAAGCAGAAACTGTGCGCGGGCACTTTACGGATGAAGTGGGCCGGCAGCCATATGGCTTGCGCCATACGTATTTGTTAAGAGACTTCACCGGTTCTATTTTCAATCCGTATCACAGTTACGCGAGACTGGAATATGAAGCGACTTCTCTATTGCCATCTCCCTTGCCAGCCGATGTGCGCCAGGCGGGCACGCAATACCCCGACGCCATTCGCGATACTTATTTGCAGTTGCCGGAACTCGATCACCGCATCCCTGAATTGGCCGCACAAATCACCGCGAGCAATACAAACCCATACGATAAAGCGCGCGCCATGGAAGGCTATTTGCGGTCGCACTTCGGCTACACGCTCGACCTGACGGGACCGCCGCAAAGCGATCCGCTGGCATACTTCCTGTTTCAGAAGCGCGCCGGCCACTGCGAATATTTTGCCGCTGCGATGACGGTGATGCTGCGCACGCAAGGCATACCCGCGCGCTACATCAACGGTTTTCAGATGGGCGAGTTCAACGATGTCGCCGGAGATCTTGTCGTGAGAGAGAGCGACGCGCATAGCTGGGTGGAGGCCTATTTCCCCGGCTTTGGCTGGCTGACGTTTGATCCGACGCCGCCCTCAGGCGACGAGAAGGCGCAGGGACTTTTTTCGCAGATTTCGCATTATTGGGATTGGTTCCAGCTGCAGTGGAGCGAGTGGGTCATCAACTACGACTTCATTCACCAGGTTACCGTGGCCCAAAATCTCGGACGCTTCTCGCGCGACTGGGCAGAACGCCTGCGAACGGATTTCGCCAATGCACGAAGCCACGCCACCGAAAGACTGAAAATCCTGCAGGAACGCATGGCGCGCAGTTCGACCGGGCGGACGGAAGTATTCGTGATCTTCGGCATCCTCGTGATCGGCGTGCTCATTTTGCGCCCTGAAATCCGGCAGAGACTCACCATTGTGTGGCGCACAAAAATTTTGGCCACGCGCGAAATGACGCCGCATCTGGCTACGCTGCAGTATCTGGAAATGCTACGCGTCCTTGGCCGCGGAGGATTTTCCAAAGCCGAGGCGCAAACTCCCATGGAATTCGCCACATCGCTTCCGGACGGAAATCTCGCCGCACCCGTCATGGAAATGACTTCCATTTATCAGGCCGCGCGATACGGCGCCAAACCCGCCGATCCACAACTCGCTTCCTCGCTGATCGATCGCATCCAAACGTTCCTTCGCACACGCAAAAAGTAGCGCGGGCTTCAGCCTGGGGGTTTTGGTGCTTGCAAAGTCTAAATTCCACAGGCTGAAGCCTGTGCTACTGAAAACGTGGCCCCACGGCACGACTCATCCCTCCATGTTAGAATGTTTGGACCGTCCCGCCATTGCGAGACGTCTCCGTATGCCCAAAGCTGGAATTGTCAGTCTCGGTTGCCCCAAAAACCTCGTGGATAGCGAGGTCATGATGGGTGTGCTCGCGCGAAACGGCTACGAATTTACGCCGAACGCCGAGGAAGCCGACGTCATTGTTGTAAACACGTGCAGCTTTATCGCCCCGGCGCAAAAGGAATCGATCGACACGATTCTGGAGATGGCTGAACATAAAAAATTTGGCGCGGCAAAAAGACTGATCGTGGCTGGATGCCTCGTTGAAAGATTCCGCGACCAGATTTTTGAGCAGATTCCGGAAGTCGACGCCGTGGTCGGAACGGGAGAGATAGAAAATATTCTGGCTGCCGTTGAAGGCGAGTTGCGAAGCGATGCCGCGAACGCCGCAGCCCTGCCGTCGTATCTTTATCATGATCTGACGCCGCGCATCCTTTCGACGCCGAAACATGCGGCTTACATAAAAATAGCCGAAGGCTGCGACCATCCCTGCACGTTTTGCATCATCCCCCAGTTGCGCGGAAATTTCCGCAGCCGCCGCTTTGAATCCGTGGTGCGCGAGGCGGAAAATCTGGCCGCATCTGGCGTGCGCGAAGTTACCCTTATCGGCCAGGACACAACTTCCTACGGCGAAGACCTCGCTTTGCGCGACGGCCTCGCAGTGTTGCTGGAACGGCTCGCCCGCGTGGATGGCCTGCAGTGGGTGCGCTCGCTGTATTGCTATCCCAATCGCGTGACGCAGCGCCTTCTGGACACGATTGCCGCGCATACCCGCATCGCGAAATACATGGACATGCCATTGCAACATGCCAGTCGCAATGTCCTGGCGCGCATGAAGCGCGGGTCGAACGGCGACGCATTTTTGCAGTTGCTCAGCCGCATCCGCGGAACCATTCCGGGCGTGGCGCTGCGAACCTCATTCATCGTCGGCTTTCCCGGCGAGACCGAAGCCGATTTTCGAGAGCTGTGCGATTTTGTGAAGGCCGCGGAATTCGACTGGATGGGCGTGTTCCCTTACTCGGACGTGGACACCGCATCAAGCTTCGCGCTGGATGAAAAAGTGGACGAGGACACGATCAAGGAACGCCAGAGCCGGCTGATGGAAATTCAACAGAAAATTTCCGCGCGCAAACTGCGCCGCTTCCGCGATCGCCACGTGACAGCCCTCGTCGAAGGCCCGTCGAAAGATACGCCGCTTGTGTGGGAAGCGCGCATCGAAGGAATGGCGCCCGAAATTGACGGTAAGCTGTACCTGAATGATATCGAAGTGGAAGGGACAGGAATTTCCGCGCAGACTGGCGATATCGCCATCGTCGAAGTCACCGAGACGCACGAGTACGATTTAATTGGGCGCGTCGTGGAGATTTTAAATCTGCCGGCACCGGCAGCGGCGCAGCTCCCGGCCGTAGCACCCGTGCAGCGCCTGTTGACTGGCGCCGCCCTGAGGATTTTGTCTTGATTTTAGTAGCACAGGCTTCAGCCTGTGGGGTTTCGGCCTTGCAAGGACTAAGACCCACAGGCTGAAGCCTGTGCTACTAAAAACCATCCCACACTTGAGATTCAGCCATGAAATTGAAATGCCCCATCTGCAAAGAGCCAACAGATTCCGAAACAACCGAGGAGTTCCCTTTTTGCAGCAAACGCTGCCGCGAACATGACCTGGGAAACTGGGCCACGGGAAAATATAAAGTCGCCGCGCCCATCATGGACGAATCCGAACTCGAGGAATTAATGGCTGACGAACCAACCAAGCCCAAACCTCTCGAAGACGAAGATGAATAGCGCCGCGCGCCCTCCCGCAGCAGAAGTAAAAAAACCACGTACAGCTCTTGCCATCGCCACAGCTCTGGGCCTCGGTTATTTGCCAAAAGTTCCCGGCACATTCGGGTCACTCGCGGGAGTCGCATTGGGTTGGGCCGCGATGACCATCAGCCGTCTGCAATTTGCGCCACGCATCGGAGCCACAGGAGAACTCTCCAATCCTGCGTCCTCCTGGTGGATTAATTTTGCCATCAATGAATTCGCGATGATCGTCATCGTATCCTTCATCGGCGTCTGGGCCGCCGATCGCACCGAAAAATATATGCGACGGGAAGATCCGCAAATCGTGGTAATCGATGAAGTGGCCGGCCAATTAATCGCCTACATGGGCCTTGCCACGCCGCGCACGTTTGCGGTCAACTGGAAATATTTATTGCTGGGCTTTATACTTTTTCGTGTCTTTGATATTTGGAAGCCGTTTCCTGCACGGCAAGCCGAATCACTCCACGGCGGCTTGGGAATCATGGCCGATGATTGGATTGCTGGAATTTACGCGGCGCTCGGTTTGTGGATCGTGCGCGCGCTCGGGATGTAAGTTTTGCTGTAGCCCGCCTCTTTAGAGGCGGGGGTTTAGAGTCCACACGTCGCACATGCCGCCGGGGAATCTAAACCCCCGCCTCTAAAGAGGCGGGCTACAACAGCGTGCTTAAAATTTGATTTTTATTTTTTGTGTTTAATTCGCTGAGACTGAATTTGGAAACCAACGGCATACCGCGCATCGATCGCATCCAGCCCAGGGCGGGCATCCCCGGCGGAGACGTCACCATTTACGGCGCGGGCTTCGTACCTCGTCCCAACACGCGGCCGCATGTGCGTTTCGGCGAAACCGAAGCGAGCGTGCTGATCTCCACTCAAAATTATCTGATTGCACGAGTGCCGGATGGCGCCGTGGGCAGCATCATCAGCGTGGAAACCTCGCGCGCTGCGAGCCAGCCTGTGCCTTTCCATCTTGGCGTTCAGATTGCCGACAACTTGCACCCCGTGGCGAATCCCGCCGTGGATGCTCAGGGGAATATATACGTCACCTATAGTGGCCATCGCGGACAACAGGTTGCCGTCTCGCTTTACAAAATTACGCCGAACTACGAAGTGAAACCCTTTGTCACCGAGCTTGTGAATCCCACGGGCCTGGCTTTGGATCGCGACGGATATCTCTACGTTTCCTGCCGCAATGATGGAACGATTCACCGCGTCGCTCCCGACGGCCGCTCGCAGCTTTGGGTGGAAGGCATGGGCGTTGCCACCGGAATTGCGTTCGACACGATAGGAAATCTTTTTGTAGGCGATCGCAGCGGCACAATTTTTAAAATTAATCCTGATCGCCAGATTTTTGTGTTCGCGATGATTGAGCCATCCGTCGCGGCCTACCATCTTGCGTTCAGCCCCACCGGCGAACTGTTTGTCACCGGCCCGACCACGTCGAGTTTTGACCGCATCCTGCGCATCAACCAGAAGGGCGAGGTCAGCACTTTTTTCCGAGGTCTCGGCCGTCCGCAGGGCCTCGCTTTCGATCGCAAGGGAAACCTTTTCGTGGCCGCGTCCTATCAAGGCCGTCGCGGCATCGTGCAAATTTCTGCGGACGGGCGCGCAGAATTGGTCCTGGGCGGCACCGGCATCGTGGGTCTCGCGCTTCTGCCGGGCCATCGCGCAATCCTGGCCACAACGAACGCGCTCTTCACCGTCGATTGGGAAGTGGAAGGCCTACCGCTTCCACGCTGAGCCAAAATTAAAAAAATGAAAGCTGAAATCATCGCGGTTGGATCGGAACTGCTGACGCCGGACCGGGTCGACACTAATTCCCTTTTTATGACGGCGCAGTTGAACCGCCTTGGGATTGAAGTCACGCGCAAGACCGTAGTGGGCGACGATCTTGCTCCCCTGCGCGGCGCATTTGAGGACGCCGCGAAGCGTGTCGAGCTGATTATTGCCAGTGGCGGGCTTGGTCCTACGGAAGATGACCGCACACGTGACGCTGTCGCGGATCTTCTGGGTCGAAAAATGTCGCGCGATCCCGATGTAATGAGCAAGATCGAAGCGCGCTTTCGCCAGCTTGGCCGCACGATGTCCGAAGTGAATACGCGGCAGGCCATGGTCCCCCAAGGCGCGACGGTGCTCAACAACGATCGCGGCACCGCGCCGGGACTTTGGCTCGAATCGGACGGCCGCATTTTTATTTTGCTGCCGGGACCGCCGCATGAATTAAAAGCCATGTTCGCCGCGCAAGTGGAACCGCGCATCGCACGACTCTCAACGGGAGTGCGGCTGTTCGCTCGCGAGCTTCGTGTTGCAGGCATGGGCGAATCCGATGTCGACCAGCGCATCGCACCGATTTACACGCGGCACGCCGAGGTGCAAACCACAATCCTCACCGCGCCCGGCGAAATTCAGATTCACCTGCGCGCATGGTCCGCCGACGCGCAGGCCGCCGAAAGCCAGCTGCAAGGAATTCAGGAAAGCATTGTGCTCGCGCTGGGTGAAGCAGTTTTCACGACGCATGGCCACTCGATGGAAGAAGTGGTCGCGCGCGAACTCACCAAGCATCAAGCCACGATTGCGACCGCGGAGAGTTGCACCGGCGGTTTGCTCGCTGAGAGGCTTACGCGCATCTCGGGAAGTTCCGCATATTTTCTTGGCGGAGTCGTCTCCTACAGCAACACTTTAAAATCCGCATGGGTGGACGTTCCCGCGGAAATCATAGAATCGCGCGGCGCCGTCAGCAGCGAAGTGGCCATCGCACTGGCCGACGGAATTCGCCGCCGCACCGGCGCCACGTTAGGCGTGGGAATTACCGGCGTCGCCGGCCCGACCGGTGGCACTCCTGAAAAACCAGTGGGCACCGTGCACGTGGCCATTGCCGACGCATCGGGCAGCAAGGAACGCGGCGTTCACTATCCCGGCGAACGCGACCGCATTCGCTGGCAAGCTTCGCAAACCGCGCTCGACCTCGTACGTCGCTATTTCCTGTACGCGTCCAAGCCAAAACCAGGAGCGTGAGATTTAGTGGCGCGGGCTTCAGCCTGCGGGGTTAGTCCCTGGAAGGCCTAAACCCCGCAAGCTGAAGCCCGCGCCACATAAGGATTTAAATCTTGCGCCTCTTCGTCGCCATTGATATTCCGGAAAACGTTCGCTTCGCCTTCGGCGATCTGATGAAAAGTTTGCGCGATACCTCCCGAGACGCACGCTGGGTGCGCGTCGCAGGCTTGCATGTCACGCTAAAATTTATCGGTGAAACTCCGTCGGAGAGAGTCGCAGACTTGAAGACGGCCCTGGCAAACATTCCCACACGCGATCCCATCGCCATTGTTTTTTCCGGCCTTGGATTTTTTCCAAATGCGCGCCGTCCGCACGTTCTTTGGGCCGGAGTCGAGGCTGGTCCTGAGCTTGCCTCACTCGCTGCGGCGGTTGAAAATGCGCTCAGGCCTGCGGGAATTCCGCAAGAGGACCGTAATTTCTCCCCGCATCTCACGCTCGCTCGATTCAAAGAGTCCGCAGGAGTGGACGCTCTTCAAGTCGCCATCGAAAAAGCCGGCCCCTTAAAATTTGGCTGCGCCACCGCCACGGAATTTCATCTCTATCAAAGCGTTTTGAAACCGGGCGGGGCGGAATATACTCGGTTGGCAACTTTTTCGTTCTCTGGGAGTAAATACAAGTGAATCTGGAAATGTCGACCACCGCCGCAACCCTGTGGGGATTGGTCGTTCTGGGATATTTTCTCGGCTCCATTCCGTTCGGCTACCTTCTCGTGCGTGCCACAGGCGGAGGCGACATCCGCAAAATCGGCAGCGGAAATATTGGCGCCACAAATGTTGCGCGAACTTCAGGCTGGTCCGTCGGCGTCGCTACCCTGCTTCTGGACGCGGCGAAAGGCGTTCTCGCGGTCTGGATTTCCGGCCATTTTTCAGGTGGGAGCATTCGCATCATGATGTTTGCGGGGCTGGCTGCAATCGTCGGGCACGTTTTCCCCGTGTGGCTCCAGTTTCAGGGCGGCAAAGGCGTGGCCACGGCGCTCGGCGTTTTTCTAGCCATCTGTTGGCCAGCCGCAGGGGCAGCCGTAATTCTTTTTATTCTAGTCGCGCTTTTTTACAGGTACGTTTCTCTCGCATCGATTTCCGCGGCAGCTGCGTTGCCACTGCTCATCTACATTCTCTACGCGCCACGACATGCCCCGCCGACTGCTGTTTCTGTCTGCACGCTGCTAGCCGCGGTTATCGTAATCGCCAAGCATCGTGACAACATCGAAAGGCTTCTGGCAGGGACGGAGCCGCGCTTCGAGATGGGCAGGAAGAAGACGTGAGTTGCGATTTGTGGATTGTGATTTGTGAATTGTAATTTGAAATTTGAAATTCAAGATTTGAAATCGGGGGATCTTATAAATGTGTTTTGTGGGTCCCGTCTTCACAGGCCGCGAGAAAAATGCCTTGTTCTGTCATTCTGAGCGAAGCGAAGAATCTCTCTTGGATTTAAGCATAGGAAAAGAAACAAGGAGAGATTCTTCGCTTCGCTCAGAATGACAGAGTTTGCGTTTTTCCGCAGTCTCTTCAGCCGCAACGTTCAGGGTGTGAAAATCAAGGGCTTTAGTCCTTGAAGTTCGAGGTGCCTGGGCGGAATCATTAATGAGATGGCTTGATTTGAAATTACTTGTGATTTGCGATTTGAAATTTATGCTTCGTGAAGGATAGGAAAGCACCCGCAAGGGCTGCTTCATTCATGAAAAAAATTGCCATCATTGGAGGCGGAGCCTGGGGAACAGCGCTGGCCATTGCGCTGACTCGCTCCTCACGCGCGCACAATCTTTCGCTATGGGCGCACAGCGCGGACGTCGTGGAAACAATTCTCGCGCGGCGCATCAACGAGATCTATCTTTCCGGTTATGAAATGCCCGCAAGCGTCGAAGTTACCGGCAACCTAAGTGCAGCGCTCTCTGGCGCAACCATTATATTGGGTGTAATGCCATCCGCTCACGCGCGAGATATCTACCGTGCGATGCGCCCGCACGTCAGCACTGACACCGTGTTCGTCAGTGCCACCAAAGGCCTCGAACCTGCGACTCACGCGCGCATCAGCCAGGTGATCGCGGAAGAAATGAGTCTGCAAAATTCTGCCCGCGTCGCCGTTCTCTCCGGCCCGAGTTTCGCGCAGGAAGTTGCCGCCGGAGATCCGACCGCTGTGGTCCTCGCGTCCGCCGACGCCAAACTTGCTTCGGAAATTCAAGAAGAATTTTCCGGCCCGCGATTCCGCCTCTACACCAACGATGACGTCACCGGCACGGAAATCGCCGGCGCCGTAAAAAATGTGATCGCGATTGCCTCAGGCATTTGCACGGGATTGGATCTAGGCACAAACGCGGCGGCGGCGCTTGTCACGCGCGGACTTGCGGAAATGACGCGCCTGGCCGTTGCCCTCGGTGGCCGTCGCGAAACGCTCGCCGGCCTCGCGGGTGTGGGCGACCTGATTCTAACAGCCACAGGCGAACTCAGCCGCAACCGCTCGGTGGGCATTCAACTGGGCAAGGGCCGCAACCTCAAAGACATTCTCGGATCAACCCGCAGGGTAGCCGAAGGCGTAGGCAGCGCGGCGGCGACGCTGGAGTTGGCACGGCGCATGGCAGTCGAAATGCCAATAACCGAGCAAGTCCACGCTGTCCTAACCGCAGGGTGCGTCACGCGCGACGCTATCCGCGACCTGATGGAGCGCCGCCTCAAGCAGGAGTAATGTTTCCTCACTCAGGAGCTTCCAAGACAGCAAATCCGCACCCATCAATCGAATCCGACCCCTTAATTCATGCGTAGCAGAACGTTTTTCCTTCCTTCTAATGAATCATCCAGAATCGTAAAATGGAGGGGTTAGGACCTGCCCACAGTGGACCTCAGTAGATTCAAATCGATGTTTTCTCACCGGCCAAGGATTCTCTGGCTGGTGCTTGGCGCCATGCTGCTTGTCAGCGTCCTGCCCCTGACACTTTATCACCTTGAAGTTCTTCAACTTAGCCAGACCAAGCTGACCGATACGGAAAGCGTCCAGCAGACCGAAGTTACCCGATCCCTGGGCGAGGAAATTCAGCAGTTTGACGCCAACCTGTACCAGCAATTGATCAGCGAACGCCAAATTTTAGCTCTCACCGACCTGATCGATAAGGTTGACAGCTCCCAAAACACGCCGCAGGTTTCCCGCGTTCTTGAAAACTTTGTGGCCAGCAATCCCAATATTTTGTACCTGACCGCGGTGGGCAAAGAGGCCAAAGGTACCGGAGCTGGAAATTTCCAGGCGAATCAGGACCCATTCGTTTCCAAGACCTTGCAGCGCGCTTTTTCAACCACCATGCAGTCGCTTGTGTTTCGCAGCGATCCGCTGGCGATCGGGCCCGAAAATCGGCCTGCAATCGTCATGGCCGTGCCGCTGCAAGTGAACGATCAATTTTCGGGAATGCTTGCTGCTGTCGTGTCACTGGACGGCATCCTCAAAAGGCTGCAGGAAACGAGCGTGCGCGGGCGAGTCGTGTTTGTAGTGGACCATGACGGCCACATCGTGGCGCACCCGGACATGCGTCAGTTCGTTCCGGGATCGGATGCAAAACCCACCTCTCCTGTCGTCATGCAAGTAGCCGGTTTGCCAAAAGGTTTGCGCACAACGGAAACGCTTCGCAGATTTGTAAGCACGGAAGATGGCAATAAGGCCGAGATGGTCGGCACCTACAGCACGATTCCGGATCTGAATTGGGCCGTTGTGGCGCAGCGGGGATTGGACAAGGCGCGCGAAGATGCGGGTGTGAAGGAACTCAACGCGCAAGCCCTTAAATTCGTGGTCGTCGTTACGTTCGCGGCATTGATCCTCGGATATTTTTTTGCGGTTGGCATCAGCACGCCGATTCGCGCCCTTGCCGCCTCGACACTTGCTATCAGTCGCGGAGAGTTTCACCAGCGCACTCCGGTACAAGGCGCCGCGGAAATCAGCGAACTGGCTGAAACTTTCAATCACATGGCTGGCGACATTGAAGAATTTGTCGTTCAACTGAGGCAGGCCGCGGATCAAAACCATGAGCTGTTTCTCGGTTCGATTCGCATGCTCGCCGCGGCCATCGACGAAAAAGATCCATATACGCGCGGCCATTCCGGGCGCGTGGCCAAATATTCAATCCTGATCGCGCAACAACTTGGGCTGGGCGCCGAGGAGCTTGAAAAAATTCGCATTTCAGCGCTGTTGCATGACGTAGGAAAAATCGGCGTCGACGATCGCGTGCTCAAAAAGCCGGGCGCGCTCACGCCAGAAGAATTTGCATTGATGAAGCAGCATCCCTTGAAGGGCGCGAATATCATGCGTCCGGTCGCACAGCTGAAGGAAATGCTGCCTGGAATTGAATTGCATCATGAGCACGTCGATGGTGGCGGCTATCCGCACGGCATTCAAGGCGACGAAATCCCGCTGATGGCCCGTATCATCGCCGTTGCCGATACGCTGGATGCGATGACCACCAATCGCCCCTACCAAACCGCAATGGACCTTGAATTTGCGATGAACCGCATCGTTGCGTTGGCGAATACCAAATTCGACGCTGCCGTTGTGGATGCGCTGAGCCGCGTTGTGAAGGCTGGAAAACTACGATTGACCGCCGTACTTGTCGAAGCCTGAGATCTTCATTCCTTAAAGTGGCATAGGCTTCAGCCTGTGGCAGTTAGTCCTGGCAAAGACCAAAAGCCACAGGCTGAAGCCTATGCCAATTAAATCTTCCACAAAATTTAGAATGCGGATTCGTGGTAAATCGTAATCATCCATTGGCCGTTCTTCTGCCTGGTCACAACCCAATCGAGCAGCCCTTTGCGTACGGGAATATCTTTGCCGTCTCGCGTTTTTGCGCCGGTCATTTGCCAGTCAATGTCGACGGCAGCGATATCCGGAGTGAGAAAGCGAATATTTCTCACTGTGTCGGTTCGATGCGCATCCTTCAGAAAGGTGGTGAAGATTTCGTTGTAATGCGCTTCCAGGTCTTTCCAACCATGGCTGGGAACACCTGTGGTGCTCGAAAAATCTCCGTCTTCCACATATGCTGTCGCCGTGGCGTGCGCGTCATGGCGGTTCCAGGCATCTTCCCACGCGGCCACGCATTGCTTGATCGCCGCCGAATCCGCGTCCATTTTGGCCGGCATCTGCGCCCAGCAGACGGGGCCGGCGAATGCAGATAACAAAAACAACGCAAATACGGACTTGGCACGAATTGAAAACATAATGTCCTCCTGATTCTCAAACGAAATTCAAATGGGTTCGGCTAAAAAGCCTGCTCATGGTAAATCACGATCATCCACTGGCCGCCGCGCTTGGACATGATCCACGTGAGCAGCCCCTTGCGCAGAACTCCTCCCGGCGCGGCAGGATCCGTCACCAGCCAATCGATATCCACAGACGCGAGGTCCGGCGCAAGAAAGCGAATGCTCCTGACCGTATCGGTTGTATGTGCGTTCTTCAAAAAAGTGGTAAAGATCGTGCTGTAATGATCTTCCAGTTCCTTCCGGCCATGGCTTGGCTCGGCCTTCACGCTTGAAAAATCGCCGTCCTCCACGTAGCGCATAGCGACGGCATGCGCGTCATGGCTATTCCATGTATCCTCGAATGAGGCCACGGATTGCTTGATGGCGGCTGTGTCCGCTTCACGGTTCGCAGCCATTTGCGCGCGGGAACCCGCGGCGGAAAAAGTCAGAAACAGCAGCGCCGCTATCACAATTCTTGTTTGCGTACGGATCATCACGCACCTCTCGAAATTAGATTTGATTCGCCATGGCTGAATCCGGAACCGGACTAATTGGCGGCATCATACAACAAGTGACCTGATTTTGCTTTCCTAGAGGCCGGCCGTCTTTTGGCCGGGCGACTTTCTTTCGGTCTTTCCGGCGTGCAAGTTTGCGCGCGTACAACAAAGTGCCCTCTCCGTCCCGAAAAACGCGGTTCACAAAGAACGTTCACCGTGAACGGGACGGAGAGTCCACCACGAAACCCTTCCGCATTGCTTTTGGTTGCGCAGAGGCCGCTCGTTTTATGAGCGGGCGAATTTCTTTGATTTAAACTCAAATCGATCCGCAGTCGGAAAACGGCCCCGCCGCGTAAGGACGTTTTCTTCTGCTAGAATACAGCCTTCGGCGCCAGTCGCGGATCGTGGGCTTTCTGAGCGCGAAAAATTACATGCTTTCACTTTTTAACAACAAGGAAGACGACGAAAAGAAAAAGGCCAAAGAGGGCGGGTCGCTGCTCGACCGCCTGAAGCAATCCATCTCGAAGACACGCAATCAGATTTCGACAAAGGTCGAGGATCTGACCTCGGGCGAAAAACAAATCGACCCCGAGTTGCTGACAAAGCTTGAAAATGCCCTGCTTGCAGCTGACCTCGGCCCGCGCACAACACATCAAATTCTGGAAGCGGTGCGACAGAAACTGGAACGCCACGCGCTCAGCAGCGCGTCAGACCTCAAAGCGGAACTGAAAAATCAGCTTCTGCATGTTCTGCGTACTGTGCCGTCGCCCAATGGAAATGCGGCTGCCGCGAAGGCGCCCCATCCGCTTGTTATTTTCGTTGTCGGCGTAAATGGCACGGGGAAAACAACCACAATCGGCAAACTCGCCAACCGCTTGCACAAAGATGGCAAAAATGTTGTGCTCGCCGCGGGCGATACATTTCGCGCCGCCGCTATTGAACAGCTTGCAGTGTGGGCGACGCGCACTGGTTCGGAAATTGTGAAAACAAAATCCGGGGGAGATCCGGCGGCCGTTGTTTATGACGCGCTTTCTTCCGCTCGCGCGCGAAATGCGGACGTCGTGATCGTCGATACCGCGGGACGCCTGCACAACAAACAAAACCTGATGGCCGAGCTCGACAAAATGAAACGCACGGCCACAAAAGTCATCCCCGGCGCGCCGCACGAAGTCCTGCTCGTAATGGACGCGACCACGGGACAGAACGGTCTTTTACAAGCCAGAGAATTTACGGCCACCGCAGGTGTCACAGGAATTGTGTTGACGAAGTTGGACGGCACAGCCAAGGGCGGCATCGTCGTGGCCATCACGCGCGAACTTGGCCTTCCCGTGCAATATGTAGGCACTGGCGAATCGATCGACGATCTCGTGCCGTTCGACGCGGAAACTTTTGTCACTTCCCTTTTTGATTGAGCTTGCAGCGATTTAAGTAGCACAGGCTTCAGCCTGTGGGGTTTGGTCCTGGCAAGACTTAAAACCCGCAGGCTGAAGCCAGCGCCACTAAAATCGATCCTGAATTAACCGGACGGATGACAGTGAACACTCCCGCGTCTACGACCAACGTGCCAACAGCCACCCCCGACGTTGTGTACATGGAACGCGCACTTGAATTGGCCGCAGGCGGGATTGCGCTGACCAGTCCAAACCCCATGGTTGGCGCCGTTCTGGTGCGCGACGGAATCGTAATCGGCGAAGGTTTTCATACCTATGACGGCATAAAGCATGCCGAAGTCCTTGCGTTGGAGGCAGCGGGCGCATCCGCACGAGGCGCAACGCTTTACATCAACCTGGAACCTTGCTGCCACACAGGCCGCACCGGCCCATGCACGCAGGCCGTAATTGCCGCGGGAGTGGCGCGCGTCGTAGCGGCAATGCCGGACCCGAATCCCGCAGTCGCTGGCCGCGGCTTCAAACAATTGCGCGCTGCCGGTATCGAAGTCAGCACCGGTTTGCGCGAGGCGGAAGCGAAACTTCTGAACGAAGCGTTCGCGCGATGGATTGTTTCGCGCAAACCGTTGGTCACGCTTAAATCCGCGCTTACGCTCGACGGCCAGCTCGTGCTGCCCCATGCGAAAAAAAGTAGGGGCAAGGGCCCACGTATCCCCTTAAAAGACCGCTGGATATCGTCTCCCGAATCGCGCGCTGAAGTGCAAAGCATGCGCCACGCTTCGGACGCATTGATGACCGGGATCGGCACCGTGCTATTGGATGATCCGTTTCTTACCGATCGCACGGAGATGCCGCGCCGCCGGAAATTGCTGCGTGTGATTATGGATTCACAACTGCGCTTGCCGCTGCGCTCAAACCTGGTGCGCACAGCCGATGGCGATGTTCTTGTCTTCACCCGCTCGAAAGAAAATTCGCCGAAGGCGCGCGCGTTGCTTCGTGCTGGCGTCGAGGTAGTGCGTCTTACAAGACGTGGATCGCAGCCCGATCTGGTCGAGGCCATCGAAGAACTTGGCCGCCGGAATATTTTGAGTGTGCTGCTGGAAGCTGGAGCAATCCTGAATTCGGCTGCCGTCGCGGCCGGCATTGTGGACAAGATGCGCGTATACTTCGCACCGAAATTTGCCGGCTCGGCGGGGAAATCGCCCCGCGCTGGTTCGGCGTCTCGGCAAATTCAGTCCGTAAAAAAATTGCAGGATGTAACGATCCAACCGTCTGGACCGGATTTCGCCATCGAGGGGTATTTGCGCGATGTTTACAGGAATCGTTGAGCACGTCGGCACCATCGAATCGGTCGAGCTGTGCGACGTCGGCACACGTTCCGATTTCAGCGGCACGCGCTCCGATCAGATCGGCGCCAGCATCCGTGTGAACGCCGGGCCGCTAATTCTGGGCCTCGAAAAATCGGGAAGCATTGCCGTCAACGGCTGCTGCCTCACGGCCATTGATATTTCCGCCGCCACATTTTCCGCCGACCTGTCCGGTGAAACGCTGCGACGTACGAGCCTTGGCCACATGAAACCAGGCATGCACGTTAATCTCGAGCGCCCGCTGACCGCGATGAAAGAACTCGGCGGCCACTTCGTGCAAGGTCATGTGGACGGAGTCGGCCGCGTAACGCGCCTCGAACCTGAAGGCGCAAATTGGTGGTTCGGCGTGCAAGTTCCCGCCGAACTCGCGCGTTACGTCGCCATGAAAGGATCCATCGCGCTGGACGGCATCAGTCTCACAGTCGCCGGATGGCATGACGGCATCGTCGAAACCGCCATCATTCCCTACACATACGAGCACACCAACTTGTCCGCCCTAAAAGCAGGCGACGCCGTAAACGTAGAGTGCGACATCCTCGCCAAACATGTCGACCGCATCCTGGAAGCTCGCCAGGAATCTCCCGTGTCAAGACTCAGCATCGCAAAGCTGATCGAAGAGGGATTTTAATCGCATATCCACGCGGCGAGGCTCGCGCTTTTTGCGGCGCCGGCGTCTCGCCTGCGGTTTTGTATTGTGCCGACCCTGGGTAAACTCGCTGGCGAGGCGCCGGCGCCACAAAAAAATGTCACCGACAGCTCTCCCTAAATGGCTTTGTGCACCTCTACCAAGATCATCGTTGAATTTTCTGGCGATGCGCCTAGCTATAATTTCATGATTACGATGCAGTAAGAATGTTTCCTTTCGAGTCTCCAATCTCTTCGATTCTCAATTTAATAAATTACTGATACATTATCTCCCCATATCGTATCCCGAAAGTGCGCGTACCCAGGTCCGGTTCGCCGAAAAGGTGATTGCGCCCATGTCGCAAAAACATATCCCGCTCGCAGTTCTTCTTCCTATTATCTGCATGCTCGCGGCCTGCGGCGCGAGTGGCGGCTATTCTTCAAATAACAGTTCCCCCACTGTAGCAACTATCACCGTATCTTCCGTGCCGTCGATAACAGTCAGCGGGACAGCGCAAATTTCGGCAACTGCGAAAGACAGCGGCGGCAACGCGATCAGTGGAATCACTTTCAATTGGTCGAGCAGCGCTTCCAGCGTCGCGACTATCAACGGGGCGAGTGGCATGGCCACTGGTTTGGTCCCTGGCACAACGCAAATTACCGCCTCCGCCAATGGAGTTACCAGCGCGCCCACAACACTCACCGTAACGCCGGGTTTTTTGTCGATCGGCCCCATGAACTTCGCGCGCGGTAACACAACCTTCACGCTTCTAAACAATGGGAAGGTGCTCATTTCCGGTGGATCCAATAGCGCAGGAATTCTCGGCAGCGCGGAGCTTTACGATCCCGCAACCGAAACCTTCACATTGACCGGCAACCTGAATACTCCCCGCTACGATCACTCCGCCACGTTGTTGGACAACGGAATGGTGTTAATTGCAGGCGGATGGGGTTCCGGCGGCCTCCTGAACAGCGCAGAATTGTATGACCCATCAACCGGAACGTTTACCGCGACCGGGAATCTCAATGTGGGCCGGATTTATGCAACCGCTACGCATTTACAAAATGGAATGGTGCTGCTCGCGGGAGGGAGCGATGGCTCGGGCACGATCTGGTCGAGCGCTGAGTTGTATAACCCCACGACCGGGCAATTTTCACTGACTGGCAACCTGAACACACAGCGGCGTCTCGCCACAGCAACACTCCTGAATGACGGAACGGTCCTGATCGCCGGCGGCACCAGCACAGGCAGCACGAATGCAACCGGCACTCTTGCCAGCTCGGAGTTGTACAATCCGCTCACAGGAACTTTCACGTTTACTGGTAGCCTGAATACGGCGCGTCTCGTCCATACAGCCACTCTACTGAACGATGGCAAGGTGTTAATCGCGGGCGGATCGCTTCCCAGTGGTTCAAGCGACTTAGCTCTCGCCACTTCGGAAATATACGATCCCGCCACAGGCACATTTTCCGCCGGCGGGAATCTGATCATGGCCCGGTATGTTGCGAGCGCAACGCTTTTGAACAACGGCACGGTGCTGCTCGCGGGAGGCTTCGGAGCGGCAAACTCGAGCACTCCCATCACTGGGGCGGAGATATTTGACCCGACTGCTGGAACTTTTAGCGCCACGGGCAGCCTGAGTATTCCCCACGATTCTCCGGGTGCGGTTTTACTCAGCAACGGTAATGTGTTATTTGCGGGAAACTATGACTTCCCTACAAAGGCCCCCGCCGAACTTTATGAGCCGGGCACTTTGCTGCCAGCCGGCCTTCAATCCATTTCCATCTCGCCCGCGAGTCCCATCATTTCTCCTGGCGCGTACCAACACTATATTGCAACGGGAAGGTTCGCAGGCGGGGTGACACGCCAACTCAGTGCGGTCACGTGGAGTTCTTCCGACTCCACCACCGCACAGATCAGCAACGATGGGACGAACCCTGGTGCGGGCATCGCTGTGGGATCGCCATCTTCCACCATTCCAGTGACAATTACCGCCACTGTGGGAAGTATTAGTGGCACAGCAACGCTGAACGACCGGCCTGTAGGGTGTATTACCGCGCATGACATGAATGTGGCGCGCGAACAATTTCAGGCGGTAAAACTTAGAAACGGAAAAGCACTCGTCGTGGGCGGCGATGTAACTCTGGGCGGTCTCGCTCCTGCGGAATTGTTCGATCCTGAAACCGGTAGCTTTACTTATACCGGCACTCCCTCAACCCCTCGGTACTTCTTCACCGCCACGCTGCTGCGCAACGGGAAGGTGCTCGTCGCCGGAGGGACTTTTGGGAGCTCCGTTTGGGCTGGTGCCGAGCTTTACGATCCGGTTACAGGATTGTTTACCTCGACAGGCAGCTTGAACACTGGCCGTTATGGTCACACGGCAACTCTGCTCAACAACGGGCAGGTCCTGATTACCGGTGGCCGCATTTCGGCAAGCATCCCTTTGGCAAGCGCGGAACTTTACGATCCGGCCACGGGGCTTTTTTCCGCGACCGGAAGCCTGAACATCGCGCGCGGAGAACAGACAGCGACATTACTGATTGGAGGAAATGTTCTGATTGCCGGAGGGCAGGGTGCCGGTGGCACCTTTCCCTTGCAAGCTGAACTTTTTAACCCTTCGACAGGATCGTTCGCTTTCACGTCAGGTAGCATGAGTGTGGGACGCTTTTACCACACCGCAACTTGGCTCGTGAATGGTCAAGTGTTGATCGTGGGAGGCGATAATAATTCCACCGGCGGCATAGCAAGCGCGGAATTATACAACCCGCTCACAGATACGTTCACTTCGACCGGAAGCCTGAACAATGGGCGCGACTTTCATACCGCAACCCTGTTGAACGGCGGAAGGGTTCTGATCGTAGGTGGCATCGACCAGAACGGGGCTGTTTTAACTAGCGTGGAACAATATAATCCGTTTACCGGAACATTCACTTCGGTTGCAAACTTGGTTTCGCCCCGCCAGGCTCATGTGGCGGTGCGGCTGAATAGTGGAATGGTATTGATCGCAGGAGGCGCGTTCCAAACCGTGCTATACAGCGCAGCCGAAATCTTTTAACAATGTGTCACCCCAAAATTCTGCTTCATTCCAAATTCTTTCCCATTCGACCGCGCAGCCCTCTTTTCTCAGAACGAATCCTCATAAGGAAGACAAACCTCGATACGGGCAGCAAGGTTCGCGCCTTTTGTGGCGCCGGCGAGACGCCGGCGCCACAAAAAAAGTCACCGCCAACTCACCCTAAATGGCTTTGTGCGTCTTTACCAAGGCCTACGATAAAAATGCGCCCTAATGTTTCAGCGCATCGTTCAGCGTGATCTGATTTACTTCCAGCGTGCGGCCCATGGCCTGGTTAAATTTCAATTCATCTTCCAGCAAATTTATGCGGTCGCGCAGCTCAGTGCCCTCCGCTGAGGTAACGTCGCGCGATCGCAGAACCACGTTGTAACTGGTCGATGCGCCGAGCCTGTATTTTTCCTCTTCATCCTTCAAGGTTTGGACGGCTAAATTCCTGGCCTCTTCCGCGGCGGCAAGCGATGCGCGATCCTCACGCATGGCGATCAGCGCATTTCGCACGCTGACGAAAATCACATTTTGTTCCTGCCGGTATTGCGTCTTTTGTTGCCGCTCGACCAGCAACGCCTGCGCGTTGTCCGCTTGCGCCGCGCGATTGCGGATCGGCAACGTAAAATTTATTCCGCCCTCAAACGTCGAATAACTGCCGTTGAACACCCGACCCAAGTCCTGCGGCGTTCCGCCCGGAAAAACGAAGACCCCGCCCGAAGTCGTGACTGTCTGAACTCCGCCGAGACCAGAAGCGATATATTCTCCGAAGAGATTCACGGACGGCAGCAATTCATTTTTTGTGGCTTTCACATCCGTTCCGGCATTTTCCAGATTCAAAGAAGCCTGCTTCAATTCTGGCCGCTTCTGCCATGCTTCTTTCACGGCGTCGGCGATCTGCACGTTCTCGCCAGTGTCGGGCGTAGAAATCATGGTCGTCGGAATAATTTCCGCGCCCATCAGCGCGGGCGCAAGCGGATCTTTCGTAATGTCATTCAATAGTGTTGTTTCGTCCTGAAGTTGCACGGATTGCGCTTGCACCAGCGCCTGCTTGTCCGTCGCCAGTTGCGATTGCGCCGTCAGCACGTCAAGCGAAGAGAGCGTGCCGATCTGCAGGCGCATCGAATTTTCATCGTACAATTGCTGCGAAACGCCGACCGCCGCGTCCTGCACTTTCACGTTTTCACGCGCATAAACAAGTTCCCAATAATCATTGGACACTTGCGCCGTGGTAGCCATCACTTGCTGCTCGAGCTGCGAAAGCCCCACCTTGATCGTTCGCTTCGCCTCGATAATGAGCCGTGTGTTTGGCAGAACACCGAATCCACGCAGCAACGGCTGAGTGATGGTCACGCTAAGCGCCGACTGCACATCCGGGTTGTACAAATTTAAAAATCCAAAATTGGACGAAGTGCGGTTGTTGGTCATCCCCACTTGAAGCTGCGTGCCCGCAAGAAAATTCTGATTGTATTGAACATTTACATTTCCAATGTGCTGAATGAACGCCAATGGAATCTGGTTTGTCGGCGTCGTGGTTCCGCTTGGGATAACTCCCGCAAATAGCGGGTTATTCAGCGGCGTCACCGAATCCTGAATGTTAAAGCTTCCGGTCACCGTCGGGTCAAACGGTACTAGGCCATTTGCGCCGGACCGGGCGCGCAGCAAATTCACTTCGTTCAGCCAGGGCGTATAGCGCTCCACATCGATCGCCAGATTATTTTCCAGCGCCAACGAAATCGCATCCTGCAGGCTCAGCATCAGCTTGGCGTTCTGCAGCAACTGATCGATACGGGGAGAATTTGTCAGAGGCGGCGCGGGAATTGTTACCGGCTTGTATTGCTCGATGATGTTGGGAAACCATTTTCGCCCTGCCGAATAATCAAAATTCATACTCACCGTGCGCGGCTGAACAGGGCTGGGGGACGCAGCCTGCGGCCCAGTTTGCGCCGCGGATTGCCCTTGAGCCGGTGCACTGCCCTGCTGATCCTGCGCAAAAACATGCACCGGAAGCAGCGAGATGATCGACAAAAATGCCACACCGGCGCGCATAATTTTCCTACACATTATTTCCCCCTCCTCGATATAAGGACGTTTGCCAACTAGAAAAAGTAACCTACTTGATGAGTTTTCGGAAACCTGTGGCGCGGACTTCAGCCTGCGAGGGTTGGTCCTCGCAAAGCTTAACCCCCTCAGGCTGAAGTCCGCGCCACTGAATTCAAAAAACAATTCAGTTCTATCAATATGCACTCCGGTGTATAAGTGTGCCCACACAAGTTCCACAACACAATTTACAGTTGACGTACTCGATATCGGCGCACGGAACGCCAAAACTCAAGCATTAGACTGAATAGGAGACCAATCAATGCGAACGAATCGTTTGCTTCTCATGGCATGTGGAATTTTTTTCAGCGCGGCGTCGCTGTGCGCACAGGTTAAACCCCTTCAAACTTCCTGGCGCGGCGCAGGCAAGACCCCTTGCGTGGGCTCCGACGGCGGCGTTGTAAATTGCCCAGTTGCGCCGCGCGCGATGGCCGTGCGCGCCGGCCGCATGTTTGACAGCAATACCGGGCAGATGCTGAACAAACAGGTCATCCTCCTTCTTGGCGATCGCATCACCGCCGTTGGCTCTGAATCGGAAGTCAAAATTCCCGCAGGTGTCGAAGTCATCGACCTCAATGGCTCGACCGTACTTCCCGGCTTGATCGACGGCCACACGCATATGTTCAACGCTCGCAAGCCTCACGGCACGACAGAAGATTACATGCTGATCGCCGTGCAAAACGTGCAAGCTGATCTGCGAGCAGGGTTCACCGCAGCGCGCGACATGACTTCGCATGGCAACGGCTATGGTGACGTGGCGATCCGCAACGCCATCAACGAAGGCCGCATTGACGGGCCGCGCTATCAGGTTTCCACGCGCGGCATCGTCTGGGGCGATAAACCTGCAGACCCGGCTCATCCGGACGATCCGCTCGCCAGCTCCGTCGTTCGCTCCGAAGAGGAGGGCCGCGCTGCTGTCCGCGACCAGATTGCCCACGGCGCTGATTGGATCAAGTTGTACCCTGCAGGCGCATATTCCTTTTCGCCCACGGGGGAAGCTCAATACGTGGTAACCTACCCTCTGCCCGTCGTGCAGGCAATCATCGATGAGACGCATCGCCTGGGCAAAAAAGCCGGCTGCCACGTGTACGGCGGCGACGGAGAGAAGAACGCCATTGTCGCCGGGTGCGACACCATCGAGCATGCGTTCGCCCTCGATCAAGAACAAGCCAACATGATCGTAGCCAAGGGCTTGTACTATGACCCGACCCTGCAGCGTTACATCGAGCCCTATATGGATGACAACGATATGAAGAATACGGGCGGAAAATATCGCATGATCCCCATATTCGAACACGCCGTTTCACTCGCCAACAAAACCAAGGGAATGAAAATCATGATGGGCAGCGGCGCCGACGGAGAGACCTACGTTCACGGCACGCAGGCGCTCGATTTTGAGATGCTGGTGAAATATGGCGGCCTCACTCCGGTCCGGGCCATCCAGGCTGCAACTGTCGTTAATGCCGAAGCCCTTGGCTGGCAGCACGACATTGGCTCGATTGAAAAAGGAAAGTATGCGGACCTGATTGCGGTTTCAGGCGATCCTCTTGCCGATATCACGGAGCTTCAGCGAGTAAAATTCGTGATGAAGGCCGGGAAAATAATCAGAAACGATACAGCCGAACGCGCTTCGAAATAATTGCTGCTCATGTAAAGCTGCGGAAATTCAAAGGAGGGCCGCTATCTCTTGGGCGACCTTCCGGCTAACCTGACCATCTCACTACAGGCTCGGGACCGCGCCGCCTCAGCGATCAATCGGTGCGTCATAGCAAGGTGACCCAAACGGGATATCTTCAAAATCTCAAAGCACGGTTGGCACGAATTGCGTTGAGGCAAACCTGGGAACGCCAATCACCTGATTTGCGCTTCGTAAAACGCCAATCAGGTGATTGGCGTCCCCAGGAAACGTACTATCCCGTGAGAAATGCGGGCTAAGTCACAATCGTAGAATCGTCCGAAAAAAGCAGTTCCCCGCGCATCATGAAAATTACATCGTCCGGAAAATTCTGTCGAATCTCGACGCCAATATTTTCCAAGCGGTCTAGAAATTCAGCCAGCCGCGCCAACGCCGCATTCTGAATATCATGCAGCACAACAACGGCCCAATCGCGTGCAGCAATTTCCTCGATGCATCTGTCAACCCATCCCTCTGGATCCTTCCAATCTCCCGGAACGCTGGACCACAGCACGCATGTATATTTTTCCGCCTGCAACAATTGCAGAGCCGCGCGGCTCAGCAAATGCGGACCAATCGCGCCGCCACCTCCCATCGGGCGAAACAATTTATCCGCGTGGGAAAGTTCCCCCAGCAAATCTTGCGTCACTTCGATTTCTTGCTGGGCATAGTCCAAGCCGGGCCTGTCGCCGAGCGGCGCGCTATGCGTGAAGGAATGGTTTCCGATCCAATGTCCCAGCGCGTGAGCACGTTTAGCGACAGCCAGTCCGCCGTCGTTCGTAAGCTTCTCGCCAATCACGAAAAATGTAGTTCGAATATTGCGTGCCGATAAAAGTTCCAATATTCCTTCCGTAACTCCCGGAGTTGGGCCATTGTCGAAGGTGAGCGTCACGCGTTTCATCTGATTCACATTTCATCGCCAGATCATGCGGCGAGCCGCATTGTACAATGCTATTTCGATCATCGGCCATCCTGTGCTTCGTTCTCTGGAATAAGCCTTGCCCTATGGCCATTCTCGCCAATATACTTTTCGGACATTGCCATTTTTTTTGTTCTTTGAGCTTGCTAGGTTGCCGCACGATATTGGACCCGACGGTTTGGGATGGACTCGGGCTGAAACCTCGGGCCCATACCCGTCGAAACTAAATATAGCTTTCTTCCCCAGCCAGAACAGAGTGGTTTGTGCAAACGAGTGAAACATCGACGAGTGCGGCCGACCGCCGCCTGACCCCACGAACTAAACTCGTGGAAATCGCTTATATCGGAATGGGCCCGGAAAATGGCGGACTAGTTTTGGACGTTTCAGAAGGCGGCCTGTCGTTTCATTCAGTCGCTCCCGTCCAGCTCGATGAAAAGGTGCAATTCCTCTTGTCCCTCAGAGGACATAGCCGAATTGAGGGAACTGGGGAAGTCGTCTGGGCTAATACGACGGGGACTATTTGCGGTCTGAAATTTACGACCTTGTCACCGGGCGCTCTCGAATATCTGAATAACTGGACAAAACAATCCAGCTCTTCGGCACGTGTCCAGGCAAAAATCGCGGCGCCGGCGCCCAAACCTGTTTCGGCTGCGGTCGTGTCCAAATCTTCCATATTAAGCATAGTGCCGTCGGAGCCGGTTTTCGCCATACCTCCTCCTCAGGAACCTCACACTCCAGAGCCCGTTAGTGAGACTCGCGGGCAAAGTCCCCTGTTCTGGATGGCCGTTGGCGCGTTGATGATGGCCGTCGCGGGCGTGGCCTATTCCTATGGAGTTCGCGAAGGGCAGGCGAAATTCAGTGCCTCCAATATCGCCGCAATTACCGGCACTCAAACAAGTGCGCCCGTTGATTCGAGCCTCCGCGCTTCTTCTGCACGTGTGGCCGACGAACCGGGATCGACTCAAGCAAGCCTTCCAAATCCGTCGAACACGGTTGTTTCTGTTCCCGCTCACTCTCTGGTGAACGCTGTAAAAACCGGAACCGTTTCCGGTCCTGCCGCCACCGGTCGTGTCGATGTCTCGTCTCCCGTTGCGAAATCTTCTGTCGGATCAACGATGCCCGCTCCAGTTTCCAATTCGATTCCGCTCCCCTCCACGGACGGCGGCAAATCGGAATATGTTGCGGCGCTGTCGTTCTTAAATGGCGACAATGGAAAACGCGATACGGTTTCCGCAATTCGCCTGCTGCAGGTGGCCGTGAAGAAAGGCAACACTCTGGCAGAAGTTATTCTTGCCGACCTGTATATTTACGGTGATGGCGTTGCTCAAGATTGCGAACACGGTAGAAGCTTGCTGATCGAGGCCTCAAAGGGTGGTGACGCTCAGGCCAGAGTGAAATTAGATGATTTAAACGCCGGTGGCTGTCCTTCAACCGGGGATCATTAGAGGTAGTAGTAGGACAGGCTTCAGCCTGTCTTCTTTTGAATTTTTTCAGCGGATCAGAAAATCAAAAGCAGAGTGGCTGTAGGGTCCGTATGAGAACTGCTGAATCATTGTGAGTCGTGGCTTTAGCCACGATGAACGCTCTGCAAAATAAGTGCGGCCTTACAGGCTGCGGAAAAAGTACTTTTTATCATCCCGTTCACGGTGAACCGAGCGAAGCGAGGGATCTGCTTTTCTTCACGGCTTCCAAGAAACAGCAGATTCCTCGGGCAAACACCGCCCTTCGGAATGTCAAGCTGCGAGTTTTTCCGCAGACTGTTTAGCCGCTAACGTTCAAATTTTTCTGTTTTCGTACAGACAACGAACTCTATCCTACTTCTCGCGATTCGGCACGCCACGGAAGTACAAAACTAAACCCAGCAAGATCGATAGCACGGTTCCTGCCACCAACTTCGTCTCAAACAAAACTTTGTTGGATGTGTCGCCCGGTGGAATAAACGAAAGCACAATTCCCACGCCCACAACCATCAGACCCAGACCGCCTGCAGCGCACACCCCAAACCTTCCGCCAGGAATCACGACCGCCGAGCGATTTTCGCGCCGGTCCGGCCGCGCATAGAGCTTGATCGCTGCGGCATACATATAGATAAACGGAATGAAGTAAAGAATTGTCGCGGCGTCCACCAAAATTTGATATGCCCCGCGCGTGTTTTCATTAATCTGCGCCACAAGCAATATTACGCCCGATACGCACGCCTGCACCAAGATCGAAATGTACGGAGTCTTCCAGCGCGGATGAATTTTTCCAAACGCGGTCGGCAGGTACCGGTCAATCCCCACGATAAACGGAATGCGCGCTACGCCAGCCACGGTCGAGCCCACGCCGCCCGCGTTCCCCACTGTAACGAGCAGCGCGGCAATCACGCCGACCGCCGCCATGCGCAGCATGGTCGAGCCTTCCGTGATGGCCTGAAACACGCCGCTCTGGGGGCTGACCGTTTCGCTCGGCAGCATCATCAACACAGCCACGGTCCCCGCAATGTACATGAGCGCGATCAACGCGCCCGACGCAAAAATCGCGCTCGGAAATGTCCGCTGCGGATTTTTCACTTCCTCACTCATGGCCGAAATCAGTTCCAGGCCGGCAAATGCAAACGCCAGCTGCGGCCAGAAATTCACAGTGGCCCAATCCCAGTGCGGCATCATGGCCGCCCACGTAAAATGCGTCACAGAACCGTGGTGCGACCCCAGGACCAGCGCCACCCCCACAATCATCATCAGCGGAAGGTACGTTCCCACGCCGCCGGCGTTCTGCAGCCACTTCCCTATATTCAGGCCGATGATGTTCAGCCACACTGCCACCACGAGCAGAACCAGCGATCCGCCCAGCAAAAACGTTCGGTTCTGCGCCATCCACGCCGTACCAGCGCCGCCCACGTATGCAGACATCGCCGCGCTGGCGATCAGCAATCCCGGAAAATAAAAAACCGTGTAAATCCAGTACGTCCATCCCGCCACGAATCCGTGAAAATCACCGAACGCCATTTTCGTCCACACATACAGCCCACCTTCTTCAGGGAATCGCGTAGAAAGTTCTACAACGATGTAGGCAGTGGGAACAAAAAACAGCAGCGCCGCCAAAATCCACAAGGTAATGGACGATTGCCCGTTGCGCGCCGCCACCGCGATCCACCGCGGCCCCAGCACAGTAGCAATGCAAAAAAGCAGCACGTCCCAAAAACCCATGACGCGCGGCAATTGATGCTTGGCGTCAGAGCCTGCTGGCGCCGCCTCACTCACGTGGTTATATCCAGTGCGGGGGTAAGTTCGTCCTGGCGGAGGAAATTGCGGAGAAATGGTTCGGGCGCGGCTACGAATCCGGCCCACGGGCCGAAATAAGCGACGCGCCCTTCATGCAGAAAAACAATTCGATCGGCGAGTTTCTTCGCAAGGTGTGTGTCATGCGTCACGACGATGGAAGTTTTGTGAAATTTTTCTTTCAGCCGCAAAATTAAATCGCCCGTGTGCACCGCCATCAGCGGATCGACCATGGTCGTCGGCTCATCGTAGAGAATCGCTTCAGGATTCTGCGCTAGTGCCCGCGCGATAGCAACTGAGCGCTTCATTCCCGTGCTGAGTTCCGACGGCAATTTGTCTTCGATTTGCGTGACTTCCAACATTTCTGAAAATTCTTTTACGCGCGCTTCTTTTTCTTCTTCGGTCAGGTCAGTTCGCGTTTCCAGCGGAAAGGCAATGTTTTCCTCCACGGTAAGAGAGTCAAACAGCGCGCCCGACTGAAAAACCATGGTGACGCGCTTGCGAATTTTCGTCAGCTGATCTTCATTCCAATCCGTGATGTCCTTCCCGCCCACCAGGATTTGCCCGGAATCCGCGTGCAAAAATCCCAGGATGAGCTTCAGCGTTACCGACTTTCCCACGCCGCTGCGCCCCATGATCACGCAAGTTTCTCCAAGGTCGACAAAAAAACTCACATCCTCAAGCACATTGTGGTCATTGAACGATTTGCTCACGTTGCGGAATTCGATGAAGTGGCCAGTGGCGGCCTGCGGTGAAAGCGGTTGGGTTGGCTCGCCCATGTTATCCAACTATTGTTGATGAGCCCGCCAGCAGAAGCAAATCAATTTCGTGGGCAGAGTTGCATAGGGGAACCTGGTTTTTGCCCAACCTGCGTAGCGTCCGCATTCAGGCGGGCATCGTGGATTTGAACAGATCCCTGCCTGAAGGCGGGCGCTACACAGACCAATTGTGAGTTATCGCGCACGCTAGCCAAGCATTGTGATTTGTCCTAGGCCCAGTCCCGGAGGGACGAAATACCTTAGCCCACAGCTTCAGCTGTGGGAATGGGAACAAGTTGAGAGAAAAGTCCCGGAGGGACGGCACATGTTCCTATGCAATTGTGCCGTCCCTCCGGGACTTCGCAAAACCAAACGGGACTGACTAACTTTGGCAAATGTAAATCCCTATGCAAATGCGAATCAAACCTGCCTACTTCGCCCGCCTGAAAATCCACAGGTTGGACTAAAACTCTTGAGCCCCTTACACTCATAGCATTATCATATTGAAATATAAGCACATACGCGAAATATCGCCTCCCAAAAATTCCGTTTATTACAAGAACTTAACTTGACTTCCACCCCTCGTTTGCTATATTAGCACTCGTCTTCGAGGAGTGCTAACACTTCACCGGTACGTTTTCCTGTGAACCTTCTGCTCGGCACTCTCCCCTGACCATACCGACTTACCTAACTTGAACGGAGGCACGAAACGATGTCAGTAAACGTTACTCCGCTGCATGATCGCGTTTTGATCAAGCGGATTGAAGAGAAAGAATCCATCAAGGGCGGCATCATCATCCCGGACTCGGCGAAAGAAAAGCCGCAAGAGGGCGAAGTGATCGCAGCCGGCGCAGGCAAAATCGAAAAGGGCGAGCGCATCCCTCTCGACGTAAAAGTTGGCGACCGCGTGCTGTTCGGCAAGTACAGCGGCACCGAAATCAAGGTTGAAGACGAAGATTATCTCATCCTTCGCGAAGATGAAATCCTGGCAAAATTGTCCGGCGCAGCCAAGGCTGCCGGCGGCAAGAAGTAACTTCTTTTTACCCAGAGCACAACGTGCGAAGGGTTTACCCTCAGCGCTCCTATCCTGGCAAGGGGCGCAAGGCCGCAAGATTGGGACTTTCTCAAATTTGAAATTTCAAATTTGAGATCTGAAATTGAAATCATGGAAAGAAGAGGAGACTGACTCATGGCAAAGCAAATCGTGACTGGAGAAGCATCGCGCCAGTCTATTCTGCGCGGCGTTAACGCCCTCGCGGACGCGGTAAAGATCACCCTCGGCCCCAAGGGCCGCAATGCGGTGATTGAAAAGAAGTTCGGCGCGCCGATCATCACCAAGGACGGCGTGACGGTAGCGAAGGAAATCGAGCTGCAGGATCCGCTCGAGAACATGGGCGCGCAGATGGTACGCGAAGTCGCTTCCAAGACTTCCGACGTGGCCGGCGACGGCACCACCACCGCAACCGTGCTGGCACAGGCCATCTTCCGCGAAGGCGTGAAGACCGTGGCTGCCGGCGCAAGCCCCACCGCTTTGAAGCGCGGCATCGAGCGCGCCGTCGAAGCGTGCGTCGACGAAATCAAGAAGCTGCACCGTGACGTCAAGGGCGACATGATCGCTCAGGTCGGCACGATCAGCGCCAACAACGATCGCCAGATCGGCAGCATCATTGCCGAAGCGATGAAGAAGGTTGGCAAGGACGGCGTCATCACCGTTGAGGAATCCCGCACAATGGAAACGACGCTCGAAGTGGTCGAAGGCATGCAATTCGATCGCGGCTACCTCTCCCCGTACTTCGTTACCGACCCCGAGCGCATGGAATGCGTGCTGGAAGATGTGCGCATCCTGATCCACGAAAAGAAGATCAGCTCGATGAAGGACCTGCTTCCCCTTCTCGAACAGATTGCCAAGCTGGGCAAGCCCCTCTTGATCCTTGCTGAGGACGTCGAGGGCGAAGCCCTGGCGACCTTGGTCGTGAACAAGCTGCGCGGCACTCTCCAGTGCGGCGCCGTCAAGGCTCCTGGCTTCGGAGATCGCCGCAAGGCCATGCTCGAAGACATCGCCACGCTGACCGGCGGCAAGGCCATCACCGAGGATCTCGGCATCAAGCTCGAGAACGTGAAGATGGAAGACCTCGGCAAAGCCAAGAAGGTCACGATCGACAAGGACAACTGCACGATCATCGAAGGCGGCGGCAAGTCCAGCGAAATCGAAGGACGCGTCCGGCAGATCCGCACGCAGGTCGAGGACACCACCTCGGACTACGACAAGGAAAAGCTGCAAGAGCGCCTCGCCAAGCTGGTTGGCGGCGTGGCAGTGATCAAGGTGGGCGCGGCAACCGAAACCGAGCTGAAGGAAAAGAAGGCTCGCGTTGAAGACGCCATGCACGCCACACGCGCGGCAGTCGAGGAAGGCATCGTTCCCGGCGGCGGCGTCGCACTGATCCGCTGCATCGCGGTTCTCGAAAAGCTCAAGCTCAACGAGGAAGAAGCCATTGGCGTGAACATCGTCAAGCGCTCGCTCGAAGAGCCCTTGCGCCAGATCGCACTGAACGCGGGGCAAGAAGGCGCAGTCATTGTCAACCGCGTCCGTGAGAGCAAGGACGAAAACTTCGGCTACAACGCGGACACCGAAGAGTTCGGCGACATGATCAAGGCCGGCGTCATCGACCCAGCCAAGGTTACCCGCCTCGCTCTCCAGAACGCCGCATCCATCGCCGGCCTGATGCTCACCACCGAAGCCTTGGTGGCCGACATCAAGGAAGACGCCAAGCAAGCTGCAGCCGGAGCCGGTGGTCACGGCGCCCCAGGCGGCGGCATGGGCGGAATGTACTAAATCGAAGGAACAAGCTGTTGCAAGGCAAAAAGGGCTTCCCGACTCAGTCGGGACGCCCTTTTTTTATCGAAGACAGGGAACAATATGTATACATTAAAACGCGGGCAATGGCCGATTGTCCTTGAACAGAACCGCTAGCGTGTTTTTGGCTCTGTTCCGAGTAAACCGTTGAGGAGGCTTTCCATCGAACGCCAATTTTCGCGACGATTTCTTTGGATCTCAGACATAATTTTCTGTTTAAACTTGCGGACCGACATCTTGAGTGGAATGCGCTTCTGGAGATCACCAAAGAGACGCTTACCATCACAATCTTCCTGCCACTTCGTCTGCCAGATGAGCCTCATCTCTTTCAATTCTGCATCACAGTCTTCAATAAACTTACGTTTCCAATCTTCAGTCAGCGTACCAGTCTGAGATCGGACAATTTCAAGTCTGTCAAAAAGCATTTCAGCAACTTGGCTTAACGGCTTGCCTTCGGTCTCAATACCTCGCATACCTGGATTCTCGAATCCGTATCTCAAATATACCTTCTTAGCAACATAGTCAACCAGCTGATTCATTGCAAGCTCCTTAACCATCTCGCTAACTTGACCTGATCTTTCAACGGGTGCTCGTGTTACGTCAACATCCTTGAGTAGGTCCATAAGCGTATCCATATCGATTAGGTAGTTCTCCAAACATCTTCGACCCCATTGAAGTATTTTTACGCTGCCTGAGCTCCGTAGGCCGGATGGAGTCTCATCCCTATCAAATATGAAATATGTGGCAGGGACATGGTCACCCTTACTTTCTGCTGCTTGCAAAGCTTCGATTTGCTTCTCGACCTCATGTCTCCCGTGCAGTTCTTTGAGCTTATAGCGCCTCAGCGAGTCACCGAACCCGGTCTGTAAAAGGTCCACATCATGCTCTCCTTCGACGAAAATGGTCGCTTTGTAAAGCAAGCTTTCGGTTTCGGAACTACCAAGCTTCCTAAGAGCCTGGGAAATTTCGTCCTGATCTTTTTGGCGGACCTTGGTGATAATCCGCTCGGACATCAGATGATAAAGACTGCAGACATCTCTCTCAAATACTCCGGCGAGGATTTCGGGAGAGTGGGAACAAATTATTCCCTGGAGATTCTTTGGGGTCACGTAATTGTCAACGAGGAACGGAAGCAAGTCTTTGCAAACCGCGGGATTAAGGTGCAGCTCTGGCTCATCTAACAGGAAAATCGCACCATCTGCAAGTGACCGCCCAATCAAGAAAAATGTAAGGATTAATCCCTTCTCGCCACTGCTCATTGCGTCAAGATCGAACATTCTACCAGTCTCGATATCTTGAACAGTTATGGATAGAAGGCCGTGTTTGTTGATACCGATTTCCTTCAAATTACGGCCCTTGAGGAGTCCTCCGAGGATTCGACTGAATTCCTTCTTCAGTTCATCACGTTCTAAGTCTGAAGTTACTTGGGCAGTGAACATGGTATTTTTTAAACGCATGTACTTTAGCTGCGGTTGTGAAACGTAGGACTCTATTTGGTGTACTGCGTCGGCAGCTCCGAGTTGTACAGGCTGCTCTCCTGAAGGCATGGCGCGATCAGCGGGGAAATAACTGAACCCAGTCAAATTTGGCGAGAATCTCTGCTCAATAGAAGATATAAACACTCCATCAACAGGATTCCCTGTGTCGATAATTCCAGATGTTTGGTCGATGGTAACATTCAAATTGCAAATCCTACCCTTTGTGCGAATCGTCTCAAGGGCTTCATTCAACTCTTCTTCTGCCTGTTTAAGAGCGGCCTTACCTCTTGGTGAGGAGAGGTACGCAATCCTTTGGCTTTGTCCTGCGAAGATCTGCCCGACACTTCGCAAGGCAAGGTTAGCTGCTAGCTCATTTATATGTACATCTAGATATCCTAGCTCATCGGAGCTAAGCCGATAACCACAGCGAATTTCCACCTTGGAGTTGATGTCTCTTGCAATCGCATCGAAGTGTAGCCGCTGAGGGTCGAACGGACTAAGCGCTCCTAAGGCGACTAGAGATTGTTGGGACTCTTGTTGGGATCTTGGCGCTAGAAGTGCTTTCGCCAACCTAATCGCTTCGAGGACCGTTGTTTTGCCCACAGCATTTGGCCCGACGATCACTATTACCGAACCTTCGAAGGTGATGTCGACAGCTTCTAAAGCACGGAAATTCTTAACCGAGAGTGATTTGAGATGCATTTTTCAATTCTCCGTTGGTTTCTCAAGGGCGGCGCACTTGTTTTTTTTAAGCTCAGTGCGTTTACTTCTTTATTCAGACATGGAACATTACTCATGCACTATATAAATACAAACTAAATTACTCCGTTACGGAAATTGAAGCTATGGCGGATAGCCCAGTCTTTGAAGGGCGACAAGGACGGGGCTCCTAGAGCAAAACCTTAAGCTCAAATAGACGTGCAGGATTAATGTCAATGCCTAGAGCGCCAGCGATAATGTGGGACGCCAAGGGCCGGACTACCCGCCAGCCTCTTGGTGAGATTTTCTAACTCTTTGGATCATTTGATTGATTGCTTTACGGCCCAAACATCTAATTTCTTTACCCTTTTGCCAAAAAATTACGCCAATCAGGAAGACCTCGTACCTCTCACCCGCCAATTTGTCAGGATAGAAGGATAGCGACCACAATCCTCCGCCGCTCATTCCCCGATAGTCCTGAACAGGTCTAATTGGATCTTCATACGGAAGTCCCCTAAGAAAATCTAGACCATTGCGCTCCGGTTCCTGCGTTAGAGTGTCTAGGAAAATGGCCCGAACCTCAAAGGTCAAGGTGTTAATTTCTCTAGAATCCTTCTGCGCCAACACCCCAGGAGCCCCGATAGTTAACCAATCATTCGTTACTCCGTGTGCTTCCCGCCCCAGCGGGAAAAACGAAGACCTAATTTCAATCTTCCTGAAATCAACAGGATGAAGTTCCAACAGAGTTAGATCAGCGTCGAATCCCTTCAGGCTCTTCCCACACCCAAGTTCCTTGTCCAAATTGTCGTCTAGTACGTAAGCAGTCAAAGCCTCTCTAGGCATTTTCACATCGTGACTAATGTCCGCAATGGCAGAATACTGGATAATTGGAGACTTTCGCAGTTCCGCCCAAACGTGATTCGCGGTTAATATGAAATGCCTTTGATCGAAAGTAACGAGAGACCCTGAAGCTTTAAGGCGAACTCCTCCAGCAGTATCTTTGTCTGGGAGTAGAAATGCTACCGAGTGCTTTCCGATGAAACTTACTGCTTCCAAGTTGGGAACTGATCTTTCGGTCATAGCGGCGACTGGCGCACCCTTTCTCAGCTTTTCAGCTGACATTTTTTCATTTTGAATAATACCACTCGTGTATGTTATTTACAAGGTATCATCTTCCGAGTGTGGCGGGTGGCCCGTGCTTTCGCATTCCATGGAACTGTCTCCGCTGCATAAGCAAATACCACTCCAGCACGTCCACTTGGGCGGGTGGCACAGCCTTTGAACTGGAAGTTCGGGTGGCCCATCCTACGCAGTTTGTAGGGTGGGGCTTTTTGTGTGTGCCGTTCGACGTGCCGGGTATGAGCAAAATTCCTCGCCGCCAGCCGCAACTTCGAGAACGACTTAAAGTCTCGGCACTTCTCCATATCGCAAGCTCAATTTCGCCGCCCTCGTCCATCCGTCTCAGGCCGTTCAGAGATTCGAGCAGGCTTGCGTCGCGAGAGTCTTCTCCATGTCCATGACTTTGGCCTGGTCGGGGACGCCGTAAACGTGCACTACAAAATACGAGTTGCCTTTTTTAACGAACAAGGATGTGTTCGGCCCCGCGGGGACGCCGGCAGCTACGGCATAGACGGCGTCATCGCCAATACCGCTGGCGGGCACGGCTTTTTCGCTGCTCGAGATGGGCGTTTTAGCAAATCCAAATGCTCGTTCCCTGGAGAGGATGAGCACGACCTTTTTAACATTCATGGAGTTCGGCTGAGTGGACGTTGACCATTGGCACATGGTGGGCGCGTCGTGTTGCGGCGCTCCGACCGTGGCGCCGAGAACTGCGCTGACTTGCGCCTGCGTAATCAGAGCGCACGGATCGCTTGCCGGTGCGGCATGCGCCGCGCGCGGGCTGCAGATGTTGAGAGCACAGAAAAAAACGAGAACAGCTAAAGAGGAATATTTTGAATGCATTCCAGCCTCCTCGCGATGTCCATTCCTTTTGCATTTTTCGGGTTACTGACCGACGTGGTTGGATGATACCACTGCAGCACTTCAATGTTTATCGAATGGCGGGCGGCACAGCCTTTGAACTAGTTTTTTGGGGGGGGACCGTCCTTGACGGTTTTTCAAGGGCGGGGCCTTTCGCTTGGGCAGATTGGATGAGGTGGATGGCCTACCGCGCCTGCCAGCGCCTCGGATTCCGCCTGCCGTGGAAGCAGGCGATCGCCACAATCCGATTTTCCTGCACTTCAAAGAATATTCCTTAGGGGAAACGCCGCACTCCCGCACGGCGACACTCGGGGTGGACGGCCGGAAATTGCAAAGGACGTTCCGCGATCGCTTCGATTGTGGCCTCAACCGAAACCGCGAAACGCTGACCAAGCGCTGGACGAATGTTGTCATACCATGCCTGCGCTTCCAATAAATCTTGATTGGCTTCTGGAGTCCAAACAACCGGGGACGTCACGGCTTCTTGAAAAGGCTCGCCCTGACTTGCTCCCAGGGGATGACATTCGAGGGGTTTTGCTCATGCCGGGCTATGCGGTGGTCAAGCTCCGCCCGTTGCGCGTCTGTCAGCAATACCGAGTCCACTTCCAGACTTTCCCAGACCGTATCCAGCAATTCGGCTTTCTCCGCAGGCGAGAGGCTGTTAACCTGGTTTCGAAACTCGCATATATAACTCAAGAGTAATGCGGTTTTTGCCCTTGTGCAAGCATGAAACCGCTGATGCGGATAGCAAAGGGCGGGTGGCACAGTTTTTTCATCTTCGGGTGGCACATCCTACGCAATTTGTAGGGTTGGGCTTTGTCTGCCCTTTTCAAAGTGAGGCGTTTACGCAATGCAGTTTACGTCTTCGGTTAAATAGTTGACGTGCGCGGCCCTCCATCCGGGCAGACTTGGCGGCAGTAACGACTAATGCTCGGACAAGAGCAGCCCGCAACGTCATTGAATCAGTCCAATGGACAGCTTATAAAAGTCAGGACTTTTTTGAATTTATCTTTGGGCAAAAAACGCCGTGCCTCCGGAATTTCCTAGCGTAACTCCCGCCAGAAGCTGATGTGTTACGCCATCGGGAAGCAAATAGTAAATTGCGACGCCGGTTGCGGTTTGGTCTGAAAGCGCGCACGGAGGCGAACCAAACGTGATCGATACATCGTAAAAATTCTTACCTGATCCGTCCGCTGTGATTGTCCCGGTAAAGGAGCATCCGGAACTGGTACCGGTCACCGTGCCAATGGAATTGATTGTCACCGCAGTGGTAATTCCGTCAAGCAATGAACCGTTCCAAGCGCCAACAATCGAACCTACCGATGCCGCAGTATTGAAGTTAAAAGAAGAAGATGCGAGGGCCGTCCCATTAAACGTCACGGGCGTTCCATTTTCCGTAATAGTTCCATTCACGCTTTGGCCGGGCACATCCGTTGCGGTAAGAGTATCGCTAGCGGTTTGTCCTGTGGACAGGTAGTCTGTCACGTTTGCGGTGAAAGAATCTTTGCCAGAAGTGCCTTGCCCTGCAAGCATGCCATAAACGTAGAACGTGTTTCCTGTAGTCGTGCCGTAAATACCGTAGAATTTATCGTTGGGTAAAACGATTGTAGAAAACGAATATCCGCTCGATGCAGTCCCCGAATAAACTCCCTGAGCTTGCCCAGCGTAATTGGTCGTACCGCCGCTTCCACCGGAATTATTTCCGATATAACTGGAACCGCAGCCAAAACTAACCAAGCAGAGCAGGAAGCAGAGCGGGAACGTCCGGGTCATCAATGTCTCCTTGAGTTGCAGGTTCATGGCGGGCATCTTAACTGCTGACCATTCGAAATGATTTATAACAATTTTGTTATATTGTGGTTTGAGTTACTCTGCGCCTTCTAAACGTGAGCCAAGACGGCGAAGGATGTATTACAATCCCCGCCAACGGAGGCGCCACCCAAGTGCGTCAGCTTAGACTTTCTCCTAAAATCAAATGAATACTGGAATGCCGCTTTCCCGTCGGTTCAAGTAGCTGCTCTGGTATGCTTCGGCAGGTCCCAGGCCCGCCGCGCACTTGTGGCGATGGAATGCTGCATACACCAAAGCAACGGAGGTTCACATGTCGTTTCAGGTTGCTACCGCAGTCACGTTTGTTCTGCTCCTCATGTTTCCATCTTCTGGAAATACCCAGGTGTTGACGGAGCGCGACGTTTCGCTTCGCATGGCCTTGACGATAGCTGAAACGGCTCTGGAACAATGCGGCGTCAAAACTTCGGTCGCTGTCGTTGATCGCGCAGGCCGGCTCCGTGTTTTCCTGCAGGGCGATGGGGCATCACCGCACAATCTCGAACTGTCCCGCCGCAAGGCCTACACGGCTTTGACCTTCCGACAGACGTCGGCCGAGTGGGCGACGCGCACCGAAACAACACTATCCGGGCAGCGAATGCTTGCCGACGTCATTCCGCTCGCAGGCGGCGTTCCGATCAAAGTCGGCGAGGACACTATCGGTGGAGTCGGCCTGAGCGGAGCCCCGATGGGAGGGGCGCAGGAGGAGGCCTGTGCCAAGGCTGGCATCGCAAAAGTAGCAGATCAACTTCGGTGAGGCAGTTGGCAATGCGGGCGGGGCGGATATGTGACAGCTTCAGATTCAATTGACTTCGACTTCGTCACCAACTTCGAGCAAGTCAACGGGGTCAATTATTCATCCGCTACTTCCAACGGAATGCATCTGCTAACCGTAAAACAGGCGGACAACGGTTGGCCGCGCGACGCCACATGTGTTACCCTGCCTCCACATTTGGAGCGATACATGACTAAAATTAAATCTTCAGCGCTGATGTTATCTTGTGCGCTTTTGCTGGCGTCCTGCCTATTACTTGCGCAGAGCCCTAAGCCCGGCGAATATCCGCGGGGCGCGAAGCCCTCACCGATGATGAATTTCTTCGTGACCAGCGAGACTATCGGCGACGGCGGCAATCTCGGCGGACTGGCCGGCGCTGACGCGCACTGCCAAACGCTCGCAACGGCTGTCGCCTCTGGAAATCGCACCTGGCATGCTTACTTGAGCACGCAGGCGAGGCCCGGCCAGCCGGCGGTGAACGCGCGCGACCGCATCGGCAAAGGTCCCTGGTACAACTTCAATGGCGAAATGATCGCGCAGGATCTCGCGCATCTGCACGGCGATACCATGGAGCTGGCGCATCAGGGAAATAATCTGAATAAGCTCACCGGGTTGACGGAAAAAGGCCAGATTGTGCCGGGATTGTATGACTATTCCGATCCACGCGACAGCGACTGGGATTACGCCAAAAACACCCGGTTTTCGACTCGGCACGAAATGCTCACCGGCACTCAAACCGATGGCACCGCGTTCCCCGATAGTCAGGATCACACCTGCGATAACTGGACCAGCAACAAGAGTCCGGCTTCCGTACCGGCAAACGGAAACCTGAATGCTGCCGATGGCAGACCCAACGCCCAGATTGGTTTTCCCGACCGCAACGGCGGCGGCAGCGGTTCCTGGAATTCCGCTCACGGAACGCGCGGCTGCGCCCAGACGGATTTGCCGAAAACCCATGGCCAGGGCCTATTTTACTGTTTTGCAATTAACTAGAATGATAAGGGAGCCCATGAACAGGATGGCCAGGCCGCATGCTTACGTTGTGATGTTGTGCACTTTGATGCTGTCCTCTTGCCTGTTGCTGGCGCAACAGAACGCGCCAAATACTCAGGGCATCGCGCCGCCTCCCGGCAGCCCGACGCCGACTCCGGCTCGAATGACCTTCTTCGTCACCAGCGTCGGTGTCGGGAAAGGTGGAGACCTTGGCGGGCTTGCGGGCGCCGATGCGCACTGCCAGGCGCTTGCGACGGCTGTCGGCGCGGGCGGCAAATCTTGGCACGCCTATCTCAGCACTCAGGCTCGCCCCGGACACCCAGCGGTCAACGCGCGTGACCGCATTGGCACCGGGCCTTGGTTCAACTGGTCGTTCGCGCAACTTGGCCAACCGCAAAACGCCATTATCTCGGCGGACCTGGGCGAGCTTCACGGCGATACTCTGGTTCAGGCGCAACGCGGCAGCAATCTGTTCAAGCAGTCCACACGCAACGAGAATGGTGAGGTCATTCACGGCGTGGGCGATTCGCCGCCGATTCAGCACGAGATTCTCACGGGATCCAAGTGGGACGGCCGGGCTTACACGGATGACGCCGACCACACGTGCAACAACTGGACCAGCAGCACGACCGGTTCCGCGCAGGTGGGCCACTCCGACCGAATCGGCAATGGCTCATCCTGGAATTCATCGAACGCCACAAAAGGGTGCAGCCAGGCGACTATGGAAAGCAATGGCGGCGCAGGCCTTTTCTACTGCTTCGCAATTAACTGATATTTATCCACGGGTGGCACAGCCTTTCGCTCTTCTTCCATCAAAAATCACTCGCAATTTAATATTACCACTTGTATATATAATTGCTTATTGTAATACGTTTGCACTTCCGGCTGGCCGACACTCTCTCCTAGAGGGTTGGGTGAGGAGTTCTGTCATCTCCTGAGGCACTCCAGCGCCAGGCCACTGAGACGTAAGGAAACTAGCTCAGATATATTCTGTGAGTTTGCACCGGGTTAATGGTTAGCGGTCGCTGTCTTCAGTTGTTCGAGGAATTCGGGCGCAATCCACTTTTTCGAACGCTGTGCAAGCGCGACCACCTCTTGCGCCTTGCCGTAATCCTGTTTCTGATTGAGGTAGATCGCCAGCAATGGATTGTAAGGCTCGCACTCGCACGGATCAGACGTGCCGCGCATTTGGATCGCCCGGTTCAAATCCGAAATGGCTAGATCGTAATTATCCCTGGAGTTATGCGAGCCGCGATTGCAGTAGGCGTCGATAACACGAAAGTTTTGCCGCGGATCGAGCGCGGTTTCCTTTTCGAAATCGGCGATGGCCTCGGTCCAATCCCCCATCGAACCGTCGGTCAGGCCCAGCATGTCAAATCCCATGGCATTTCTGGGATTTTTTTCCACGAATCGTGAAAAATCAGCTTTGGCCGGCGCGAGAAATGCGGATGAGTATGGCGCGTAAATCATGTCCAGGCCGGCGCGAAAATAGTAAGCATTGCCCCGGCGGTAATACAGCGCCGCGTTGTCCGGGTCCAGTGCGATCGCCTGGTTGTAATCCTGAAGGGCCAAATCGAAAAGTTTGCTGTAATCATCGCTTGAGATAAGTTTCATCACTCGCAAATACCGGGACTTTTCGGCATAGGCGTCGGCACGATCGGCGTACGCTTCGGAGCGTTGTGTCGCGTTGCTGGAAGCTGCGACGGCTTGCCCCGCGTGGCGAATTTCAGCGTCGGAGCGGCTCACGTTCCAGTATTGAACCATGCGCGGGCAACCACCCAGCAAAAGCGCGCCAGCAATAAAGATAGCAGCGCTCCACCGCTTCGCGCGTTTTGAGAAAGTCGTGGTCACCAGGATCAGTATGCTCGTTTGCCTCTTCAAATGAGCAAAATTCCGGTGGGCATTTCGCTAGTTGAATACGATTGCTAGTGAAACGGGCCCTCTGGATTCTGGACATTACATCCGAGACCGCCACAAATTTTCACTTTTTTCATCAATTTCGCAATCTGGTACTTTCGCCGCGCGGTCCTCCGACGCACCTTTTTTTCCTAATGCAAGAGCTGTATGGCGATTTTTCTTTAGTACGTAGAATTTCCCTTCAGTCAGCGGCGTTGTGCAATTTTTATACATTGCCCAAGCCGTTGAAACTCCTTGAGATCTGATTTTTTTTAGTCGTTTGGCATGGTCACTGCACTTATTTACGGCAGGAGGTAGGTCATGAAACAGAGGAAATTGTACCTAAGGATTTGCTCCATATTACCAGCCCTCATAATTTCAACATTGTGTGGAAGTCCAGCAAAGGCACAATCCGTCCCCTCTCAAGCACCTCCAAGCTCTCAAGGCAATGCAACATCCGGGTCCACTCAAGACAACGACATCACACGTGCAGAACTGGCGCGATTTGACCAGTTTCTTGACAGCCACCGCGAAATCTCGGAACAGCTTCGCAAGGATCCTTCACTCGTAAACAACGAACGATTTGTGAAGGATCATCCTGCGTTGCAATCCTATTTGCACGATCATCCGGGGATTCGAGAAGAGATCAAGGAAAATCCGAGCGCCTTCATGCGGCAGGAGAATCGTTTTGACCGCCGTGAGGACAGGCGGGGCGGCGACGTCGATGCAAGCCGCTCGGAACTCCAGCACTTCAACGAGTTTCTGGACAGCCATCGCGAAATCGCCGAGCAGGTCCGCAAAAATCCTTCTTTGATGAACAATGAAGGATTTGTGGAAAATCACCCCGCCCTCCTGACGTATTTGCAGGAGCATCCAGGAGCGCGCCAGGAGATCAGGCAAAATCCCAACTCATTCATGCAGGCTGAAAATAACTTTGACCGCCGTGAAGATGGCCGCGACAACGACGTTAATCGCGCGGAACACGAGCGATTCGACCGGTTCCTCGATAACCACCATGAAATCGCCGAACAGGTCCGCAAGAATCCTTCACTCGTTGACAATGAAGAATTCTCGAAGAATCACCCCGAATTACAAGCCTATTTGCAGGAGCACCCTGCAGTTCGCGACGACATTCGGGAAAATCCAAACGGGTTCATGCGTCAAGAAAACAACTTTGACCGTCATGAGGAAGGCGGCGACCGTGATATCGATCGAGACCGGTCCCGTAGGTTCGGAGAATTCCTGGGCAGCCACAGAGACATCGCAAACGAACTGTCACGAGATCCTTCTCAGGCCAAGAACCGGGAATTCGTGGAACACCATCCCGAACTTCAGGACTATCTGAAAAACCATCCTGACGTAAACAACGAACTGATGAAAAACCCGCAGGGGTTTGTGAAGTCGGCGCAACTTCCCAATAACGACTATCAGGGAGGCAAGGCTCCGACATTCGATTCAAAGCCGGGTCACTAACTAGCAAGTGGCAACCGGATGGGAAGGCGGATTCACGCCTTTCCCATCCGCCACTACTAATTGTCTTCCTGGTCTCGCCAGGGCAGTCGACTTGACATGCGGATCGCACGGGTTTTTCAAATCGTTTCAGTATGGGGGATTTATGAATATCAAGACATTGCTTCTGATCGTTTTAGTCGTCACTTCTGTGCCCAATATTCAAGCGAAAGATAAAAAGAAAGACCAGTCCGAGAGGGGAATGCTCGAGAAAATGGAAGCGGTGCCTTGCGGCGCGAAGGAGCGAGGAATTAGCGGCTTAGGAAGTATTTGGGCATCGGCTGGCATAACGCATGTCAACTCGGATGAGAAACTGTGCCCTGAATATCTGCTGCGAACAGACGACATGGAATATCACATCAGGCCTAAGGACGCCAAACATTCCACGGTCTTAGCGGTTGGACATGAAGGCGTGTTCAAAATCAAAAACGACGTAATGTTTCTGAAAGTCGAGGACAGTGATAAAAAGACGAGAACCTATCAGGTAGTCGCTGTGAATCCTACAGTCGCGGACAATCAGGCTCAAAACCCCGCAAGCAAGTAAGGCAGATTAGATGAAGTTGTCAGATCTTCAATCCGGATAAACTTGGGTGGATGCCGCACGGTTAGGCATGTTTTTGAACTTCCCGCGGCTCCGCCCGCTATCCAAAAAAGATGAGCGATCGACCAACTTTCTTCTGAGCGGTGCACACTCCGCATAACAAGTCCGCCCTCACTAAACTAGATGCTCGATACAGACTAAATTCATCGCCGCTACATTCATCCACTGATTATGCGGGAAGGACTATCAGTTCTATAAATAAACTTGGGGCGACTGACATGAACACAATCGGAATGGTAATTGTTGTAGCAATCGTTGTCGTTGCGGCCATCGGATTCATCTTTTATTTCACCAAACGTAGCCAACACCTCCGCCAGAAATTTGGCCCTGAATACACACGCGCGATCGAAGAGACTGGCAACAAATACAAGGCGGAATCAAAACTCGAAAAACTTGAAAAGCGCGTTGATAAATTTTCCGTTCACCCGCTGCAGCCGGAGGAGGCGGCCCGTTTCCGGGACTCATGGCGCGTCATTCAAGCCGGATTCGTTGACAACCCTCAGACAGCTCTCAGTGCTGCGGACAGCCTCGTGGGTGAGGTCCTGAGCGCCCAAGGCTACCCCGTAGCTGATTTTGACGTGCGTGCTTCCGAAATTTCGGTGAACCACGCTTTGGTCGTGGAGCATTACAGGGCAGCGCATGAAATTGCTTTGAAACTCAAAAAGGGCGAGGCAACAACCGAAGATATGCGCTTGGGCATGATTCATTACCGGACTTTGTTCGACGATCTGCTCGGCGTGCCGGAAACAGCGCGGGCAAAGAGAGCCGGAAGCCGCACGTAATCGCAGCGTGTTTTTAAATCGCGTTTACACGAACATTTGAAAGGAGTACAGGCGTGTCCGACGAGATCAGGAGAGAGGATTCAAGCGAACTTACTACCGCTGACCTGGCGGGCGTTCGCGACCAAAAAGAAAAGGTGATGGAGATGGATTCACACGCATTATCCCCATCGCGCACGGAACTTCGCAATGAAGCCAGCGGCGCCGCGACGGGAACAGCGACAGCACGCGCAAAGGTCGAAGAAGATCTCGGCCCCCTGTTCTCCACGAACGAGGCAGATGATTTCAGGCAACGATGGGGCAATATCCAGGTGGCGTTCGTAGATGAGCCGCGGCAAGCGGTTGAGGATGCGGACCGTCTCATCGCACAAACGATGAAGCGTCTTGCGGAAATATTCGCAGACGAACGTCAGAAACTGGAGCATCAGTGGGATCAGGGCGACAATGTCTCCACCGAAGATTTACGCGTAGCTCTGCGCCGGTATCGATCTTTCTTCTCAAGATTGCTTCGGGTGTGATCTTGATTGGGCCGCATATTCATTCTGAACTAATGTCTTGATCTTCGGTTGCCATGTCCTTCCCTCTCGACGTGCCAAGTTTAAGCTGAGCACGGCGAGACGACTGAGTTCCCTATAATCAACTTTTTAGGCCCTGCAGCCGGCCTTGCCGAAAAAGATTGGGCATATTACGTGGCGTTGGGATTCGTTTATTGCGCAGGGGCGACGCCGGTCTGCTGTTTCTTCATTCCTTCGCCTACGATTACAGGATTGGTAAACAGGACGGCATTGGGAATTACAATTAGTTTTGAGTTGGAATCCTGGATCAGAGTCGCGCGGGCCTGAATGTCTTGCACCCTTCCTTCAAGACCTGTGACGGAAATCCAGTCACCCACCCGAAAAGGTTCCTGAAACAATGTTAAAATTCCGGCGAGGAAATTTTGCAGGATGTTTTGAAACGCGAAACCCACTGCAACGCTGCCAACACCCAGCATTTTGATTAAATCACTGGCTTGAAACGAGGGAGCCACCACGGATAGTGCAACCAGAAACCCGAAAATTGCCACGGCTACCTGTGCGAGTTGGCCCAGGAGCAATCCCAGATTCGCTCGCCGCCCTCGATTCATTGTAAAACGGCGAACGAGTGATTTAGCGGCTGACGCGAGAAAAAGAAACAAAACCAGGATGATGATGGCGAGGATAATGTTGGGCAGAAGCGAGATTACAAAATCTATGATTCTGCTGCCGCTTTTCCAGGCGTTGGAAAAATCGATTGGCATTGGGCCCACAATCAGATTTTATCGTCACTTGAATGCCAATCAATCCTGAATTCCCTGTAGGGCATTTTTCTCAACTTCCCGTCTTAAATGGATTTTTTTCAGACTATAAGAGGAGAATTGCTGCTGCATAAACATCTAGGCATAGCTCCCGAGACTTTTACATTTTTGCCCCTATATTCAAATTCATCCGAAGTCGCTTACTGTAGGTCCAGCGACGCGTAATATGTCGCTGGTGGATTGCTCCTTTTGGAGGGATATCGTGGACACTCGAGAGTACCGTTGGCGCTCTTACTTTGTGACCGCCCTAACGAAAGTCGATGATGAAAATTCTTCGAGCAGTTTGACCATCGCAGACGACGCCATTTTTAACCGATTGCTTGAGTTGGAAGGTGCGACTGGAAATGAGGATGAACGACTGGCATTGGAAGACACCATGCAGGACATTCGCATGCTAAGGGACCGAAGCAATCACTTTCGGATTTGAATGTTTATTAAATCTTAAAACTTCACGAAGCTGGCATCATCAGGGTTCGGCGGGTGCCGCAGCTACCACTTTGCTATATTCTCGCTAAGGCATTTACTTTTGCACTCCGGGCCGCTGCGATTTCTCCCTGGTGGGTTACGTGGTGATGCTGGTACATGTCGGAGACAAGCCACACTGTGATTTCCGAAAATGTTCAATATCGAACAGACGCCAACGCTACAAAGAGATTAAATGGCGAGAAGGCTAACAAACGCCACAGGATATTGCGGTTCATGGCCAAGCCCTGAATGACGGTCGACGACGCCTAGATTGCAAGCGATGGAGAAAAAAACGTGTTCCATTTAATTTGGTACATTCTGATTGGGCTGCTCTCGGGAGTGATTGCGAAATCAGTGATGCATGTGCACATTACGATGTTTTGGACAATCGTGCTCGGCATCATCGGATCGATCCTTGGAGGTGCCGTTACCCACATGTTCGCGCGCCCCACAAACGAACGCTTTCATCCCGCCGGACTGATTTTTTCCACGTTGGGCGCAATTTTGGTTCTCTTCGTTTGCTATAAGCTGAACATTCATTTCCCCGCGCCAAATATCGCATTCCGGTAGGCGGACCGAAAAAAGCGCAGATTTGGCAGCGACCGCCCCGCTGCCTCTGCCTCTGCCGGGAACCTCACATTGCTTTCACCCGTATTTCAGGATTTATGTGTCAGGCGAGCTTCTCCTTGAGCCACTGATTCACCATTTCCCCTACGGCCCCTCGCTCCTGGCTTCCGCGGCCCATGTGTTTTGCGCCGGCCATAATTCGTACCATTTTCGGTTGGCCCGTGGAAAGCAATAACGGAATCTCTTGTGGCGAAATCCAGGGGTCCATATCGCCGTTGACGCAGAGCATTGGGGCATTCGGCTTGCTCAGCCAGCCTTCTTCCAATAGCGACATGCCCGGAGCTGTGCGGACAAGTTCGTCGAAATCCTTCACGCCGTTTGCATAGATCATGGAATCAGGGCACGGCCAGAAATATTCCTTCTCGTCGGTCATCAGATACGTTAGCCAATCCTTCTGCCAGGTGTAATGAATCGGCCCGCCGAATTCGACGCACGCCTTCAGCCGCTTCGGCTCAACGTAGGCCATCTTGCCGCCCCAATATCCGCCGTAGCTTCCTCCGACAAATCCGATCCGCCGCCCGTCGATGTCCTGGCGGGTCATCAGGTAATCGATAATGGCAACGTACAATTTCTCCGAGTCGGGCTTATTGAAAATCGGGCACTCGCCGGCTCCCGGCATGTCGACTTCAAACCCCGCCGCGCCAATGGCCAGGCTCTCGTTCAAATTGCGTCCTTCCTTGTAGCCATCCACGCCGCCGGTTCTGATCACGACCGGAGGGCGCGTCACATCCTTCGGCTTCCGCAAATGGCCGATGATTGTTTTGCCCTCGAACGGGATCTCGACTATCTCAAGCGGCGGGTCCCACGTACGGATCGCCTTCCGGAAATTCACGATACACTTGCGATAAGCGGCTTGTTTCGCCGGATGATTGATGACCGGAAACCTCGCAACTCCGTAGTACATGGCGGCCTTTTCATACACTTTGTTGGCCTCTGCCATTTTTCCCTGCGACTCAAGTTCCGCGCCCTTTTGCTCGAGCGGCTCGGCCAGCTTGGTCCACTCCGCCATCCAAGGCTCCGCATCGAAACTCGTCAACTTCGCGAAGATTGCCTTCGTTGCCTCCGGGTCAGCGCCGCCGCCAATAAAAGCCTGCATGCGCTGCCGCGCGCCTTCGGCGTAGCTCGGATCTTTAAATGGATTCACTTTAGAAGTCGACGATGATGACGATGATGACGCACTCTGCGCCGTTGCGGGCGAAGCATTAAGCGCAAATCCCCCTGCGATCGTCGCCGCACCAGCCGCACCAACCGCTCGCAGCAATTCTCGCCGCGAGGAGTGCATCTTGCTTGTCCCCGGCGCAAGATTGGAAATATTCGCACACGTTTCTTCCGTGTCTCGTCGTTCAAATTTGTTTTTCATTTTGTGTTTACTCCTGCACGAAGAATCGATCCTTCGGATCAGACATGGAATCGCGAATGCAATCGGAGGATGCCTAGCCGAAGGTTTATCCCAATTACATCCTTCCGTCAAGAATTTCGCCCGCACCCTGCGCGCGTGCGGCCCGAATTTATTTTGATTGATAGAGTGGGCCATTGGAGATATATAAGCCGCGGCCGTTACCCGCACTGTCTTCGTCCAAACTGAAGATCGGGTGAGGGATCGCATGCGTATATGATTCGGAATCAAAGTTACAAAGGGCTAAATGAAACACAGAACCCGCAGATTTCGAGGGGATCGCCGCACAAGGAGATCAATATGATGAAACGAATTTTCTTGCTTTCCATGCTGGCATTGGGGTTTGCCGGACTCGCAATAGCGCAGGACACGACGGGGCCTAAAGCCGAAAAGGTTAAGAAAGAAATTCTCAAATTGGAGGAGGAAAAGCTCAAAGCATTTCAGAGCACCGGAACCAGCAATAACACTTGCCCCGATTGGGTCAGAAACAATGACGCCGAGGCCATCGTGCACATAAATTCGGATGGCACCGAGGACACCAAAGCCGGACTCGTGAAGGACCTGGAAAAAGGAAATCGGATTCTTCACTCCTTGCATTATGGACCTCAAAACATTCGCGTTTATGGTGAAGGAGAAAATGGAACCACGGCTGTTACAACCTATTTGACCTCCAACGATATTGAAGTTTATGGCAAGCGAACGAGCAGCGAAGTCTATTCGCTCGATGTTTGGGTGAAGCGCGATGGAAAATGGTGGTTCGTCGCCCACAGCGTCCATGAGCGTCCCACTCCCGAGGCGCTTAAGCGTCAAGCCGAAAGGACTAAAGAAAACTAGCCGGGCGGAAAACCCGCTTTTTTAACTCGAATCATAATTACCTTGTGCGGATTTTGAGCAGCAGGTGAGGAATGTGCGGATCCAATATCCCTGAGCACGCTTTGGTGCTATGGCCGCTCGCTGGAGCGGCCATAGCATCCTCTTGCGTTATTTCCCTTAGAACAAAAGCTTCAGGCCGAGTTGCATGTCGCGAGCTCCGCCGGAACCAAGCACCGGGTTTTGCGCGGCCTGGTCAGGCGTTGTGCAGCCGCAACCCATTCCAAAGCCGGCTGAAGGATCGTTGTTTGCGTAGCCGTTTGCTCCGCCGTATGGATTGGCGAAGTTCGGATGGTTGAGGACGTTAAAGAACTCGGCACGGAACTGTGCCGTGACGCGTTCTCCAAATCGGTAGTTCTTGTAAACCGACAGGTCCCAATTCTTGAAACCTGAGTCGCGGAACATATTGCGGGTCATTGTGGGTAGAGTTCCCTGCGGAGGCGGAGTCATGACGGAGTTACCGCGCAGGAAGCAACCGGTCTTCGCGCCACCCGTAAGGTTGCTCGTCAGGGCTGTTGCTCCGTTTGCGGCATCAGCCGTGGTGCAACTTGTCCACATAGCTTGCGCGGTTGATGAGCTAACTATCCCATTGCCGTTTTGGTCCGTGCAACCTCCGCCAGCTGCTCCGAGCGAAGTTCCAAGAGGACCTGTACAGAATGGAATCCCATATTGATTTGAAGTGAAGTCGCTGGGATTTCCGCGGAAGTCCCAACCCGCATCGAGAACAGCTGGATTGAGAACCTCAGCATTACCGGCAAAGTCGTTCGACGTATCCTGGGGGTACCAAGGCGCGCCCGACTGAATGGTAACCAGGGAATTGAGCTGCCATCCTTCCAACATTTGCGCGTACCCTTTTTTACCAGGGATCGCATACGTGGTCGTCAGAGTGAAACGATGCCGGATGTCAAAATCGCTGGGACCATAAAGGAAGCTGGCATAGTGGAGGCTGTCCAGAGGTACGCCGGTGTTGCCCGTACCGAAGTTGTTCGATACGTCGTCGAGGGCGTGGGAGTAGGTGTAACCGAGCGTAAACGATACCCCATGGATGGGCCGCTGGGTCAACGCCACTTGCAACCCGTTATAGTTGGATTTGGCTATGTTCGAAAGAGAGTCGATGTAAGACAAGTATGGATATTTGGAGCAGTACGGTCCTCCGGGGCACTCCGCACCATTACCGCCGAGTGGACCTTGGTTGAGGTCTGTATTCCCTAGAAGCTTTGTGCCGTGGTTGCCCACATACGCTACTGAGAGTGAAAGGTTGTTGGTGACTGCGCGCTGAAGATCCAGGTTCCATGAGCTAACGTACGGAGTGCGAATATTAGGCTGCACAGCGAAAATTGTGCAGGGAGTCAGGGCGCAATTCAGTTGCTGAGTCACGGGGAAGATGCTGTTCCCGCCAACCGACGACCCATTCCAGTTCAGCCCACCGTTCGGGAATACCAGTGGTGCATAAACGAGATTGCCGCCAGCGGTGGCACATGGGGTGGGGGGTGTGGTGAGCGCTGGAGTATTGAGGCAAGCCCCGGTGGGAACCGAACCCATACCAAGGACATTGCCCAACGCCAGGAACGCCTGCATTTCCGTCAGTTCCTCGTAATAAATCCCGGCACCTGCCCGGAGCACTGTTTTTCCGTCTCCACCAATGTCCCATGCGAGACCCAGACGTGGCGAGAAATTGTTATGATCGCCGTTGTATGGAGAACTGATTCCCTGGCCAACTTGCGCCAAACCTGTCGTGGTACCTGGTTCGAAGTTTCCAAACAGGTTATCAGCTTCCTTCATAACGGTTGCCATTTCCCAACGCACACCGAGATTCAAAGTGAGCCTCGGCTTGATGCGCCAGTCATCTTCAGCGAATACGGCATATCCTTGATCGCTCACATTCCTGGTGGGGTTGCCAACCAGAATCTGAGAATTTTTCTTCGTATTCCCTTCGAAGAATTGGGTCATATCATTGAATCTGATTTGCCCTTTCGCGTTTGCCGTGATGGACGATGTGTCCTTGTTCGTCAGTACTTCGCCGCCGAATTTGAAGGCATGATTGCCGCGCAGGTAGGAAACGTGGTCGAGGACTTGTATCACGCCATTCGGACCAAGCACCTTCGGCCAGTTGCCTCCCAAACGGAAGTTAGCCGCGTTGAAATCAGCGAATCGAATAATCGGAAAACCATATTCCAGTGGAAGAGTTACCCCGGTGTTGAGGCTGTAATTCACGCCATTGACCACGTAATTCTGCGGATTCATCGTGTTATCGGCAGACAAGAAGGACCGGTCAAAGCGGTCATATCCCGCGCGCACTTCATTTTGCCAACTGGAATTGGGCGTGTAGACCCAGCTTCCTTCGGCCACTCCCACCCACATATTCGCAACCGTCAACCATTCCGGCTGCACCTCATAAGCCGCGTCCATGTAAGTTCCAGCGCCGCGGCCGATGAACGTAGTGCCGTTGATATCGTTATGGTCGTTAATGTGGTAGGTAATTTTGGCCATGCCATTGTCGCTTTGTTGAGCACTCGTCGCGCTGTTCACAATCTGGTCATTCAACGGGCTCGCAACATTGTTCACTGGAAAGAGGCCTGGGTAGTTCGAGGCCGGTGTGCAATTAGAGTTGAGTCCAGCCAGCTTAAGACTGTTCGCGCTTACAGGACCTGCCGTCAGGGCTGCCTGGCACCCAAGAATGAGGTTAGTGGTCGCATCTCCATTCGAAGTTCCGGTGCCAGGAGTGTTGATGTTGTACGAATTTCCCACCGAATAGCGCTGGTCTTCAAAGCTCGCGAAGTAAAAAAGTTTATCTTTCTTGATCGGTCCGCCTACAGTGGCGCCGAATTGTTCCAAGCTTACGGGCTGTTTAGGCTGCGAGACAGGGTCGAAGTAGTTGCGGGCGTCCATCGCGTCACTGCGTCCGAAAGCAAACGCTGTGCCGTGAATATTATTTGTTCCCGACTTGATTCCGATGCCGACAACCGCGCCGGGCTTCCAGCCGTATTCCGCTTTGGGATTTTCTTCTGTGTTAAATTCCTGAATGGCATCGATCGAAACCATCGTTCCGGTGTCACCGGCGAGGTTCGTCTGGTTAACCATGTTGTAGCCGGTAAATGGCTCTGTATTGTTCAAGCCATCCAGCATGTAGACCTGATCTTCGGGACGAATTCCGTTGCTGCTTTGCGATCTCGATCCGCCTCCCGGGTAGGAAGTCACTCCGGGCCGAAGTGACATCAGGTTCTGAAAGTTGCGGCCGTTCAGAGGCAAGTCATTGATCGATGCATTGCTGAGCGTGCCGCCCATGGTGGCGTTGGTCGTTTCCACCATTGGCAGTTCTTCAGTGACGGTGACTGCCTGCGTCTGCTCTCCGGGCTTCATGCCGAAATCGACGCGGAGTTCCTTTCCAACTTCCAGCAGAATGTTCGGGCGCTCCATGGATTGAAATCCGGTGAATTCAGAACGAACCGTGTAGGTACCTGGCGTCAGGTTCGGCGCGTTGTATTGTCCTGCATCGTCCGTTGTCAACGTGCGTGAAACCCCTCGTGCCGTATCTACGACCGTAACCGTCGCACCTGCAATGACGCTCCCACTCTGGTCCGTAACCGTTCCCCAGATGCGGCCAGCGTTTAACTGCGAGAATGCTGGAAGGCTGATCAACAGGACCAGTAAACTTGCAACCAGACCCGTCTGAATCACTCTTCCAATACACTTAAATTTATTTTTATTATTCCAGTTTAGACACGTCATGGCCCCACTCCTTTTCAAGGTATATTGCGTACTCCCCTAAAAACACACGACCCCAATTTAACTTCGATTCAAGGAATGAAAATGTGAACTACGACTTCGACGGACACCCTGTTAAAAAATGCAGTTGCAAAAGGAGGGCTTCCCAAACGTTGATGAAACATGACCCAGGGCCTGACTTCCGTCACTGCTCTGTGTCACGCGCGTGGAAGCCGCCCGTCACACATTCAAAATACTACCAGACAGAAAAGCTCTCATTAGACTGAAATTGCGGGCTCTTGCGTTTCAACTTATATAATTTTAATTGAAGAATATTATCCTTGATTTTTCTATTTCGGTTTCGGGCAGGTGGCAGCCCCTCTTGCGCCTTTCCATTGACATATTTCTACGGGTGGATGATACGACGCCAGTACGTCAGAGGAGTGGAACTGGTTTTGAATCTGGAAAACTGTCTTTTGGAATTAACTCGAAGCGGCGAATCCGTGCACGACCCGCGATCACTTCTCAGGGAGAAAACTCAAAATCGCCTGAATCACTTTTTCATCTCCCACAGCTGTGTTGATCATCGCGTGGTAAACAGAGCGGTTTGGCCAGTCAACATGAAAATACTTCTTAATGAAGGCGCCACGCTCATCGTCAACCGTATCGACAAGCGTTTCTGCCTCAGATCTCTTTTTGCCATCGGAAATAAGTCGCTCTATCTTTTTTTCCCGGGGGGCATACAGAAAAACACGCAGGGTGTCGTCCCGATCGCGCAGAAAATGTTGCGAACCCCTGCCCACAATAATGCAATCCCCCGCAGCAGCTGCTTGTCGAACCACTTTTTCAGAGCATCTGAAAATACTATCTGCGTCAAGCATCTCCACAGGCGTGCGTGGACTGCCCTCATGGCTTCCGAGCGCGAATGATTTGAGCAAACGGTAATAAAGAGGATCTATCCGTTCTTCTCGTGGTCGTACTTGGGATTGCCGGCAATTCGCGAGACGTGCAACCTCTTCTGTCAGCAATTCGTCCCAGAGTTTCCAACCAAGCCGGTCGGATAGGCTCCGGGCGATCCTCGCTCCTCCGCACCCGTATTCTCGTTCAATGGTGATGACGCGGATCATCATCCGGATTGTACACCTGAGCCGAGTGCAGACTCCTGCACAATTTCAATCCTAGCGAAAGCTAATGGGTTCCTACTCCAGGCTTTCTCCGCGAACTCCCCAGGGCCCTCTTCCAACGATTACCCAACTAATATCCGGCCGCCGCCTTGCAGCTTCGGCAAGTATTTGGATGGCATCGCTGCGGCTCTCAATAGGATGCAGGAAAACCTTTATGTCTTTCGCTGGGATTTCACTGATTAGCAATTCCCGGTTTTTGTAAGCAACGAACATTTGATTCGCCCAATCATTCTTCGCCAAACAGTAAGTCAAATCTTACTGGTATTGAATATATGATCTCCAATAGTTAGATGCTCGAAAATTCCTTTTCGTGGTATCGGGGGAGGCGCGGGCAACCACCCGCTCGCCGCCACCAATCTTCCACGCAGAAAAAGCCGTTGACACAATTGCCTGTGCCCGGCAGATTTTCTTCCTCTGGGCGCATACAGAAAGGTCCGTTTCGGATGCCAAGGAGTTTTTTATGGAAGAAGCCGGATATGAAATTTTTGAAGCACTGAATCCTTTCTTTGAAGTCATCCTGCAAGGATTGCACGGGCTCGTTGACGGAGAGCACTATTTCGATACCTTCGCCGATGACGCAATTTTCGAATCCCGCTATCACTTTCCGGGCTGGCCCGTGACGATTCGAGGACGAGCCAACCTGATGGCGAGCCTTTCGGGATACGGCAAGACGATCAAGCTTCACTCCGCCGACGCACTTCTTGTGCATCGAACCCAGGATAGCCGTGTCGTCATCCTCGAGTACGAAGTGCACGGGGAAATTCTTTCCAGCGGCGCACCCTATGACAACAGACTCATCTCGGTTGTCACCATTGAGAACAGAAAGATCGTGCATTGGATAGATTACATGGACTCCCTAGCAGCATGGACAGCTCTGAACGCCTCTTAAACTAAGCCCCGTCTTTAGGAGCCGCAACAATCGTTAAAGACTCTTTGCCGGCTCCTCAATCCGGGCATATTTGTTAGCGTGCTGTTTATCTACCAAGGCGTCGCGCCTGAAACAGCGCAGTCAAGTGCAGCATCAAGAATGTCGGCACCAGGAACGTCGGAATCAGCACTAACGGCAGCTGCGTCATAGGACTGGTTGAAACAGCTCCATAAAAATTGGGAACGAGCAGAGGAACCAGCGCCCCTATGGTCGCGGCCACGGTAAGGTCTAAAATTCCAGAAATATTCCAGGCCACAAACCTCTTCCCTGCCGCAAAACCTGGTCGGCGCAATAGCGCAAACAACACTAATGGTGCAGTCACGCCGATCGCCATATCGCCCAGCCCCGCAGGCCATGCGAAAATTCCAGGCAAAATTCTGTAGGTATACAAAGTCAGAAATCCAAAGCCGGCCCATCTCCACGCCTGCAACCCCACGATGACGCGGAGGTCAGCGGAAAGAATGAAATCCCGCAAAGGCGGGATGGTCCGATATCCAAGCAGAAACAAGCCGAGCGGGGCCAGGAGGCCGATGAGCAATGCGAGCGGCGGCACTCCCTGCGGGGCGACAAAAGCGCCGCGCGCGCCAAGGACAAAGGTGAGCACAAACCAGACTAAAAAGAAGGCCGCGACAAAAGCCCCCGTGCCGGAAACCGCCGGCATTTTGGGCTGATCGAGGTGCGATATAGCTGTGTTTTCCATGGTATCTTCACTCCTTTTTTTCCGCAGTCACTTGCATTTTGCAAGTTACATGAGAATGTAGCAGAATAACTTTCACTATGCAAGTGACTCGCTCCAAGGGCAGGCCCAAAAAGATAAAACCGGAATCGGAGGCGCGCGCATTCCTCCGCTCACGCTGCGCTGTGGCCTGCTCGCTCGACCTGGTTGGCGACAAGTGGTCGTTGCTCGTCGTTCGTGACCTACTCCACCGTAATGCCACATATGGAGACCTGCAAAATTCGCGCGAAGGCATCCCCACCAACATTCTTGCCGACCGCCTGAAAAAATTGGAAAAGGCGCGCCTCATTGCCAAGTCTGCGTATCAGGAGCACCCCGTGCGCTACACCTACGGTCTGACGGAAAAGGGCAAAGCCCTCGGTGACGTTCTGCTTGCGTTTGTGCGATGGGGAAAAAAACACATACCGGGCACGCTCGCTTTGGAGAGTTCGGTACCGAAATCCGTGCCAGGGCAAAAAGCCATCACGAAACAGGATCGGAAATCATAACTGCGTGGCCCCCTGAGCGCCTGACTCCCAATCGGTCTGCCAGAATCCCTGTATTAGCATCGCGAAACAATTAAAATAATTTCAATGTGAATCGGCAATTATTTCTAGGTAAAATCTTTCTTGCCCGCCCGGCTGTAACAATCACTCGCACTTTCATCTCCTCTGCGCATCAAACTTTTGATGGCATTGCCGTGCGTTGATTTTTATCGGGAAAGGAAGAGTATATGCAGTTCGGGACCATGTTTTACTGGCGTCATTTCATGCGGCTTTCTTATAGTCTGGCACTCACCGTCGGCATGCTCGCGATCATAGGAACTAGCTTTGCGCGGGCGGATAATTCCTTTGATTTGTCCGGCCCACGGATCGACATCAATGTCACGCGCGCAGGCAAAAAACTCGGTATTGCCGATGTCCCCAATCTGCTGCCGGGAGACCGGCTCGGAATACACGTCGACTTTCCTGACAATCAGGCCGTGCATTACTTGCTCGTCGTCGCCTTTTTGCGCGGCACTACGAATCCGCCGCCAGAAGATTGGTTCACGAGAGCCGAAACATGGAATAAGCAAGTGATTGCGGAAGGGACAGTTGTTACTGTTCCGAAGGACGCTCAGCAAGCACTGCTGTTTTTAGCTCCGGAAACCGGCGGCGATTTCAGCAGTTTGCGTTCCGCCGTCCGCAGCAAGCCCGGCGTTTTTGTCAGAGCGGCGCAGGACTTGAATCAGGCAGGCCTCGATCGCACGCGCGCGGATCGATACCTTGACGACATTAAACGCGCCTCCGACCTCGATCCGAAAGCGCTGCACGACCGATCCGTCCTGCTTGCGCGCACGCTGGGCATGAAACTCGACCAGCAGTGTTTCGACAAACCCATCGAAGAGCAACCGTCTTGCCTGACGCAAAATACCGATCAGCTCGTCCTCGACGATGGACACACGCAATCCATGGTTGCGGCGCTGACTTCCGGTCCCGCTTCGGATTTGATGGGAGCGCTCAGCGCAACATCGATGGCCGGCGGCGGATTTTACAGCCCCTATGTAGGAGCCGTGGTGGATTTGGCGCGGATCCTGGGCAGCCTGCATACGGCGGCTTACCAGTACATCCCTGCCCTCGCCGTGCCAAAAGGTTCGCAACTAAATCTTCGGCTCAATAACCCGCCTTCGTTCCGTAGTCCTAAATCGGTTTTGGTGGTGGGGCTGCCCGCGGTAGAAGCCGCGCAGTTGCCTCCTCTTCGTGCCGTCAACGCGAATCAGTTTTTCTGCCTCGAGAAATCGCCGCTCATTCTTCCAGTAGAGGGCGCTCCCCTGGTGTTTTCGACAGAGATCGCTCACGATTTTGTCCTTCGCATTAAGAAAAAAGATGGCAGCACAATGAATCTGCCTGCAACCGCGGATCCGGCGCGTGGCGGATTTGTGGTTGACGCGCGCGCGCTCCCTGGCGCAAGCCTCGATTCGGATGTGAGCGGTGTGTTAAGCGGAAACTGGGGATTTGATTCTTTCGAAGGGCCTACTTTCCATTTGCGCAGCGCGCATGCAACCACCTGGAATGTTAAGCAGGGAGATCAGGGCGCTCTGATCGTGGGGCGAGTGGATACGCTTCATTTGCAATCCGAATGCGCCGTTTGCGTGGATGCAATTACCGTGCAGGACGACCAGCATAAGAATATTGAAACCACGTGGAAGGCCCCGAAACCGGATGAACTGGAAATTCAAGTCACTCTGAAAGATGTGAAAACCGGTCCGCTCAAGATGACGGTGAAACAATTTGGCGTGCCTGCCGCGGACGAACTCGTTCTGCACGCCTATGCGGAAGCCGCCGAACTGGAAAATTTCAAGATTAATGCGGGTGATAACCAGGGCGTCCTGACAGGGACGCGACTGGACGAAGTGAATAGCTTCGAGCTGAAGGGCGTTCGCTTCGTGCCGACGAAATTATCACGCGCCGATAAAAAAGATGAGCTGCAACTAGCCTTCGCAACTACCGCATCACCCGCTGCGGCTTTTCAGCCCGATGAAAAACTGATTGCGCACGTTGATCTGAAGGATGGCCGCACTCTGGATTTGCAAACGACGGTCGACAAGCCGCGCCCCTCGGTCAAATTGATCAGCAAAAGCGTGCAGCCGGCGTCGACTCGCTCCGCTGTTCATCTGAAAGACCAGGACGAACTCCCGCAGGACGGGCGGCTCTCGTTTTTCTTGAAAACGGAAGTGCCGGAAAGTTTTCCACGCACCGAAAAGATTGAAGTTTCGAGCATGGACGACTCGTTTCATGTCTTGTTGAGCGTGAGCGACGGAAATCTGATCCTGCAAAATTCGGAAACGGCCCTCGCCATTCTCGATCCGCTCAAAAGTTTTGGACCGTCGGCGTTCGGCCCTCTTCGCTTTCGCCCTGTCGACACGGACCGGGAGAATGGAGATTGGCAGCCGCTCGCAACCCTCGTGCGCATTCCAACACTGAAAGAACTTCGCTGCCCGGACAGTCCCGATAAACAATGCCGCCTGATCGGATCCAATTTATTTTTAATCGATTCCGTTGCCTCTGACCCGCAGTTCACCCATGCGATTTCTGTTCCAGTAGGCTTCGCGGACACTAGTTTAAGTGTGCCACGCCCAAACGGAACGCTCTTATACATCAAGCTTCGTGACGATTCCGCCGCCGTGGATTCGCTGGTTCTACCGGTGCTGCCAGACGATGAATAAATAAAGCGAACCATTGATTCGGCGCCTCTTACGAACCACGAATCACATTCATGTCCTTGATTGATTCCCCGGACAGACAAGTCTATATTCCTACCAAGTCAAGGACCCAGTACTGCCTTCACAAAAGGGAGATACATATGGACCGCAAGCTGAGCTTTGCAGGCCTCGTTTGGGCGCTCGAATTCGTGCTCGTTTTCGGCTTCGCAACACTTGCCCGAGCCCAAAGCAGGAGTGAGAAAAGCGCCGGCTCCGACGCTATGAGCACACTTGCCGGACTCGGTTCGATTTCCGGCACGGTCAAGGCTCCCAAGGAATTCAAAGCGGCAAAAGTTTACGCCAAGAATGTAGACAAGAACGTTGTCTACATGGTGTTCACCGAAGGCGGGCGCTTTCAGGCCGTGGATCTTTTCCCCGGCAACTACGAAGTGAGCGTCTCGAAGAACGGCTTCACTGGCGGAGATGCTCAGAAAATTACGATAGCTGCAGGTGGAAGCGCAACTGCGGACTTCACTCTGAAAGAGGGAACGTACAGGCCGAACCAGCAGATGCGCGCCGGACTACCCAAAGGCGAGCCGTTGGTCTCCTACGACGAGCTATATCCCCCGAGCCATGCGCGCGAGACGATTGAGCGAACCTGCATCATGTGTCACGGTCCCGATTTCCTGCCAAACAAGCAGTGGGATGAAGAGCAGTGGAACGCCG
>DATHNC010000044.1:0-5354 GCA_035486415.1 Saccharimonadales bacterium (SeqCode)
CGTGCAGGGACTTTCCAAGTAGTTTTTAATTGGGACTCATCTGATGATTGGGCGATGGGCAACCTCGCTCGGCCATCAGGGGCTAAATCCCTTACTTTCTGAGTCACTGAATGTCGCGGCTGAAGCCGCGACCCACAAAGACTATTTATGAAACAGTTTCCAGTAATTCCGGCAAAGCTTTTCCCGATTAGATAAGCGAATTGGGATGCATTTTTTGAGTGTTCGGGGCCGACAAGTAGTTCTTAGAAAGAATTGAGAAAACTTGCCGGCCCTGTAGCATTTCGCGTCAAATCCCCTTCCATAAACGACGTTTCCGTTTGCGAAAACATGTTCCGTCGCACTTTGAAAACAAATTCTCGTGGCGCGATTTTTCAGGAGGTCGGGACTTCAATCCTGACGGGGAGATAGGTTAGAAAGGGTTTTAAACCCTGAAGCTTCAGGGACTAAACAGGCTGCGGAAAACTCACCAAAACTGTCATTCCGGGCAGAGCGAGGAATCCCTCTTTTTTGTTTTCTTATAGTTAGATCGAAGAGAGATTCCTCGCTCCGCTCGGAATGACAAAATAAAATACTTTTTCCGCAGCCTGTAAAGCCCGCGACTAAATGAAAGCCTTATGGCCGAGTTAAAACTCGGCTCTCCCAAATTCGAGAAATTTTCAAATCAGGACAATACGAAAAATCCCTTGCGCGGGCAAACGCAAGGGAAACGTGGTAAAACAATAAGACCGCGTTTACGCTACATCGCGTGTGGGTCCGGTATTTTTATGGGCCGGGCCGAAATCCTATTTCCTCGACTAGGGCGGAACTGAATATGGCCATCGCAACAATCAATCCAGCAACGGGACAAACAGTTAAAACTTTTGAAGAACTCACCAGTGCGCAAGTGGACGCGAAAATTCAGCGCGCAGTCGTTGCATTTCCTAAATTTCGCAACCTTACATTTGCCGATCGCGGAAAAATGATGCTGCGCGCCGCGGAACTTCTGGAGAGCGAAAAGAATGCTCTCGCCAAGCTCATGACGCTGGAGATGGGTAAAACGCTGCGTTCCGCCGTGGACGAAGCCGTGAAATGCGCCTGGGTCTGCCGTTACTACGCGGAAAATGCGGAGAAATTTCTGGCGGATGAAGTCGTTGAAACGCCCGCGAGCCGCAGCTTCATTCGCTACCAGCCGATGGGCGCCGTGCTCGTGATCATGCCCTGGAATTATCCGTTCTGGCAGGCTTTCCGGTTTATCGCGCCGGGATTGATGGCGGGCAATGTTGGCCTGCTGAAACACGCGTCGAACGTTCCTCAATGCGCGATGAAAATCGAAGAGCTTTTGCTGAGCGCCGGCGTTCCCGAGGGCGTTTTCCAAACGCTGCTAATCGGGTCTGGCGCGGTGGATAGAGTGCTCGCCGATCCGCGCATCGCCGCTGCCACGTTGACGGGCAGCGAAGGCGCGGGAGTAAAAGTGGGAGCGGGCGCCGCACAACGCATCAAGAAAGTGGTGCTCGAACTCGGCGGCAGCGATCCGTATATCGTAATGCCCAGCGCGAATCTCGACGAAGCCGTAGCCACAGGCGTCAAGGCGCGCGTGGCCAACAACGGGCAATCCTGCATCGCCGCCAAGCGCTTCATCGTTCACGAACAGATTGCCGATAAATTTCAGGAAGCGTTTGTCGCGCAGATGAAAGCTCTGAAGGTGGGCGATCCGTTCGACGAAAAAACGGATGTCGGCCCCCTGGCTAATGCCGAAGCCGTGAAATCGCTCGACGCAGACGTGCAGAGTACGATCAAAGCCGGCGCGAAAGTGCTGACCGGAGGCAAGCCCGTCGACGGCCCCGGAAGTTTCTATATGCCCACCGTGCTTACCGATATTCCGAAAAATTCTCCGGCCTATGCAGAAGAGTTGTTCGGGCCGGTGGCCTCCATCTTCCGTGTCAAAAGCATTGACGAAGCAATTCGCGTGGCGAATGACAGCCGCTTCGGCCTCGGAGCCAGCGCCTGGACCAATGACAAATCTGAGCAGGAAAAATTCATGAACGAGCTCGAAGCTGGCATGGTTTTCATTAATCAAATGGTGTTTTCCGATCCACGCGTTCCCTTTGGCGGAGTGAAACGGTCCGGGGTAGGCCGCGAACTGAGCACGTATGGAATTCGAGAGTTCACGAACGTAAAGACAGTTTGGGTGAAGTAAGAAAAGCACTTATAGCGGCTGAAAGAACGTACTTGCACTCATAATAAACCAATGGTATGGTGGTCATACCAAATAGGATTTCCAATATTCACGGGGATTTATGGATATTGGCGTCCGTAGGTAACCAGCGAGGGATACCCCTTGTATAAGGTCATACAGTCGTCGCGCCTCTACGAGCAAATCGTTCAGCAGATTGAGGATTCCATCCTCAAGGGCGAATTGACGGAAGGCAGCCAACTCCCCGCCGAGCGCGAACTCGCCGAGCAATTCGGCGTCAGCAGGACCGCGGTTCGCGAAGCCATCAAAGCACTCCAGGAAAAAGGTTTAGTCGACGCGTTTCCGGGCCGCGGTACGTTTGTGACCAACGGAACTTCGAATTCCATGCGCCGTTCGCTGGACCGGATAATCAAGACCGGCGATCGGGACGGCTCGACTTACCTTGTGGAAGTCCGCGAAATTCTGGAGCCGGAAATTGCAGCGCTGGCCGCCTCTCGCGCCGATTACGAAGATATCGACGCCATGCGGGAAGCTGTGGAGGCCATGGACAGCACCGAGCCGGATTCCGAAGCTTTCATTGAAGCGGACCTAGATTTTCACCTCGCCCTTGCAGAAGCTGCGGCAAATCCAATTGTCCTTTCGCTGATCGATTCGATTGTTGGATTGCTGCGCGAACAGCGAGTGAGAATTTCGTTCGTCGAGGGCAGCCCGGAGCGCGGGCAGCGATACCACAGGAGCATTCTTGAAGCGATCGAGCGCCACGATGCGCAGGCCGCGAGAGCAGCGATGCAGGCGCATCTTTGGCAAGTGCGGGAAGATTCACGCAACACTCCGGGAAATCAGCCGGCGGAATCCTGATCACAAATTCGAAATTGGAGATTTCACGCGATGGCCAATCTAGGTTTCGTAGGACTCGGAGTGATGGGCGGAAACATGGTCGCCCGGCTGCTCGATAAAGGGCATACAGTTACTGGGTACAATCGCACGCGCGCGAAAGCGCAGTGGCTGATCGACCGTGGAATGAAGTGGGCGGATTCCCCTCGCGCCGTCGCAGCAGCAGCGGATTTCACATTTTCTATGGTCACCAATTCCGCCGCAATCAATTCGATTACGGAAGGGCCTGACGGAATTCTCGCGGGACTTGCTCCCGGCAAACTCCTGATCGACATGAGCACGGTGAGTCCGGCTGTGAGCCGCGCGCTTGCGGCCAAAGTTCGAGAGAAGGGCGCCGACATGATTGACTCGCCCGTTTCCGGCAGCGTGATTACGTTGCAAGAAGGAAAGCTTTCGGTGATGGTTGGCGGGCGGCGCGAAACATTTGAGCGCGCCAAGCCCGTGCTTCTCGACGTCGGCCCGAAAGTGACGCATGTGGGCGACAACGGCCTCGCGCTCGCGATGAAAATCGCCACCAACCTGAGCCTTGCCGTGCAGATGCTTTCGTTTTGCGAAGGGGTGTTGCTGGCCGAGAAAAGCGGCATCTCGCGCGAGACCGCTGTGGACGTGCTGACGCACAGCGTGATCGCCTCGCCCATGGTTCAATATCGCGGACCTTTTGTGTTAAAAATGCCGGATGAAGCCTGGTTCGATGTCAACATGATGCAGAAGGACATGCTGCTGGCGCTTGAAATGGGCCGGGCGCTCGACGTGCCTCTGCCAACCACGGCTGTGACCAACGAATTTCTAACTGCGTCGCGAGGGATGGGCCTGGCGAAGCAGGACTTCGCAGTGATGTTCGAGGCTTTAGCTCGAATGTCAGGGGTAAGCAAATGACAACAGAAAGCAAACAAGCTGTGACCATCGCTGGATCGGGAACCGAATTGCTGCTGCGTATGTATAGCAACATGCAGAGGATCCGGTTGTTCGAAGAGCAAGTGAATCAACTGTATACGCGCGCGGTGATGCCGGGTCTTGCGCACCTCTATATTGGCGAGGAAGCCGTCGCCGTGGGAATTTGCGAAGCGCTGAAGCGCGATGACTACATCACGAGCACGCATCGCGGCCACGGCCACTGCCTGGCGAAGGGCGCTTCGCCGGACCGCATGTTCGCCGAGCTTTTGGGAAAAGAGGCGGGCTACTGCAAAGGCAAGGGTGGATCGATGCACATCGCCGATCCGGCGAGCGGCAATCTGGGCGCGAATGCGATTGTCGGCGGCAGCGCGGGCATCGCGACGGGCGCGGCATTTTCCGCGAAGTATCGCGGTACGAAGCAAGTGGCCGTTTGTTTTTTTGGCGAAGGAGCGCTTGGCCAAGGACTGCTCTATGAAGTGATGAACCTCGCCAAGCTATGGAATTTGCCGGTGATTTACGTCTGCGAAAATAATATGTACAACGAGTACACTCATTTTTCGGAGACCACTGCGGGCGAAATTCTGGCGCGGCCCGCCGCGTTTGGAATTCCTGCGGAAAGCGTTGATGGGCAGGATATCCGCGCGGTTCACGCCGTCGCCAGCCGCATGGTGGAGCGGGCTCGCGCTGGAAATGGTCCTTCATTTCTTCTGGCCAACACGTACCGGTATCACGGCCATCACGTTGGCGACGTGAGCCGCGAATATTACCGCGCCAAGCAAGAGGAAGCCGAGTGGAAAGCCCAGCGCGATCCCATCCAGGTGTTGACCGAGTGGCTGCTGAAAGAAAAAATCGCCAATCAATCGCAGCTCGATGAAATTCAAGCGAAAGCAAAATCTGAAATCGACGCCGCTGTGGCGTTTGCCTTGCAAGCCCCGTTTCCGGGAGTGGATAAAGTTGGGGAGGACGTTTATGCCTGAAGTAGCCGTACGCGAATTAACCATGGCCGAAGCAGTTCGTGAGGCGCTATCCGAAGAAATGCGCCGTGACCCAAGCGTTTTTATTATGGGCGAAGACGTTGCGGAAGCGGGAACGCCCTTCAAGGTTTTGTCAGGAATGGTGGAAGAGTTTGGAAAGTCGCGCGTGATCGATACGCCGATTTCCGAACCGGGATTCACCGGCATCGGCGTGGGCGCAGCGATGACCGGGTTGCGCCCCGTGGTGGACATCATGTTCGGCGATTTCCTGACGCTCATCATGGACCAGCTTGTGAACCAGGCCGCGAAAGTGCATTACATGTCTGGCGGCTCGTGGAAAGTGCCGATGGTTTTGCGCACTACGCTCGGAGCGTCGCGCCGTTCCGCCGCGCAGCATTCGCAATCGCTGCAGGCGTGGC
>DATHNC010000045.1:0-5120 GCA_035486415.1 Saccharimonadales bacterium (SeqCode)
TCCTGCGAACCGCCCGAAGTTAAGTGCCGGTGAAGGCTCAGAAAAGTATCCTGCACCACATCCTGCGCTTCGTCGCTGGAAAGTCCGAGGCACACCAGGTATCGAAGCAACGGTTTGCGGAGTTCGCGATACAGGGTCGTAGCCTCGCTCGCATCGGTCAATAAGCGCGAGAACGGCAGGGCTGGGTTTGCGGCTTCGCCACTCATAAGGTCCTTGTCATCGCGCTTCTATGTATATAACAAGTGAGGGTGTCGATTTTCCGGATTAGGCGCGGAAGATTGTGCGTGCACGAATTTACGGGGCACGTGCTGAGTGGGGGAACGATCACCGAATCCTTCACCCGGTTAGAGAGAAGGATTTGCGGTGTTCATTAAATCTGCGAGTATGCCGTCGGCGTCAGGATCAAGTTGGTGATGTTGGAGACGATGGGCTCGAACGCGTATTTTGGCTGCGTCGAGTAAGTCTTCCAATCGTCGGAGGCGCGGAACGCGGCCCATTGCTTGTCGCGCGTGGCCAGGCTGTCAAAGCACAGCATGTAGGTCAGACTGGGCAAACGAGGACCGATCAGCGTTTCGCTGTAAAAAATTTGTTCGAAGCCGTTCTTGGCGAAAATGTCGGCCTCGCCCGACTGCATCATTTCCACTTTGCGACGGTGATCTTGATCCGTCGCTCCCTCGTAGATGCGCAGTTCAAAAACGCGCGGCCCGTGCGACGTGGTCGCCTTGGGCAAAATTAAATTCGGCCACTTTTCAAATGCCTGCAAGAACGAACTTTCCATGCGGTCGAACGCAGGCTCTTTCGCTGGCGCAGTCAGGAAGGGCGCGCCAGCCTTCACGTAATCGCCGTCCTGGATCAGGCGATTCTCAATCGTCGCGAGCGCTTCCGCCGACATTCCGGGCATCAGCACATACATTGTGGGCGTGTCCGGCCCAATCGTAAGGTCGAAGACGCCAACAGGAGAGATCGACAGGCGGTTCAACGCGGGGATCAGCGCATCCTTGAAAAAATCATCGCACATTTTTTTCTGCGGTCCGGCGTTAACGTGATACCGCCGCAATTGATAAAACTCACGGCCCTTTTTGTCCATCATGCTTCCCTGCGCCGCTTCCAGCGCGCCCGCGGGAGCTGTCACCGCCAGCGCGGATGCCGCGAGAGTAGACGCCAAAAATTTTCGCCGTTCCATGGAAGCCTCCATGCAAATCATGGTTGATCGAGCAACCAGCCCTCTTGCGCAGTATGGTCACACAATTTTTAGCACGTGTCTATTGCTGTAGCCCGCCTCTTCAGAGGCGGGGGTTTAAATGACGCTACATCTACACGCCTGCCTCTGACCTTTCGCGGTTCGTCCTACTTTTTCGCCTGAGTTTCCGCCTGAGCCGATTCGCGCGCGCGATCCAATATGTATGCGTGAATCAGTCGCACTTGGGCAGAGGTAACGTCGCCTGTAAACGACGGCATTCCGTATTCCCGCCGCGCGCCGCCCAGAACGATCTCCTCAAACATTTCGTGGGTTGCCTGCGATGCGTAGCGCAAATCCGGAACGGAACCGCCGCTGATAGCTTCTCCGCCGTGGCATCGTGCGCAAGTATTGGCGAAAAGTTTGCGGCCTTCTTCAATTTCAGCCTTCGAAGCCACGAGCTTGAATGTAGGCATGGGAACCGGCTGCACCACGTGTTCATAAGGAGGCAGGGTTCCTGTCGCTCCCAGTTTGAACACCATTAATTTCCCGGTGCCGACATGACCTTTCCCCGGCGGCCGGTTGCTCAGCACCTGTGGACCGCCCCAGCCGCTTTGGACCGCTACGTATTGCGTTCCATCCACCGAGAATGTCATCGGCGCTGCTACGATTCCCACTCCCGCGTCGAACTCCCAGAGCGGTTTTCCATCCGTAGCGCGATAAGCAGAAAATTTTCCGTCAGCGCGCCCGTGGAACACCAGGTTTCCCGCAGTGGCGAGCGTTCCTCCACTTTTCGGATCGGGCAAGTCCACGTGCCACGCTTCTTTTTGCGCAACTGGATCCCACGCAACCAGCTTTCCGCTGCTCTTCATCTTCAGATATTCATCCCGCGCGGGCCCGCGATAGGCGCGGTCACTTCCGGTCGTCTGGTCGTGTAAATTAATTTTCCAGTTTGGAATAATCGCGTGAATGGAAGTGTCTTCGAGTACCGCGAGGTACACGAGCCCTGTCGTGGGATTAAACGAGATGGGATTCCAGTTGTGCGCTCCTTCGGCGGATGGTTTTACGAGGGCCGCATCTTTCAATTGCCGCGCAGCAGGATTTTCAATCGGACGGCCGTTCGCATCAAATCCGGTTGCCCAGTTGACCGGAGCGAATGGTTTTGCAGAAATAAACTTTCCGTCTTCCCGGTCGATCACATAGAAGAAACCATTTTTGTTCGGCTGCATGATCACGCGGCGCTGCGCCCCGTTGATCGTGAGCGTGGCGAGCATCAGCGGCTGCGTTGCGTCGTAATCCCAGTTATCGCCCGGCGTCGTCTGGTAGTTCCACACTTGTTCGCCGGTATCCGCGCGCACCGCGACGATGGATGCCGTATACAGGCTGTCGCCTTTGCCGCGAAGCTGGTCATACCAGGGCGAGGCATTTCCCGTGCCAAAAAAAACGAGGTCCAGCTCAGGATCGTAAACCATACAGTCCCAGGCCGTGCCGCCTCCTCCCGCCTTCCACCACTCGCCTGACCATGTGGAAGCCGCCGTCTTCATCGCAGCGGATTCGAACGGTTTCGACGGATCTCCCGGCACCGTATAAGTGCGCCAGGCAAGGTTCCCGGTTTCCGCGTCATACGCGGAGACGTAGCCGCGCACAGGATATTCCGCGCCTGCATTTCCGATCAACACTCGCCCTTTGGCAATTCGCGGAGCTGCCGTAATCGCGTAGCTTCCGTCTTTCGGTGTGGTTTGAACATCCCAAATGGTTGAGCCCGTTTTTCCATCGAGAGCAATCAGGCGCCCGTCCAGCGTTCCGACGTAGACGTGTCCCTTATAGAGCGCGACGCCTCGATTCACTACATCGCAGCACACGTACTTCGCATGATCCTTCGGAACTTTCGGATCGAATTTCCAGAGTTGGTTTCCCGTTTTCGCGTCGAACGCGTAGACGATGCTCCATGCGCTTGTCGTGTACATCACGCCGTCTTTCACCAGCGGCGTCGCTTCCACCCCGCGCAAAGTTTCGAAGTTGTAAGTCCATGCCAGGCCCAGCTTGCTGACGCTCTGCTCATCGATTTGTTTGAGCGGGCTGAATCGCTGCTCCGAATATGTGCGCCCGTAGGTGACCCAATTTGCGGAATCTCCATCCGCCGCGCGCAGCGTCGCGTCATCGACCACCGTAGGTTTCGGCGAGCATCCACCAATCGCCAAAATCCAGATTCCAGCGCACGCCAGCAGCAAGCTTTTAAATGCCTTATGACGCATCAATCCCTCCGCTCAAAATTGCAGATTCGTCCCTGCACAGCAGGGTTTGTAATGTTGGGTGGCCCCAACACAGATAAGCCGTGGGGCAAGTATATGTCAAGCTGTGATTCGATAAGCAGGATTGAAGCTGATTTATTAAAAAAACGCTATGGGCCGCAAAGACTTTGGGTAATTCCTTACTTCGTGTTTTTCGATTCCTTCAGGCCCTTCTTGCCCGTATCTTTCGCTGCTTGCTCGAGCGCGGTGCGAGTGAAAAGGTCCGGGGAGATTTCGGAATTATATTTGCAGCTGCTCAAAAATGTTTGGGACACCTTGCGATCGTTGCGCGAAAGCTCGATGCTTAGCGGAGTTTTCACGCCGTCATTCATCGCGTATTGCGTGAGGCTGGTAATGACTTCCATTTTTTCGCGCGTTTCTGGATTGCGCGTAACCACCACCCATCGCAGCGGAAGGTGCGAGTATTTGTCGACGCCCAGCCGCATCATGCGGTGATCGCGGTCGGTAAATTCAATCCATTCCGCTTCTTTCAAATCGATTAAATCCGGGCCCGCATATTCGGCTTCAAATCCCGGTTCGTTCATGCGCTTGCGCAGCACATTGTTCATGTCTGTTTTCAATTGATCGTTAAAATTCTGGATCAAGTCTTCCGGCTGGTTGGACACCCCGCTTTTATCCAGTGTCCATCCTTCTTTGCCGCTGTACACCGTGATCATTGCGCCGCCGTGCGTGATCAGCAGGTCGTCCGACCCCATGAGAAAACCGACAATCGTGTGCTCGCCCTTGGTGAAGTATTCGACGCGGTTCTTATCCGGAAAGAGCCAGGTGTCGCGAAACAATGTGAAGCCCATCAGGGTGCCGGCTGTTCCGAAGGTGGCCTCGCGTCCATCGCATTGCACATTCTGGACGTTCAAATAGGCTGGGCCGCCTAAAGCGGCGATAACCTGCTTTGTGACGCGTCTCCCTTTGGCGACGCTCGTTTCGCCGGATGGCTCTTGGGGTTGGCCGGCAGACGCGAGCCGTCCGCACGCACACACGACACCCACCAGCGAAATTAAGCACACCGTTGCTCGGATCAGCCGCACAGGAAGGAACCTCCACCTACATGGAAGGCATTTTGGGCCGTAAAGGTTGCCACATTAGGTAACACCAAGCACAAACTAAGGTATTTTAGCGTCAACCAGATGCCCGTTCGCCAAATAGACGAACGGGACCCATCAAAATCGTTTGCAGCGCGATTGGGCGCGCGTCAAAAAAAGACAGCTTACGCTTCTTTTTCGATGACCGCTTTGAATTCCGCCGTTACGCCGTGCACCAGTTTCACGGTCACGGCTCTCTCGCCGAGGACCTTAATCGGTTCCTCGAGTTGGATGCGGCGCTTATCGATCTCAAAGCCTTGCGCCTTGAGCGCATCGGCCAAATCTCCGGAGGTAACGGACCCAAAGAGCTGATCGGTCTCGCCGGCCTTGCGCGTGAACTTCACGATCACCTGGTTGAGCAGAGCAGCCTGTTGATGCGCCGCTTCCTTTTCCGTGGCGGTCAGCTTGGCCAGGGTGATGCGGATCTTTTCCAGGCGCTTGATGTTGGCGGGCGAAGCCTCCAGCGCGAGCTTCTGCGGCAGCAAATAATTGCGCGCATAGCCGGCGGCGACTTCCACCACTTCACCGCGAGTTCCGAGTTTTTCGACGTCT
>DATHNC010000046.1:0-47126 GCA_035486415.1 Saccharimonadales bacterium (SeqCode)
AGAAAACAAGCACCAGAAAATAAGTGGTGATAATCGCGGCGCCCGCACCTGTCGGCCCCATCCCCATTCCCTGCGGGGAAGCTCTCTCCTGCAGGTACATTGCAATAGTGAGAAACAGTCCGCCACATATCCATGAGGCGAGGTAATAGACGAGGCTTCCGCGGCGCGTCATTATTTTTTTAGATGATCATTTTTCTGAAGATGTGTCATACGGGGATTCAGACGCGCGTGAATCAAATTCGCCGCTTGATTTTTGGGAATTCCTCCCAAACTTTCACCCCGCAGAAGTGTGAGCCCTCCGTACAGATCGGCGTGGCCACTCCGGCTCGAATGTAACATGGCGGCCCGAGATAGCGCCCAAGCGAAGGTAGCACGGCGCGAACCTGCTCCACTTCTTCCATAGACGCCTGGTAAATCTCTTCCTGCGCGTTGAAGCACGTGCGCATTGTCCACTTATGCAAGAGGTGCAGCAGCGATCCGGTCTCGACCAGTCGAATGGACTTCGCATTGGGCAGCAGGTACATGGCGATTTCAAGCGGCGCGCCGCGATTCACTAGTTCATTTTTCGCGGCCCACGCATCGGCCATCGCTCGCTCATACACTTCGCGAGCGCGCGCGTTCCCTGCAATCAGCATTGGCACCACGTAATCGGGCGAACGCGTATCGCTCAGCATCAGCAGCGGCCGCGAACCGGGAACCATACGGTGGCGCTGGTCCTGGCTATCGGCCGTGTGGCTGATCTTTTTCGCGAAGGTGAAATTCGCGTGTTGTAGCGCGCGCATGATTGGCGCGTGCACGCCAATATTCAGGGTCTCAAGGCGATACGGGTTGCGCGCAGGATTAAGCAAGCGATCGATTGCCTCCTCATCTGGACACGTGCATTCCGTGAGCCCAACCACAGCGCGATACGCGTCCGCCATCACGCGCGGCGCGTTCGGAGAATAATCAGTGAGGAGCGACACGCGACCAGCAAGGCGCGCGTCAAACTCGCGCGGGAACTCTTCCGCGTGTGCAGCGGAACCGGCGGCCTTTGCGTGCGACCACTCCGGCAATTCATCCTGCTCCACGGGCACGTTGTCGAAGCGGTCAAAAAATTGCGGATCGATCTCGCGCACACGCGCGACCATTTCGCCGATCACCGCGCCCGCTTCAGTCGGCGTATCCGACGCGGCGGCCATGCGCCAGAGCCTGTGCAGCACGATGCCGGAAAGCGTGTGCACCATCGTCGTGGCTGCGGCCACAGGCAGCACGTATCGCGCAACTTCAATCGCTCGCTTCTCGGCCTGGCGGTCTACTTTCAACACACGCTTGGCGTGGGACATCGGCCCGATGTGCCAGATATCGCCCAGAATTTCGTGAGCATCCCCGCGCAACAGGGCCGTCAACTCACGGTAATAGCCCCAGGCTCGCGCAATCGCGTCTTCGTAAATGGCGCGTTCCGCCGCGCCAAAGCCCGGCGTTTCCGCAGGCAAATAGGCCTGCGCGTGATCCAGCTTCACGTAACGCTGGCTCTGCTGCTCGGAATTGTAAAACGGATGCGCGTGGAGGAAGGACCAGACGAATTGGCGGCTTACGTTTTCCAGGCCAAATTCAAAATGCGCGTGCTGAAAAACAGTGTGATGCCCACCATAAAAAGTAGACGCACCGATTTGCAACCGCTGCTTGTCGGTGACTTCTTCGGGATTGATGAGGCGCGGCGCATAGCACGTACGCGCCGCGGCAATCGCCGAATCGTAGGGATGCGCGAAATGATTGCGCAGCGTTATGCGCGGCGCGGCGGCTTCAAACTGCACGCGGTCCGGCTGCGGTGAACTCATCGGTGAACTCATCGATTGCGCGGCCATATCTCGCGCGACATTCTACACCCCGGCGCGCCATCCGAATAGATTGCGCGCCGGTGAGAACGTGGATATTTTTTAGCGCTTTTTCTTGTTGGCGTCTTTGATGGCTTGCTGAGCTTCGGCAGCCTTCTCGTATTTCTTCGTGAAGCGCTCGACGCGACCGGCCGTATCCAGCAATTTCTGCTTGCCCGTAAAAAACGGGTGGCAGTTCGAGCAGATTTCGACGCGCAGGAACTCGCCCTTCATCGTCGAACGCGTGGGGAACGTGTGCCCACAGGCGCAATGTACGGTTACCGGATGATAGTCCGGGTGAATGTTCGGTTTCATGGAAGATCTCCCGCCGGCTGGCCGGTCTGCGCGGCTCCCGGCCAGTTGCCGGGGCTACAGTCGCGTCGCTTGGTCAGCGGACAATTTTCTATCATACGTGATTCGCGGAGCCCTGCCAACATGATATACATGCGGGTTGGGAATTCGTTTGGATGCGCCGTGAGGCGCTGACGATTCAAAACGACCCGAACGGAAGCAAACATTCACAGGAAGGTGGAGGAAATACCGATGAACTCGAGGATGAAATTTACGCGACGCCCGCTATTACAACTCTGTGCAGTCCTGCTTCTAGCGTGCAGCAGCTTTGCGGGATGGGCGCTGGCCCAGGAATCCGCTGCACATGACAAGATTTTCGTTGTCACGCACGTGGATATCGTTCCGCCGAATACGGCTGAGGGCACGAAATTAGTGCAGCAATACGTTGCGGATAGCCACAAAGACAAAGGATTTGTGCGCATCGAAGCAGGAGCGCAGATCTCGCGCGTCAACCATATATCGATCATCGAAGTGTGGCAAAACCAGAAGGCTTTCGACGAACACGTTGCAGCCATGCATACAAAAGAATTTCGCCGGCAAATCGATCCCATGCTGGGGAGTCCATACGACGAAAGATTGCACCTGAATCTTGAATAAGAATATTTTTGATTATTGCAGATGTTGATGCGCATAACCGGTGCAATTCGAGGGCACACTTTTACTGCGGTAAATGGGTTAGGTCACGAAAGAACAGCCAATTCGTGTGGCGCCGGAATTCGCTTGGGGCTGTAAGGCCAGGTAAACACGGCGCAAATTCACACGCACGGGGGGCAAAATGGGGACGTGCAGCACAGCGTGAAACGCTTCCCCAAATTCGTCAGGATTTAGGCTTTCCAGACAAATGCCGCCGTGGCCCAAATCCAAAACGCGCGCTTTTCGTTCCGGGCTTTCGCCAATCAACGCGTACGCGTTTGTATTGGAAAGCGAAAAGCGTTCCCACCTGCGTCGATCAACTGTTTTATTAGCTTTGCTCTCCGGCGATGGTTCGACGTAGGGCAAATTCTGAAGCGGTCCGGGAACTACAATTTTTGGATCTCTCTCCGTTGGACCGGGGCGCGAACCGGCTCCGGCAGCGGCCCTGCTTTCGTTCTTGAGTTGATAAAGTCTGGCATCCGCTACGCGAATCAATGCTTCCTGTAACTCACCATCGTCCGGATATACGGCCAAGCCGTAATCCAGGGCCAGAGGAATTCCCAAATTCATCGGGTCCAGGGAACTTGCGTAGGTGGCGCGCAATCGGCGACTGAGTGTGGCCGCCTGTTCCGTATCGGACTGCGGCAGCAAAAGTGCAAATTCATCTCCGCCAATCCGAAACGCATAGTCAGATGTTCGCAAAGATTTACGAAAAGTAGTCGCAGCCATCTCAAGCAGGGCATCTCCCCGCTGATGTCCAAACTTGTCATTCACATCCTTGAACCGGTGCAGGTCTAACATCACCAGTGCCAGCTTGTGATTGTAACGGCTTGACCGGTTCAATTCTTTTTCAAAATAATCATCAAAAAAGCGCCGGTTGTAGAGGCTCGTCAAAGGATCTGTCGTGGCATTGAATTGAAGTTTGCGGAGTTCCTCATATTCCATCAAGATCGGCATGCGCAACTGACCGGTGGAGGCCAGCACTTCCGCCAGCGCCGCTTGCAATGTCACTTTCTTGCCCAGACATTGCGAAAGCTCGCTTTTTCGCGCGAGCGTCTGTTCCCAGTAATCCAGGCTTTGCGTTTCTGTTAATTCAATTTGCGCAATGGATCGGAAAAATCGCTGCAGAAATTGTCCACGGCCGGACGTGTCCATCGTGGCGAGCGTGTCCATCAATAGCTCGAGGAAAGACTCCTCGGCGGACCAACGTGGTGGGTTGGGAGCACCAGTATTTGACATTCAAATGGGCCGTGAAATTCAAGATTACCCCAGCGCGGGACGGGCGTGGAGATCGAATTCGTAGTTATATCTGCACGGGAACTGCCAAAATCCGCGGATGATGCGGACAAATCTGATGCCTGTAATGCATTGAGCCTTAGGGAGTAAAAATCTTCAACCAACTTGCAGCATAAATCCTTGTGAACGTATGGGGGCAATGCGCAAAAGTTTGCGTACTCTTTGGGGATATTTCGTCACGTCTATTCCTCTTCCCCCGATGGGCTCTATTCCAGCGATTTCACAAATTCCACGCCCAAAAGATGTACTCCATCCGTCGACCGATGTCGCCGAACTCGCGCCTGAATCGGCGGAGTGTCAGAGGGTAAGGTCGCAGAAGGGGAAGATGGCGCGGGAATCGTTAAATTGACAAGTTCATTCATTCGGACAGATCGTGAACTGGCAAGGTATGCTCCCGTCGCGCTTATATCAAGCGTTTTAATCAAATCGAGGAATTCATGACCGGCAGCATCGGTCCCCCGAACGAACATGGGGATTTGAACGTGAATTCGCTGCGAGCGTCGGCGCTCGGAAGAAGAGGTGGACATGCCTGCTCTTTCTCAGAAAAAAAGTCCTGGGAAATCACTTTCCCACGGTCAAAAAACCTAGTACTTTCGCACTAGTACCAACAATACGTAAGCACATGCGTTGCCAGCACCGTGCAAAACTCACTCAATTTCAAGTAACTTATTTTCATATACTTAGACTATATTTTTGAGGGTAAGAATTCGTTTTCCACAATTCGTCCACGCCATTAGTCGAGTTCTTTACTACAATTGTGCAAAATAGAACCCATTTACCATTGACACGGTTCTGGGGTTTTGACAGTATCCGGTTGGTTTCCCGCGCATAAACCGAAGTGAATCAAATGGGTTAGACCGCTTTCCCAAAAGCGGATAAGTGTCCCGAGGAGAGCCTGGTGAGACGCGGTCCTGTGATTGAGCTGCCGACGACTGAATCGGTTCCTGCGAGTGTCATCGCAAGTCTTCTGGACTTGTTGGAACAGCCTATTCTTGTATCGGATCGGTTCGGTAGGATTCTACAGACCAATGTTTTAGGCAAGCAGCGGCTGGGATCTTTGGGGTTCTCTACTGAACTGAACTTAAATCTTTTTGTCGATCTGCTACGGATCGATCCCAAATCGATTGCAAACAGGATCGAGGGTGGCGAACAGCAAATCGATTCCCATTTTGACTGCTGTGGAGGAGCCGCTGTAGCTCGCATTCAATGGCTCCCGGAAGCGGACTGGCTCGTTGTACGAATTGAAGAAGCGGAAAAGCGCACTCTGGTTCCTTCGCAAAACGAAGCCGCAGCCACGCAACATACTGTGCAGGAGTTGCTGCAAGAGCGCGAAATTACCTATCGCAACTTGCTCGCCGCGTATTTACGTCTGCAAGAAGTGAACCGCCAAAAGACTGTGTTCCTCGCATCCGCGGCGCATGAATTAAAAACGCCTTTGGCCGTGATCAAAGGCTATTACGACTTGTTGCTCTCCGGTTCACTCGGCAAATTGACTGATAAACAGCGCGATATCCTTCAGGAATCGAAGGATAGCTGCGAGCGGTTAGTACGACTGGTTTCCATGTTCCTGAATTATTCGGCACTCGAGAGCGGCAAGCTGGTCCTGCATTTGCGCGAAAATGATTTGCGCGATTGCTTGAGCGAACTGGCCACGCGCTGGCATGAGGCATTTGTGCGCAAGCACGTGCGGCTCGAAACTATTCTGAATGCGGATATCCCCATTTTCAAATTCGACTATCAGAAAGTTCAACAAACCGTAGCGAATTTGTTGGATAACTCGCTGAAGCACACACCCGCCGGCGGCAATGTAATCTTCCGCGCCGAACTTTACTTCTGGGAACGCCGCACGGCCGAGGAAATTCAAACCATGGATCGCCGGCGGGAGCGCACGGCGGTTCCGAATTGCATCAAAGTATCGGTATCGGATTCGGGCCCTGGAATCGCTTCCGAGCATCACCAGGAAATTTTCGAAGATTTCGTCCGCGTCGACCGCACGTCCTCGGGCATGGGCCTGGGGCTCGCGATTGCCAAGCGCCTGGTTCAGGCGCATCGCGGGAAGATTTGGGTCGAAAGCGAACCGCGGCGGGGCTGCACTTTTACGTTCCTGTTGCCGATAGACAATACGTAATTGAAATTGGGCTAAACGAAGGTGGACAAATGGCTGAAAAGGAAAGAATTCTGGTAGTGGACGACGAACCCAGTATACGAAAGTATCTGGGAACATTGCTCGAGGTCGACGGATATCAAGTCGAAGCCGTGAATTCCGGCGTGGAAGCGATTCAGAAGATCGAAGCCGGCGATCGTCCCGATTTCATCATTCTCGACGTTTTGATGCCCGAATTGAACGGCATCGAAACGCTGAAACAGCTGATGCAGATTGACCGCTCGCTGAATATCGTCATGCTTTCCTGCTCCAATGAAGTCGGCACCGTCGTCGAAGCCATTCGCCTAGGCGCGCAGGATTACCTGACCAAGCCGTTTGAAAAAGCGGAACTTGATGTGGCCATGCTGAAGTGCAGGCAGAAGCAGCAGTTGCGCCAGGAAAACAAAGCCTTGCGCGAATACTGCGACACGATCACAGAAGATCTTTGCTTCCTCGCCGCCAGCCCTCAAATGGTGCGAATCCGTCAGCAGATTATGCAGATTGCACCGGTCGATGTTCCGGTATTTATCTACGGCGAGAGCGGAGTTGGAAAAGAGGTGGTCGCTCGCTTGATTCATATGCGATCGAACCGCCGCCAGCAAGCCTTTATAAAGGTAAATTGCGCCGCGCTGCCGGGTGAATTGCTCGAATCGGAATTGTTCGGTTTCGAACAGGGCGCTTTTACAGGCGCTGTTCGTTCCAAGCCGGGAAAATTTGAACTGGCCACTAAAGGAACCATTTTCCTGGATGAAATCGCGGAAATGAGCCCGCATCTGCAGGCAAAGCTCTTGCACGTGTTGCAGGATCATCAATTTTCACGGCTCGGCGGTCGCCAATTAATTGACGTGGATGTACGCGTCCTGGCCGCAACCAACGTGGAAATTCAGGAGGCCATGAAGTCGGGACGACTTCGTGAAGACTTGTACTACCGCTTGAATGTGCTTTCGATTAATGTCCCTCCGCTGCGCGAACGTGCTTCTGAAATCCCTCTGCTTTTCCGCCATTTCCTGCAGAAATACAGCGAGAAATTCAGCAAGGAGCCCATGGTTCCTTCGCAACATTTGATGGAAGCAGCGGTGCGTTATCCGTGGCCGGGCAATCTTCGCGAACTGGAAAATTTCGTGAAACGCTATGTCATTCTGGAAGACGACGAAGGCAGCTTCCGTGAACTTTTGGAAATGTCCGCCACGCGGCAGCGAATTTCTCCTCGCGAAGAAGCGGCACCAGTCCGCGAACAAGGATTGAAAGCGCTCGTTCGCAGCTTGAAGGATGAAGCCGAAATGGAAGCAATTGGCGACGCTCTCGAAAAGACGCATTGGTGCCGCAAGGATGCCGCCAAGATGCTTGGGATCAGCTATAAGGCTTTGCTCTATAAGATTCGCCAGTTCGGATTGGATACCGGACGCCCGGCTCGCGCGAGCACCAAAAAGGTTCCAGCGGGAACCGAAACTCCGGGATCTTCACCGTCGAGCCTCGCACCTGCGGGCCGGCATAGCTAGACCGACTAGTACATGCAAAGTTTTGGTCATAGAAAGGATTAAGGCTTCCGAGTATTTCCCTAGAGACATCTTTTTTCAAGGGGTGGAAGGCACCCGCGACGCAAATGACCTGTCCTCTTTCGGAGTCAGATTCCAGCGGGTAAAGTCGCTCAAAGATTGTTTTTGGCAGGATTTACAGGGGTAATGTTTTCCAGTTGAAGACATAGAACTGTAATCATGTTTGATCATTCGGTAAATTAAGTCATACTGACGTCAGTGCCGCCGCTTTGGAATGTCAATTGCTCCTTATTATTGGTCAACTTGGGAGTTCAAGCAGATTCAGGTACTCGGGGGGAACAAGAAGATGACGGAGCGGAGAACTGCACGCCGGTATGACTTGTCTTTACCAGTCATTATTCGCGTGCCGGTTGAGAAGGAAATATCCTCGCGAAGCGGGAAAACACGCGATATTTCAACTCGTGGCGTTTATTTTACGATTGATCAGGATTTGGGCACTGGCGCAGAGCTCGATATCACGTTAACCTTGCCTGCCGAGGTGACCCGTGGATCGGAAGTATTCATCCGGGCGATGGGCAAAGTAGTGCGTATCGACAAGAAACCTGATAGCGAAACATCTCGCGTAGGGGTTGCCGCGGTAATCGAGCGATACGAAATTATCCGAACTGAGCCTTCAACACATTAATCCAGCTCTTTTATAAGACAATTTTACCGTGCCCTGGGGTAAGTTTTCCCCAGGGATTTTTTATTTGCCCGAAGACATGGCCTTTCAACAACCCCTGCTCCTGCCAAACCAGTAGTCCCCTCTTTCCCTTACTTAGCGACCGATATTATTGACTACTAATTTTCGTGTTCCATTTCGGGACGGCTTCGTGGACGAATCTGACTGCAGACGATATAATCGGCGCTCTGGAGACGTTGGATTTGCCGCGAATTCTGTGCGGCGCGACCACAAATGAATTCGTCAAAGCTGGACCTTTCCATTGTTATTCCGGCATTCAATGAGGAAAGTCGCCTACCGAAAACGCTGGATTCGGTGATCGATTACGTGCAATCCCGCGCCTGCCAGACAGAAATTATTGTCGTCGATGATGGATCTACGGACAAAACCGCGGCTGTCGTGGACACTTACCGGCAAAAATATTCCGGTCTGCGGTGCATCTCCAATGGAGGAAACCGGGGAAAAGGATACAGCGTTCGCCATGGCATGCTCGAAGCACAAGGCGAAATCGCGCTGTTCAGCGATGCGGATCTTTCAACGCCTATCGACGAGGCGGACAAATTGCTGGCAGCGATTCGCGAGCGGAATTTTGATGGTGCGATCGGCTCCCGCGCGGTGAACCGCAGCCTCATTCAAGTCCATCAATCCCCAATTCGCGAAGTGGCGGGGATTTTCTTTAATCGAATGGTGCAGTGGATACTCGGCATTCAATTTTCAGACACCCAATGCGGATTCAAGGCTTTTCGCAGCGACCGCGCGCGACCTATTTTTGAACAGCAGCGCATCGAACGTTTTGGATTTGACCCTGAAATACTTTTTCTGGCCAAGCGCGAGGGGCTGCGAGTCGAGGAAATCCCGGTGCGCTGGTCGCATGACGCTGCAACCAAGGTAAACGTGGCTGCTGACGGGCTGCGAATGTTTTTAGAATTGATCCTGATCCGGTGGAACGCCGCCCTTGGATACTATACCGTTACGCGCGGTCGATAAGGAATGCGGATGGAGCTTCGTGCTAGATGAGCAAAACGATCTTCCAAATCATTTGCGTTCCTCGCATTCATCATCAATCATGTGGTCCGAACGCTTTGTGCTGCGATGGAATTGTGCGGCGAATGTTTTTTAAACTTGATACGGAGAAGCGTAAATCGGAATGAAAGTTTCGGTCATAATCCCGGTCTATAACGAGCGTGCCTTTATCGAAGAGGTCTTGCTGCGCGTGCAGGCTTCGCCCATCGAAAAAGAAATTATTCTCATCGACGACAAATCCACCGACGGCACGCGCGGCCTGCTTGAGGATTTTGACAAGGCGCAATCGGAAGGCAAACGCGATGTGATGGTGCAAAACGGAAAAGCCCGCCTCTCGCTTTCCAACATACGTTTTCTTTTCCAGCAGGAAAACGCCGGCAAGGGAGCGGCCCTGCGCCGCGGTTTCGAGGCCGCCACGGGCGACATCATTCTCGTGCAGGATGCGGATCTCGAATACGACCCCCGCGACTACGGAAAGCTCCTGGAACCGATCTTCGAAGAAAAAGCGGATGTGGTTTATGGATCGAGATTCCTGGGTGGGCCGCAGCGCGTTCACTATTTCTGGCACTATGCCGGAAACAAATTTCTTACCCTGCTTTCTGACATTTTCACCAATTTGAAGCTTACGGACATGGAGACCTGCTACAAGGTCTTTCGCCGCGAAGTTTTGCAGGGTATAAAACTGAAATCCGACCGCTTCGGCTTCGAGCCGGAAATCACTGCCAAAATATCGAAGGGTAACTGGCGCATTTACGAAGTTTCGATTTCCTACGCGGGCCGCACCTATGCCGAGGGCAAAAAAATCACCTGGCGCGACGGGATCTCGACGCTATGGTGCATCATTCGCTTTAATTTGTTCGATTGAATTTAAGTAGTGATTTCCCAAACGGCTGGGAGAAATATTCCCGCAGTTCCTCTAAGCTTCAATTCCCCGCAATGCAATTTGTTGGGAAAATAAATTAAAAATGATTGGCTAAGTTTTTCGCTCGGTGTCCGTATTGGCATTGGCTTCCGCCTGATTCAAGCGGTCCACAAGAGTATTCAGCGCCTGCAACAGAGATTCAATAAGCGGCGGTTGATCTCCGTTCGCTTCCAGGCTTGCTGCTGCATTTGCCAAAGCGGCCTGTTGGCTCGGTTGTAGGGCGGGCGCCTGCGCAAGCGGATCGACAATGTGCAGATCAAAATCACGAGCGACCTCCTCCACAATTTCGGGAGGCACAGGATTCTTCTGATCGACGAACGAACTCACGAGCGAATGTTCGCAAAGCAGATTCGTCACGCGGGGAATTCCGCGCGCATACCGGTGCACGGTGGCCACGGCTTCCGGGCTGAAAATATCAGGATTCTCGGCTCCCGCAATTCGCATGCGCTCTTGAATATATCCATGAGTTTCTTCGAGCGTAAGTGGACGCGTCCTGGCGCGAAGCGTGATGCGTTGGCGAAGCTGCCGCAAATCAGGTTGATTAAGTTTTTGTTCAAGTTCGGGCTGCCCCGCGAGAACAATCTGCAGCAGCTTTTCGGTCGATGTCTCGAGGTTCGTCAGCAGCCGAATTTCCTCCAGCATTTGCGGCGAAAGGTTTTGTGCCTCGTCGACCACCAACACGGCGCGCTCTCCGGCCTGGTAACGGTCCAGCAGCCACTGGTTCAACTTCACCAGCATCTGCCCTTTCTGCCTCGATTCACAGGGAATGCCGAAATCAGCCATCATGAAATCAAAAAATTGAGAGACGCTGAGGCGCGGATTGAACACAAAAGCGGTGAACACACGCTCCTTGTGCAGCCACTCCAGAAGTTTGTTGATTAGTGTGGTTTTGCCTGTGCCCACTTCACCCGTCAGGAGGATGAATCCCTTGCGAGTTTCAATTCCATAGGTCAGGCAAGCCAGCGCTTCCTGAGTGTTCGGCGTCAGGTAGAGATAGCGCGGGTCCGGATTTACGTTAAACGGACTTTCTTTGAGTCCGAAAAACTTCTTATACATGCCGTAACCTCAATATCGACGTGAAATGTCCATCGGCGTTCACTTCTTTCAGTAAGCCCATAATCTTAACGGCCTTCCTTGCCAACAGGCAGTAGATGCCAGTTTATGGACAATCCAACCGTTTGTTGAAGCCCTGTCCCGCCGCATATCGCCAAGGTGCATCCAATCGGATTGTTCTGTTCCACCGCTCCGTAACTGAGATTAATCCCTGCGTGCTGACCCAATTGCCGAGCCAGATTTGCGCCTGCGAACCAATTGTAGAATTGCGTACGGGTGACGCCTGCGGGGGCGAGGTTATAGTTTAAGGAAGATCCGGCGGTTATTGATCCTACCCAATTACGCGAAAATTGATAGTTAGCCGCACCGGAGAGCGTGTCGCTGGTAGCGCCCAGGAAGATGCCCGAACCGCTGTTCAGACCGCGCACAAAATTTAAAGAAATTGCGCTCCTTCGACGCTGATACGTCAATGCGCTGTTCACCGTAATATATAACAAGTTAAAATTTCCGGATCCGCCAGGAACAACCATTCGAATTTCTTGGGGTCCTGCGGCAACCTGGAACGCCAACCGGCCGGTTATTTTTCTACCGAAAGCCAACGCGCCACCGTACTCCGACGTGGTTCTACCAGTTCCAGTGTAATCAATCTTGCCGTAGCTGGCGAGGATCGCCAAGGAATCCGATGGATCGAGCAAATAATCATAACCGCCCTGCACATTGATCATTTGACTGTTCTGAAATCCAGGAATATCAAAATGCAGAAAGCCATAGGAGGCTGCCAGCGTGATTGCCGATCTCCGGCTTAACGCATATTGAGCCTGCGCAAGGACCGAATTCCGCAAACGCATCGCCAGGCTGGTGTTGATATTTTCAGATGGCAAAAAGGATTGCGATAAACTGTTTAAAGAAGCTCCCAGCATGGAAGAAAATTCACCAGCCAGACCTGGCCCACCTGTACCTTGACCTGAAAATGCAGCCCCCGGCGAAGCCGTAAAATTATCCATCAACAGGATGTGCCACCGAGCCCAATCCGCCTGCTGCGATACGACCAGGTTGTGAAATTGAAAATGGGGAGATGTCGTTCCGAAAAAGGCTGCCGCACTGGCATACCCTTCGTTAAACGTTTCGCCGCCCGTATAAAGTGTGCTGAAATGATATTCGCTCCAGGTTCGGGAGAAATTGAGACTGCCGGTCGCGATAGTTTCTCCCACCGAAATCGTCTTTCCAGCCGTGCCAGGAACAAACTGACCAACTTGCGAAACAGAAATGCCGGGATCAAATGTATTCACTTTGTGTTGGAGAGAACCAAGGGTGAACGGCGCAGCTCCCGCCAGTGTGTTCGGATCAGGCGTAACTTGCGAAGGATCATACGCTTCGGAATTGTCAGAGGATGCATCGACCCCACGTGCCGCAGCTAGAGGCGGCCGATTCGAAACAGGCCGATCCGATCCACCAACCGTAGTGTCCAGGGGTTGAAGTGGTGCATTCGGATCGATTGGCGGCACACTCTGCCTTTGATCCTGCGCTAATGCCGAACTTGCGCACAGCAGCATTGTGACACCAAAGATCTTGCTTAATTTCCACGCCTTCATTGCTTCACCTCTTACGGGACGACGACTGTGTCGCCCGGCTCAAGCTTTATATTTTGGTCTTGGTTGTCGCCATTGAGCACTTCCCTGTAGTTGAAAGGAAGCTCAACATGCTTGCCATTCACCACTCGCATGACGTGGATTTTTTTCACGTTGGCAAATGTCGTAAATCCTCCGGCATTCGCCAGGGCTTGCAAAACCGTCGTCCCGGGAACCAGTTGAAATGCTCCGGCATGAAGAACTTCTCCGATGACGAACACCCGCTGGCTGTTAATGGCGCTGACAATTACGGTGACCTGCGGTTCGGTCAGGAACTTTTTCAATTTGGTGGTAATTTCAGTGGCCAGTTGCTGAGGTGTCTGCCCCGCCGCCTGCACATCGTTGATCAGCGGCAGCGAAATTTTTCCATCAGGGCGGACAGGGACCACGCGAGTCATATCCGGCTCTTTCCAGACGTTAATATCCAGAACATCCTGCGGGCCGATCACATAGGCGGGATCGGTCGTAGCGGGAATGACGCCGGGTTTTGTATCGTCCACTGCATTGGCTGACGGGAAAATAGGCACTTCTTTCCCGGATTTTTTATCCTGCAGTCCGGCACGTGCATTCACTGCTCCCGCGAAAAATATCACTGCGACAAAAAATATTATGTTTTTCTTCATGCTGGATCTCCTCATTGCTCTTCCGGCTGGCCGGAACCGTCCAAACCCAACTGCTTTAATTTATAGAGCAACGCTTTGTAGCTGATTTGCAGCTCGCGCGCAGCTTTTTTCCGATTCCAGTGCGTGCGCTCAAGCTGATCCAAAATCATGGCACGCTCGGCCACTCGCGATGCAGCTCGGGCTGCTTCCTTTAGGGAACGAGTGGGAACATGCGAATAGACAGTTTCGGATATTTTAGAAACGCCACTTTGCGGTTCGGGCGCCTTGGACCCATTCCCGACGGATAGGTCATGTGTTGCCAGATGTTCATCCCCCAGCGCCACAATCTTACGCGCAACATTTTCAAGCTCGCGGATATTTCCTGGCCAGGAATGCCGTAACAGCAAACTCATCGTCGAGTCGCTTATTTTGGGTTCCTGACGCTCAAACAGTGAGGAGTATTTCTTAAAAAAGAATTCGAGCAGCGCCGGTATATCTTCGCTGCGATCTCGCAACGGAGGCAGGCGCAGGTGAACTCCGTTGATACGATAATAGAGCTCTTCCCGAAACCGTCCGCTCTTCATTTCCTCTTCCAGATTTCGCGTGGTTGAGGAAATGACGCGCATACTATGGCAGCCTGGCGGAGGCGTGCCAGTTCCATCTGGAAGCAAATGAAGCAAACGTCCTTGCGCGGAAATTTCCAGATGATTGATCCCATCCAGAAAAAGCGATCCGCTTGTCGCTGCGTCCGCTTCGGAGGAATTCTCCGCGCGTTGCAATCTCGCCGAAAGCGAGTCTCCCGACAGTCCCGAACACCCGCACTTCACAAACGGTTCTTCCTTACGCCTGGAAAGTCTGTGAATCTCCAATGCAGCAACTTCCTTGCCGACCCCGCTCTCGCCCACCAACAACACGGGTATATCGGTCAAAGCGATATCAGCAATCGTTCTCTGCAAGGCGCGCATGGCCGCACTGGTGCCGTGGACGAAATGCTGATAGGGGAGTGCCTGTGCTTCCGGCACACCCACTGATAGGAAGTTTGCGTCCACCCGAGCAGTCATTGCGCCCCTTAATCTAGTTAAAGGCCTAAATTCGGCTAGCCATGTATGTGGCTATAGTGGAATAGAGCAATGGACGGGCCAAGGCCCCGAGCCTCAAAATTAAATCGGGAGAACGACGTTAAATACTTAATTGTCTTGGTGTTATCCAGTATAAAACGAGAGTCGGGGCGGCATTCTCAATGGTGGTTGAGGGTATATCGAACTACCACAAAGTGGCAACTTATTTCCATCTTCGGAAATGGTTCGGAAAATCGACGCCATCAGAATGATTTTAGTGGAATTGCTGAAGGCCTATGAGCGAATTGGCTCAAAAGGAGATGGTGCGGCCTCAAAAGGGTGAGTGAAGGCAATTTCCACAATTTTCCCTCATTTTTCTACAATTACCCGCAAAAAGGAAGAGTCCCGCTCTTAGACCCGAGATTGAATCGATGAATCTCCTCGTCGACCACTGCGCGGCGGATTTGGTCTAAGATGCTTCCTTCACTTCTGAGTTGACAATCCCGGAAGCCTTGGCATGCAAACCCCGCTTGCGCGGCAGGCCGGCCCTCCGAATTTTATAAAGCAGGGCGCGGTAACTGATTTTCAACGCGCTGGCCGTACGTTTGCGGTTCCAGCGGTTGGCCTCCAGCACACTGAGTATGATTTTCCGTTCCAGATCGTGAACTGCCTGGCGGGTGACTTTCTTGAGATGGATTTGCCCTTCAACCACTACCTCTGAGGTCCCGTGTGAATGCCCCCAATTCAGCAATTCGGAGGAAATAGCATCTTCGGAACCAAGGATTACGTATCGCTCAATTAAGTTTTCAAGCTCTCTGATGTTGCCCGGCCAAGTATGCTTCATAAGCAACTGAATGGCAGCGGTAGAGAGCGGTCTAGCCTGCATGTTGTGGCGCGTTTTATGCGCCTGCAAAAAATAAGCTACCAGATCGGGTATATCTTCGGACCTGGACCGCAACGGTGGAAGCTCAATGCTCACCACATTAATTCGGTAATACAGGTCCTGGCGAAATCGCCCATTCGCGATTTCCGACTCTAACCGTTTATTCGTCGCACAGATCACTCGAAGCTGAACGTGGCAATCTTCCTGGCCACCAATTCTGCAGAACTGCCCATCCTGAAGCAATTGCAGCAGTTTCGCCTGCAGCGACATATCGATTTCATCTATTCCATCCAGGAAGAGAGTGCCGCCATTGGCTAACTCCACGCGTCCGGGTTTTGAGTTGTGCGCGCCGGTAAACGCACCTTTCTCATAGCCGAATAACTCACTTTCCAGTAGCGCACCTGGAATCGCCGCGCAGTTCACCTTCACGAACTGAGCATCGGGTTGTGCCGACAAACTATGGATAAATGCGGCCAGCAAGCCTTTTCCCGTGCCGTTGTCGCCCTGGAGCAGAATTGGTACACCAGAAAGGGATACCTTATCGATCTTTTGCTTGGCCGCTTGCATGGAGGCAGCGCGCCCGAAAATGAGATGGGCCGGAGGTAGACCGCCGACACGATCACTCAAACCTGCTCTGGAGATAGCTGTAGTTGCCATATGTGGTTGGGTCGCAGTCTGTGGGGCCGGTATCGCCCCCCCATTAACCAAATGCACACAGCGAACCAAACTATTTTTAAAATAGTTTTTATTCTTGGGCTTGAAATTCACTCTTTCACGGACGTAAATATTTATCTTTCAATAACCTACACAAATTCCATTGCGCGGGCAATGTTTAGATTAAAATTGAAAGAAATTAATGCCGCATCATTGTGGGAAAAACTTTTCTCATACGGGAGACGCGACTTCCGAGGAATGGTCCTTAATGGTGCAATGTGACAATTATTGTCAGAATCTTCGGAATTTTTCCGAAAAACAGTCTTATCCAATCAATAAATGACCTAATTGCTTTGTTTACAAAGCGATGATCAGTTATCGAAATGGAAAACTCGTTAAAAGGGAAATCTAATTTAGAGATTTGCCTGCCTTACGCAGCAGCTATCGAAGTCAGGAGTCGATTTAACCGCGCACGCGCTTCATGTCCCATGGAGACGAATTGAATCCCCATACCCTCCCCGGCGCGGCTATCGCATACCAGGGCTCGAGCGCGTACATCGCCGCCAGGCACTTCAAAAACCAGCTTAATAAAGTCTCCAGGGGGAGGAGAGTGAGGAGTACAGATGAACAATCCGCCAAGTCCTAAGACCCGGACCTTGGAGACGCGTCTTACACCCAGGTGTTCCCAGGCTATGAGCTTGCCCTTGGGCAGAGTCACTCGAGTATATCTGCGTAATTTTTTGTCTGAGGACATAGAAAACCGCTTTTCATAAGACTAGTTCATTTACCGCTTTCGAGCACAAATTCCAGTTCATCCTATGTTCTATGAGAAACCTGTCCCATGGAGCGGGACACTCCCGTCCGAATAGCCAGCTAAATTTGATCAGACTTCGCTAGTTTTGCGCCGTAAAGTCGCCTTTCAGTAACCGTTGCGTGACTACGCAACTTGCTGCGGACCGAGTCTTGCTCCTCATTCGCGGTTCCGCTAATCTGAAACTCTGTGAAAAAGACGGCAAAAAAAAATGCATTGCAAGTTTGTTTGATTTCACCGCACCCGCTGGTGCTCAGCGAATTCGAGCGTGTGCTGAACCATCCTGATTTCAAAACAGTTTCACGGCATTTGGAATCGACGCTGGGCCCGGACCTGCGGCATCTGCCGATTCCGAAGGCCACCGTGTATGTTGTGGATGCTCACGTGGCGAAGCCCGCGGCCGGCGCGTTGCTTTCCAATATTCTCGAGCAGCACAGCGAAGCGCGAATTATTGTTGTCGCCGAAAAATTTGATTCCGCGGAAAGCTATTCTTTATTGCAGATGGGCGCGAAAGGATTGCTCAGCTACGGTGAGGCGAGGGAGCAGCTCCCGCGCGCACTTCCGCTGGTTGCGAATGGCGGGTTTTGGGTTCCACGTTCCGTGCTTTCGGGATTTGTCGATTCGGTTCTGGCCGGCTCGCACACGCGCCGTCTGAAGGTGGATGCCGCGGCGGACCTGAGCCGCAGAGAGCAGGAAGTTTTGAATTCCCTGCTGGAGAATCTTGCCAACAAGGAAATCGGAAACAAACTAAATATTTCCGAACGAACAGTTAAGTTTCATGTCTCAAATTTATTAAACAAATTTGGCGTACGCCGCCGCGCGGATCTGATCCTCTTGTGCTATCAAAAGCGCAGTGGCACTCCCTGAATTTTCTCTTCCAGCAGCTCTGTTTTTCCGGTTCGTAATATGTAACTGGGCACACAGGTGCGGTGATCCGGTATTGCGCCGAACTTAATGTTTGTTATAGTCGGCTCGTAAACTAGAGATTGACGAAAATCACAGGAGTAGAAAAAAAATTCGATGCCTACCGACCGCAGACCAGAATATTTCAAAGGTGCTCAATTACGTGTTGGAATTATTGGTTGTGGATATGTGGGACTCCCGCTGGGATTGCGGTTTGCGGAAGCCGGGCATCGCGTAACCGGGTTTGATACGGACCCGGCGAAGGTCGACAAGTTGAATCGCGGACAATCCTACATCCAGCACATTCCGCAAAATAAAATTCAACAGTTTGTGCAGTCGAAGCATTTCGGCGCGACCACGGATTTTTCGCGGCTGGCTGAAGTGGACGCCATCATTATCTGCGTCCCAACACCCCTCGACCAGCGCCGCGAGCCCGATCTTTCCTATGTGACGGACACGGCCCAGGCCATTCGTCCGCACCTGCAACGCGGTCAATTAGTCGTTCTCGAATCGACAACCTATCCCGGGACAACCGAAGAACTCGTGCTACCCGTACTCGAGGAAACCGGAATGAAATGCCCGGTCGCGCATGGCCCCGACAACGAGCAGATCAGCACGGATTTCTTTTTAGCGTTTTCTCCCGAGCGTGAAGATCCCGGAAACAAGCAATACGGGCTGGCGCAAATTCCCAAGGTCGTCGGCGGAGTAAATCCCCCCTCCGGTCGCGCCGCCTGTTCGCTTTACGCGCAGATCGTGGCGAAAGTTATTCCTGTCAGTTCCACGCAGGCCGCGGAAATGACCAAGCTGCTAGAAAATATTTTCCGTTGCGTGAACATTGCCCTCGTCAATGAATTAAAAATGCTCGGCATGCGCATGGGAATCGACATCTGGGAAGTGATCGACGCTGCGGCGACCAAACCCTTTGGCTTCATGCCCTTTTATCCTGGGCCGGGTCTGGGCGGCCACTGCATCCCGGTGGATCCTTTTTACCTTTCCTGGAAGGCGCGCGAATACGATTTCGCAACTCGCTTCATTGAGCTGGCCGGCGAAGTCAACACAGCGATGCCCTACCACGTGGTGGATTCTGTCGGGGCGGCACTGAACGAGCGGCAAAAATCTCTTAAGGGTTCGCGCATCATGGTCCTGGGGGTGGCCTACAAAAAAGACGTGGACGATTTGCGCGAATCGCCATCCCTGAAAATCATTGAACAGCTGGTGCTACGCGGTGCAAAGGTGGACTACAACGATCCGCATTTCGCGCAGATTCACAAGCTGCGGCACTACAACTTCGAAGGAATGAAATCCGTCCCCATCGACGCCAAAACGCTGGCCTCCTACGATTGCGTGCTGATCGCCACCGACCACACGGCCTACGACTACCCGATGATCGTGGAATCCTCGCAGCTCGTGGTCGACACGCGCAACGCCACGCGGCGCATCGCGCGCAATCGCAATAAAATTGTCCTGGTCTAACCCGCACTTCTCACAAGCAGTGTGCGCGCAATTTTATCTTGGCGCACATCCACAGATGATCTTGCTGAATTGTGCATGCCCCGTAGGGGCACGGCATGCCGTGCCCCTAAAAACTCGCCTCCAGCAAAGTGGAAAGTCATTCATCGAACCACCCGGTAATCTAAAACGAATTTGTCAGCAATTCGGTTTAAATTAACCGGCGCTGTTCCACTAAAGTTTTGTTGGAACTTTCGAGATCCCGTTCAGGGCAAATGCGTGAGTTCAACTCGCGCGGTCCCGAACGGGATTTCGGCTTCTACCAGCACGGGCGTGCGCGACGCTTCCTTCGTAAACCATACCCACAGCTTTGTTTCCGTCACTTCCTTGCCGTGATCGAATAATTGAATCGAGACGCGAAATGCGGGAAAGGTTCCCGCAGGGACTGTAACAGTTCCTTGCGGCGTGTCGACTCGCGCAACGGCATCGTACAGCCGCCTGCCATCAAAAATTGGCGCGCGCAACTCGGGAGTGCGCTGCCAGTCCGCCGCGCGCAAATCATATAGGAAGCCGATTGCATCGCGAGTCCCGGGAGCTACCCGCACCGCAGTGGCATCGCTGGGAGCCGAATCGCCTTCTGAAGTCATGCGGAATAAATTCGTCTGCGATTTTCCTTGCTCATGAAGGTACATCTCGAATTGCAGCGAAAACAAATTGGAAGCGGAAGTATAGGAATCGAATTGATCGTCGAGCGGAAACAGGGTGCGCGTCGTATCCGTGGTGTGCGCGGAAGCTCGGAAATGCCATGCGGGATGGCTGAAGAAATTACGCTGCTCGACAACCATGATTTCAATTTTTGCCGCATTCAGAGCATACTTTGAAAGCAGCACGCGGTATTCCAGATTTTCTCCGGACTTGAACGGAACCGGCTTCAGCGCGGGAGGTGCTGGAACTGCGGCAATTTTGCCGTGTTTCTTGGCAGGCTTGGATTGTTGCGAGAACCCCATGGGCGCGAGTGCAAGCCCCCCGGCGACCAGGGACACCGCGACCGCGACCAATGGAAAGCGTGTAAGTTTTCTCAGCAATCGATTTAACTTGGAGCGGCGAAGCCTGTCGCGCCAGTCCTTTCCAGCATGCTAACGTAGACGCCGTAAATCGGGCCGGCCGGCACGCTATATTCAGGGTACAGAAAAAAAGGCTCCGAGACCAGAATTGTCGAGCCCGCTGTTTAGATGCGGGAACTTATGGACGCGTGATTCGAAGACGCATGAATTCGCAGGTGCGCTTGCCGCATTTCTAATTTCGAGGGGGTTGGATGCGTTATCTGGTCACGGGAGGCGCCGGCTTCATCGGTTCGCACACAGTTGATGAATTGGTGCGCCGCGGCCATGACGTAACCGTGGTGGATAATCTATCCACCGGCAAAACTGCAAACCTCTCCCAAGTGCAATCCAAAATTAAATTCATTCAAGAAAGCATCGTAAATTTGGAAGCTGTGCGCGAAGCGTGCCGCAGTGTGGACTGCGTCATTCATCTGGCGGCTCAAACTTCCGTGCCGCGTTCCATCAAAGACCCGCTTGAAACCAATCTCATCAACGTAACTGGCACACTGAATGTTTTAGTCGCTGCGCGAGATGCAAAAGTAAAACGCGTGGTATTTGCCTGCTCTTGCGCGGTCTATGGAAAAACTTTGACGCTGCCCATTGCGGAAAACGCGGCACTCGATCCCATTTCTCCTTACGGCATCTCGAAACAGCTCGGGGAGGCCTACGGTCGGGTGTTTCATGATTTATACGGTCTCGAATTTATTTCCCTGCGCTATTTTAATGTTTTTGGCCCACGTCAAGATCCTGGCTCCCCATATTCCGGTGTGCTTTCCGTGTTCAACGAAAATTTGCAAAGGGGGACCACGCCCACCGTGTACGGTGATGGCGAGCAATCCCGAGATTTCGTCTACGTGGAAAATGTAGTGCAGGCAATTTCGCTCGCATCTGAAATAAAAAGTGGCTCGTTCCAGGCGATCAACATTGGCACAGGAAACCGTTACACCCTGAATCAGACTTTAGCATTATTGGAAAAAATAACGGTCCGCACTGCTCAAGCAAATTACGCGCCTCCCCGTGACGGCGATATCCGCGATTCGCAGGCGGACATCCGCCTCGCGAGAGCAGTGCTCGGTTACGATCCTCGGGTCACGTTTGAAGAAGGATTGAAACGAACATGGGAGTGGTTCTCCACAGTCGAACGCTCCAAAATCCTCGACTAGACTAGCTTCCAATCAATTTAACAATTCTTAGCGAGAGCGTTCCATCGGGCTGCTCGACAAATATGGCACCAGTTCCAGAAGATTATCCACGAGCAGATCGGGCGGATATTCCGAGAGCCGGTGGCTGCCGAATCCGTAGGTTACGCCGCAAACCCAGGTGCCGGAGTTGCGTGCGGTTTGAACATCGACCTCCGAATCGCCAACAAACATAGTTTGGGTGGGCGCGGCGCCGAATTGGCGCAGGATCGATTCCACGCCCATCGGATCGGGCTTCTTGCGCTCAAAACTGTTGCCGCCGTACACATAGCGAAAATGATCCAAGACTCCGAGTCCCTCGATAATGTTGCGGCTGACGCGCACGGGCTTATTGGTGTAGACCGCCATGTGCATGCCCTTCAGTGCGTCGAGCGTTTCGCGCACGCCGGGATACAAAGTGGTGTTATCCAGCTTGTGCGCCGAATAATACTTGATGAAGTATTCGAGGCCGAGCATGCAGTCTTGTTCGGATGCGGCGGAGCCCAAAGCCCGCGAAATTAATGCCGGAGCGCCGTTCCCTACGTAGCTGAAAATCTGCTCATGCGGCAGCGGCTTTTTGCCCAGTTCGGCGAGTGTAGCGTTAACGGCCAGCGCCAAATCGAGCTTGGAATCGATCAGCGTGCCATCCAGATCAAAAATCAGGGCACGGACTTCGGAAAATCGAGTGATAGGGTCCCCCATGAATCTTCTGCGGCCTCCCGCGAAATATTAATTGTAATATAGTCAGTTGAGTTTCATACGAGCAAAGTCTCCGTGTAGTCTTCTTTGGAATTCGCGCGGCGGCCTGTTTATACAAACTGGAGGAAGTAAGAATGGCGGACATTTTTCCGTTTCGAGCTTATAGATACAACCCGGCAGTCGTCGATCCCGCGAAAGTGCTGACGCAGCCCTATGACAAGATCACTCCGGCAATGGCAGAGAAATACGCGGCGGCAAGTCCGTACAATTTAATTCCGATCGAAAAAGGGAAAATGCTTCCCGGCGACACGCCGGCGAACAACGTTTACACCCGTGCCGAAAATACGCTCGAGGAATGGATTCGCGCGAAAGTAATCGTGCAGGATGCTGCGCCTTCGCTCTACGCCTATTTCCAGGAATACACCGTGCCAGGTACAACGGAACGCCGCACGCGGAAAGGTTTCATTGCTGTCGGACGCATTGAAGATTATTCGGCGGGCGTTGTGTTCCGCCATGAACAGACCCTCTCCGGACCGAAGGCGGACCGCATGGAATTGCTGCGCCACACGCAGACGCATACGGGACAGCTTTTTATGCTTTATAACGACCCGGCGGCGCGCATCGATGGGCTTCTGGAGAAAGCAGCTGGCTCGAAAAAAGTGGAAGTCGAACTCAGGGATGAGTATGACGTCGTGCACAGATTGTGGCCCATCACCGACGCGCAGACGCTCGAAACCATCCGGCGCGAAATGGCCGACAAGAAACTGGTGATCGCCGACGGCCACCATCGCTACGAAACAGCCATGGCCTATAGGGATGAGCGCCGAGCGCGCGACGGCCGCGTCGACCCCAACGCGTCCTACGAAAAGGTGATGATGTCCGTGTTCAATACCGTCGGAGAGGGCTTGACCATTCTTCCGACGCACCGCATTGTCGCCAATGTCCCAGATTTTTCCTTCGAAAAAATTCAATCTGCCCTGGCCAACGCCTTCGATGTGACTTCCTACCCTTTTAAGGGGAGTTCCGATCGCGCCAAGGTCTACGAACAATTTCGAGCCGATTTGGGAAAAGGCGCGGAACAGAGAGCCATTGGCGCGTACGCCGGTAATGGAGCCTTCCACATTTTTGTACTGAAAAAAGATGCGAACCTGGAAGACCTTCTGAAAGGCGTCTCACCCGCGCAACGGCAACTAGACGTAGTGCTGCTGCACAGGCTCATCATCGAGCGCGGCTTGAACATTACGCAGGATGCCGTGAAGACAGAGAAGAACATTACCTACGAGCGCGAAATGGACACGGCTATTGGGGAGGTCGATGCAGGCCGGGCGCAGATTTGCTTCTTGCTCAACCCCGTCAGCGTGGAAACGGTTGCCGGCATGGCCATGACAGGCGAAGTGTTGCCGCAGAAATCCACGGATTTTTTCCCGAAGCTGATGAGCGGCATCACCATGTATCGCTTAAAAGATTAGACGGAAAAACCCAAAAGGGAGCGGGAAGCCCAATGAATTCAACGAGGCGCCCGCTCTCAGTTCCATTTTGAAACAAATCCTGGAAACAAAGGACTTAATACCACCTTTACCTGCCTCGAAGTTTACCATTTCAGTATATAACTACTTGTAGCAGTGTTTTCGGGATCGAAACAGTTCATTTAACTGTGTTGACCTTAAACCCATTAATTCTTAACGTATTAGTTGCGGTGCCCTAGCAAAACCAATTTAACTGGCCTGTTTGGCCCTCCGGTCACCCATTTCGTGGAGGACGATTTGGTGAAAGACCGCTCTTCTTCCTTCCAGGCCTTGAAACTCGTCGCTTCGCATTCGCCTGCGAGGCTCGACTTAAACTGCGATTAAAGCGTGCCGTCATTTGAAGATGGATAGATGCAAGGGGGGGAAATGAATCCCGCGAATAAGATCGGCCAGACAACCGTGCTGATTTTGCTTTTCCTCGTGTGTGGCCGCGCATGGGCACAGACGAGCGACGGCACATTGGTGGGCTCAGTTACCGACCCAACCGGAGCGGTGGTCCCAAATGCCACTGTTTCCGCCTTAAGCGCGCAGTATGGGCAACCTCATGAAACCCATACAGACTCCGTGGGAACTTACCGCCTTGAAAATCTCCAGCCTGGAACCTATTCCGTCACGTTCACTGCGCCAGGATTCAGTAAAGTCTCAGTGACCGGGGTTGTCGTCAGCGGATCCGTGACAACGACGATAAACAACAAGCTGAATATTGCCGGTGCTTTACAGACGATTGAAGTGCAAGCGCCCGCCGCGCAGGTGATTGACGCGCAATCCGGACAACTCGACGAAAGCGTAACCCGTCAGGAAATAGCCGAGTTGCCGTACGGCGGCGTTACTCGCGATCCCACCACACTGGTATTGACCCTTCCGGGCGTTCACGACACGCCACAGGGCCAAGGTGCGGTCAATTCATATTTAACGGAAGGCCAGGCTTTCTCCGTAAATGGCACGCGTCCCCGGGCAAACAATTTTCTGATCGACGGACAGGACAATAACGACGCTGGAATCACTGGCGAGTCATACCAGCCCACGAACTATGGTGCAATTCAGGAAGTTACATTCCTCACGAATGCGTACGGTGCGGAGTACGGTCGCGGCGGCGGTTCCGTTACAAACGTGATTTACAAGAGTGGTACAAATAATTTCCACGGCGACTTATGGGAGGTAAATCGCAATTCAGCTCTGGCAGCGATACCTGCACAGGATCAGGTCTCCGCCCCCCTTACCAAGAACCCATTCGATAATCAGAATACTTTTGGCTTCGATGCAGGCGGCCCCATTGTAAAAGACAAACTATTCGTCTTTGGCGCGGCCCAATGGGATCGTGAGCGACTCAACTCCACCGGCCCGGCAGGACAATTTTTGCCAACGCCCGCGGGAATTGTCACGTTGAAGTCACTCGAACCGAATGCAAACATTTCGCTTTTCCTTACTGCTATTGGGCCGCTTGTCGGAGCAGCCGGAACACCCACTACGAGCTTAGTTCCCTTGGGAACTGATTCACTGGGAATTGTGCGTCCCAGCGTGGAAATTGGGCCATTTCAATTACAGAACGTGAAAACAGTTTCGAACGGTTATGACTGGAATTACCGCATGGATTGGCATTTTACCGACCGTGATGTATTGACCGGAAGCATCATCAGGGAAAATTTCAGCCTTTCGCCTGACACCTTCGCCAATTTCGGTGCCCTGCCTGGTTTTGAAACCGAGCAATCGGGTCACTCAGAGCTTGTTCGCGTTCAATGGGCGCATACGATCTCTTCCAATCTCATTAATGAACTTCATTTGTCTTATTCGAACATTAATTTTGGATTTTTTATGACGCCAGCGACAGCCAATGGCCCTCAGGCAAATATTCCCTGGATCCAATTTGGTAATGACATCAATTTTCCCGCGATTGGCGTGGCTAAAAACTTTCCACAGAGCAGGTCTCACAATACTTACCAGATTCAAGAGGCACTCAGCTATTCGGCCAACCGCCATACGATCAAGGCCGGGATTGACGTTACAATTCTCAACCTCCATGACATCAACGCGTTAAATACGCGTGGCTCGCTTACGTACAATTTTGGGGGCACGGACGGCACCGGAGCAACATACAGCTCCCTCGGAAATTTTATTGATGACTTTACTGGCTCGGATCCGGGTTCTGCTTCAAAAGGTTTTGGCAACCCTAACTTTAGCTCTCACGCCAATATGTTTGCGCCTTATATCCAGGATACGTGGAGAATTCGGAATGATCTCACTCTGACTGCAGGACTACGCTACGAATATTGGGGCTCATTGGCGAATTCGCTGGCGTTTCCAGCCTTCAATATCAATGCTGGACTTGGTCTGCCGAACGCCACAGACCCTTCCTTTGCGAGCGACCCGGCAAAATTCGACAGTTTATTCTCCTTTAAGCAGATTCCGGACCAGAGGAATTTTGCGCCGCGGCTTGGACTGGCCTATACACCACATTGGGGTAAATTCTTTTTTGGCGACGGCAAGACTGTAATTCGAGCCGGCTATGGAATCTTTTACGATGGCCTTTTCTCTAACCTTGTAGACGGATCTGCGACATCGCAGCCGAATTCATTCGGTGGAAGCATTCCATTTCAATTCGGGCATGGGGCGATGAGCGCTTCTACATTCCCGAATCTTGGGCCACTAAATACTTCGTTCTTTATTCAATCGATGGCCAGCAATCTGCACAACCCATTGACGCAACAATGGAACGTGGATGTCCAAAGGCAGTTGCCCCTCGGCCTTGTTATGACACTGGCCTATGTGGGAACAAGGGGCGACCGTCTATTTACCAATCAGGATTTCAATCCGGCGCTGGGCCTGGATCCATCGTCCTTCGCTTATGTCTATTCCAATCCAAATTTTGGAGAAGTTGGAGTACGCACAAACAACGGACAATCCTGGTACAGTTCTGGACAAGTGGAAGTGGAGCGAAAGATTCACACTTTGGTTTTGCGCGGTTCGTATACGTACTCAAAGTTTATGGATGACGCCTCGGAAATTTTTCAGTTGGGGAGCAATGCCGCAGTCGACCTTGCCTCCTACCCCCAAGTCCTGACCAATCAGTATTCCGATTGGGGACCCTCAGCTTTCGATCAGCGCCATCGATTTAGCGTAGCTTACGTTTGGCAAGTCCCCTATGTGCATGAAAATGCATTCTTGCGAGCCCTGACGGATCAATGGCAATGGTCAGGAATCGCCTCCATCGAATCAGGGACGCCAAATAGTGTGATGGATGGTTTGGATAACGGTTTTACCGGCCATTCCAACTCCCGTCCAGACCTCGGAAATCCAAATGCTCCGTTCACTGCGGTGGGGATTGATGGAGGAAATATCTGGACGGATCCCTTCGGTAGTTTCACGCCAGGGCTTTTCTATAATTTTGATTGCGCCTATTTCACGGCTGGACCCTGCACCCCGAAGCCTGCAGATGCTTACCACTTTATTATTCCCGCGCAGACAATTAACTCGGCAGGTTTGTATGTGGCCGCGCCTGGAAATGTCGGCCGCAATTCGGTTTTTGGCCCGGGCCAGATCTATTTCGATACGGCCGTTCAGCGCGATTTCCCAGTTCATTTTTGGAAGCTGGAAGGGCAGACGATTTCTTTACGCGCGGAATTTCTTAATGCGTTCAACCATCCCAACCTGTTCACTCCGTCCTACACGATTACGGATTCGAATTTTGACAACACCGCCATCACGATTAACGGCGGCCGGCAAATCAAACTTTGGTTGAAATACTCCTTCTAGCGATAGCTTGAAAATACAAAATGCCGCCGAAGATTAAAAATCTTCGGCGGCATTCGATATTTATATAGATCAAGATTTATTTGGAAAAGCTGGCGATGGCGGCTGCTTCCGTGGGATACACCTCAAACACGGTGAACAGCTTGGTCACCTGCAAAATTTCCTGAAACTTGGAACCCAGATGGGACAGCTTCATGAACGCGCCCTGGGCACGCGCGCTGGTGTGCGCAGCAACCAAGGCTCCCAACCCTGAGCTATCGATATAAGTAACATTATCCATATTGAGGACAATCTTCTTCTGTCCGGTGGCCAGCAGCGACTTCACTTTCTCGCGCAAAGCCGTGCTCTCTTCGCCGAGCACGATGCGCCCTTCCATCGCCACCACATCCACTCCGTCCACCACACGATCCGTCATTTTCAATGCCACGGTTTATCCTCCTGGCGTAAACGTTTTTGCGAATTTGAAGTTCGAGTGCCTTAAAAAGGCATCAGTAATAGTCAGAGCAGGACAGGTAGTACCCGCACTTCTCACAAACCAACTTGCACCGTTTCGGCTCAAGCCGCTCGGAACAAACCGGGCAATAACTCATGGGGTGCTCAACGGCATTCTTCTGCTCACGAGAATCTTCGTTGAGCGCGCCACTTTCCGCTTCGGTATGCATCATCCGCTCCACAGCTCGACGTTTATAGCATAACCGATGTGACGTGGGAAGATAGACAACAGATTAGTAGCATCTGCTTCACCTTGTGGATTTTAGATCGTCCAGCGATTAAAGCACGAGGGCGGAAGCCCGCACTGCTGGAAGCCGGCTTATTCCGCGGATTGAACGGACTGCGGCATGATGTAAGCCGCTTCCTGGGGTAGCCCGGCCCGTTCGAATTGGACGGTGATGTGGGTAATATGGAAATCCCTTTCCAGTCCGGCGCAAACTTCCCGTAGAATTTTTTCGCTTTCGTCCATGTGCATATCCGGAATCCGTGCATGGCAGGACAACGCCACCATATTCGTCCCTATCGTCCAGATATGTATGTCGTGGACTTCCTGGATACCTTTTACCGCGAGGATGGACTTCGCCACGGATTCAAGCTTAATTCCCCGTGGCAGGCCCTCCAGGAGGATATTCCCGGCCTCCTGCAGCAGCCCCTTGGTTGACCACAGGACCAACGCGGCGATCACCACGCCAATCATCGGGTCAAGCCATTGCGCTCCCGTTAAGTGGATCGCGATAGCGCCCACCAAAATACCGATGTTCGAAATCGCGTCCCCAAAATTGTGTACCAACAGGCTGCGCAAATTTAAATCGCGACGGCTGCTGACCAGCGCGAGAGTGATCCCGCCGTTAATCGCCAGCGCCAGCAGCGATACGCCAATCATCCAGCTTTCGTGGACGGCTACGGGATGCAGGAATCGTTCGAATGCCTCATAAAAAAGCCCAACCGAAACGAGAACCAGCAAAATAGCATTCGTAAATGCGGCCAAGACACCAGCGCGCTGATAGCCGTAAGTGCGTTCGTGGTCGGCGGGTCTCACGGCCCAATGCAATGCGATCCAGGAAATCAGCAGTGTGGGAATGTCAGAAAGATTATGCAGCGCGTCACTGACGAGCGAGATGGAATGACCCAGGTAACCGCCCAGAAGCTCAGCCACTACGAGCAAAGAAGTTGCGGCCACCGCGGCGGCCAGCACTCCACTCGTCATTTCCTGAGCGTGGTGCGAATGGCCGGCGGAACCATCGTCGCAGTGCGCGTGGACATGCATCGCCCCTATTGTACTGGGATTTGAGCACTTAGGGACAGGTCTAGCTGCTCTTTGAGTCGATTGAATGAGTCTTGCTACTCACGCACACTTCACCCCGAAGATAATTGACTAAGTTCGAGTCGCTCCCTAGTATGAAAAGGCCACCTAACTTGGGCTTTCTGTGCCATCAACCTACTCCATAGCGCCCGAAACATCGACGCAACCATCACGCAAAGTGCCTAGTGATCCGGTGGCTACACTGCGTTTTTGGGGTGTGCGCGGATCGACTCCAACTGTCGACAAAGCAACCTGGCGATATGGCGGCAATACGGCATGTGTGGAACTGACAACGCCGGCCGGTGCGCGCATCATTCTGGATTGTGGGACCGGACTGCGAATGCTGGGCCGGCATCTGGAGGGAGCGCAGCAGCCCGAAAAACATGAACCGCATATTTTTGTGACCCACTATCACTGGGACCACATTCAGGGAATCCCGTTTTTCTCTCCTTTGTACGCCGAACAAAACCGCTTTCACTTTTATAGTTTCCGCTCCGAATATTTAGGCGCGGGCAGCTTGAAGCGCGTGTTTGAAGCGCAGATGGCATATCCGTATTTTCCAGTCGATCTGAAATCGATGCACGCGCGGAGGGAATTTACAGAGGTGACTGGCGGAGACCAAATCTGCGTTCCGGGCGCGCGCGTGACCGCGCGCTGGCTGGATCACCCGCAAGGTTGCCTCGGCTTCCGGTTCGAGACTTCCGCTGGAACAATCGTCTATGCCACAGACAACGAGCCGGGCAATCCGAAACTCGATAAGAGCCTTTTGGACCTGGCTGAAGGCGCCGATATTTTTATTAACGATGCGCAGTTTACCCCGGAGCAGCTGGCCACTACACGCAAAGGATGGGGGCACTCCACCTGGCTCGAGGGCGTGAAAATTGCCGAATCCGTGGGCGTAAAAAATCTTGTTCTTTTCCATCACGATCCGGATTCCACGGATAAATTGGTGGACGGCATCCTGCGCGAAGCGCGCGGAAAATTTGCGAATGTGTGGGCCGCCGCCGAAGGCATGGTGATGACCCTTGGAGACAAAGAACTGGACGTGGTGATTCCCGCCTCGCGCGAAGGCTTGCGGCGCGACGCGCATTTCCGCGCACGCGTCACCGGCCTCACGGATTCAGGTCATTCATTTGAAGAAGAAACTGTGATCAGCGATTTGACCTTGCAGGGCGCGCTGATCTATCTGGATCACAGCCCCAAACTGCAATCCGAACTGCAAGTGCTGCTCGATAATCCGGGCATAGACGGGTCCGTCAACAGCCCGCTGCGGCTGCGCGGCTACGTGGTGCGCATCGAAACGCAGGAAGATAAAGAGCGCACCGCGGTTGGAATTGTGTTCACGGAATAGCTGAAATACAGAGTTTGTTTTCCCAAGCAGTCTGGCCTTCCCATAGCATTAAAAACTTTCACGTTGAAATCAAAATGGGTGGCAGTTGAAACCTTCCAGAATTGTTATTCTGGAAGGTACCATACTCAATGCTGGTATATCGTATGGTATAATTCCATATTATGGGAAAAACGCGAAAAATCACGATCGAAGTCCCCTCCGACCTTCTTGACAAGGCGCAACGAGCGAGCGGAACCGGCATCACGCAAACGGTCCGCGCCGGCCTTCAGCTCGTTGCTGCTTCGCAAACGTATGCGCGCCTACGCCAGCTTCGCGGCAATGTTCGCTTCTCCCGGACTCTCGCAGAAATTAAAGCGGACAGATGATTGCCGCCGATACGAGCACTTGGATCGCCTTCCTCGAGGGCGCCCGCGGCAACGATACGGACATGCTCGACAAGGCTCTCGAGGACAAGCGAGTCCTGATGGTTCCCACTGTTCTGTCAGAATTGCTGAGCGATCCAAAACTTCCATCAAGCGTTGCCAAAATGTTTTCTGAAATCCCGTTGATCGAAGTCGAATCCGGGTATTGGGAAAGGGCTGGAATATTGAGATCGAAAGTCCTGGCCAGGCATCGCAAGGCTCGCCTCGGTGATGCTTTGATTGCGCAAAGCTGCATTGACCGGAGCGTTGCACTCCTTACACGAGATCGCGATTTCCAGGCATTTGTTCAAGCTGCGGAGCTGACTCTTGTCCTCGACTCCGCCAACAAATAGGCAAAAACGAAAACCTGCCCGCCCGAAAAGAAGGACGGGCGCTACAACACCAACGAAGGCCTGGCATTTTTCGACGCGGCCTCATCTCCCGCGTTATTCCCCACGATCAGAGCACTATGCCGCGCAAATTAAGGAAGAACCTAAACTTTTGAATGCTTGACAATCGAATGCGGCCCGATGTATTTGCTTCGTACGCCAATTGACTTGTAAATTCCAGAATTTTTATTTCTGAAAAAATGGTCGGAGGAGTGTGTGATGAAAGTTTCCAGGATTTGGGCCACTGCGCTCTCTATCACGGCATTTGCGATTGTCACCCAGAGCGGGGCGCAGCAGAAACCCAAGGATGCTCCGGTTGTCCCTCCTCTGAAATCGGTGCCGACATTTTCCACGGCCAATATTGCACGGCAAGGACATTTCTACGTGGGCGGGAAATGGGTGAAAACGCCCGGCGGCAGCATCATGCGCGGCGCCATGTATGTGGAAACGTGGGTGCCAAAAAATATTCGCTATAAATATCCAATCGTTTTTGTGCAGGGCGGCGGAGGACAAACGAATGTTGCCATGCTGCAAACTCCGGATGGCCGCCCCGGCTGGGCCTATGATTTTGTCAATCGCGGCTATACGGTTTACATGCTGGACCTTCCCGGGCGAGGGCGTTCCGCGTATGTGCCGGGCGTCGATGGCGATCTCGTGCCGCCGCGAACAGGAGAATTGATGGAAGAGGTTTGGTCCGGCGGGCGGCCTCAATCGACTCCCCAGAGCAGTTGGCCGCAGTCATCGAAATACACACAATGGCCCGGTGACGGCCCAAACAAAGGCAAAATGGGCGATCCGATTTTCGATTACTTTGCCAAGACCGATTCGCAGACTCCATCCGCCAAGGATATGGAACGGCTGTCTGCCGATGACATCATCGAACTCGTTGACCTAATTCACGAGCCGGTGATTCTATTGCTACATTCGGGAGTTGCGCCCTCCGGTTGGCTCGTCGCAGACGAGCGCCCAAACCTAGTTAAGGGCATCATCGCTGCGGAACCAATCGCCCCGCCAATCGAAAACGCGGAACGCGGCGCCACAGGCCCCGGACGCGCATGGGGACTGACTAATGAGCCGGTAGCCTATGATCCTCCCATAAAGAACGCAGCAGAGTTGCAACCTTTGCGCGAAGATAAAGCGGATGGCCCCGGCCTAATTCCCTGCTACGTCCAGAAAGAACCTGCGCATAAGCTCATCCATCTGGAAAATATTCCGGTCCTCGATGTTTCCGGCGAGGCCAGCTACCACCGCCCCTACTCCCACTGCATCGCCAAATGGCTCAATCAAGCCGGCGTGAAAACCAAGTACGTGAATCTGGAAAATGTAGGAATCCGCGGCAACGGGCACCAGTTCATGTCCGAAAAAAATAGCGCGGATATTTCTAAATTTTTCATGGATTGGCTGGAGAAAAATGTGCAGTAAATGGATGCGCATTTAGCCAGCCCGTATCACGAGTTGTGTCCGCTGAATTTCGTCAAGGCGTAAATCCAGCGATGACCTCGATGATTTGTGGTACACCGTAGGGGCACGGCATGCCGTGCCCCTACAACCTCGCCGCTCAATGTCACCGCTTTTCATTAAGGTGCGAAATAAATTCTCGTCTAGTTGCATCCTCGACAAAAGCCGCGTCAACGCTGGTCATGTCCAGGTCATGCAAATCCTGTTCGGTGAATCCTAATTCGTCGACCAACACACGGCGCTCGTTTGAAAGCAGGGATTTTGTTTGAATTGGATTGTCGTCGCCGAGAACAATTTTCAAATTTTGCGAATGAAAATATTTCGCGGGGTGGTCGGCCCTGCGAGCGATGGCGCCCGTGTACCAGTTGGAGGTGGGACAGCATTCGACGACCACGCCTCGATCGCGCACCCATTGCAGGGATTCGATATCCTCGGCGAGGTGCGCGCCGTGGCCGATGCGGGTGACTCCGAAACGTTCGACGGCTTCGCGCGCAGCTGAGCCGGGGGCAGCTTCGGCGGCGTGGCATGTCACACCTAAGCCTGCGGCTCGCGCGATGGCGAAAGGCTTTTCGTACTCAGAAAGATCGTTGAAGAGAGATTCGTCGCCGGCGAGATCGAAGCCTGCAATTCCCTTTCCGGCGTAACGGCATGCAGCTCGCGCGACTTCGATGTTTGTTTCCACGTCGTGATGGCGCAGCGCGGCGATCACCACGCCGGCATGGATTTTCGTGCGTCTCATTCCCTCATGGATGCCATCGCAGACGGCAGACATCACGGAGTCCATGTCAAATCCCATGTGCACGTGCGTCGCGGGGCCGAAGCGAAGTTCGAGATAATCGGTGCCATCGGCGGCAGCATCCTCAACGGCTTCGCAGGCAATGCGCGCGATGTGCGCGGGAGTGCGGAAAAATGGATATGTGGCCGCGACTTTGGACAAATACACCGTGAGATTGGACGGGCCATCCAGCTGCAACGCCTGCTCCCATCCGCCTTCAGGCGGCGCGATGCCGGCCTCGGCCGCAAGAGCAGCCGCGGTGGAGGGCCGCAGGCGTCCTTCGAGATGGCTATGCAGGTTTAGTTTCATTCGATTTCGTTTCGGACCTCAGCGGCAAAACACATTGTCGTAAAATCCAACAAACTGTCATTCCGAGCGAAGCGAGGAATCTCTCCTGCTTTATTTTCAGTACCGGGATTGCGGAGAGATTCCTCGCATCGCTCGGAATGACACAACAAATTAGTTTATCCCCACTCTATGGAGGACTCGCTTTTTGATTTAGCTGAGGCCGCTTCTAGAGATCCAGGTTCACCGCGGTTTCTAGCGCGGCTTCGATGCTGTACATCCAGCCGTTTTTCAATGCTTCATGGACATTATCGTAAAGGCTTGCGCCGGACACGAGGTTGCTCGAGCACGAGCAAATCATCCCTGCACGCAGCCCGCGCAAACGGGCGATCACGTACATAGCCGACGCTTCCATTTCCACGTTTAAAATTCCGAGGGAATTCAGCTGGCTGATCCACGCGGGAGTCTCCGCGTAAAACGCGTCGTCGGAAACGGAGATGCCTGAGTGCACCGCGAATTTTCCTTCCCTCGCAGCAATCGCGCGCGCGCAACGGTCGAGTTCGATGGTGATGCGCAGGTCGGGCACGGCGGGATAGCCGGGATGCGCGTACGCGGCGGTCGTTCCGTCATTGCGGAGCGAACCTTCGCTGACCAGCAAATCGCCGGGCTTTACCTGAGGCTGAAGCCCGGCGGAACTGCCCACGCGAATAAAAGATTGCACGCCAACGCGCGCGAGTTCTTCTACTGCAATCGCAGTGGACGGGCAGCCCATGCCGGTCGATGTTGCAGTGATTTTCTTCCCCTTGTACATTCCGGTCATGGTGCGATGTTCGCGGTTATGCGCGACCTCTCGCACGTCGGTGAGGAATTCCGCAATTAACGGCACGCGAAATGGATCACCTGGCAGCAGCGCAACTGTGGAAACTTCTCCCGGCGCAACCTTGATGTGAAATTGCCGTTCGCCAATGCCGGCGGCGCTTTTGTCAACGAGTCCTCTATTGTTCGGATCGGTCATTCTGAATTCTCCTGAATCTTTTTCTAAAATTACTACAACTCATCTCATGAATGACTTGAGCATCGAGCCTGAACGCCTGCTAGCGGCTAAACAGGTTGCGGAAAAAAGGCATCGTTCTGTCATTCTGAGCGAAGCGAAGAATCTCTCTTCGATTTAAGCATAGGAAAAGAAACAAAGTGAGATTCTTCGCTTCGCTCAGAATGACAGAATAGATTACTTTTTCCGCAGCCTGTAGAGCCACGACCAATAGAGCACGTTTATGAGATAGCTCGTAGAGAAACTCTCTCAAATTTTTTCTTCGCGTTGTCCGGCGGCCCCTCGCACGAACAAAGATGCGAGCAGCGCCAAAACTACAATCGCGGTCGAAATCCACATCGCTTTCTGATAGCCGGAGTAAGTGCCTGAACTGACCACCGGTCCAACGAGCGCGATGCCGAGCCCGGCGCCAATTTGAAAACATGCGCCATTTAATCCGGGGAGAGAGCCCGGCGCGTCTTCCGGCGAAAGAATAACTCCAAGACCATTGATCGTAGTGAGGGCGAGCCCGTTGTAAAAAACGCCGAGCAACGCAAAGGCTGCAACCACGACCCACTTATGATCAAGCATCAGCGTCGCAACGAGCATCGTCAGTAGGCTCAGCGTCAATCCGCTCCACATCACTACGCGCCATCCCAATCGCGGCGCGAGCCAACCTGTAACCGGCGCAGCAAAAACTCCAATGGCCGCAGCGGGCGAAAGAAAACGCAACGCCGACGCCGTGGCCGACATTCCGTAACCGGCGTGCGAATCCTGACTGAAGACCACTACTGTAAAATTGATCGCCGCAAAAATTCCGGTAAGCGTTGCGAGCGTGGTTGCGACGATGGGCCAAATCTGCCGCGATTTCAGGTGCGCGGTGCTGATGAGCGGATGACCGCTGCGCTTCTCAATAAACCAAAATGCCACGAAGCATGCCGCTGCGAATGCGAGCAGTGCAAGCGCGCTGGGACTCGCCCAACCCTGCGAGCCTCCGCGTGCCACTCCCACATTCACAAAAATCAGCGCCGCCGAAAGCGCCGTCGCGCCTGGCCAGTCCATGCTTCCTGACAAGATCGCAACGGATTCCGGAACATAGAGCTTCGACAACATAATTCCGACGATGCCAACAACGAGGATGACAAAAAAAATCGAGCGAAATCCCCAGTGATCGGAAAGCATGCCCCCCAGAAACTGGTCAGCACCGCCCACGCCGCAGCTTATTGCGGTGACAAGCCCGAGAGCGGGGCCAAACTGTTTCGGCGTCAAAATATCGCGGAGAATCAGGTACGTAATTTGAAAAATGGAACCGCTAGCACCCTGCAACAATCGCCCGAAGCAAAGGATTGCAACATTCGGCGCCAGCATCGCCAGGACTGTTCCGACACTCATTACGGCGAGCGAGTACAACAAAATTTTTCTGCGCCCCGCGTTGTCGCTGTAGCGGGTCAAAACAATTCCGGCGATTCCGCCGACGAGGAAAAAAAGTGTTTGTGAGATGCCAACCATTCCCGGCGTAGATTGCAGTTTGCGCGCAATTTCCGGCACGGCGGGAGCAACCATCGAAGCGTTTAGTTGGAAGGCGATGACGCCGACGAGCAGCGCGGTGAGCGTGGCTGATTTTTTCACCGAGTCCGCTGGGTGGGGCACGTTTGCTGAATCATTCTCCGATTTGCCCGCCGCCGTGAGCTTCATCGCGCTCCATCATAGCAGGGGATGCAATGTGCGCCGCGTTTTGGTGGGCGAGGGGCCAAGATAAATTTGAATTGCTGGAAGGATAGAAAAGCTGCCCGCCCATAAGACGGCCGGGCGCTACGAAAGCAGTTTCGTAGAGGCCTCCCCGTCCCACGTTTTTCGGGACGGAGAGGGCGATTTGCATTGACGGTTTACACGCTGCTTCGGAACGGAGGACCGCTAACGCACAGGTCTCAAAAAAAACCGCACCCTTGAAAGGCTCAAGGGTGCGGCACCCAAAAACTTAAATACACTCGAAGACCTACGGTTGATGCCGCTAGTCCAGCGGCTCGATCTTTACGATGGCCGCGCCGTGGTTGCTTCCGGTCCAGATGGTTGCGGGCACGGTAGTGTCGTCGGCGAAGATGCGGCGCATGTTGGTGTCACGTGGCATCAGGTATTCGGTGTCCTGTCCGCTCTTAGGATCGATCTTGGACAGGCGGTCAGTGGTCATGCCTCCGGTGTAGAGGTTTCCAGTTTTATCCCACGTCACGTAGTACGGGCCGGACCAGGGAATGGAGAGAGGCCACTCCGTAATTTTCTTCGTTTCGGGATCGAGCATTCCGATGCGGTTGCCCTGATATTCGCCGAAATAGACGGCGTCGTTCGGCGCTGTACGAATGCGGCGGGGACGCGATTGTTTTGTTGGCGTCTGAAACCACGAGGTGTCGCCGGTTTTGGCATCGATGCGGCCGATGTAATCGGTGGCAAAGTCCGTGAAATAAAGATTATTGTGCGAGTCGGAATCGATGCCATAGATCGTTCCCGGCCTCGCATCGGGAAGATGCTTCATCGGCTCGAACCGCTCGTACGATCCGGTTTTAACGTCCAGCCTGAAAATATCGTAGTGCCCGGCGCTGTCGGTCCAGATTTTGCCGTCCACGTCGTAGCGCATTCCCAGCATGTTCGGCTGCGCAGCGTTGTCATTAAATTCCGGCGGCAGAGAGAAAGTTTGTAATTTCTCGGTTTTCGGGCTGAACTTCGCAAGCGCTCCCTGATACATCATGCCGACCCACATGTCTCCGCTCTTGTCCTCTTCGATGTCCAGCAGACCTTGCGGATAACCGGGCTTCAGTTCGGGCACGGGATATTCCTTAAGCGCGCCGGTCTTGGGATCGAGCCTGCCGATAAATTGTTCGCCGAAATTGGTGTACCAGACGATTCCATGCTCGTCGACAATCACGTCATGCGGCTCAATCGTCGGGCGCGGCAATTCATATTCCGTGACAATTACGTGCGTGGCTTTGCCCGTGGGACGCGGCAAGGTCTTCAGCGAATACTCCCACTGCGAGACTCCGCTCAAATTAATCGTCGCCAGGTATTCAGCCTGCTTGCGGTACTGCTCTGGCGTGCCACCACGATTTGGCTCCATGCGGCGTTGCGGCTTGATCGGCTGGCTCACTTGTGCATAGCCCATCATCCGGTAGATCACTTGCGTAAATTCGTCAGCGTCGTGCGTGGAACGAATAATGCGTTCGAGCGTGTGGCAACTCACGCAATTCAGCAAAAACGATTTCTGCTCGTCCGTGCCCGGAATGCTCATCAGCCACTCCGCGTTGGTCATTTGCGGCACAATATTTTTCGTCTTCTTCAACATGAGATCCGCTGTCGCGGGTTTCTGCGCAGACACATCCGCCGCGCCCGCGCCGTCGAGCATATACCCAACCGCGCGCGTCTTCAGCGTGTAATGTCCGGGCTCCAGGCGATTCGCCGGGAAACTATAGTGACCCTTGTTATCGCTGAGCACGCTGACCGTAATCGTCGACCCATCTTTCTTGGCGCTGATCACAACGCCTTCCATCGGCCCTTCTTCCTGCGAAGTTACGACTCCGGAAATCGCCGGCGGGCCTGAGCTTTCCGCAGCGGACGTAAGAGCGGGCATCGATTGAATAGCGACCATCCCCAGAATAACCATGGCAATCAGTAATATGATCCGTGTTCGCATAGTTCCCTCTCTAACTGAATTTTCGCAAACCTGGAAACGGTACGGCGCCTCAAGCTACATTAAAGATTGCGAAGCAGCCGCGAAGATAACGATATCGGTGACTCCTGGATTGGCTTAGGACCTGCGTCTGAAGGGCAATATACACCAAACCATCCTCATGGGGAACGGATTGTGCGGTCCTGCACCTGGAACGCAAATTGTGAGGGCCCAGCGAGCGGACCGCAGGTTCAACGCACTTTTTTTACCTGTTTAAAGGCGGAATCCTGCATGAGGCTGAACAGGTTGCGGAAAATGTTTTTAATACTGTCATTCCGAGCGGAGCGAGGAATCTCTCTTCGATTTAAATTCAAGAAACGAAATGAAAGAGAGATTCCTCGGTCCGCTCGGAGTGACAGAGTCGATGTTTTTTTTCCGCAGCCTGTAAAGCCTGCCCTACATCCGAGGGCTACGCGTGCGCTACAATAAAATGCGGCTTCAAACGATATGGCAGATTTCTCTCCCAAAACAGCAAATACTCCGCCGGCAACGGCGCGCACATCCACAGCGGGTGCGACCTTCCGCGCGCTCAGGCATCGCAATTTCCAGCTTTTTTTCAGCGGACAAATTATCTCGCTGGTCGGAACCTGGATGCAGACGGTTGCGCAGTCCTGGCTTATTTACCGGCTGACGGGATCCGGAGCGCTTCTCGGCCTACTTGGTTTTGTGGGGCAGATGCCCATTTTTGTGCTCTCGCCGCTCGCGGGGCTCGTGGCCGACCGTTGGCCACGTCAAAAAGTTGTGATCGCCACGCAGACTTCTTCGATGGCGCTAGCATTCATTCTCGCTGCGCTGACGATGACGCACCACATTCTCGTTTGGGAAATCATTGTTCTGGCGACTCTGCTGGGCATCATTAACGCGTTCGACGTGCCAGCGCGGCAATCGTTCCTGATCGAGATGGTTGGGCGCGAGGATTTGCTGAACGCGATTGCGCTCAATTCATCGATGTTCAATGGCGCGCGAGTGGCGGGGCCAGCAATTGCCGGCATCCTCGTCGCGCTGGTCGGCGAGGGCTGGTGCTTCCTGCTGAACGGAATTAGCTATCTCGCGGTGATCGCGGGGCTGTTCCTGATGCGCATTCAAAAATTGCAGTCAGTGCATGACGGCATTTCGCCACTGGAAAAACTTCGCGAGGGAATTCGATTTGCGCGGCATACCAAGCCGATACGCACAATCCTGACGCTTGTCGCTCTCGTCAGTTTTATGGCGCTGCCTTACACCGTGCTCATGCCCATCTTTGCGGTAAAAATTCTGCACGGCGGAGCTTCAGCTTACGGCGCGCTCATGGGCGCGGTCGGCGTGGGTGCGATGTTTGGAGCGCTGGTGCTGGCCACGCGCCAGCAATTGCGCGGACTGGGAAATGTCGTGGCGTATTCGGCGACCGGCCTCGGCGCTTCCCTGGTCTTATTCAGCGCTTCGCATTGGTACTGGGTCTCAATGTTCATTCTGGCGATTTCCGGATTCACGATGATGATGCAGTTTACGGCCAGCAATACTCTGATTCAGGCAATGGTCCCGGATCAACTCCGAGGACGGGTGATGTCCTTGTACGCGATGATGTTTCTGGGAATGACGCCTTTCGGATCGCTCTTGGCCGGGGCTCTCGCCGATCGAATCGGCGCGCCCGTAACCGTTGCGCTGGGCGGGCTCGTCAGTTGCATCGGCGGATTGACTTTCTTGCGAAAGTGGCCCGAGATGAGAGCTCCCGCGCGAGACCTGATCGCCGCGCAAGGCATGATGGCGGCGCCAACCACCCAGCCGGGCGCCACCGCTCCGCCTTCCTAGAATTTAACGGCCTACGGGATGAACCGATTTCGAGTATTTCTTCACGGCGCTTTCCATACCGGGCGCCGAATTCTTCAAATCTTCCATGGTCATCGTGGGATGCAATTCCACTCTTGCGTTGAAAGCCAAAAACCACGGCTCCGCAATCGCGGGGATTTGCGATGTATTTTCCAGATTAAAGACGATGATTCCTGTTCTATGGCCATTCTCTTCTAGAAAATAAACAGATTCAGGTTTTAGATCGGCGAGGATCGAACCAATCGTGGATCCAAGTGTTCCATTGATAATGGCGGCGTTTCCTTCTGAGCCAGGAATCGTAACTTTCATCAGCATTCGCATAAAGTTTCTCCTTAAGCGGGGCAGGATGAGGCGCGAATCTAATGCGCGTGCAAAGCAATGTCAATCCGGATTTCCGCTGAAAGCTATCACAGAATTTGTTTTTGTGGATCCTGGGTTTAGCCACGACATAAGTTCAGCAAAAAGAGTGCGGTTTTACAGGCTGCGGAAAGACCCACCAACCCTGTCATTCTGAGCGAAGCGAAGAATCTCTCCTTGTTTCTTTTCCTATACTTGAATCGAAGAGAGATTCTTAGCTTCGTTCAGAATGACGGAACAAGGCCTTTTTTCGCAGCCTGCTTAGCCGCTGAGCTTCAAATTTTGCAGTTCTCACACATACTCTTTATGCCGCGCTGATAAAATATTCCGTCCACTCCGCGATCTTCCCGTCTTTCATCAGGAAAACAGCCACTACATGAGAAGTCCGTGTCTTTTCCGGTGTGATGAATTGGTTCAGCTTCTCCATAACCACCACCGGCCCCTTCGCAAACCGATCCAGCAATTCGTGCCGAATTTTCTGGCCATTCGCCGTGCCGCGCTGAATAGCCGCCTGCACGACATCAAATCCCCGCGCGGGAGCCGTGTCGGTTGGGCGAAGCCGAAACGCGCAATCGTCGGCAAAAAAAATTTTGAGCTTGTCAGTTTCCTGAGGATTTGAGGCGGCAACGATATCCCAAGTAGCCACCATTTCGCTGATCACTTTGACATTCGCTCGCTCCGTCTCCGTCATTTCCGCGCCTGAAGCGGTAAGGTTGGGCAGTGTCGTCAACGCCAGCGCGCCAAAAAATCCAGCCGGTAAAAATATACGTCGATCCATAAAATGTAATCCCCCGCTTAAATCTTCTTCGTTATTTCAATTCGCCGGTCGACTGGAGATTAAACCTAAAACCTTGTTTTTGAAAAGCTTCAAGTACAAAACGCGCCAAGCCCGATTTCCATGATTGGAACTAATAACGCATCGTTTGCAATCAGACTGTGGAATCAGAGCATTCCCAGAACCCAGAGCAACACCATAATTACAATTCCAAAAAATAGGAGGGATCCCGTGGCGAACGCTCTGTCCTTTCGTTGCCTTGCTCTCTTGTCCATCGTTTCCCTGATAATGATGTTTTACAAAGTGGTAAGTGCCAGGCATGTTATCAATGTCGAATTAATTTGGCAAGATAAGTGACCCACAAGAGGCTTACTTCGCAAACCTCGCGCCCGAAGCGGCAGCGAGTTCCGTTCTACATCGTTCGCTTGGTCGGGTGGCACACCCTTTCGCGCTTATGTTTCAACGAAATGATATGCAAGATTGCGAAGCGGTCTATGTCCCGGAATTCATTTCAGTGTAGGATGTAGTGCACACACGTCGGGCCTGTAGCTCAGTGGTTAGAGCAGCGGACTCATAATCCGTCGGTCCCAGGTTCAAATCCTGGCGGGCCCACTTAAACTAAATTTCTGATATTCAAAATTTGCGAAGCGGGTTCCGAGAGGCGCGGGCTTTAGCCTGCGGATTTTCGTACGATCAAAGAAAATCCGCAGTTTAAAAACCGCGCCACTAGTTCTTGCTTTACGGAACGATTTCGTAGGATTGCACAACGGCATCCGTTGTTCCGTGGTGATTGACGGCGATAAACAAACGGTTGAGGGATGGCACCAGGAAACCTGTGATGGAATGGAATGCCGTGGGGACTTGGCCGAGAATATCGTAGCGATCGCCTTCCTCGTCCTTCTGCCAGACTTTGAGGAATGGGGTGCCAATCAGGTATAAGCGGCGCGTTCCGGTATCGTAGATCGCGTCGTCATAATCGCCCTGGCATGGCAGTGAGGTGACGAGCTTCCCAGTTTCCGTATCGATCACAAGAACAGTTCCCGGATCGCGCGCGTGGACGAAGAGGCGATGATCGGGTTCATCCAGCGCCATCGAACCGAAATTCTTTCCCTGCTGCGAGAAGTTCCACGTGGCGATCACGGTCTGCTTGGCTCTGTCTACCACGGCTATTTCGCCTTTGTAATAAACGTTCACGAACATGCGCGGACTTTTTTCTTCCATGCGGACGGATTCGATGCGGTCACCGGAAATTCTGATGTCGCCGACTTTTTTGTCGCTGGACGTATCCACGACACTGATGGACGTGAAATCTTCCTTGGCCTTTCTGCCTCCGTTGCCGACATAAAACATCTTGCTGGCCGGGTCATAGGCGCTGACGTCCGCGTGCGCTCCCATAGGAATTGTCCCCACGAGCTTGAACGTCGTACCATCGAAAATTTCCACCTGGTTCGGGCCGCCGTCATCCACGGCATAAAGTTTTTTTGTTTCCGTGTTGTACCCCAGGGAGTGCGGGGCTTTCGCGCCGGCGATTTTCCCGACGACTTTGTTGGTGCGCAGATCGATCACGATAATGGTCGAATTTTCTTCCGCGGCAAGAAACAGGCGCTGGCCGGCAGGATCGAGCGCAAAATGGTCGAAGTCGCCATCCTTCAGCCCCGTCAGGGGAATGGTTTGAGAAAGCTTGAGCGGCCCAGGCACCTGAGCATGCGCTTGCATCGCCAGCACTAAAACAAATCCCAGCAGACCGCAAAGCGAAAATAATTTTTTTGGCATCTTTCCCCTCTCCGGGCAGCGAAATATAAGTGCGAGTTAGAAGTACAGTTCAACGTATCGACTCACAAGGCGAAGACAACTCCGACTGTTGAATGGGAGGAAGTTTATTCGATACGAACGCTCTTAGGCAATAATTTCTATTCCGCAGAGCGAACCCCGGTCAAATCCTCGAGTGAATCTTTCCCGCCAAGCGAAGGAAAATCGGCCAGCCGGAATAGGCAGGAATTTAAACACTTGCTCAATTTCAGATGTCCGCACCCGCAATCAACGTGAAATAATTGACACTAAAATGCCGTGAATGATTTCGCGAAGCAAGGTACAATTCTGCCACTTAGGGACATATTCCCATGGACTGGGTTCGCGTGAATCCAGCATTTCCCGTCCGAGAGGTGTGAAATGAAGTCCAAATTAATTTTTCTTTCCGCTGTCATCCTTGCTTTCCTGATGGTGTCCACTTCGACGTTCGCTCACCATGGAAATTCCGCATATGACATGTCGAAGACGGTCGCGCAGAAAGCCACCATCACGAAATTCGAGTACAGCAATCCGCACACGCAGGTGTATTACGACGTGACGGACGACAAGGGTAATGTGGAACATTGGGTGGCGGAAACGACGAACCCTGCCATGCTGAACCGCGTCGGCTGGAGCAAAGAGACTTTGAAGCCCGGCGACCAGGTCACACTTTTTGTGAATCCCAACCGCGTCGGAGCCAAGGTCACATTTTTGCAGAAGGTCCAGTTGTCCGACGGCAAGGAATTGACCACGCAGAAAGCATTTTAAAGGTTCTTAAAACCCGGGGCGTTGCCCCGGGCATGCATCCTCTGCGCCGTTGGCGCAACAATTCCGGAAAATTTCACTCGTGGATTTTCAAAATAGAAATTTCTCGCAAGGCATCAGGAGTTTAAAAATGCGTCGTACGTTGACAGGCATGCTCGCTGCGTTCCTAACCGTTGCTGCGTTTTCGTCGATTGTCTTTGCGCAGACCAGCAAGCCGGCAGAAACGAAAAAAGCGCCCGCCGCCGCTTCCGCTCAAAAACACCTGACCCATAATTTATCGGGAGTCTGGATGCAATATGCGGACGGAACCGATCCGGCATTCACGCGAATGAATGGCGTCGACGATCGCACGCGCCCTCCCCTGACGCCTTGGGGCCAGGCCAAGTTTGACGCCGCCAAGCCCTTGATGGGTCCTCGCGCGGTAGGCGGGCAGGAAGATAGCCCCGCTTTGCACTGTGACCCGAGCGGGCCTCCGCAGCTCCTCATTCTTCCGAATCCCTGGGAGATTGTTCAGATTCCGGGCAGGATGTTTATGTTTTTTGAGGAATACCATATTTGGCGCACGATCTACACCGATGGCCGTCCACTGCCCAAAGATCCCGACACGACGTGGCTCGGATACTCTGTGGGCCACTGGGAGGGCGATACATTTGTTGTCGAGACCGTCGGCTTTAATGACAGAGTCTGGGCCGACCTTTCCGGAAATCCGCGCAGCGAAGAAATGCACCTCACGGAGCGCTACCGCCGGATTAACCACGACACACTGGAGCAGCAGATCATCATCGACGATCCGAAGTCATACACAGCGAAGTGGGTGAGCCCGCCGAAGCTTCACAAATTGGAGCCCAAGTGGGAGATTGGCGAGTGGTTCTGCGCGGCGAGCGAAAATCAGGTCTATGACAAGGATGTTCGAAAACCCTCTGGCGGCTTAACAGAACCATCTAAATAGGCGCGCGGCCGGGAAATAAGAATCGAGCAGAAGTGGAGTAGAAAAAATGGAAGTAAAGGAAATTCAGGATGTAAAGGACAAAAACATATCCCGCCACTCGCGCGGAGGCGATTTTTACGTTCCTTTACTTCCTCAAATTCCTCTACTTCATCTATTTCCATTATTGTTCGTCTCAATTTTATTTTATTCACCGAAATCGTACGCACAGGCGAGCCCACCTTCCGACTCCGTGAGAGCTCAAGACAATGCCGCGCCCCTTTCGCATGATTTGTCCGGCGTATGGATGCAGTATCGTGACGGCGACGTTCCGGGCACTCCCGGAATGAATGGCGTGAATGAACATTTTCGTCCGCCGCTAACTCCCTGGGGACAAGCGCAGGTGGATGCCGCGAAACCTTTGTCCGGAACAAAGGCCGTGGCGGGCAAGGAAGACAATTCAGCACTGCGCTGCGAGCCGAGCGGCCCTCCGCAAGTTTTAGTTCTTCCCAACCCGTGGGAAATCGTACAGATTCCTGGCAGAGTTTTGATGTTCTTCGAAGAGCAGCACATCTGGCGAGAAATCTGGACGGATGGACGGCCGCTACCTAAAGATCCAGATCCCAGCTGGCTTGGATATTCGGTCGGGCATTGGGAAGGCGATACGCTGGTGGTCGAAACCGTGGGCTTCAATGACAAAGAGTGGGTGGACCTGTACGGAAATCCGCGCACTTCGACAACGCACTTGACGGAACGCTACCGGCGCTTGAATCACGATACACTCGAACAGCAAATTATAATTGAAGACCCCAGAGTCTATACCAAGCCGTGGGTTAGCCCTCCCAAACTCCACAAGTTGGAACCCGGTTGGGAAATCGCGGAGTGGTTCTGCGTGCTGGATGAAAACAAGGATTACGATAATGTGGTCCGCAAACCGGCTGGTGTTGCGCCCACATCCAAATAATGGCCACTGTCGCGCTTTTCAAAATTTGGCACGGCTGAATACGTGTAGAGATATTTTGAATTGAAAGCCCCAAGGGGACCGAAGGAAAAATGAAGATCCTAATCTGTGGCAAACATTTTGTTGGCAAAAAACTTACCAAAGTTCTCGCGATGAGTTTGGTACTTGGCCTTTTTCCTCTAGTCCGCGTTGGCGCGCAATCGGCCGAGCAGTGGAAACTCCCGGACATTCCTTGGGCATTCCCCGTGCGGGATAAAGTTCAGCCCGTGATCGACGAAAGAAAAGGGCCGATTCACGTGCCGGGCAGCAGCAAAGCTTACACGCAGGAGGAGATCGATAATTTCGTAAATGTCCCGGATTGGTTTCCGGACGAGCACGCACCCATGCCCAAAATAATCGCGCACGGCGCTCCCGGCGGCGTACTCGGGTGCGCCTCCTGCCATCTCGCTTCCGGGCTCGGGCATCCGGAATCCGCGAATCTTGCCGGAGTTCCCGCGACATATATTATTCGCCAGCTTGGAGACTTTAAAGCGGGCAACAGAATGGGCGAGGCAATGAACGATATGGCCAGAAATCTGACCGACGAAGATGCGAAAGCAGCGGCGGAATGGTTTGCGGCGCTCAAGCCGAAAGTGTGGCAATCCGTGGTGGAAACTGATCGTGTGCCGAAGACTTTTATCAATGAGCACCTGATGCGCATGCCGCTCCCCGGCGGTGGCGATGAGCCCATCGGACAGCGCATCATCGTACTGCCGCAGGATATTTCGCGCGCGGAAAGCCGCGATCCGCATTCAGGATTTATCGCGTACGTGCCGAAG
>DATHNC010000047.1:0-37327 GCA_035486415.1 Saccharimonadales bacterium (SeqCode)
TTCACCACGGCGTCCACTTCCGTGCCATTGGCCTTGGCAATTCTCGTGGCAATCCCGCGAGTGGACGTGGAACAAACGGCGAACTGCGCGCCCTTCTTGATCAACCCTTCCATCTTCCCGGCCTGCAACGTTTCGCCCGCCGGGCCATACACATTAATTTTGGGCGCATCTTTTGTTTTTGGATCGACGTATTCGGATTGCTCAGAAAGTTGTTTTCCATACTTCGCCCAGATCGCATCGTTGTAACCGAATGAAGTGGCTTTGTGGCGCGCCACGATGATGACGGCCATGTCGCTATCCTTCAGGTTGTAGGCCTGCGCGCTCGCCGTGAAATAGTTGGTGGCAAATTGCAGCGCCCAGCCGATTCCTTCCGCCGACGAAGTATCGAAGACGTAGCGGTGTACGCCGGGAATCTTGTCATACCAATCATCCTGCGGATATCGTGTGGGCCGGAATGTCCCCTCCGGTGCTGCTGCCTGCGCCATTGTAGCCGGAGAAGTTACCGCCGCCGCGCCCGCAGCGCCGACACCCACGCCCAGCCGCGTCAGAAACATCCGTCGCGCCATCGAGGATTGAAGCCATTTTCCGTTCATGTGGATATTCTCCTTAACCGGGTAAGATCGTGGCCATAGTATAAGCCCAAGTTTCAAGAATTTGCGATTTTCAAATTTATCGAGGCGAAGATATTTTCGATAAATATCCGCAGCCACCACAAATAATGTTAGAAGTAAGTTAGTTGTTAGTCTCCATGTGGAGCGCATCCGTAGTTAGTCCCGGAGGGACGACAGACCGTAGACCACCGTTTCAACGGTGGGTTTTTCGGAAATTGATTTGTCCAAGCCCTGTAGGGGCGGCACACAATTAGCCTGAACCTTGTGCCGCCCCTACGGGGCTTCAGGCAATGCTATCGCATGCACCCACTATTGAAACGGTGGGCTACTGTGTGTCGTCCCTCCGGGACTTGGTTTCAGACCGTGGCCTGATTTCAGACGTGTGCAGCGCCGTACTTCACTTCAATTAATTGCCGGCCAATGGCGCGGCCTTCTGGCTCAACAATTTTCCGATGCGTTCGCTGAACAGGGCCGCACCGTGTTGCGAAAGGTGCAGCGGATCGGCGAAGAGCGAATCGTCCGCAGCCCAATCGCTGGCGTCGACAAACGTAACATTGTAGGGTCGCAACAGCTCGCGGACGTGGGCCCTATAATCGGTCCACCACTTCGTTTCGTAAAATTGTGCTCGATGCACCGTGCGCATCGGCATTTCTACCAATACAATTTCCATGTTCGCATCATGTGCCTGGCGAAAAAGTTCCGAGACGGCCGGGGCCAGCGGCGATTGCAGCGCCGCTTCGCAATCCTTGCGAAATGCTTCCGCATTGGCCGGCTCCAGAAGCGAAAAATCTGCCGCCCGCCCGAATTGATTCGTATCTACCTGAGGCATGCCCTGCCCGGCCATCGACCTGCGCAGGATTTCCACTTTCGTCCAAATCGCGCCGCGGTCAGCGAACATCGGAACCGAGTGCAACGCGCTGAATTGCAGCGAATCGCGCGCGGACAGTGAATAAAATTGGCGCGCGTACATGGGCTCCAGGTAGTAGAGCATTGCGTGATTGCCAATCATATCGTTCGCTGAAAACCGGACCGGTTCTGTGAGCTGAAGATCATAAAATCCATAAATCAGCAGGTGCGGGCGAATTCCATGCGCGAGAGCGTAGCGAAGCAGCAGCAATTGCTCGACGGGGGAGGAAGCGCCAAGGCTCAGATTTACGGCGCCTTTGGAAGCCGTCATCCCGGCAGCTGAGTCAAAAACAGACTCATTGAATCCAGCCGCCATCAGGGAATTTCCCAGCGCGAGGACGCGGGCGGCTTGCGATTCACGGGCATGGCGCATCACGCGGCGGGGAACCGAGTTGCGAGTGAGGTACGCGATGGCAAAATTCATCGCAAGCAGGCACGCTGCGAGAATTAAAACCGTCCAGCCGAGTTGTCGTCGGGTCACCATAAGCAGGCGAACCTAAAAATCGATATAAATAAATTTGGAGCTCTGTCCTGAAAATACATAAATAATCGCAGCCAGAACTCCCCACCAGAGTCCCCAGAACAAAATATTCGACAAGCGGACTGAAAAACCTTCGGGCGGTGAATCAACTTCTCCCGCCAGATATTCAAGCAACTGCTGACCCCACAAAAGATATGTCATCGCAATCACCCCCAAATAAGCCGCTGAAAATAGAATAACGCCGTGCGGATGTCCATGCAGAAAAACGCCCACGCAAAATTGACAGCCACGAACGTAAGCGCCCATGAGGCCCACGCGCCCGCGACGCTTTTGGAAGACGCATCTCCCGAGCGATGTCTCCACCAGCGATTGGCCGCAAGCATCAGTCCGTGCAACAGTCCCCACACAATAAAGTTGAGTCCCGCGCCATGCCACAACCCGCTGATAAACATGGTGACTAAAAGGTTGAAGTAGATCCGCGGCACCGGAACTCGCGAGCCTCCCAGCGGAATGTATACGTAATCCATCAACCAGGACGAAAGGGAAATGTGCCAGCGCCGCCAGAAATCCATGATATTGGTTTGCAGGTACGGCCAGTCAAAATTTTCCGGCACTTTTATGCCGAACAGGCGCGCCGAACCGATGGCGATGTCCGAGTAAGCGGAAAAATCCACGTAAATTTTGACTCCATACGAAAGCAGCCAGAGAATCAAAAGTCCACGATTGGCCTGCGCGATGTCCGCAACGTTCAGGTGATTGGTATAGGCGGTAAGGAGATCGGCAACGCCGAATTTCTTTGCCAGTCCCGCCAGCACGCGCGTGAATCCCCGTTGCGTGTCTAGAATCCAGTCGCTGGAAATGGTGCGAATCTTCGGCAGGAAATCCTGATACCGCTTGATAGGTCCGGCCACCATGGTCGGAAAAAACAGAATGAACGCCATGTACTCGCCCACCGTTCCTTCTTCGGTTTTATTCCTGTAGCGGTCATAGGCGTAATGAATAAATTCAAACGTAAAGAATGAAATGCCGAGCGGCAAAAAGGCATTCTTCCAATACAGAGGATTGTGGCCAGGGTCTGGCCAAATCAATCCAGAAACAAAATTGCGATATTTAAATAAGCACAGGGAAAAAATAGTTTGGATTATTCCCAGAAAGCAAAACCACGAACCAGGTTTATAGAAGCGGCTTACAAAAGATTCCCACAAAAATATCAGGATACAGGCCGCGCCGATGGCTCCGCCCAACTGCGTGTAGGAAAAATAAACGAAAAACGCGCTGCCGCCAAAAACGATGATCCAGGGACGAATACTTGGGCGCGAGACTCGAAAAACAATTGCGGAGGGGACCAGGAATAGCAGGTAATAGTCCCAAGTATTAAAAATCATGAAATTGTGAGCCCGCCTCTGTTCCGGGCAATGGGAATGACAGAGTGTATCCAACGGGAAGGGTTAATACAACGAATGGCGCGCGGCCCAATTCTCCCAGAATAATCACCAGGATTTCCGCCGCATCTTCCGATTGCGAATCCAGTCGATTGGCAGCATGATCGTATTTCTCTTTATCGATGCAAATTTTGTTGCCAGAATGCGTTTAATTTTTTCTCTACCATGAGCACAAATTCATGAAGCCTCTGGAAATACTTGGCGAGACGCTTGCGCCCGACGGCACAATTCTGAGGCTAGCCCGCCGCGACACCGAGTACATCATCCTGGCCAATGGCAGAAGCCTGATGTCGAGCCGAATGCACGGCTCGGAAGAAGCGCTGGCCATGCTGGCTTGCTCGCGCTTGCGAAAAATGGAGGAGCCGTGCGTGCTGATTGGCGGCCTGGGAATGGGCTTCACGTTGCGCGCGACGCTCGATTTGCTTCCGCCGGACGCGACAGTGGTTGTCTCCGAAATGGTCGCCGATGTGGTCGAGTGGAATCGCGGCCCGTTGGGGGCGCTTGCTGACTATCCGTTGAAAGACAAGCGCGTGTGTATCGAAATCAGCGATGTTGCCGCCACCCTAAAGTCGAGCAATGCAAAGTTCGACGCTGTGCTTCTGGATGTCGACAATGGTCCCACCGCGTTCACCGCGTCTGCCAATTCCTGGCTCTATGGCGATCGGGGAATTGCGGCCGCCCGCGTGGCTTTGAAGATGGAAGGAATGTTGGCCGTCTGGTCCGCGAGAGACGACCGGAAATTCGAGCAGAGATTACGCTACGGCCGATTTATCGTTCGAGTGGAGAACGTTCGCGCCCGCTTGAAAAAAGGCGGCCCGCGCCACACGATTTTTCTGGGCCACAAAACAGCAGCACGCTGAAAACCTATCCTGCATTCCGCTGCTGCCGCGCACAAATTCTCGCGAGCATCTTCGAAGGCAATCCGATTTTAACGAGAATATCTTGCACGGACATAATGCGCATGAAGCATCACCCTTTGCCTCCCTTGCAAGTTTGGCAAAACCGGTGGCCGCAATTTTCGCAGACGATCGTTAACTTACGAGTTCGTTTTCCACATTTGCAGCATTTCAATGAGCTCATTTTTGCCTTCGCGATATTCAGCTTTTCATGGAATCAACACGGCACGAGCCGGTTGGAATGACTGTTAATCCAGCATTCCAGCTTGGGGCGATTCTTCCTGTCAATTCGTCTTGCAATCAAGTTCGGCCGAAAAATGTTCAACGATCAGAATATAGAATTTGTCACCAGAGCGAGTATGAGTCAACTCTCCAAAAACTGTGACGGAAATGTATCCGCCAATTTCCTCTCCGTAAATTGAAATCGCATTTGTAATCGTTTATTCACATTTCAGCATTGGTCCGGGTGTTTGATCTCGTTGCCTGGCGATAAGAATTTTATGCTGCGAGATTTTTCAAATTCAGGATTTCCAGGGAATTGCCAGGTGGCGCGATAGGAGGGACAAAAAAAGGAGGCGCTCAGCAAACTCACAAGCACCTCCCCTAAAACGAAATCAATTTGTTCCGTACCTCACTGGATCACCTCCTTCTCGGCACAGAATGCCGATAGGCACATTATAAAACCGTTCCTCGGAATCTCAAAATCGACTTTTTGAATTGGAGGCATACCGATGAAGAATGAGTAAAGCAAGTTGGAAAGACACGGATAAAAATAATCCCGTCCCCGTTTCACAGTACTTGCGGAATGGGCTATCATAAGGGCGCCAATGTTCTTATCCGAAGCCACAACCAGAAACATCCGCGTGAGCGTCCAATCGCAATACGACCCTGCGCGTTCCAGCCCCGGCAATAGCCAATGGTTTTTTCTGTACACCGTAACAATTGCGAATGAAGGCAAAGAAACGGTACAGCTCGTGAGCCGCCACTGGGTGATCACCGATGGAATGGGCAAGGTGGAAGAAGTGCAGGGCCCCGGCGTGATCGCGAAACAGCCAACCTTGGCGCCGGGCCAACGTTTTGAATACACTTCCGGATGCCCGCTCACCACGCCATTCGGCTCCATGCATGGCACCTATCAGATGATCAATCAGGCCGCAGAGAAGTTCGATATAGAGATTGCCCCATTCACGCTGTCCGAACCCTATACCACGGTCAATTAGTTAGGCTGCGGCGCAGGCCGTTCGTGCAGAATCATCCACGATGTTCCGAACTTATCCCGCAGCATGCTGAATCGAATAGCAAAAAATGTTTCCTGCATGGGCATAAAAATTTCGCCGCCATCCGACAGCAATGCGTGAATTTTTTCAGCCTCTTCAACGCTGTTTACGAGCAGGGAAAGATACACGCTGCGCATGGGTTGAAACCGTTCCGGCGGGACGTCGCTGCCCAGAAGATGCGCGTCTCCAATAGTCATGCGGGCGTGCATAATGGTTTTGCCTAAATCAGCCGACACACTGTTCAATCCCGGTTGTTCGCCGTGAGACACCATCATTGTGATTTTTCCACCCAGATGCTGCTCGTAGAATTGGAACGCCTGCCGGCAATTCCCGCCGTAATTAAGATACGTATGCATTTTCATTTTGTTATCTCCCGTTGACTCTATGCGTTTCTGGAATTTTATTTCGCGCGCGAATTTGTTCGTAAAGTGACCGGTTCAGGCATCCGGATTGAAGTCAAATTTAATAGATATCTTTTTGCGTTAGTTTATTACCTTTGCGGTAAAGCATGTACGTAAAGCAGCCGTGCAGCCAGCTTTCGTTGGTCGCGTCATTGTGGCGGCTATCCACCGTTTCATCAAGGACGTGCGCGAAATTTCCGCCGAGCCGCTGAACTTCCTGCTCCAGTCGCACGCGAACTGTGGCCATCAAATCCTCGTAGTACTGGTCCCACAATTCGTCACGATGTGCGATCGTTCCGGGGACGTGAGCGCTCTCCGCCTCCATGACATGTTCACCCATCAGGGCGGCGTCCATAGGAGGCAGCTCGCGGTGCCAGTAAATTATGTGCGCGTCTTGAGCCATTGTGCGATGACCTCAAAATACCAACGAAAGAAACGAACGGAATCTGGAACTTTGAATCATTAGGACAGCCGAATTCAGGCAGTTATTTGGCATGGACTATAATGATTCACAACAAAACATAATTCGCTTTAGGCAACTTTCAAGTGGGATTCACGGTCCCGCATTTCAGAATCCCGCATCTAATCCGGGTGCAGTCGAATATGCGCTTACGAATTGATCGGCGGGCGTGAAGTTGTTCGCTGCCAACGAGTCCCCTATACTCGTTTTCAAAGCGGTGAGGCTTTCGAACGGATGAGGAACAGTGATGCGCAGAAATATGCGCGATGGTCGCTCGCGGTAGCGGGCCTGCTCGCCGTGATTGTTGCGGGTGTGTACGGTCGCAACACTTGGCTGGCACGGCAGGCAGAGGAGAAAGCCCCGCCGCCCGTTCCGTCGACTGTAGAAGAGCGTTCCAATGAGTTTTCCTATTCCAAGGTCGAGGGTCAGCGGACGATTTACACGGTGAAAGCCTCCCGCACGACATCGTTCAAAGAGGGAAGTCGGAACCTGTTGGAAGACGTGGCGATCGTCGTGTATGGGAAAGCGGGAGACAGGAACGACACGCTGCGAACGAACGCGTGTGATTTTATTTCGAACACGGGGCAGATCAGTTGCGCGGGAGATGTTCAGATCAACTTGCAAGCTGCCGGTAAATCCCAGGCTGCAAATGCAGTGCACGTCGCAACCTCAGGGCTAACGTTTGACCGCAGTTCCGGCGTGGCGCGAACCGATAAGCCGGTAACCTTTCGTTGGCCTGCGGGAGATGGCCACGCCGTCGGCGTGAGCTATGATTCGAATAATGGAATGCTTCAACTTGTTCGAAACGTTGAATTAAATCTTTCCAATTCGCCCGCTGACATTTCCGTTAAAAATAAGCCGGTAAATCGAAACGATGTTCACGTTTCTGGCGACAGCATGCTTTTCCAACGTGATGCGCGAGTAGTGCAAATGTTGGGGAGTGTCCACGCGCAGCAGGCGTCCATCGAACTCGTCGCCGAAAAATTGCAATTGGATCTTGATTCCGAGCTGCAAGCAAAGCGTTTTGTGGCCAGTGGGCATCCGCAAATGCACGAGGTAACTTCGGATGGCCCCATTGCGCTAAATGCCGATGAAATCGCTTCGGACATGAGGGCAGACGGCTCTGTAAAGTTGATTGTAGCTACCGGAAATGTGCACGCCACACGGGATACTCCCGTTGGTGGCGACGGTGTAGATGCCGGGCGCATTCAATTGGACCTCGCCACGCAAGACAATGTGCCGCATTTGATCACGGCCAGCAACGGCGTTACGCTCACTTCCACGAGCACGGCATTTAACGGCGGAACGCGGCACGTCGTTACGGACGCCCTCGAGATGCACTTTGCCCCTCCAACACCCGACGGCGCAACTCATATGGAAAGCGCGAATACACTAGCTCCGGCGCGAGTCGATTGGCGAAACGTGGCCATCGTCAATGGCAAGTCCGTTCCGCAAATGACGCGCATGTCGGGCAAGCAGATGAACCTGAAATTCAACGCACAAAATCAGTTGCAGCAGCTCGTAAGCACAGGTGCAGTGGAAGTGAATCGCAAGCTAGGCGATGATCCAGAACAGACCACTGCATCGCGCGAGTTAATCGCCAAGTTCGATAAAACAGGAGAGTGGACGACGATTGATCAATCGGGCGACGTTCATTTTCACGATGCCGCCTATGCGGGACAAAGCGATCGCGCACACGTAGATCGTGCGAGCAATACCGTTACGCTTGAAGGTTCTGTTTTCGTCGCGGATACTTCCATGCAAACGACGGCCCAATCGGCAACCTTTTCTTCAGGCGCGAACCTCTTGCACGCGGACGGCCACGTCATGACCACGGATTTGCATCCCTCCTCAGCAAGTATTTCCAATTTGGCGCCAGAGCCTGCGCATATTTCGGGAGAACATCTCGTGGCAGATACCACGCGCGGCCACGCCACCTACACAGGTAAAGCGAGAATGTGGCAGGGCGAATCCGTGGTCGAAGCGGATACGATCGAACTGGACCGCCCGACGCAAATCCTTCAAGCGAAAAGCCATGTGCGCGGAGTTTTCCCTCAGACTGAGTGGAACCCGAAGTTGCACGATCCTACCGGACCGGCAAGCGCATCTCTCAATCTAGCCAAGACACCCATGCCTGTGTCTAGCAAGATTCCCGCTCAAAAGGCGCGCACCGGCCCACAGCTGGGCCATGTCCGCGGAGGCCTGCTGACATATTGGGAAAACGAATCGCGTGGCAGGATTGAGCAGGAAGCGCGCGTGGATTCCGAGCAAGGATCTATCCAAGCAGATCGAATCGATCTTTATTTTTCCGATAGTGGTGCCGCAAGCGGCACGAAGCAATTGTCACGCTCGGTAGCGAACGGAGGGGTAACCGTAAGCCAGCAGGATCGCCGCGGAACCTCAGAACGGGCAGAGTACACGGCCTCAGAAGGCAAGTTTGTTCTTTCCGAAGGTAAACCAACTCTATATAGCTCAACTGGAGACACGACCACGGGCCGTCAATTGACCTTCTTTTTTGCCGATGATAGGATTCTTGTAGATTCGGCGGATGGTTCGAGAACCGTTACGCTTCACCAGGTCGAGAAATGACGTGGCATGCTCAAGCTCCAGGCCGTCGAACTTAGCAAGTCGTATCGAGGGCGTAAAGTTGTAGATGACGTCAACCTGGAGATCAGCCAGGGTGAAGTTGTAGGCCTTTTAGGGCCCAACGGCGCAGGGAAGACGACTACGTTTTATATTTTGGTTGGTTTAGCCCGGCCGGATTCCGGGCGAGTCCTCCTGAACGGGGACGATATCACTGACCTCCCCATGTACCTCCGGGCCCGCAATGGAATCAGTTATTTGCCGCAAGAACCTTCGGTTTTCCGGCAACTTACGGTGGAAGAAAACCTGATTGCGGTACTCGAAACGCTTCCTCTGACTTCAGAGCAACAGCGTGACCGCCTTGAGGAGTTATTGGCGCAAATGAAGCTGGAAACGGTAAGAACCAACGGGGCTTATACGTTATCGGGCGGCGAGCGGCGACGCCTGGAAATTGCGCGCTCGCTGGTTCTTGAACCTGCCTTCATTCTGCTGGACGAGCCTTTTGCGGGGATTGACCCGCTGACCGTTGTGGATATTCAGAAAATTATTACTGAATTGAGCCGCGAAGGAATTGGCGTACTCATTACTGACCACCAGGTCCGCGAAACCCTGAATGTTACCGATCGCGCTTACATTGTTCAAAACGGCAAAGTGCTTGCTGCGGGGACGCCTGACGATCTCAGCGGCAATTCCGAAGTGCGCCGTGTGTATCTCGGAGATCATTTCCGTTTGAATTGACGCAATATTATGAGCTGGCTTCAACCAAAACTGCACCTACGCGTAGCACAGAAGCAGATCCTTACCCCTGGCCTTGTCCAGATGGTAAGCGTCCTGGCCCTGAATCGCCTCGAACTTCGCGAGATGATCAATCAGGAAATGATTGAAAATCCGGTGCTTGAGGAACTGTCCGAAGAGAGCGTCACACCTGAAGATTACAGCGCGGAAACTTTCCTCAAAGCCGAAACCGAAAAGATTCCCGCCACCGAGCCGGTCAGCCAGTTTGAAGATTTCGACGTCGCGTCGTTCTTCAACCAGTATCTGGATAGCGGCGGCGGCAATCCGGAGCGCGGCGAAACGGAAGTGATTGAGCGGCCTTCCTTTGACAAGTTTCTTTCTTCCGCGCAGGGACTCACCGAACATCTTGCCTGGCAGATGAGCGTAACGGTTTGCAATGACGTGGTGCGCGAAATCGCCGAAGCTATCATCGGAAACCTCGACGAGAACGGTTATCTGAGCGCATCGCTCGAAGAGATTTCGCAAAACGGAAAGTACTCGATGGAAGACGTTGAGGAAGCTTTGGCCGTGGTGCAGGAATTCGATCCTCTGGGCGTTGCTTCGCGCAATTTGCGCGAATGCCTGCTGACGCAGCTGCGCACGCTGGACGATCAAAATACTCTGGCGATGCAGATTGTTTCCGAGTGCCTGCCCAAGCGGCCCTTGGTGGCGAGCGAAGCCGAAGAGCTAAGTGCGGAAACTCCTCTCGCACGTCTCCTGCAAGCCAATCAATTGAAAGAAATTGCCCGCGCTCTGAACCGTCCCGTCGAGCTCGTGAAGCGCGCCGTGGACGTGATCAAGAAGCTCGATCCGCGTCCCGGCCTGCGCTACAACAAGACGCAGCCGCGCCTTGTCGAGCCGGATGTGTACTTCCGCAAAGTAGACGACCAGTGGCAAGTTTTCATGAACGATGATGACGTGCCGCAGCTGCGCCTCTCGCCTGTGTACCGCAGGCTGCTCGCGCGTGACGCCGCGGATCGCGAAGTGCGCAACTATGTGAAGGAACGCGTGACCGCCGCGATGCAATTGATGAAAAGCATCGAGCAGCGCAAGCACACCATCCTCCGCGTCTGCCAGATTATTATTCAGCGCCAAGGGGAATATCTCGATCATGGCGCGGACCGCTTGAAGCCCATGATGATCAAGGAAGTCGCGGAAGAAGTGGGCGTACATCCCTCCACTGTCAGCCGCGCCGTTTCCAGCAAGTACGCGCACACGCCGCAAGGCGTGCTCGAATTGCGTTCTTTCTTCTCCGAATCGGTTAACGGGCCGGAAGGCAACAATATGTCGCTTCAGACTCTGAAGCGCCTCGTGAAGAAAATGATCGACGAGGAAGATACCTCGCACCCGCTCACCGACGACCTCATCGCCAAGAAACTGGACGACGCCGGAATTCATGTCACGCGCCGCACGGTTGCCAAATATCGCGAAGATCTCCGCATTCCCAGCACGCACCAGCGCCGGGTCAAGGTTTAGGCTGGCCGCGTGAAGCGCAGAAACGCGCGCGACGCTCGACAACTGGTGATTCTCACCGGGCTTAGCGGGTCGGGAAAAAGCACCGTCCTCAAGACTTTTGAAGACCTCGGTTTTTATTGCGTCGATAACCTTCCTGTCGCACTGATTCCCACATTCAGCGAATTGCACATGCGCTCCGGCGGAGAAATTCAGCGCGCTGCGCTGCTGGTGGACGTCCGCGAGGGCGATCAACTGGAAAGGCTGCCCGCCATCCTGCGCCAGTTGCGAGCGGAAGATCCCGCGACGCTCGTATTTATCGAAGCGACTGAGGAAGCTCTCCTGCGCCGCTTCAGCGAGACGCGGCGGCCGCATCCGCTCGGGCATGACCGTCCCGTCCTCGAAGGCCTGCGCCGCGAGCGCGTGCTGATGGAGCCTATCCGCAAGCTGGCCGACGTCGTAATCGACACCACCAAATTTAATGTTCACGAGCTCCGCCAGTTCATCACGCACAGCTTTCAGAAAACGAATCGCCGCCCGATGATGGTTTCCCTCGTGAGTTTCGGATACAGGCACGGACTTCCGGCGGATGCTGATTTGGTTTTCGATGTACGCTTTTTGCCCAATCCCCACTTCATTCCGAAGCTGCGCAAATATTCCGGACGCGATCCGCGCGTTGCGCGCTACATCCGGTCGTTTCCGCAAACCGAGGAATTTTTGCGGCGCGTCGAAGGCCTGTTGGTTTATTTAATTCCACACTATATCCGTGAAGGAAAAAGTTATTTGACGATTGCCTTCGGCTGCACCGGCGGACGCCATCGCTCCGTGATGCTCGCGGAATCCGTAAGCAAAACGCTGCACAAAAAGGGATACGCATCCAAAGTAGTACACCGCGACCTGGCGAAATAAGGAAGTAGAGGAAGTTTAGGAATTAAAGGAAATAAAGGAAAAGCTGCCAGCCCAAAAGACGGGTGGCCACTACAAAACCAGCGATAGCAATGTGCTGCGGTTTCGTAGTGGCATCTCCATCCCACGCTTTTTGAGACGGAGATGGCACGTTTTCCGCTTTAGATGGTGAAACGTTTTTAGGAGGTCGGGACTTCAGTCCCGACGTGAAATAGCGATTTCTAAAGGGCTTTAGCCCCTGAAGCTTCAGCGGCTAAAGCCGACAAGCAACATGATCGGAATGGCCGAGCTGAAGCTCGGCCCTGCTAAGAGCTATGACGCTCAATTGTTGACCGCGAGTGATACGTGATGGCGCGATGGCTTGACAAACGCGTGGGCGATTCGTAGCGTACCAAGGCCCAGAGTATTTGTTCATCTCACAGGGGATCAATAAATTTTTGAATAAAAGGGAAGAACTCAGTCGGCTGTTGCGTTACGTAATGCCGTACAAAATGCGGCTTGCGGCTGGGGTTGTGTGCCTTTCCGTAGTGGGGCTCGCGGAAGGTTTGATCGCGCTGATGATCACTCCGATTTTTGACCGCGTGCTCAATCCCCAGGCTCCCGATTCCAAACTTCTGCTGATCAAAAATCCGCTCACGCATCAGGCTATTTATTTAAATTCTTTTCTTCCCGCAAGCATTCACAGTGTCGGAACTCTCTTTGCCATTGCCATCCTGACTGTTTTTATCGGCAAGGGTTTTGCTGAATTTCTGGGAAATGTGCTGGTGCAGCATGCGGGCATCGCCGGAGTGACAGACCTGAGAAACGAAGTGTATGCAAAGGTCATCCGCCAACCCATCGGATTTTTTCAGCACCACCAGACTGGCCGTTTATTGTCCACGGTCATTAATGACGTCGAGCGCGTTCGCAGCGCTTTTTCGGAATATCTGGCGCTGGCCTTCCGGCATACTTTCACGTTGTTTTTTCTTCTCGCCGTGCTGTTTGCAACCAATTGGAAGATGACACTCGGCTCGATCATTCTTCTGCCACTGGTGGTCGTCCCCGTAAGAACATTAGGCAAGCGCATCCGCCGCTCGACGGAAAAAATTCAGGCAGGCATCGGAGAGTTGTCGCAGATTTTGGAAGAAACGGTCAGCGGCAACCGCGTCGTAAAAGCATTCGGAATGGAAGATTTTGAGATCGGCAAGTTTCGCGCTTCAGCCGAACGTCTGCTGCGCGAAAACATGCGCTGGATTCGCGCGCTTGTGGCTACCTCTCCGCTGATGGATTTGCTGGGCGCGATCGTCATTGTCCTCGTCCTCATGTACGCGCGCGAACAAATCAAAACAGGCGCGATGACCGCGGGAATTTTCGTCACCTTCATCTACGCGCTGTTCAAGTCCTACGAACCTGTGAAGGGCCTGGGCACGGTTTACCAGCAGTTCGAACTGGCATTCGGAGCGACCGCAAAAGTTTTCGAATATATCGGCAGCCAGGGCGAACCGGCGGCGGAGCCGGGCCTGCCTACTCTGCCACCATTCTCGCGCAGCGTGGAATTTGAACATGTCGGCTTTGGATACGATGCCGAATCGCCCATCCTTCGCGACGTTTCGCTCCAGGCGCGTGCCGGCGAAGTAATCGCCATTGTGGGATCGTCCGGCGCAGGAAAAACTACACTCGTAAACCTGCTACCCCGGTTTTACCCTGTGACCTCGGGCATTCTGCGCATTGATGGCATGGACGTGCGTGAAGTCACGCTGCGATCCCTACGCGAGCAGATGGCTATCGTGACGCAGGAAACGATCCTGTTTAACGACACAGTCTGGAACAACATCTGTTATGGCCAGCCGGGACTGCCCAGGGAACGCGTAGAAGCGGCCGCCAAGGCTGCTCTTGCGCACGATTTCATCACGGAACTGCCTCAGGGCTACCGGACCATGCTGGGCGACCGCGGACAGCGCCTGAGCGGCGGGCAGCGCCAGCGAATTGCCATTGCACGCGCGATCCTGAAGGATTCGCCCATCCTGATTCTGGACGAAGCGACGTCTGAGTTAGACTCCGAGTCCGAAATGCTCGTGCAGCGCGCCCTTTCGAACTTGATGGTGGACCGCACAGCGTTCGTCATCGCGCACCGTCTCTCGACAATTCGGCGAGCGGATAAGATTATCGTCCTCGACGACGGCAAAATTGCGGAGACCGGAACGCATCAGGAACTACTCGCTCGCAACGGAATTTACGCGCGACTCTACGAAATGCAGTTTGCGGACATGGATGACGCGGCGACTCCCGCGCCCAAGGCGGATCGATGAAGGCTACAACTGCAACTGAGGGAATTTACTCGATGACCGGTTTTGCGCAAGCGCGCGTCGAGCGCGAGGGTAGTGCCGTGCGCATCAACCTGCGCAGCGTGAATCACCGCTTCCTCGACCTCCACCTTCGCATGCCGGATGGATTTGAAGTGTTCGAATCGCGTATCAGGCAGGCGGTTCGAAATCGCTTGCGCCGTGGCCATGTGGACATAAATATTTATTACGAGGCGGGCGGGACGGGCGCGATTGAAGTGAATCATGAGATTGCCGAATCCTATTTAAAAGCTGTCGAGCGATTGCGAAAGGAATTCGACGTAAAAGTCGAGCCGGACCTCGTGTCGCTTCTGCGCCTTCCCGGCGTGGTTGCCGCGCCTGGGACTGCAGGCGAGTTGCAGAGCGAAGAAAAGCAGGAGCGTCTGGGCGCGCAAGTGGAAGCGTGCCTGGAGCAGGCGCTGAACAAGTTGGAAGTGATGCGCCGCTTGGAGGGCCAAGCGCTCCTCGCCGAGATGCAGGGAATTTTGGGACGAATCGGCTCGAGGACATCGGAAATTGAAACCCTGACGGAACGCGTGCGGCCCGCGATAGCCAACCGACTGGAAATACGGCTGGGCGAGCTTCTGAAGGGCGTGCAGGTGGATCCCATACGCCTGGCCCAAGAGGCTTCTATCCTCGCCGAGCGCAGCGACGTGAGCGAGGAACTAGCCCGGCTTCGCAGCCATGTCGAGCAGTTCGGCAAATTGCTGAACGGAGCGGGTGAAGCGGGAAAGAAGCTCGATTTTCTTTTACAGGAAATGCAGCGGGAGGCGAACACATTGCTTTCAAAGACGCCCGGAGTGGAGTCCGAGGGCCTGGCGATTACTGGATTGGCGCTGGAAGTAAAATCCGACATCGAGAAGTTGCGTGAGCAGGCGCAAAACGTCGAATGACGCTTTCACACGCGCAATCGCCACTCGTGTTCATCGTGTCTGGGCCATCCGGGTCGGGAAAGTCCACGCTCGTGCAAAAAATGCTGGAAGTGCCGGGCACAATGTTTTCAGTGTCGTGTACTACAAGGCCGCCGCGGGCCACGGAAAGTGCCGGAAAATGGTATGATTTTGTGTCAGAGGATGAATTCGAACGAAAAGTTCAATCGGGTGATTTTCTGGAGCATGCGCGGGTTTTCGGAAAGCATCAGTACGGCACGCCGCGCCGCTGGCTTGACGAAGCGCAAGCCAAAGGCCTAGACCTGGTCCTGGAAATTGACGTACAGGGTGCGGAACAGGTAAAACAGAAGCTCCCCCATGCGGTGGCTATTTTCATTTTGCCGCCTGCCAAGGAAGAATTGGAACGGCGGCTGCGCGCTCGCGGACAAGATTCGGACGAAGCGATCAAGCGCAGGCTGGAACGGGCGGAGCAGGAAATTCGGCGGTACACGGCTTACGATTTTCTGGTGGTTAATGACGACATGGACCGCGCCGGGCGCGAAATCCAGGCCATCACGATCGCCGCGCGGTGTCTACGAAGTTGTTTAAGCCAGCGCGCACACGACATATTGGAATCTTTCGGAGGATAACGAACTTATGGCGCCAGAAAGTCAAGCACCGGATAGCAAATTCGCATTTGTGGTGGTGGCCGCGCGCCGAGCAAGGCAGTTAATGCTTGGAGCGTCCCCGCTGGTAGCCAATCCGCACTCTCAGAAATCCACACGCGTGGCCGTGGAAGAATTGAGAGCAGGCGTGCTCGAATATCAATTGCCCGATATCCCGGGTGATTTGCTGGACAAGGATGGAAAGCGGCGCAAGGATTAACGGGCCGAAACGCGTATGCGCGTAGCACTCGGCGTCTCCGGTGGAGTGGCTGCTTACAAGGCGGCGGAACTCGTGCGCAAACTCCAGCAGGACGGCATTGAAGTGCAAGTGATCATGACGGATAGCGCGCAGGAATTCATCACACCTCTCACCTTTGCGGCACTCACCGGACAAAAAGTAATCACCGAAATGTTTGGCGCGGAATCCGAAGGCGGCGCGAACGTGGAAAGCGCCATCGAGCACATTGCCGTGGCCCAGCGTATCGATTTGCTGGTCGTCGCTCCCGCCACTGCAAACACCATTGCGAAAATGGCTAGGGGCGTCGCGGATGATTTTCTGACCACACTTTATTTAGCCACCACTGCGCCCGTGGTGGTTGCACCGGCGATGAACGTGAACATGTGGGAGCACGCGGCGACGCAGGCGAATGTGGAGACCTTGCGTGCGCGCGGTGTTCACATCGTGCCGCCCGAGGAAGGTTATCTCGCCTGCGGCATGACCGGTGCGGGACGACTTGCCGGCGTGGATGCGATTGCGAGCGCAGTCCTGGCCCGGCTTGGCATCTCTCACGATTTGCAGGAAGAAACCATCATCGTAACGGCCGGACCTACGTGCGAAGACCTTGACCCGGTTCGATTCATCACCAACCGATCGTCGGGCAAGATGGGTTACGCGCTAGCGACTGCTGCGTCACGCCGCGGCGCAAAAGTGATTTTGATCAGCGGGCCGACGCGGCTCGATCCGCCGCACGGCGTGCAATTTATTTCTGTGCGCAACACGGAGCAGATGCATCGCGCTGTGCTTGATAATTTTCAGCGAGCCACTTCGCTCATCATGGCCGCTGCCGTGGCGGATTACCGCCCCGTCGCGCCGCAAACGAAAAAAATGAAGCGTGGAACCGGCCGCATCAACCTGGAACTCGAACCGACGGTGGACATTCTTTCCGATGTGGCGCGCGGGAAAGCGAATCGCGTGATCGTGGGATTCGCCGCGGAAACGGAAAACGTTGCCGCGCACGCGCGCGCCAAACTGGAATCGAAAGATGCCGATATGATCATTGCCAACGACGTGACGGCAGAGGGTGCCGGCTTCGATCACGACACGAATATCATCACTTTGTATTTCCGCGACGGCGGCGAAAAGGCATTTGAACGCATGCCGAAAATCGACGCGGCGCACCGCATTCTCGATCAGTTGCGCGGCTTGAGAAAATCAGCAGGACACACATTGGTGCAGCCTGCCGAAACGCAGCGCACCCGCTGATCCCCTATGGATTCCACGCCCCCGCAAACACCTCGCGAAAAACTGGAAGCCTGGCTTCGCTATTACGACGATTTAAACCTCGGCGCGTTTTACACCGACCGGAGAACAATGCCAAAACGTGCGAGCACGAAACGAGCGCCGGAAAAATCGCAAATTGCCAAAGCGCCGACAGAGCAGGTAGTTACCGCAAAACACGAAGTGGCGCATGCCACATCACATTCGTCGGTTAAACCCGCAACGCCTCTTCCTGTGCTTCCTGTGACGTCCATGTTCGATGCCTCCGAACGCATCGAAGGCGACACGCTGGCGCGCATCCGCGAAGACCTTGGCGAATGCACGCGCTGCCGCCTGCACACCACGCGAAATAAAATTGTTTTCGGCGCGGGAAATGAGCACGCCGAGCTTGTGTTTGTCGGAGAAGGTCCCGGGCGTGACGAAGACATGCAGGGCTTGCCGTTTGTGGGCCGTGCCGGAAAATTGTTGACGCAAATGATTGAGGCCATGGGCCTGACACGCAATCAGGTGTACATCGCCAACGTTGTGAAATGCCGTCCGCCGGAAAATCGCAAACCGGAAGAAGACGAGTCGGCCACCTGCTCGCCATTTCTCTACCGCCAAATCGACGCCATTGCGCCGAAAGCAATTGTCTGCCTCGGTCTGACTGCCGCGCAGTCACTTTTGAAAACGAAAGACTCGATATCCAAAATTCGGGGCCAGTGGCTTGATTATCGCGGCACGAAGCTGATGGTCACGTATCACCCCGCCTATTTGCTGCGCAATCCGCCAGCGAAACGCGAAGTCTGGGATGACTTGCAAAAAGTGATGGCGCTCCTCGGCTTGAAAGTGAAGAAAGCTTCCAAGTAGAACAGGGTTTCCATTTCGTCGATAAACTCAACGTTCTGTCATTCCGAGCGAAGCGAGGAATCTCTCCTACTTTGCTTAGGGTTAAATCGAAGAGAGATTCCTCGCTTCGCTCGGAATGACAGAATGGATTACGTTGCGCTACGAATCGGATATATTTATTCCAATGCTGCAGCAATTGGAAAATCAAAAGAAAACAGGCAAAAGCCTGTCCTACTTTTCTTCTTATGCGAGATTCGGGCTAGACTACTTTCCGCACATGTCTTCCACTTATTGCGAAGTTGCGCTGCCGGTTCCACTGCGCTCACTGTTTACTTACGAAATTCCGAGCCACCTTGCCGGTTCAATTTTCGTCGGAAGCCGCGTGCTCGTCCCTTTTCGCAACCGCGCGATGACCGGAGTGGTAGTCAATGCTTCCGTCCGCCGTCCCGATCCCAAACTTGTAAAAAATGTCAGAGAAATCGTAGAGGTGCTGGACGCAATTCCGGCGCTGCCTCCGAATCTTGTGGAACTCGGACGATGGGTGAGCGGCTACTATGTCGCGCCAATCGGGGAAGTGTTTCGCGCAATGCTTCCGCCGCAAATCGATTTGCGGCACGAGCGCGAATTTCTGGTGACCGATGCCGGGCGCGCACGCCGCAGTGAACTGGACGCGGCATGGAATCGCAGCGAATCCGATGTCGCGGAACTGGCGCTTCTCTCGCTGATGGAGATTGAAGGCCGACCCGTGCGTGCGGATCGCCTGCATAAGCTGCCAGGCGGAGAAGCGGCGGCCGAGCGCTTGCTGCGGCGCAAGCAGCTCGAAAGTCGCGAGGTCGCCGTGCGCCGGAAAGCGCGCGTGCAGAAAATTGTGGCTTGGAATGCACCCACACCTTCCGAGGTATTGCCGTCAGCCGATCCGAGCGCCGCGCTCCCGGAAAAAGAAGCGCGCGTTTTCCATGTGCTTGCCGAAGAGCGCGGCCCGTTGCCGCTGCCGGCCCTCGCAAAACTTGCCAAAGTTTCGCGGCCGCTCATCGAACGGATGATTCACCATGAAAAATTAAAATGTTGGGAAGAGCCCATCGTCATTGAAGAAGATTTGTTCGATGCCGATTACACGCCGCCATCCAATATTTTAAATGTGGATCAGGAAAGGGAATTGGCGGTCATCCGGGGATGGCTCGACGCTGGTGTTTTTACCACCGGGCTTCTTTACGGCGTTACCGGCAGTGGAAAAACGGAAGTCTATCTCAACGCCGTGGAAGAAGTGCTGGCGCGCGGCAAAACCGCGCTGATTCTTGTTCCGGAAATTGCGCTGACGCTTTGGGTCGGCAGATTGTGCCGCGCGAAATTCGGCGCAGGCGTTGCCGTGCTACACAGCGCGCTGGCGGAAGTGGAGCGCGCCCGCGAATGGTGGCGCGTGCGGCGGGGCGAGGCGCGCGTCGTGGTGGGAACGCGCTCTGCCGTATTCGCGCCTTTGGAAAATCTTGGCCTGATCGTGGTCGATGAGGAGCAGGAGGCCAGCTATAAGCAGGAAGAAACCCCGCGCTACCACGGGCGTGATGTGGCCGTTGTGCGCGCGAAGCTCGAAGGCGCGGTCGTGCTGCTCGGCTCCGCGACGCCGTCCCTGGAAAGTTTTCAAAACGCCCGCACCGGAAAATATCAACTTTTGCAGCTCGATTCCCGCGTAGAAAATCGTCCGATGGCACCCGTGGAAATCGTCGACCTGCGCGAGGATTTTAAAACTACGCACAACACCGGTCCAATTTCCTCAAAATTAAATATAGCCATCGCCACGCGCCTTGCGGAAGGAACGCAATCGCTCATCCTGATCAATCGTCGCGGCTACTCATGGTCCGTGCTCTGCCGCTCCTGCGGGATCGGCGTGCAATGCGAAAATTGCAGCATTTCGCTCACCTTTCACAAGCAGCGCCAGCGCCTCGAATGCCACTACTGCGGATTTTCGCGGCGCGTGCCGGAAGTTTGTCCGAAATGCAATTCCGAACACGTTTATTTTTTTGGCGCGGGCGCCGAACAGCTCGAAGAAAAACTGCGCGAGAAATTTCCGGAGGCCAAAATTGCGCGTCTGGATCGCGATTCCGTGCGCACGAAAAGTGCGTACCAACAGGTCCTCGGAGACTTTGCGACGGGGAAGATTGACATTCTGGTGGGCACTCAAATGGTTGCGAAGGGCCACGATTTTCAGCGCGTCACGCTGGTTGGCGTCATTTCCGCGGATTCGCAGCTCAGCCTGCCGGATTTTCGCGCAGCCGAGCGCACATTTCAGCTGCTGACGCAGGTAGCGGGTCGCGCGGGGCGTGGAGGCTTGCCCGGCGAAGTGCTTGTCGAGACGCATTATCCCGAGCACTACGCGATTCAATTGGCCGCGCGTCAGGACTACCTGACATTTTTTGAAAAAGAAGTGCAATTCCGGCGCATGCTGCATTATCCGCCGTTCACGGCGCTAGCCAGCATTCTGGTGCGCGACACGAAAATAGAAAACGCGATTCGCTGGTCGCGCCAGCTCTCGGCCTTTTTAGCGCCCATGGAATCGCGCGGCGTAAAGGTGCTGGGCCCTGCCGCGGCGCCCTTGGCGCGGTTGAAGCGCGAATACCGTTTTCAATTCTTATTGAAAGCGCCGAAGCGCGCGCAACTTACGCGCGCCGTCTCGGAATTGTTGGCATTCAGTGAAGAAAAAGAAATCCCGCAGAAGGCCGTTCTGGTCGATATCGATCCGCTGAGTTTGTTTTAGTTTTTAGTGACGCGGGCTTTAGCCTGCGGGGGTTGGTCCTTGCAAGGCCGAAACCCCGCAGGCTGAAGCCCGCGCCACCAAAACCCTACCGAATCACGACTGGCATTGGCATGAAACATAGGGCAAATATCACCACAGCGATGGCAGCCCAGATTAAGCGTGGACGGTCGAGCTGCTCCCAGCGATTCATCAAGGGCGGATGGCGGAAGCCAATCGCCAGCAGCAGCACAGCCCACATGATCCAGCCTTTCCAATAATAAATTCCGAGTGGAACAAGCAGCAGCGCAACGGCCAGCGTAATTTTCTTGTGATACTTGCTAGCCACTGAGTACAGAATGTGCCCGCCATCGAGTTGCCCGGCGGGGAGCAAATTCAGCGACGTCGCAAACAGTCCTACCCATGCTGCTCGCCCCACGGGATGCAATAGCAAATCTCCCGGCGCAACGCCTGGACGCAGGACGGCCACAAGCAGACGCAGCACCAGCGGCTGCCCGAAGACAACCACGGAATGCGCCTCGGAAAACGGCACGACCTTTGAATAAAAAATGGCGATCGCCAGCGCCGGCACAGCAAATAGAAATCCTACGACAGGCCCGGCAAGCCCCACGTCAAAGAGCGCCTTGCGGTTGTAGATCGCGGATCGAATGCGAATGAAAGCGCCCAGCGTTCCGATCAGGGTTGGAGCAGGAAGAAAATAAGGATAGCTCGCAGAAATTCCGTAATAGCGGCACGCGAAAAAATGCCCCAACTCGTGTGCCAGCAAAATCCCGATCAACGTGAAGGCGAAAGGGATCCCAGCCAACAAAACTTCCGGATGAGCAAGCAGCTTCCCGTAGATTGAAAACAGCTCGTCAAAATCAGGTGTTTGCCCGGACGCGTAGGCGGACGCGTACTGCGCTCCGACGGCCAAAGTTGAAATCAAAGTCAGCAGAAAAAGTAAAATAGCGATGACGAAGGATTTTTTTTGTTTGCGAGCTTCCAGGTTTTCCCAGGACGTGTTGGAAGGCAGGGCCCAGGCGTCCACGACGGGAGATGGTGAAGGAGAAATTGACCCTGCGGGAGCAGACTCAAATTCAAATTCGTTTCGATCCGTCATGGAGGATTAGATGCGCGCCGCGCGGCAAGAGAACAGGATTTGCATCCAATGGACGCAAAAGGGAAGCGCCCAATGTGAAACGCAAAAGGGTATCCGGTGGCAATCGCTAAATCAGCTTAGAGCGTTTGCAATTCCTTGCCAGGCTTGAATCGCACTGCTTTGCCGGGAGGAATACTGACCTCCTGGCCGGTGCGCGGGTTGCGTCCGATGCCAGTTTTGCGCGGGCGCACGTTGAACACACCGAAGCGGCGCAATTCGATTCGTTCGCCTTTGCCGAGAGCTTTCTTCATGGCGTCGAAAACGGTTTCGACGGCCTGCTCAGCTTTCGTGCGGCTCACGCCGGTCTTGTTCACAACGGCATTCACGATATCCAGCTTAATCACGCTAACCTCCAGCGATTCAACGGCAAGCCATGCTAGACACACAGTTGCGGGTTGTCAAGGTCGGCGAGGTCGGTTAAGATGCGCGTCTTTGCAAAGTCTATCGGGAGGAAATGAATGTCGGTAAAGCCGGATCACTGGATACGTAAGATGGCCATCGAGCACAAGATGATTGAGCCGTTTGAGGACCGCCAGGTCCGCGATGGCGTGATCAGCTATGGAGTATCAAGCTATGGCTACGATATCCGCGTCGCCGACGAATTCCGCATCTTTACCAATGTGAATTCCACGATTGTCGACCCCAAACACTTCGATCCGCGGTCGCTCGTCGAGTTCAAGGGCTCGGAATGCCTCGTCCCGCCCAATTCTTTCGCCCTGGCGCGCTCCGTGGAGTATTTCCGCATCCCACGCAACGTTCTGACCATTTGCCTCGGCAAATCGACCTACGCGCGCTGCGGCATTATCGTGAACGTGACGCCCTTTGAACCTGAGTGGGAAGGTTTCGTTACGCTGGAAATCAGCAACACCACGCCGCTGCCCGCAAAAATTTATGCCAACGAAGGGCTGTGCCAGGTTCTCTTCTTTGAGTCCGATGAGCCGTGCGAGATTTCGTACAAGGACAAAAAAGGGAAGTATCAGTCGCAGACCGGAATTGTCCTTCCGCGCCTGTAACCCAACAATTAATGAGTTGTGCATACGCCCTAGGGGCACTGCATGCCGTGCCCCTACAACCGCACGACCAGCAAAACGGAAAGTCATCCATCGAAATACCCGGCAATCCAGAACACCTTTGTGAGAAATCCGGGCCGAAGCTTTTGGAATTTGAATTGAACACCCGAGGAACTAACTAGGATTTGGTGGGTTCCACGATGACCGGCTCTTCTTTAGCCGGGCCCATGGGGTAGCCAAGTTTGCGCCAGCCTTCGTAGCCTCCCGCGAGCGGCCGTATTTTCGTGATCCCCTTGCTGCGCAGCAGGAGCGCAAGGCGCGCGGCGGTCACTTCATTCGGGCAAGCGCAAAACAAAACAATCTCACGGTCGCGTGGAATTACTGCGTAAGCCTCTTCCAGATCCGCGGCATCGACGTGCAATGCGCCTGGTATCGTTTCCGGATTCGCGTCGAAATCGAGCGAGTGGCGCAGATCGACGATAATGAGGTTCTCGCCCGCATCCATTTTTCCCTTAAGCTCTTCGGGTGTAATTCTCGAGATCTTCAATTTACGGAGGAATTTTTGGCGCTTATAGTATTTCCATAGAATGTAGCCTGCGAATCCGGCCACCACGAGTACAAAAAGCCATTTCCCCAGATAAGAGGCTTTTTCCGCTACGTCTTCGAGTTGTCCACTGAACGCGTAGCCCGTGATGGCATACGCTCCAGCCCAGGCCATAGCTCCCAATGCGTCATACACTAGAAACTTCCGCCACCCCATCCGGATTATGCCGGACAGTGGAGCAGCCATCGCGCCTAGGCCCGGAACGAATTTTACGCCGAGCAACACGCTCGGTCCGTTGCGCGTGAAGCTGACTTGTGTTCTTCGCACACAGGAGTCAGGCTCGAGTGAAATCCGGCAGAGAAATTGAAGAACTCGAACGCCCTTGCGCCGTCCGATTTCGTACCACATGGAGTCACTGGCCAAAGATGCCAAAACCGCAACACCTATGGTCGTGCCCAAATTCATATCGCCCGCTCCGGAAATCGCCCCGGCCGCAAGCAGTAGCGGACCCGAAGGTATGGGCAGTCCCGCCTGCTCGGCAAACACCCACACGAATATCAGGAGGTATCCGTGACGCGCAACGAAATGTAAAGTTTCATTCATTCAGTTCGGGGAGTCCGGGAATCTGGGCCGGACGCCCCCACGAGCCTGCAAAAACAAAAGTTTCCAGCGGTTTCCGCTGGCGCTCTGCAATTTCCCGTTCCCTTAATTTCTCTCCCAGCGATTCCGGATCTCCCGGATAACCCAGTGCAATCACGCTGACCGGCTGCCAATCCGGTGGAACCTCAAAACGTTCTCGCGCGGCGTCTGCATTAAACCCGGCCATCTGGTGGACCGTAAGACCCAGCGCAGTCGCCTGCAAAGACAAATTGGCAACAGCTTGTCCCACATCATGCAACGCATACCGGTTCGGATTTCCGTTTTTTGCGAATTGCGTATGCGCGAATGCCAGAATTAGAACGGGGGCTTTCTCTGCCCAGCTACGATTCGAGTCTACCAGCACTCCGGCCACGGCATCATAATTTTTCACGTCATCGCGGGTGGCTACGAGAAATGCCCAGGGCTGCTCATTGGCCGAAGATGCGGCCCAGCGCGCGGCCTCCAAAGTGCTGACCAGCTTTTCCGGCTCCACGGGGCGGTCCGAAAAAGCTCGGGGGCTCCATCGCTGGCCAATGATCTCGTGAATAGGGTATTGCGTTGCCGCAGTCTTGTTGTTGCTCATGATTAAATTCCTTTCCTGAAATACCTGGGCCAGGGAGTCTGACGTTGTGGGGAGTGATTACCGTTCGCGTTCCCCCTTATGCGCGTGTAGGGACACGACATGTCGTGTCCCTACGAAATGCTGGTATTGATCGTGTTGCGCGCAACAATCTGCGGCTGAGCACGAACCCAGTTTTATGCTGCGCTCGCTTGCTGGATCAATTCAGCTTCAATCGTGATTTTAACTTCGTCGCCGACAACTACGCCGCCAGTTTCAGTCAGCGCGTTAAACGCCAGTCCGAAATCTTTTCGATTAATTTTTGCTGTGGCGGCGATTCCTGATCGGACGTTGCCCCAGGGATCCTTGACGGGTGGGGTAGGACCTTCCACTTCGAAAGTGACCTCTTTCGTAACTCCGCGGATCGTCAGGTCGCCGGTAACCTTATGCTCCTCCGCGCCATGCGCTTCGACTCGACGGGACCGAAACGTTAGGACAGGGTGATTAGCGACATCGAAGAAGTCGGGGCTGCGAAGATGATCATCGCGCTGCGGTTCACGAGTATTCACTGAGTTGGCGTCGATTTCCACTTCGACGCTTGATTTTGTCGGGTCGGTGGGATCGATCACGGCGCTTCCCGACACCTTGGTGAACTCGCCGCGAACATTTGAAATCATCAAATGCCGCACGCTGAAATGCGCCGCGGAATGTGCGGGGTCGATTTTCCATTGCGATGCTTTCGTAGACTGTTGTGTCGTGACTGCTGTATTCATTGTGTGCCTCCTTTATGTTTTACTTTCTGGTGCGGTTAACTCTCTGATGTACGTAAACGAATAAAAGATTCAGGGTCCATAAAATTTAATCTTCAGCTTCGGCGTCTACGAGTGGTTCGCGAGCCCGGTCCAGTAATTTTAAAAGCTGCTGAAGTTGTTTCGCTGGCAAGTGGCTCAGCTGGCGGCGATGCAACTCGCGCACTGGGTTGTCCAGTTCGCTCAGCATCCGCAGTCCTTCCGCGGTGATGCGGGTCTTCACAACCCGCCGGTCGTCCGCCTCTCTCGCGCGGGCAATCAAGCCACGCGATTCCATGCGATCGAGCAGGCGCGTGATGTCCGGATCACGCGAGATGAGCTTGCCTCCCACTTCGTGGCAAGCCAGGCCCTTTTCTCCCGCCCCTCGCAAAATGCGAAGGATGTTGTACTGCGTTCCGGAAAGGTTGTAGGGCTTGACCAGGGCTTCGGCGTCGCGGGTCAGTGCGTCTGCCGTGCGTAAAAGGCTGACGAAAACGAGGGCGTAGAGCGTGTCCCGCGAATCGCCTCTCGTTTTCGTGTTTTGTTCCATGAGTCAACAATAGTCGTTACAACGACTATTGTCAAGAGGAATATTGCGGACCGCAACGTCTCCGGTTTTCTCCTCTTTTCTCTGTGTCCTCTGTGTTAAAGCCTTGCCGTTTGCACGGGGAAAAGCCTTAACACAGAGGTCACAGAGAAATGAGGAGAAAACCGGAGAGCTTAATTTGCTGTGCGTTTCGTTATGGCTTGCGCGTCGGCCGGATGTGTACTTCGCTGATAAAACTTCCGGCGGATTGCGTTACGAGCGCCGCGACTGCGTGCGCAATATCATCCGCCTGCAGCGCTTTGTCCGGATCCTTCTTGGATTGTCCAGAAAATTCCGTCGCCACCGAGCCTGGGCAAATGGCGCTCACGCGAATCCCGTAGCTGCGCAAATCCTCCGCCATGCTGCCCGAAAACCCCATCAATCCCCATTTCGACGCGCAATAAATCGCTCCGTTGGAAAACGTATTTTTTCCCGCCAGTGAACTGATGTTGATGATGTGCCCCGTCTGGCGGCGAATCATTTCCGGAACCACCGCCCGGGACATCAGAAAAACGGACTTCAAATTCGTATCCATCACACGGTCCCAATCGGCCTCACTGCATTCATGAAACGGGCCAAACAAGCCGATTCCAGCGTTGTTCACTAAAATGTCGATGGGACCAAAATCATTTTGCGCCTTTTGAACGAACGACAAAATCTGGTCCTCTCTCGCCACGTCCGCCACGGCCGCAATGATTTCAATTCCATCACTTCGAAGCGTTGCCGCCGATTCTTCGAGCTTCGCAGCGTCGCGGCCGCAGATCGATACGCGCGCGCCCATTTGTCCCAGGCGCCGGGCAATCGCAAAACCTATTCCGCGGCTAGCTCCGGTGACTACCGCAACCTTTCCTCTTATGAGTTTTTCCGCGGACATTGTTTCTCCTTTACTTTACCGGCGGCAAAAATGATATTCTCAATCAGGCTTCCTTACGCCGGATTTTGTCATCATATCAGTAGCGCATACAATGAAAGGCGTACTCCCGATTCGGAGACTCTTGACTTTGAAGCTGTTGCGTAAGGGAATCACGCTTGCGCCGTTGATAAGGATTCCCTATAATCCGAGAGCTTTAACCCAAATGACATTCTTTTAGACTGTTTTTGCGATGAATTTTTTCGAAATTCGCTGAGGAGGCTGGAAGCCGATGATACGAAAGTGGATGGTGACGGGCGCCGGTCTGTTATGGATCGCGCTGGGTATGGGATCAGGCGCAAGTAAGTTGTTGGCCGCACCACAAGCGGCGCAGGATCAAGCAAAGCCCGCTTACACCCTGGCTGAATATAATCAGTACCAGGCAGCCGACAAAGAAACAAACCCGCAAGCAAAGATAAAGGCGCTCGACGATTTTGTTAAGGCCTATCCGAACTCCTCCCTGATGCCTTACATCTACCGCGATTACTACTCGACGTACATGGCGCTGAAAAATTTCGCGCAGACGATTGAGTACGCTGATCGCATGCTAGCTCTCGGCGACAAGATTGACACCACCGGCAAGCTCGAAGCCTACTACACGCGAGCGCAGGCATATTTCCTGGGCGCCGGCGGTAAGGACCTGCAAACTCCCGACGCGCTTACTAAAGCGCGCGACGCGGCCATTGCCGGCTTGAAGACCGTCGATGACCTGAAGAATCCGGATCCATCGAAGGCCGACCAGTTCGAACAGCAGAAAAAGGGCGTCAAAGTTTTGTTCAACGCGGTAGCCGCGCTCGCTTCCGCCAACCTGAAGGATTATCCCGCGGCTGCCGGATACTACAAGACGGTTTTGTCCATTACTCCTGATGATCCCGTTACGCATTACCGGCTCGGCATTGTGGATTTGCAGATGACTCCGCCCGCGGCCACCGATGGTTTCTGGGAACTTGCCCGCGCCATCAACCTGAAAATTCCGAACGACCCGCAAGTTCGCGCCTATCTCAAGAATCAGATCATTCGTTATCAGCAGCCCGCCTGCGACAAGCTGGTGGACGATCAGGTCACCGAACTTCTCACCTTGTCCGCGACCAGTTCCGACCGCCCCGCTACGCTGAATGTTCCCAGCGCGGCTGACTTGCAAAAGGCCCGCGATGACACCGCGAACTTTATCCCCGCGCTCATGGCCGGTGGCGATGCAGGTAAGACCATGTGGCTCGCCAGCTGCGGCCTTGAATATCCCGACGTCGGTGTGCGCGTTATGGAACCGCCCGTGGTTGAGGGCGACTCTGTCACGCTAAAAGTTTTCCGCGGCGCCACGCCCGAGGAAATCGAAGCAGCTACTACGTCCAACATGACGGTCAAGATCGATGGCCAGCCCGAAGCCAAGCGCCTCGAAAAAGACGCTGTGGTTCGGTTCACCGGCACGTTGACCGGATACACCCAGAATCCCTTTATGCTCACGTGGGATAAAGCCAAAATCAACACGGAAGATTTGCCGGAGGAGAAAGGCGCGGGCAAGAAAGCCCCCGCCAAGAAGTCTCCAGCGAAAAAAGCTCCCGCAGGCGACTAACTTTTCACCAATCCTGAATTGCAAATGGCCCCGGAAATTTTCCGGGGCCATTTGTTTTTGCATGTACAGAACTATTTTAGGTTGAGAGTATTTCGAGCGGTGGATTGTGTCGTCCCTCCGGGACTCTTAGTGGCGCCGGCGTCCCGCTGGCGGGTTTAGATCCATGTGAAAACTGCAGAAAACCGCCGGCGAGACGCCGGCGCCACAAAGGCAATATTCCACCGAAACACGGGAGAAATTCTCGTAGATTTATTCGGTTCACGTCAGGAGTGACAAGGCGACCTAATAAAGACCTATAAACTTTCGAGGATCAATCCAGAAAAAGAAAGAAATTCAAGCCAACTTGTTACCATTCGCAGTTCAAAGATCTCTAGCCACCAGCCACGCCACTCACTTTTTCCCATGATCCAGCTTATACTGGTCGATCTTCCGGCTCAGCGTATTGCGATGAATTCCCAGCAGCCGCGCAGCACGGGACTGGTTGCCGTGAAAACGTTCCAGCACGCGCTTGATAAACTTTTTCTCAAACTCATTTACAGCTTCGTCGAAATGAATCCCGCGATCGACCATCATCCCCACCAGCGATTCCAATTGCTCCTTCACCGTGGCACGCTCCGCATGTAGTTGTCCGCTGCCGAAAGGTTTTCCGGCGCGCTAGCTGAGTTCCTGGCCCGTTAGCTGTTTGTACGCTTCCCTGTATTTCTCGCGAGTCGCGGCGACAATATCGGCTGGAAGGTCCGGTCCGGGTGGCTGTTTATTCCATCCGATCCGTTCGAGATAGTCGCGGACGTATTGCTTATCGTACGAGGGCTGCGCGCGTCCGGGCTGGTAGCCGTCCGCTGGCCAGAATCGTGATGAATCCGGAGTCAAAGCCTCATCGATCCAGATCAACTCTTTTCCCAAGAGGCCAAATTCAAATTTTGTGTCCGCCAGAATAATTCCGCGAGGCTCGGCATAGGCCGCGGCGCGGCGGTAAATTTCTAAACTGATCGAGCGCACTTTTTCCGCAAGCTCCGCTCCAACCAGTGAAACAGCGCCATCAAAGGAAATATTTTCATCGTGCCCTGTCGTGGCTTTGGTTGACGGCGTAAAAATAGGTTCCGGCAGCCGTTCCGATTCCCTGAGCCCGGAGGGAAGCGTAATCCCGCAAACTTTTCCGGTCGCGCGGTAATCCTTCCAGCCTGAGCCGACGAGATATCCGCGCACGACGCATTCAATGGGCAGCGGATTCGTGCGCTTGCAAAGCATGGTGCGGCCCTCAAGCTGCGCCGCGAATGGCGCAAGTTCGGGCGGAAAATCCGTCGCCGTAACAATATGATTCGGGATGACATCGCGCAGCAGGTTGAACCAGAAAAGCGAAAGCTGCGTGAGCACGTGCCCCTTGTCCGGAATCGGAGTGGGCAGCACGACATCGAACGCGGACAACCGGTCCGTGGCGATCAGCAAAAGCTGGCCGCCAACTTCATACAGATCCCGCACTTTGCCGCGATTTAGAAAATGAATGCCGGGTAAATTTGTTTCCCAAACAACTGAATTTAATTTTGGAGAAGCCACTGGTAACCCTATCCCTTCAGAGAGGTCGTCATTTTAGCCTACGCGTCAGTGATGTCAACGGAGAAGAAAAGCGAAAAGAAAAAATCTTGTGTGGAAAAAATATAAATGTGTGCAAAAGTTTTCCTTCCCATCGCCGCAATTGTTTTTGATTCAACCACGCTTTTTCATTGCCACTTACCGCCGTTGTGGAGTCGCATTTGGTGGCGCCGGCGTCTCGCCGGCGCCACCAAGTCCGACCGTCTTTAAAAAATCACGATTCTCTTAGACAGGCGATCTTGCTAAAAAAAAGGGGGAGAAAGGTTTGGTAACTTTTCTCCCCCGAAAAACTTTGCCGAATTGTCGCGAAGCGGCTCTACGCGGCGTTGGTCGCTGCTTTCGCCGTAGCCGCTTCATCCCAACGCACGGACACGAGTTTCGAGACGCCCGGCTCTTGCATCGTCACTCCATACAGGACCGAGGCCATCTCCATCGTTCTCCGGTTGTGCGTCACGACGATAAACTGCGTCCCGGCGCTCATCTCCGAAACGAGTTTTGTGAAGCGTCCGACGTTCGCTTCGTCTAGCGGTGCGTCGACTTCGTCCAGGATGCAGAACGGGCTCGGTTGGTAGCGGAAGATGGCGATGAGCAGCGCCAGCGCCGTCATCGCTTTTTCGCCGCCGGAAAGCAGCAGCACATTTTGCAGGCGTTTCCCGGGTGGCTGCGCCACCACGTCGATACCCGGCTCGCCAGAGCTGTCCGGTTCGGACAATCTCATCTCGCCCGTACCGCCGCCAAAGAGCGTGTGGAAGGCCGTGGCAAAATTGGTGTTGATAAAGTTGAAGGCTTCTTCGAATTTCAGTTTGCAGACTTCGTCAAGTTCCGCGATCGCCTGTTGCGTGTCTGTGATCGATTGCAGCAAATCCGTTCGCTCGCGGCCAAGGAATTCAAAGCGCTGCTCGCACTCGTTGTATTCCTCTAGTGCCATCATGTTGATCGGGCCCATGGATTCGATCCGCAATTTCAGCTCATGATATTGCGCGTCCGACGTCCGCAGTTCCTCGCCCGACAAGAGGGCAGGGAACTCCGCGATCAAATCTTCCGGCTGCGCGTTCAACTCTTCGACGCATGATTGCCGCAAGTGCTCGCGCTCGGAATCGTTGCGTGCCCGCTCGATCTCCAGCTTGCTGCGTTGTTCGCGGAAGTCGCCGAGCTTTTGCCGCCCGTGTCGCAGCGTGTCGTCCATTTGCGTGGCGCGGATGCGCGTGTCCTCGAACTCCTTTTCAAGTTCGGTGCCGCGCGCTTCGAGCCGCAACTTTTCCGCGCGCAGCGAAGCAACCTGTTTCTGATGCTCGCCAGTCTGCGTCGCGAGCTGTCCCTGTTCCGCAACCAGCGAATCGTGTTGCAGCACAAGCGCCTGCCGCCGCGCGACAAGCTCTTGCAGTTCGTGCGCAATGCGCGCCGCAATCGTTTCCGCGCTCGCTAGCCGTTCCGCGAGTCCCGCCATTTCCGCGCGCCGCGTCGAAAGCTCTTCCTGCCTCGCCTGCGCCGTTTGCCGCAAAGCGATTTGTTGTTCCATGCCCTGAGCGATGTCCACTTCTGCTTGTGCTCGCGCACTCGAAATTTCGCCGCGCTTCGCCTGTGCGGCTTCGGCGCGTTGCTGCGCTGCGACTGCGCCATTCCGCAGTCGCGCCAATTCCGTTTGGCAATCGCGCAATTCAATTTCGAGCCGCACCATGTCGCCCCGCGCCTGATCGCGTTGCAGATTGGCCGCCACCAGAAGTTTCTGGGATTCCACGTGCTGAGCTGTAGCCTGTTCAAGAGTTACTTCGCTCGTGCGCAAATCTTCTTCAATACGTTGCAGTGCCGCTTGTGCTTCGGTTGCTGCGCGCTCAAATTGCAGCACCTCCGCATCCAGCGCTCTCAATTCGCGTTTCATGCCCAGCGGTCCGGTTTCCGATGGACGCCCGCCGCTCACCACGCGGCCCTGATAGGTGGTCCCGTCAGGGGTCACGAAAGAATGTGCGGGATTTTCTCGCGCCAGGCGCTCGGCAACTTCCGCCTGCTCGACAAGAAACGCCGATTTTAAACGCGGCAGAAACTGCTTCGCCGCCGGACCCAGCGGATCGCGAAATTCCACCAGCCGATCGAGGCGCGAAACCGTTTCGTTCTCAAAATTAAATGAGACAACTGGCTCGTTCGTCTGAAGGTTCAGTTTCCGAATCGAATCCACGAAGAACGTGGCGCGTCCGCCCACTTCATCGCGAAGCATGGCGATGCCCGCACGCGCGACGTCGAAATTTTCGACGACCACATATTCCAGCTCATCGCGCAAAAATTGTTCGATCGCGCTTTCGTACTCTTGTCCCACTTCAGCGTAATCGGCAAGCACGCCAACTGCGCGAAAGCCATCCGCGGCTTCGTTGCCCTGGCTCGACGCAAACAGTTTCTGCACGGCGTCCGCTGTATATGAGCGTTCATTCAAAATTTGATCGACGGAAGCGCGGCGCGCGCGACCTCCCGCCAGAGCATCGCGTGTTGCGCCAACCTGTTTGGAAGCCTCCTGCCGCTGGCTGCGAAGATTGGCAATGCCCGCTTGCGCATTTTTCACCATCTCTTCGAGGCTGCGCGTGCGTTCCTGGACGTCTTCCCAATGCAGATCGGCGGCCTGCGAACGATCACGATGATGCAGAGACTCATCGAGTAGTTCCAGTTCCTGTTTCTCAAAACGCGCGACGCCTTCCAATTGATGCGCCAGAGTTTGCTCGGCCTGCGCCTGCTCGCCGTGCAACCGCGTGAGTTGTTCGCCCAGCTGCGCGGCGGTGCGGCGCAGCGCCGCAATGTGCGCTTCAGCGGAATTGTGCGCGCCGGAAATTTCAGCAGTGGCCGCTGTCAGTGTCGCGAGAATCGCTTCCACGCGCGCCACTTCGGTCTTGATCGTTGCCACGGACTCGCCGTGCGTCGTGGCGCGAGTTTCAACCTGCGCCGCCTGTGCAGCGCTTTGCTCGAGTTCCGCGGTCAATTGCTGCAGCCGGCCAGTCAACTCGGCAGTGCGCTGCTTGTTAAACAGAATTCGATTTTCGCTGCGATCGAGTTCGAGCGCTGTTTGCCCGAGCACATTCTGGTGCTGCCGGAGTTCGCCTTCGAGTTCGTAGGTGCGCGAAGAGAGCCGATCCTGCTCGCCTTCCCACTGGCTGACGGATTGCGCCTCCGCCGATTCCTGCTGCGAAATTCCGCCAAGCAGTCCGGCCAGGCGATCCGCTTCCATGTCCAGCTCTTTCGCTTTGCTCGCCAGAACCTGCCGCAGCAATCCACGCATCTGCTCGCGGATTTCCGCATACCTCCGCGCCTTCGATGCCTGCCGCTTCAGCGAAGCAAGTTGCTTCTCAACTTCGACGTAAATATCGTTCACGCGGGAAAGATTTACTTTGGAGGATTCGAGTTTTGCTTCCGAGAGGCGGCGCTTGGTTTTGAATTTCGTGATTCCCGCGGCTTCTTCGATAATGGCGCGCCGGTCCGTGGGCTTGGAGCTGAGAATCTGGCCGATGCGTCCCTGCTCGATGATCGCGTAGGAGTCCGGCCCGAGCCCGATGCCCATGAACAAATCCTGAATGTCGCGCAATCGCGCCACGCGCCCGTTAATCAAATACTCGCTCTGCCCCGAGCGATACAGCCGCCGGCCAACAACTACTTCGCCCGGCTTCAATTGCAGTGAGTGCTTTTCCGCCCCCGCGCGCTTCTTCTTCACAAACGCAGGCGCCTTGGACCCATTGATTTCCGCGTCCGGGTTTTGTTGGGCGTCTACGGCGCTGTCGCTAGAATTCTCGGCATCACTTTCGATGTTCTCTGTGTCCTCTGCGCCCTCTGTGTTAAAAGCAATTGCGCTAGCCCTAGCGCCAAACGCGCTGTCCGGGACGCCAACAGGCCCGTGAGCGCCGTTCTCGCCGCGTTGAGCTCCAAGCACAAATTCGGCAGCCTCGGCCAGTTCTGGATCGACAAGCGTCAGCGTGACTTCTGCAAGCCCGAGGGGAGGCCGCTTGGCGGTCCCATTAAAAATGCAGTCGGACATACGCTCAGCCCGGAGCGATTTGTGGCTCTGCTCGCCCAGAACCCACGAAATGGCATCCACAATATTGGACTTGCCGCAGCCATTTGGGCCGATGATGCACGTAAGGCCGGCGCCGCTAAAAGTGATTTGCGTTTTTTCGCAGAATGACTTGAATCCGACGAGCTCAACTTTGCGCAGTTTTAGCAAGATATCCCCTTTTAGGCTTCCGCCGTGTGCGCGCCGGGTGATTTTCGTGTCGCAATTCGCCTACACCAAGCCCTTTGCACATACCTCGGAAGAGACGTATTCCGCTTACTCGGGAGGGTTCGAGCCGCGACAATTTCGCTGAAGGGTCGTTTAACAGGGGCCCATCCGCCTGGCGCTACGATGGCGGTTACGGGAAAACAAATTATCACGCGATGAGGTTGAAGTAAAGGCGCAAGCGCATATTAATCAACATTATTTTTGCGATTACCGCGAAGCTCGAAGGTGTAAAAGAACGCTTGCACACACCAAAACAACAGGGCGAAACCGGGAAAAATCTCCCGGTTTCGCCCACCAAATCCTCTCGGTATATTTTTCGCTATTGTGGTTGTGCGGTTTGCTCCTTCACGGAAAGCGCTACGAGCTGGCCGTTTGCGTCAGGTTGGTAATCCACACTGGCCATTGATCCTGCGGCCACGTGCCCTTGCACGGTAGTTTCCTTGCCTACCACGAACCGCATTGGTTTCTTCTCGTTGCCCTGGGCTACATCCACCGAGAACGCTTTTCCGCCCGTTTCCACCTGCGTGACTTTTCCTGTTATGGTTTGCACTTTGGGTGCTTGCTGGTCGGATTGCGCGCTCTGATTTGCAGGTTGTGCGTGCGCCGATACTGCGAATAAAAACCCTGCAAGCGATGTAGCCAATAGAATTTTTCGAATCATAGGCCTTTACCTCCAGAAATATGGGAGGGCACGAAACGTTGTGCACATGGGAGTCCACTTCTGAAAATAATTTCTGCGGCGCACGAGAGCATCGCAGAAGTTTCTCGTCCCCGTCATTCCCTGTATTTGTCAGGCACAAACGTCAGCCGCTGCTAGAAGATTTTTCGTGTCCCGTGCACAAAATTTCTAAAGGGAATCACCTAGAAGCCACCTGATTTGTTTGAGATTCCAAATCAAACGGAAGGCTTTGAACTCCAGCACATCTGTTGTACCCCGCCTCTCTTTTCCTGAGTAATAACGAAGGATGAGAGGCGGGGGTTTAAATTTCAAACGTCGACGCTGCCACCTGAGAATCTAAACCCCCTCCTCTGAAGGGGCGGGCTACAACTGTCTTCGTGGGTCGCGGCTTCACAGGGAGCGGAAAAACCCAATACTCTGTCATTCTGAGCGAAGCGAAGAATCTCTCTTCGTTTCTTTTCCTATATTTAAATCGAAGAGAGATCCTTCGCTTCGCTCAGAATGACAGAACAAGTCCTTTTTTCCGTAGTCTGCCAGCCGCGATGTTTTGTTATAGTCCCGTATTTGCTGTTGTCTGTCATAATCACTGGTTCGCGGAACTGCTACGCACGCCGCACACGGAATCTTTTTGGGGAGGATTTGCAATGCTCTTTGATTTTAATAAAATTCCACCGAAGGAATGCTACAAACTTTTAGTTTCAACGGTAACTCCGCGCCCCATCGCCTGGGTGGTCAGCCAGGATTCCCAAGGCGTGCTGAACGCCGGAGCATTTTCCTTCTTCAACGCATTTTCAGGCAATCCTCCCGTAATCGGCATCGGCGTTGCCAGCTATAACCCTGTCCGCCCAAAAGACACGCGCGTGAACATCCGCGAAACAGGCCAGTTCGTAGTAAACCTCGTCTCGGAAGCCAACGCCGAACAAATGAATATCACCGCGATTGAATTCGATTACGGTGTGAACGAGCTGGAGCAAGCGGGACTCTCAACTTTGCCCTCAGTGCGTGTAAAGCCCCCGCGCATCGCCGAAAGCCCCGTCGCCATGGAGTGCGAACTGCTCCAAATCGTGGATTTAGGCGAGACCGGAATTGTACTGGGGCGCGTGGTGGCCATGCATATTCATGACGAAATGGTCATCGACGCCGAAAAAAATTATATCGATACCCCCAAGTTGAAACTCATTGGCCGCATGCACGGCCGTGGATGGTATGCGCGCACGTCGGATTTATTTGAAATGCCGCGCGTCCCCGTAGGCGATTGGAAAATGAAAAACAATCTGTAATTTGCCTTTCGTGGCGCCGGCGTCTCGCCGGCGGCTTTTAATCCTGGCAGGATCTAAAATTCCACAGGCTAAAGCCCGCGCCACTGAAAACTTCTCACCATTCAAGACTTGCCATCGCCACAGCCCCAAATGGTAGAATTAATAATCGAATTGAAATAATCAAAAAATCGAGGGCCCCAGGTCCGTCACCAGACAGCCTCTATTTTCGAGGCCTCAGAACTCCGGGAGCGAACGCCATGCCATACCAATTGAACTTAAACGGAAGGTCTACCTCTGTTGACGTCCCTGCGGACATGCCGCTGCTGTGGGTAATCCGCGACGTCCTCGGCATGAAGGGCACGAAATTCGGCTGCGGCGCGGGCCTGTGCGGCGCCTGCACCGTGCACATGAACGGGCGCGCGGTGCGCTCCTGCCAGACTCCGGTATCCGCTGCGGCAAACGCGCAGATCACCACGATTGAAGGCCTATCGGCGAACGGCACGCACGCCGTGCAACTCGCCTGGCAGGAACTCGACGTGCCCCAATGCGGCTACTGCCAGGCCGGACAAATGATGTCCGCTTCAGCGCTCCTCGCGCACTCGCCAAGCCCGACGGACGTCGAAATCGAAGATGCCATGAATGGAAATATTTGCCGCTGCGGAACGTATCTCCGCATCCGCCCCGCGA